>DATJPG010000163.1:0-35889 GCA_035506515.1 Acidobacteriota bacterium
CGATCTCGTAGGAAAACCTTCCATCAAACCCATGATTGACATTCCCCATATCGCCGCTTTAGTGGAGTCCATGGTTCGAAAATCCCTGGATTCCTTTGTGGCGCGCGACGTTGAACTCGCCCGCAGCGTGCTGGCTTCCGACGACGCTGTCGATGATCTTCGCAACGCCTCCTTTCATGAATTGATCAGCTTCATGGAAAAAAGTCCCAAGAACATACCGCAGGCTGTCAATTTGTTGTCGGTAATCCGCAACCTCGAACGAATTGCGGACCATTCGACCAACATTGCGGAGGACGTGCTTTTTTATGTCAAGGGCATTGACGTCCGCCACCACGCCGAAGCCCGCGAGTAGCAGGATTCATAGGCGGCGGGTTTGAACGCGATCTCCTCACAGATTTTAAGTCTGGAGCAAGCGGTCACACGCCGAGATCTGATATCTGATCATCTCTTCGGGATTTTGCGGTGGTTAACCCTTTTGGACAGCGTATTGCGGTGGATGCCCAGCGTGGCGGCCGAACGGATCAGGTTGCCTTTGTTCCGTTTCAGGACCTCCATGATGAAACACCGCTCGAAGTTCTCCGTGGCTTCCGAATAGAGAATGCCTTTTTCAACCATGTCACGGCAGAGAGTCTCCAAGCGCTCTTTGAGCCGCAGCGGTGACTTGACCTCACTCTCGCTCATGCGGCGCCCCTATTCTGATGCCAGCTTTGAAGAACCTTTTTGTACTGTTCGTAAAATTTGTCTTTCAAATCCTGAGGAACCAGGAAAACCGCGGCGCGCGCTCCCGCCAGAAGATAGGGTGCGAGTACGGACTGCGAGATCACGTTTTCGCGCAAAGGAAATGCGATCAGCGCGAGGACCAGGACCGATGCGATCGCCCATCCGCGCAGCAGCCCGAAGATCCCTCCCAGAAAACGGTCAATCCATTTGATGGAGGCGGCCTTCATAAAGCGGTTGATCATCAGCGACACCACGGCTCCGATCAGGAGACAACCGACGAAAATGATCACGAAAGCGAGAAAATCGGCGACCGAATCCGTTTTGCAGAATTCCATGAGCGTGCGGCCGAGCGACTGGTAATACAGGACGGCCAGAATAAACCCGCCGATGAGCGTGACCAGACTGACAATCTCGCGGACCAGGCCTTTGGTTACCGCAAGACCGATCGAGATCAGAAGAATGCATGCGCACAGAAAATCGAGAAACGTCCAGTGGCTTAGTTGCATGAGGACAGCTTACACAGCGTGAGCGGTGGGGGCAATAAAATTAAGCTGTCAGCTATCAGCCATCAGCTCGTCCCTAAACTCGCGGGCTGCTGATAGCTGAGAGCTGATCGCTAATAGCTACACCAGCGACTTGCCTGTGAGGAGACGATAGGCTTCGAGGTACTTGTCCGTCGTGCCTTTCACCACCGCGGGCGGAAGCTCCGGAGCAGGAGGCTTCTTGTTGAAGTGAATTTCCTCGAGATAATCGCGCACGTATTGCTTGTCGAAAGACGGCTGGGGTCCTCCGGGCTTATAGCCGGAGAGCGGCCAGAACCTCGAGGAGTCGGGCGTGAGGACTTCGTCACAGAGGATGATCTTGTCTCTGTAGATCCCGAATTCGAATTTCACGTCCGCGATGATGATGCCCCTGGAAAGGGCGTACTCCACGGCGCGGTTGTAAATGGAAATCGTCAGATCCCGGAGTCGGGTCGCATTGTCTTTCCCGATGATCCGGGCACTTTCCTCGAATGATATATTGAGGTCATGTCCTGTATCGGCCTTGGTGGCCGGCGTGAAAATCGGCTCAGGCAATCGATCGCATTCCTTCAACCCGGAAGGCAGTTTGATGCCACAGACAGAGCCGCTTTCCTGATATTCCTTCCAGCCGGAGCCTGCGAGGTATCCCCGGGCGACGCATTCGACGGCGAACATTTCTGCCTGAACCGAGAGCATGCTTCGCAGGTGCAAAACATCGCGGAATTTCTGCAGGTCGGCCGGGAATTCGTCCACATTGGTGCTGATCAGGTGGTTGGGCACGATATCGTGCATCATGTCGAACCAGAATTGCGAGAGCTGCGTCAGCACGGCGCCCTTCATCGGGATAGGAGTGGGGAGCACGACGTCGAACGCCGAAATTCTGTCGGTCGCGATCAACAGGATATTGTCGCCGTACTCATACAAATCGCGAACCTTCCCTCTGCGGAGCAGTTTCAATCCACTCAGCTCTGTCTGGATGCATACATTCGACATAAACCCCCCTCTTTGAATTACGAATCACGAATGACGAATTACGAAGGACGGATTATATACTGCGAGCGGTTTGGAGACACCCACTTCTTTCCCTAAAAACCTAAACAAAAAAATAGCATGCGCCGCATGTTTCATTTCGTAATTCGTCATTCGTTATTCGTAATTTCGTTCTAGCTGGCTAAGGCTATTTGTTGATGGCGGAAATCGACCCCGATTATCTTCGAGACGCCTGCTTCTTCCATGGTCACACCGTAGAGCGTTTGGGCGATCTCCATCGTGTTCTTGTTGTGCGTGATAATGATGAACTGAGTGTCTTTGCTCAGTTCCGCCAGAAGCCGCGTGAAGCGGTTCACGTTTGCGTCATCGAGCGGCGCATCGACTTCGTCCAGGACGCACAGCGGACTCGGCCGGAAACGGAAGATCGCGATCAGCAGCGCCAGGGCCGTCAGCGCTTTTTCGCCGCCGGACAGGAGCAGCACGTTCTGCAGCCGTTTGCCCGGAGGCTGCGCGATGATGTCGATGCCGCTCTCAAGAACATCGGTGTCGTCCAGCAGCTTGAGATCACATTGTCCGCCTGCGAAGAGCAGTTGGAACGTCTCCTGGAAATTCTTGCGGATCGCGTCGAAAGCTTCCTGGAATTGCTCGACGGACCGGCGGTTGATTTCCAGGATGGCTTTCTGCGTGTCGGCGATCGATTTTTCGATATCAAGCCTCTGCCCGTTCAGGAATTGATAGCGCTGATCGAGTTCCTTGTATTCCTCCAGGGCGCGCATGTTGATCGCGCCGAAGTTTTCGATCACCTCGCGCAGCCGGTCATGCGATTGGGAAACCTCGTCATACTCCCGTTGCCACTCTGTATCCGGAATGTCGGTCACGGTCTCCGCGATGGACATGCGGAACTCCTCCTGGCAGCTGCGTTCCAGGTGCTCGAAATCGCTTTCCAGGCGCGTTTTTTCGATTTCGATTTTGCTGCGCACGTTCATGGCTTCCTCGCGGCTGCCATGCAGGTGGCGCAACTTTTCCTCGAAGGATGCCAGCGATGTGCGCTCCGCGCTGAGTTCGCGCAGCCGTTCCTCGAGCGCCGCAGCGGTCTCCTGGATTGCCCGGTTGCAGTCCTCGATCCGCACCCGCACTTCCTGCTGCACGATTTCGAGTTCCGCGATCCGCTCGACCGCGGAAGCGGCTTCCGAACGGTTGACCTTGTTGCGGTTGTGGACATCGTCCAACTCCGCGGCGAGCCGTTTCAGATCGGTCTCCATCGCGGAACGGCGTTCCTGCTTCACGGCGTGAGCCGAAAGCAGCGTCCCGAGCTGTTTCGAATGCTCCGCGCTCTCCGTGCGCAGCGACTGGAGGCGGGCATTCAATTCCGCCAATTCTTCCGATCCCGTTCCGCTACGCTTTTCAATTTCCCCGATTTGAGCGGCGGCCTGCTCCAGCTTGGCTTCAAAATCCTGTTTTTCGGATTTCAGCTGCTCCAGCTCGGTGTTCGCGACGCTTTCCTCCTGCCCTATCTTTTCAATTTCCCCCTGCAGCTTCGCCATTTCATGCGCCGTGAGCGCCGTATCCACTTCCAGCTTGCGCGCTTCCGCGCTGAGGGCTTTCAAGGATTCCGCGACAACGGCCTGCTCGTGTTTTAATCGGGCAAGCTCTTCGCGCGTGGCCTGGATCTTGTCGCCCAAGGCACTCAGCTTCCTCTCCAGCTCGCGTTTTTCACGTTTCAATGCAAGGAAGCCGGCCATCGATTTCCGCTCGCCGACCGCCGACAAAGTTCCGCGCGTCGAATAAGATTCTCCCGAGAGAGTCAGGAAACTCGCGCCCGGCGTGCTTTCCCCGACCCGAAACGCCGTATTGAGGTCCGAGACCATGATGGTGGAGGCGAACTCCGGCAGCGCTCTTTCGAATGCGGCCTTAACGTCTTCGCTCATGTGCAGCAGGTCGTCTAGATATCCGACAACGCCGTCGCCGCTCAGGCGGGGCCTTTCCTCGAACGAGTGACGGCTGTGGCCGTTGCGGAGCGTCATGAAGGTGCACTTGCCGGCCCCGATGCGCTTGAGGCGCTCCACGCCGTGTACCGCGTCGTCGCGGTCGTCCACGATGATGTACTGCAGCGGATCGTTCAGATAATCCTCCATCGCGGCCTCGTAGGCGGGATCGGTCTCGATGTGATCCGCCAGGGTTTTGGCCGGGAGGAGTTCTTCGCCCGGGATCCGCGTCGATAGGTATTTTTGCACGCCTTCGGAATAGTTGCTGCGCCGCCGCTCGACCTCTTCGAGCGACGAGTAGCGGTGCTGCATCAGGCTGTGCTCGTTGACCTGTACGGTCAGGTCTTCCGATACCCGGTCGATGGTTGTGGCGAGCCGCGCCGCCGTCGCTTCAAGCTCGTCGACGCTGGATGCAACTTCCTTCTGGCGTTGCGCCTTCTGTCCGTACTCGCTCCGAACCTTGTCCAGTTGCGCAATCAGGTCGCCGCGCTCCCGGAACTTCACCTGGCTCTCGTTTTCCAGCCGGCTGGCACGGGCCGAAATGCGGTCGAGGCCCTCCATGCACCGGGCCTGCAGATTTTTCAAGTCAGACAGCCGACCCGCGCCCGTCAGAAGGAAGGAGCGCAGGTCGTCGATCTTGGTTTCCGTATCCCCGATTGCGTCCTGCAATACGTCGCTCTTGGCCCGCTCGGATTCCAGAGATTGCTGTTCAATCGCGATTTCGCTGCCGAGAGCATGCGACGAATTGGTGAGGCGCTCTATTTCATGCTGGACGAGTTGTCCTCGCTCCTCGATGGCCTTCAGCTCCCGATCGAGTTCTCCGGAACGGGCGATCAGGCCCAGTTTCTGGGTTTCCTGATTTTCCAGCATATTCTGGGCGTTGCCGGCGTCGGTTTTCAGGCTGGACAGCTTCTCACGCGTCTGATTGACCGCTTCCTCGCAGGAATCGCAGGCTTTGCGCGCGTTCTCGCGGGAATGTTCCATTGCCGCAAGTTCCGCCAGGATCGCATGTTCCTGTTCCTGCGCTTGAATAAAGCGGTCCGAACACTCGGTCAATCTTGCGCGGATCTGCCGCTCCTCCATCCCGATCTTGAGCCGCTGAACGGCGCGCAGTTCATCACGCAACCGCCCGTAGCGACGCGCCTTCGCTGCCTGCCTGCGCAGCGAATTCAGCTGCCGGACAACCTCGCGGATGATGTCCTGCGCCCGCACCAGGTTTTGTTGCGCCTGTTCGAGTTTCATTTCCGCGGAATAGCGGCGACTCTTGAAAAGAGTGATCCGGGCGGCTTCCTCGATGAGAGCGCGGCGTTCCGCCGGTTTGGAGCTGAGAATCTGGCCGATTCGGCCCTGTTCGAGAATGGCGTAGGAATTCGGCCCGAGGCCGGTTCCCTCGAAGAGGGCCTGGATGTCTTTGAGACGGCAGCGGCGTCCGTCCAGATAGTATTCGCTGTCTCCCGAACGATAGAGGCGTCTTCCGACGGTGAACTCTTCCGCATTCAGATCCGGCACACCCGGGATTTCGATCGGATTTGACAGGGACAGGGTCAACACAACCTCTGCGAAACCGGTGGGCTTGCGGGCTTGCGTCCCGTTGAAAATTACCCCCTCCATCTTGTCGGTGCGCAGCGACTTGGCGCTTTGCTCCCCGACAACCCAACTGATGGCATCTGCGATATTGCTTTTGCCGCAACCATTCGGCCCGACGATCGCGGTGACCCCTTCATTGAAGGGAATGTGCGTGCGATCGCAGAAAGATTTAAATCCGACTAGCTCCAGTTTCTTTATTTGGTTCATTGCCGTGTATACCCGTTGGGAAAAGGCGAATTTAGGCTCTTTACCTCAAATTCAAATGAAAGAAGTTGACTACCTGCCGGTCGTAATTTTTGAGGTCCTCTCCGCTCATGGAGTGGATCCGCGCCGCCTTGAACGAGATCAATTCCTTTTGAGGCAGCACCGCGTCATAAATTTCCGTGGTCAAAGATCCCAACCGTCTGCGATTGTCTCCTTTGATGAATAAAATATTGCGGTCGGAAAGCGCCCGCAGGGGGATCTTTTCGTCGGTCGAGAAACTGCTGCGAATGTGAAACAGCCGGAACACTTGGTAGCATCCGAACTGCAGCAGGCGGTTATCCAGCCCGAATTCTTCCTCGATTCTGTAGGACAGAAAGTCGTTGGGAGACTGGAACACACTGTCGGCGGCGATTGCGCGGATTTCGCCAAAAACAGCGGCCGCCTTCAAGGCAGCGAGTCCGCTGATATCCACTCCCCAGATTCCGATCCGCTCTCGATTGACATCGGGGCGGTCGCGAAGGAAGCGCACCACCGTCAGCATATCCTCGGTTTCGCTCAAGCCCAACGTGCTCGCTCCCCGCGGAGAACTGCCGCTGCCGCGCTGGTCATACAAATAAAGGTTGAAGCCGTCGTTGTGCAATCCGACGGCCATGCTCAGCCCGTCGGACCGGCTCATCCCATATCCCGGTGCAAGGATGATGATAGGCGCGCCTTTAAGCCCGGGAATCCACCAGCCATAGATAATGTCGCCGTTGTCCGCCGGCGTTGCAAGATCCAGCGAAGGCAGCAGATAATGCGAGGGGTTGACGGATTCAGGGATCGCCCCAGGATAGGAGATTTTATAAACAAAAACGGTGAAAATTACGAACAATCCCACGAGCAGGATCGCGATCGCGGGAAAGACCGTTCTGAAAAACCTCCTCAACTGACTTTTCGCGAAGGAATTCTTTTTCGTCAAGATCTCAACCCCGCTGCACCAATGATGCCGACCAGGAGACTCTATTCGCAAATTCCCCCAATTTGCCGAACAGGGAGCCAGAATTGGCACTCATCCACAGCATGGCTCTCCGTCCAACATCGCTCATTGTCGTGCTGAGCTTGAGAACCCCTACACGCTCGGGATTCTGCCTGCTGTCTCCGGGCTTCTGTTCCCTTGTTTTTATGGCCTTTGGGGGCCTTTTCCCTGCCCCTCGAATTACGAGGGCACTATAGCACATGCCGTTTGGGGTGGCCAAGAAAAATCACAACATAGTGGGGTCTTTTGCGGATTGACTACTATATATTGAGTTTAAAGGGGATCGAGGAGCCTACGGCTTCTGAGACTTTGCAAGTCCTCTGGAGTGTTGATATTAGCCAGTTCGGACTGCGAATAAACGCCCTCATCTGGACCGACCCACCTCACCGCAAGGGTGCTGTCCAGGAAGGTTTCAATGAATTTGTTGGTCCCATTTTCCAGGGCTTTCTCTATCGCGGGGAGGCATGTTCGGCGATACACGGCGCAGAGAGGGTGGGCGACTCCGTCGCGGGTCTGCGGAATCACCGCGTCGAATCCTTCGGCGAGGGAAAGGAGACTGCGCAACAATCGAGCCTGCAGGTTTGGCAAATCGCATGCGAGGACGACGTAGAGGGAGCATTCGTTCGACCGCATCGCTGCATGAAGACCTGCCAGGGGACCGCACCCTGCGAATCGGTCCGGTACGACCGGAAAATTGAGGAACCGATAGCTGGAATCGTCGTTTGACGATATGAGAATTCGGTTTGTCAATTTACGGACCTGATCTATCAGGATGCTGATGATCGGACGGCCATCGACATCGATGAGTGCTTTATTGAATCCCATTCGCCGGCTCTGGCCTCCTGCCAGGATTACGGCGCATACGTCGTTTCGAGACATGCAAAGAAGTTAGGCCATGTAATGCTGGAAGATCAAGCCGAAATCGAATGACGAATCACGAATGATGATAGAAAAGACGGGGCCGGTATGTGCTGAAGTCCTGGAATCTTGGAAGCAGCTTCAAATCCCCGGTTTTTTCTTTCGTCATTCGCGATTCGTCATTCGCAATTCTGTTATACTTAATGCTTTTGGAAGGACGGACATGACAAAACGATGGATGCGGCTGGCTTCCGCCGCTGCAGCGCTACTGCTGATTTTCTTTTCACAGGCTCTCGCAAAAACGGATTTTTTCAAAATCGAGGATCTCAAGCCGGGGATGAAGGGTGTGGGAAGAACCTGTGTCCAGGGATCCAGGCCTGAAGAATTCCAGGTGGAAATCCTCGGTGTTTTACATGGCGTAAATCCCGGCGTGTCGATGGTTCTTGCGCGGTTCAGCGGCAGCCTTCTGGAAAAAACCGGAATATTCGAAGGCATGAGCGGCAGCCCCGTATTTATCGAAGGAAAGCTGCTGGGAGCCGTCGCGTATTCGTTTACCTTCACCAAAGAGGCAATTGGAGGAATCACACCAATCACCCAGATGGTGGATGCCTTTAACGAGAGCCCCAATCCGGCTTCCGGAAAAATTCTCCTCAAGAGCAACATGTCTTGGAAGTATCCGCTTCCTTCATCCATGAACCCGGACGTGGCAGAAAGCATGGCCGTCTCTTCCGACGACGTCAAACAGCAGCCGATGCTGGCGAATTTCAAAGGGCACTCGCTCGCTCCCATTGCGACGCCCTTGAGTCTTGCGGGATTTCACAATGAAACGCTGCGAATGTTCGGGCCGCGGTTTCGCTCCATGGGATTGTCGCTTTTGCAGGGGGCGGGAGGAATCGGCTCCGCGAGCATCGGGGCGGAGACAAAGGCTCCTGAAAACGCACCGCTTGAAGCGGGGTCCAACATCGTCGTCCCTCTCGTACGCGGAGATCTCGAAGTATCGGCCGGAGGCACGGTCACCTATGTCGATGGCGACCGGCTATATGCATTCGGTCACAGCATGCTCGAACTTGGTTTTACCGAATTACCCATTCACAAAGCCCGCGCGCTCATGGTCGTTCCGAGCCTCGAAAGCTCTTTTAAGATATTGGAAATAGGGGAGCAGGCGGGGACGATCCGCCAGGACCGGGGCGTGGGCATCTATGGCATCCTGGGCGCAAAGCCGAAAATGGTGCCGCTGCGTATCACGCTTACGACGAGCAGGGGGACAAAAAAGGAATTCAAGTTTGAGGTCGTGAGCGATCCGTACCTGACGCCGCTGCTTGTGAACGCCACCGTCTATAATACTCTCGTTACTTTGGAGCGGGCTCAGGGCACGATCACGCTGAAAGTCCAAGGGAAGATCCGCATCAAAAACGAGCAGACGGTCGAAATCGAGAACGGTTTTTCGTCCGACAACGATGCGCCGAATGCAGCTGCTCTTTCCGTCGCCGTTCCCGTGAACTACCTGATGTCGCCGGGTTACGGCAACCTGGAAATGCAAGAGATCAATTTGGATGTTTCGGCTCGCGAAGAAGACCAGGCTGCGCTTCTGGATTCCATCCGATTGCCCAGAACCGAGGTGAAGGCCGGGGAATCCCTGGAGCTGGAAGTTGCTTATAAGAAAATGAACGGGGACATTGCCCAGGATACCTACCCGGTGACGATTCCGGCCAACGCTTCTCCGGGCCCGTTGATGATGCTCGTGGCGGACGGCTCGACGCTGATGGCGATTGATGAAAAAGAAGAAGGGGAAAATCTCATTCCGCGCGACCTCTCGCAGCTCATCAAATTCATCAATAACCTGCGCAGGAACGATCACCTGTATATGAGATTTTATCGCCAGGAGCCGGGCGCGATTGTCAAAGGAGAAGGTTTGCCCGGGTTGCCTCCATCCGTTCTCGCGATACTGAAATCGGAGCGCAAAGTAGGTGCGGTCACACCGATTCGCACGTCTACGTTGATGGAATATGAGATGGACGGTACGGAATATATGGTTTCCGGCGCGAAAGCCCTTAAGCTCGTTGTGATACCGTAGTTTTTGAAGATGCGGCCGCTTGCTGCCGCTGGTCAGGGTTCCCATCTGATTTCGACTGAAAAACCGGGAACTGGAAACTCTAATCTTTGAAAGCGGCAGCAAGCGGCCGCACTCCAAAGGATTGTTGATTTTCCGGAGTTGCTATGCGACATCGAGGATTGATCATACTGGTTGTTTTGCTCGCCTTTTCTATCGCGGCTTTGGCGGTCACCCCCCAATTCTGGGAGAATTTTACGCAGGAAGATCTGATCAAGGGCAGTTTTAAGCAATTATCGCTTTCTTCCGACGGCAAGCTGTCTGTCGCGCCGGCGTATGACCTGATCTATGACACCGGCCAACCCTACATCTTTTCGATGGTACGCGATAAGGCGGGCAACCTCTACGTCGGGACGGGGGATGAAGGGAAGGTTTTCAAGATCGATCCGCAAGGGAAGGGGAGTCTCTACTTTCAGTCAAAAGAGTTGAACGATTTTGCCCTGGCCCTGGACAGCTCCGACACACTGTATGTCGGCACTTCGCCGGACGGGAAAGTCTACAAAGTAACGAGCGCAACGCAGTGGACGGAGTTCTGCAATCCCGAAAGCAAGTATATCTGGGCCATGAATTTCGACAGCGCCGGCAATCTCTATGTAGGCACGGGCGCCAGTGGCGTCATCTATAAGGTGGATAAGGGAGGTAAGAAATCAGTTTTCTATACCTGCAGCGATAATCACGTGGTCAGCTTTCTGCGGGACAGCAACAACAATCTCCTCGCGGGGACATCGCCGGCCGGACTCATTGTCCAAATCACTCCCGATGGGAAGGGGTTCACGTTGATGGATACTCCGCTCGAAGAAGTGCACGCGATCGCCCGTGACCGCTTCGGCACGATTTATGCCGTCGCTTCTTCCACGAAAAGCACAGGCGCCACGACCGCCCCAAAACAGGATACCCCCTCGGTGACGAGCGCATCCGTTACCGTCACGACGGTTGTCGTCGATTCCGCAGGCAGTGCGGCGGAAAAATCCAGGAATTCCAAGATTGTGGCGGCGCCGGGCGGCGAAAAAGAATCCTCCGGCCTCAAATCGGCCGTTTACGCAATCTCCAAGGATGGAAGCACGGAGACGGTCTATAGCTCCGGCGAACAGATGGTTTTCGGCGCGTCCGTTCGGGATGATGGAACACTGCTGCTGGCAACGGGACCCAAAGGCCGTCTTCTGTCCGTCAACAATGAAAGGCAGGTGAGTGTGATTTCGGATTTTCCGGAAGAGGAGCTCACGCAGCTGCTGCCGGCCGGAGATGCGATTTATCTCGGCGGCAGCAATCGCGGGAAAGTGTATAAGCTGGGAACAACGCCGGCTTCCTCCGGGATTTTCGAGTCCGCAACACTCGATGCCAAAACGGTTGCATCCTGGGGGAAAATTTCGTGGCACGTCGCTAATCCGGGTGGCGCATCCGTGGAGCTTTCCACCCGGGCGGGAAATACGGGCAAGCCGGACAGTTCCTGGAGCGACTGGAGCGGACCGTATGCCGCACCCGGCCAGCAGATCACAAGCCCGCGCGCGCGATATTTGCAGTGGCGCGCTTCCTTCAAGACTGGTTCCGGCGCAAACCTGGCCCCATCCTCGGATGCGCTGGATCGTGTCCAGATCGCGTATTTGCAGCAGAATTTGAGGCCCCAGGTCCTCAGCATCGATGTGCTGCCATTTGGCATGGAGCTTCAAAAGCAACCGTCGCTTGCCGCAAGCGGCATCAGCATCATTACCCAGGCGACCGCGCCGGACGGCCGCTCGCTCAACGCGCCGCGGGAGCACGGGAGAGACCGGCAACCGCTCCCTCCCCGCCAGGCGCTGCAGCCCGGAGCCCAGTCCTTCACGTGGAAGGCAACGGATGGAAACGATGATTCGCTGGAGTACTCGCTGTATTTCAGAGGCGAAGGCGAATCCGAGTGGAAGTTGCTGGAGAAGAATCTGAGCGACACATTTTACACTCTGAACACGGCATCTCTCCCCGAAGGTTCCTATAGGCTGAAGGTAGTGGCGAGCGACGCTCCCTCGAATCCCTATGATAAGTTTCTGGTCGGCGAACTGATCTCGGATCCGTTTGTAATTGTCAACGCCGTTCCGCAGATCGAGATAGCCGCCAGCAAGGTCAGCGGCAAAAAAGTGGAAGTGCAGTTTCGGGCGCGAGTGTTGACAGGGCAGATCGCCACGGCGGAGTTCTCAATCGACGGGGGAGAGTGGCACCTGATTTTCCCTGTGGACGGGATAGCGGATTCCGCACAGGAGGAATACAAGATCCTGACCCCGGAACTGTCCGTTGGGGAACACCTGATCGGACTTCGCGCCAGCGACCGGGACGGCAATACGGGAACGGCAAAGCTGGTTGTGAGAATCCCATAATTGCCGCCTGTCGGCTATCGACCGTCAGCGAGAATTTGTTGCAAGATAGACCCCTTGCGTGTAAATTCATAAGTTCGCTTTGAGGGGAGATTTTGCTTTTTCAACATCCAAATTTTGAGATCACCATGAAAATGAACAGTTCCAAATATATTTTTGTTTGTATCGCCGCTCTTTTCGTTCTGTTTTTTGCGCTGCCTATATACGCCGACGGCACGCTGCAGGTAAAGTGCCTGGATCAATCGGGAGCCGCCAGCCAGAATGCAAAAGTCATTATTATGAACATGGCGAATCAGAAGGCGAAGGACAAGAAATCCGACGCGCAGGGCATCGCCGAGTTCGCGAAGATTGAAGATGGTGTCTATCGCGTGATTGCCCGCAAGGATGGTTTTGTCCCGGCCCTGTACGAATTTGCGGTACTGAAGGGGAACACCGAATCCGTCACCCTCAACCTTGCCTCAGGTGCCGACAAGAAGCTTTATTTTGAGGATCCTGCAGAAGAAAAACGCGCGGCCCAATTGGTCCAAGAGGGAGTGGATACGGCCAAACAAAGCAAGTACGAAGAAGCGGAAAAACTCTTCACTCAATCGCTCCAGATCACTCCGTCCAGTCCGCAGGCGCTCTATTGGTTCGGCGTGACAAACGTGTCGGAAGGCAAATTCGACAAAGCCGTCGAGCTGCTGAATCAGGCACAAAAAGTTGCGGATGCACTGAAGACCCTGCCGTCTGCCGCTGCTTCCAATCCGAATCAATATGAGCTCATTTCGCGCAACGCCAAGCAGCTTTTAAGTCAGATGCCCACCTATCGGGGAGAGCAGGCCCTCAGGCAGAAGAACTGGGATCTCGCCATAAAAATTTTCACCGACGCCATGAAGGATGATCCCAATAATCCTGACCTTTATTACAACATGGCGATTGCTCGGACGTATACAAACAAATTTGACGAAGCCACGGCAATGGTAGATAAGGCAATCCAGCTTAAGCCAGGTGAAAAATCTTTCACGGAATTGAAAAGCAAGATCGCCGCGAGAAAAGAATCAGCGGCGCTCGAAAATGCTCAGGCGCTCATGCTCGAGGGCGACAAGATGCTGGACGGCGGCGACGCCGCAGGAGCTCTTAAGAAGTACGAAGAAGCAAATAGCATGATCAAGGAAGATCGGCAGGCTCCGCTGCTGATGCGGATAGGGAAGGCGCAGGCAAAGCTGAATCAGCCGGACGCGGCTGTCGCGGCGTTTAAAAAGTCGATGGAGCTCGCCCCGGCCGATAAAATCGGCAACTACCGGGATGCTTTTGCGCAATTCTATATCGACTCCAAGAAGTATGACGATGCCATCAACGTGCTGACCGATCCGAAAGCCGTGGCGTCCTCTGAACAAACCCTGCTCGACTTGGCGAAAACCTGGAAGAACAAAGAACCGAATTTTGCGATCGCCGCCCTGGAAAAAGTCATCAAGATTGACCCGGCGAATGCAGATGTCTATTTCGATCTGGGCCAGCTGTATTACATGGACGGCAAGTCAAAGGACGGCCGCACGAAAGAGCTGCTGAACAAATACCTGGAAGTTGGCAAGGATGCGGATAAGATCCAGGGTGCCAAAGACATGATGGTCATCGTCAACAAGCGCAGCAAGTAGAAGCAGTCATCCCCAGTCTCAAGTTCAAATAAGGGCGGCTTTTTAGCCGCCCTTTTTTTGCATTCACACGCCTGTGCAACTGCCCTGTGAGCGCCGCCATCCCCGGCTTCACACAGAGCTTAAGATAAAGAGGTTTGGCAAAGGCGCTCATTTTGTTGGAAATTTACAGAAAAAAATATGCGGCATTAGGCCGGGACGCCGGCGGTTCCCTGGACGCCGATTTCGAAGGCCGGGGAATAGTGTTGGATGCTACATAGTCTTGCGGCGGAGTTCGCGCTCGTGCCGTTCAAAAGGAGTATCGCGCCTTTTGAATTGCCGGTATCCATAGATAAGGCCCAGGGCCGCAACGCAAAAGAAAAAATAGCGGTACCGGACGTCCAATAATGCGAGCACCAAGAACACGAGCGCTATAAAGAACGCTATAAAACTGGAACCTTTTTGAGAAAGCCTCTGCAAGAGCATGCTATACCCCCTGAAGTTCTGCGGCTGCAACTCGCGCAAATGTCATACTCCCTGCGATGGACGCGCCCGGCATCAGGCTGTTCTGGCGGGTCCGGCTTCCTTTGACTTCTCCTTCGCGGATTTTGATTTCCGTGTTTCTCCTCTTGCCTTGGCGGACCTTGGATAGGATGTCTTCTTCCTCGGTTTGGCCTTTGGCTTTTGGGCCGGCTTTCCTTCGGCCTCCTCGACCGGTGTCGCAGGTTCCTCTTCCGGGGTGAACAAGGATTCGGCCGGTTCCGGCAGCGTCTCCGTGAGTGTAGTAGCTGCTTCCTGGGTCGCTTCGGGTTCGAGTTCGGGCTCGCGTCTCCGAGAGGAAATCTCCGGCTCGGAGACAGGCGCCGTGAATTCGGCCGTTTCTGCAGGGATAGGCGCTTCCACCGGCTGTTCCTGGACCGGCCTGGGGAATCTCTCTGCGGGGAAGATGCGCAGGATGCCTTGCCTGTTTCGCTCGACGCGCAGCAATCCGTCGCGGCTCAGCTGACGTACGAGGTCATAGGTGCTTGTGATGCCGCACTGGCGCTCGTCGAAGGGAGGCTGAAGGGACCGCAGATACTGCTTGAAGGTTCGGAGGTACATCGGCCAATGCGGCCGGATCTTCGATTCGCGCAGAAGTTCTTCCAGGATACGCGTGGCCTCCGATGCCGGGGCAACCACCGTCGGCTGCTCGGGTGCAAAGGGAATTTCCGGAACGCCTTCAGGAGCCGCTGCCGTAAATTCCTGGGCCTCGACCTTGCTTTCTTCCTGTGACTCCTTCAGCTCAACGAGCAGGCTCCGGTCCACTTGTTTGAGCGTGATATAGCTGGCATTGGAAAGCTTCTGGATGAAGTCCCGAAAACTGCTCACACCATAATTGCGCTCGGAAAATGTGGAATCGAGCTGAAGGAGCGTGCTCTTCAAAAGCCCGAGTTGCGGGGACACCTCTCGATCGGAAAGAATCTTCAGTGCCCGGCGGATCAGCGGCAAGGCGCTTTCCAGCGACGCAGTGCTGGAGGTCTGAGTTTTGCCGGAGGTTCTTCTGGATCCGGTCTGAATGCCCACGAGGTTTTCGTACGAAATAAACTCATGGCAGTTTTTCTGCAGAATGACGCTTGTGAATGCGCGCCCGCCGACCACAAAGACGGTTTTGTCGAACTGCTTGAGTTTTTCCACGAGAGCGATGAAATCGCTGTCTCCGCCCACGATTACGAAAGCGTTGATGTGGCTTCTCGTAAAAACCATTTCCAGGGCATCCAGCGCCAGAGCGATGTCCGCCCCGTTCTTGTCGCCGCCCGGAGTGAGATTGCGCTGCACCATCTGCACCGCATGCTGCGTCATCGCCCGGCTGTAGTCCTCCGCACGCTTCCAATCCCCGTAAGCGATTTTGGAAATGACCTGCCCCTTTTCCTTGATGGCTTCCAGTACCGTGCCGATATCAAAATTGCGGCTGAGAGACTGCTTCACTCCGATGGCGATATTGTCGAAATCAACAAACACTGCAATCTTTAAACGTTCTTCACTTGAATTATTCATAATGGACCTGTCGTTGTAGCTTACATCATTCTGCTGCGAAATTCGACGTCCTCCTGACTAAATATCCCTTTGTACGCCACACTACCCCTTTCGCACCAGAGGTTTAGTTTCGTCATTCATCATTTTCCCCGGGTTGTCCGCATTTTCCTCGATGAGATTCGCCCGATGCCGCAATTCCGATGGAATGCACGGCAAAACAACCGCTCCAGCCAGGTTGCATAACAGGAGGAGGGCCGACGTGGCAAGCGAAATGCAAAGCCCCACATTTCTGGGGACTCCCAGCAACGATAATGCCTCAACATAAAACCATTCGCGGACTCCAAGTCCGCTGAGCGTTACAGGAAGCATCGTGGCAAGGGTGACCAGAGGATAGAGCGCCGAAAACGACACGATGGAAACCTCGTGTCCGGCGGCGATCGTCACCTGCCGGAAGATCCAAAGGACCAGGGCTGAGTTGATGAATGAATACAGCGCTACGCGTAATAGAGCGCCTTTTTGAATGTCGCAATTTCCCAGGGCCTGGTGAAAATCCGCGATCATGTTCAGCACTTTCTGCAGCAATGTGCGGCTTCCGGGAATGAGAAACCGGCTGTAAAGCCGCTCGCCCTTTAACACAAGCCCCAGTGCGAGGACAACGCCAATCCAGGCAGCAAGATACACAACCCAAAGGGGGAGTCCCCTCCATGAAAGCGGCGTCAGGATGATCGCGATGGTTCCGTAAAGGAGCAACGTGATCAATCCTGCTGCCCTGTCCTGCAGAACGGAAGCCAGACCCACATACAACGGTTTGCCGTTTTTCCTGCTTACGATGTAGGCTTTTACTGCGTCGCCCCCGATCAGGGACGGCAGCCCAATGTTGAAAAACATGCCGGCAAAGTACATCTGGACGAAACTGCGATAGCTGCCCTGCATTTTCAGCGCCGCGGCAAGAATGCGCCAGCGTTCCGAGCACAACAGTTGTCCCAGCCAGCAGACAACCAGAAGAAGAACCAGCGACTTCCATTTGAACCCGCTCAGATCGCTGCTGGTTTTGGAAATATCAATAGATTGGAAAACCAAGAATAGAAGAAGTATGGTAAACAGAAGTTTAAGGACCGAAATGAGCGATCGTGACCTTTGCATGGCATAAATTGTACTTCAGCCGGCGCGAACCGGCCATGTATAGATTTCAAGGTGTCAGCTTTCAGCCATCAGCAAAAAGCTGACAGCTGCCGGCTGCTTTTGTGAGGCTTTGATGGATCTGGCCACCGCGGAATGTTGGATGCGTGAGGCGTTAGGAGAGGCGCGCAGGGCGGAATCGGAAGGGGAAGTGCCTGTCGGGGCAATACTGCTGTTGGATGGGAAGGTCATCGGCCGCGGACACAATAGCCCGATACAAACGAAGGATCCGACCGCTCACGCAGAGATCCTTGCGCTGCGACAAGGAAGCCGATGCTGCTCGAACTACCGGCTCCCGGGATCCGTGCTGATCGTGACGGTTGAGCCCTGCATCATGTGCGTCGGAGCCATGATTCACGCGAGAGTCGAGGAGTTGATTTACGGGGCCGCGGATCCAAAGGCAGGAGCCGTCGCATCCTGTTTTCAGCTGGCGGACAGCAGCCAGTTGAACCACAAGATCCGCCTGATGCCGGGGATCCTCGAAGAGGAGTGCGGGTCGATATTGAAGGCCTTCTTTGCTGCCAGGCGGGGAGTGTAGTCGACAGCCGGTTTTTCGCTACAATTCGAACGCAAAATCGAGCGACAGGTCGAGGGCAGGAGCACTGTGCGTGATCCAGCCGATGGAGATAAAATCGACGCCGGTTGCGGCAACCGCTTCCGCGGTCTGGGCGGATATGCCGCCGGAGGCTTCCGTAATGACTCTCTTGTTCACCATACGCACGGCCTCTGCCAGCACAGGCACCGGCATGTTGTCGAGCAGGACAGCATCGATCTCTTCTCTTAATGCGGTTTCCAACTGTTCGAGCGTGTCGACTTCCACCTCGATTTTCGCCATGTGCCCCGCATGGTGGCGAGCCCGCTGAATAGCCTCGGACACTCCGCCGGCAACGACGATGTGGTTGTCTTTGATCAGCAGGGCATCGTCGAGTCCAAAACGGTGATTCGAGCCGCCACCGGCACGCACGGCGTATTTTTCCAGGACGCGAAGACCGGGGGTCGTTTTTCTTGTGCAAACTACGCGCGCGGAGTATGCGGCAATCAGGGCGGCGATGTCGCGGGTAGCGGTCGCGATACCGGACAAGCCGGCGAGAAAATTCAAGGCAGTCCGTTCGGCCGAAAGAATAGGTCTTGCGGCTCCCTGGACGACAGCCAGGGTTTCGCCTGCAGCCGCGTCCTTCCCGTCTCTCACGCGAGCCCCGTATTTCAAGCCGGAATCGAGGCAGCGAAATGCGAAGCCGGCAACCTCGATGCCCGCGATGCGACCCGGCGCTCGCGCCACGATGCGCGCGGTTGCCCGATCGTCCGGGGCGACGACGGCATCCGTTGTGACATCGCCTCTGCCGCCGAAGTCTTCGAACAGCGCCCGGCGCACAGTCTCTTCATACAGAAACGGGTAAAGCGGAACTAGCTCTGTCGTATTGGGGGAATGGTTCGGCATATCAGCGGGCTTTTTTCGGGTTAAGTTCCAGCATTCGCCGCACCGCTTCGCGCGCGCGGCCGGCAATCGTGGGATCCACTTCCACTACGTGTTTCATCGACCGAAGGGAATCCAGAATCTTGGGCAGCGTTATAAGTTTCATGTGCGGGCAGAGATTGCAGGGACGGATGAACTCGATTTCGGGAAACTCCACGGCGACGTTGTCGCTCATGGAGCATTCCGTGACCATGAGCACGCGCCGCGGTCTGTGTTCGGCGACCTCCTGGATCATGCCGGCTGTCGATCCGACGTAATCGGCTTCGGCCAGCACATCGGGAGGGCACTCCGGGTGGGCAAGAATCACGATGCCGTCGAAGTTTTCACGGTAGGCGCGGAGGTCGTTGGCGGTGAACTTCTCGTGGACTTCGCAATGGCCTTTCCAGAGTATGATTTCTTTTTTGGTCCGGCTCGCGACGTAGCGGCCGAGGAACTCGTCCGGCAGAAAGATGACGCGGTCGGAATCCAGCGACTCCACAACGGCGAGCGCGTTGGCCGATGTGCAGCAGATGTCCGATTCGGCTTTGACTTCGGCGGATGTATTGACATAGGTCACAACAGGGACGCCGGGGTATTGGCTGCGAAGCTGCCGTACGTCCTCAGCCTTGATGGAGGCGGCCAGGGAACACCCGGCCTCCAGGTCAGGGATGAGCACCGTTTTGGACGCGTTCATCAGCTTTGCCGTTTCAGCCATAAAGTGGACGCCGCACATCACGATCACTTCCGCGTCGGCTTTGGTCGCCTCACGCGCCAGGGCGAGGGAGTCACCGGTCAGGTCGGCAACTCCATGATAAATTTCGGGCGTCTGGTAGTTGTGCGCCAGGATGATGGCTTTTCGCTCCAGCTTGAGCTTCCGGATGGCGGCAATATACGGGGCATGGACGGGCCACTCGATTTCCGGGATTATGTGACGCACTCGTTGATACACGGCCGCGGTTTCTTCCAGTACCTGAGGAGTCAGTTCCGGAATAATCTGCTCCGAAGACAATTCCAATAAATCCACCGCCACAGGCACTCCTTACTTATGCTCATTATGAGCATATATAGGTTCTAAAAAACTGGCCCGCCTTCCGGGCCAATGCACTTATACTAAGCGTGAGTATAACTGTTGTCAATATCGCTGCGCGAATTCCAGATTCTCAATTTCAGACTCCCAATTCTCGACTAAAGGGCGTCATGTCTGGAATCGAGAATCGAGAGTCTTCTTAGAACAGGAAATTGCGACTGCGATAGCGTTTCAGGATGCGTGTAACGTAGGCACGCGTTTTCTTGTAGTCTACGAGGGACAGGTAATGCTGCTCAGGGGAAACCCCGGGAGGTGGAGGAGAGGCCAGTGCGAGGCGCAGCCAGTTATTGGCCCTGGATTCGCCTGCATTATAGCGTAGGAGCGCAAACAGCACGGGATGGGGAGAGTCCTTGTAGTGCTCCAGGGAATTCCGAAGATACCAGCAGCCGATCTCGACATTCAGCCCCGGTTCAATCAGCTGTTCGGCGCGATGTTCGGGGAATCCTGTTTTGGCGGCAAAATCAGCCGCCGCGGCCCGGGTAATCTGCATGAGGCCCAATTCCCCTGCGGGCCCGCGGCTTTCGGGACGGAACCAGCTTTCTTCATAGATCAGCGACTTCGCCAGATAAAAATCGATCCCGTGACGAGCGGCTGCCTGACTGATCAGGAAGTCGAACCGCATTGTCCGTAGATGCAGCCAGGATAGGACAACGGCTGCAGCTAACAGGCATATCCCCGAAATCATGATTGTGCGTCGCATCGGCTAATTTCCCGAAAGCTATTTCCGTTGGGCTGGATCAGATTTTCTGGAGAAGAGATCTCTTTTTCTCCTGAAACTCCGATTCTGTGATGATGTTTCGGTCTCGCAGCGAGGCAAGGTCCTCGAGTAATTTGGGGATGTCGGGTGGAAGAGATCTGCCCGCCGCGGCAAAATCCATCCGGTACAATTCTCTTTGACGCACAATACTGTTCTTGAACCTGACCGGATGCGAGAGAATCTCAAATGTTGTGGTCCCGGCTTCGCTTGCCGTCTCCAAACCGACGTCCCCGTAATTCAGAAGCCGCCCCAGGAAGCTCTGGTTGTGATACACGTTGTTGATCTTGTCCAGTGAGGCGTCGAAGGAGGAGATCGAGAGCACGCCTTCCTGAAGGACGACTCGGCGATCCGTCAGGATGTATTCCTTCCTGCGCCACGATAGGACCTTTCCGATCAGATAGATAAGAGGGACTGCATATACGGCGAGAAACCACAGTTGCCTAGAGTAAACGCAGATTCCTATCAACAGCGCCAGGGCGATCGCGTTTACTAAAACCGGTTTGAACAGTACGAGAGGATGCTGGCGTGAGAGGAGGATAAGGTTTTCTCCCGGTAGCAATTGTTTTTTGGTAAAGGACATGTTAAAGCACCAGGTCCTCGATGCATGTCAGTTGCAGGCTGCGCTGGACCCCGCGGATGCGCGAGTGGGACCGGCGTCACGCCCACGTACCCCTAAATCCGGGACTATTTGGACTTCTTTTTGCGCCAGTTATCCCAATACGCTTTCATGCGTTGAGATCTTCGAACTCTTTCTTCCTTTGAAAAACGAGCGCGCTTCGCCTTCGCATTTTTCGCGGGGGCACGGTCCTTCTTTGCGGGATCTCCCCTGAGTTCGCGTGTGATGTCCGCGATTTCCACGTCCAACTGCTTCTTCTTGCGTTCCAAGGTCTCCAGCGCCAATTCCAATATTCTGCGGCGATCACTCGGCATATGAATATCCTTTCGCATATGTTGCAACATTGTAAAGACCGCAATCGGCGCAAGTCAACAGCCTATTACTCGGACAGGCTCCTAGCAGCCGTTGACGCCCCCGGCACAAAAAAGCTTCTAAATGATCCGCGGCCCGAGCCGATAAGTATTGCTGAGTCCAAAATCCAGATTACCGGAATGCGGAAACAGAATTGAAACCGCAGACTTTTATGCGCGGGACGTTGAGATTGGGTGGAGAAGCGCTCGGTTAAACAAACACGGGTGAGGGGACCACGTGATCGCAGCGGCCCGCGCGCCACTTTTGTCCCTCAGAATACCAGCTTTTTCTCCACAAACAGCTATATCACAGAGGAAATTGTCAACTCAGCCAAGGGCTTTCAGCTCTCAGCTGTCAGCAATCGCCAGCGGACAGTGGAGAGCTTTGGACCGATCCGTTGCAGCCTGGGGATCCAGGGATGCAGATCGTCAACTATTATCGCTCGCGGTTTTTATAGCCGGGGAGGTATTTTCGAAGGAGGAGCCAGAAATAAGTTGTAGTGGCACCGACCACAAATGCCATGATGATGTTGTTTTCCACCGTGGGCGCGATCACCTGCTGTCTGTAGTAAGCGCAGATTCCTCCCATCAGGAAACTCAAGATCGCGAGAAGTATGGCCAGCGGTCCTGCTGGAGAAGTGTCGTAGCGGATCTTCTCCCACGCCAGAGAGACGAGATAGGAAGAAGCTCCCGCGGAAATAGCCGGCAGCAGCCAAATATCGATCGCCAAAAACATGTTCTACTCCTGCTCTAAGTGTACCACTTGGCGCGTTCTTGAGGCACGACCTGGGTTTCTTAGCTATCAGCCATCAGTTTTCAGCTTTCGGCAACATGCTTTTGCTGATCGCCGACAGCTGATAGCTGGACCGATGCCGCGGGTTGAATTGAATCCATAGGAGCAGTACACTGAAGCCAGGGCCTTGAGTGCCATGAATCCGACCTTCTTGAGGCTATTTGCCGTTCTGCTCATTCATCCATGTCTTTTGATATTCAACGGAGGTTGTTCTACGGAAGGACAGCAGGCAACACAGAAAGAACAATCTCCGATATCCCTTGCGGAGACCGCGGAATTCACAAGACTGCGGGAGCAAATGGTCCGCGATCAACTGCGCGCCCGCGATATCTCGGATCCCAAAGTGCTCGCCGCCATGCTTAAAGTGCCGCGGCACGAGTTTATTCCAGCGGAACTCTCCCGATCCGCTTACGATGACGGGGCTCTCCCGCTGGAATTGGGCCAGACGATCTCCCAGCCATTCATCGTGGCGTATATGACGCAGGCGCTGGAGCTGCAGGGGACGGAGCGTGTTTTGGAGATCGGCACCGGTTCGGGATATCAGGCGGCCATCCTGGCGGAAATCGTGCCCGAAGTCTATACCATAGAAATACTGCCGCGCCTGCAGGAACGAGCGGCCGCAGTGATCAGCAGGCTGGGTTATCGGAATATCCATTTTCGGGTGGGCGATGGCTATCTGGGATGGCCGGAGCAAGCGCCTTTTGACCGGATTATCGTCACGGCCGCGCCGGAAGAAGTCCCCCAACCGCTGCTGGACCAATTAAGAGACGGAGGCTTGCTGATTGCCCCAATTGGCCACTACGAACAGGAATTAGTGGTGTATAAGAAGGAAAAATCCGGAATCAAACATCGTTCCACGATCCCCGTTCGGTTCGTTCCCATGACGGGCAAAGCAGTCGGCAGCCGGTAGCAACCAACGCTGAAATACTTTTCCGACAACCGGCACCGCACGACCGACGAATGACTGCCGACTACACAGTGGCTTGATTGATCATCTGTTCCTTCTGCTGCCAGAGGTTGTGAGTCAGTCCGACTTTGTATTCGTGCGGATTGTGGAGACGCTTGTGGCTTTCGTGAAGGCGGGCCAGCTCGTCCTTCCGATGGCTCCGGATCAGGTCAATGGAAGGGAAGCGATAGACCAGTTCTCCGGAGGCCACGACCGGAACGAGAAGCTCTGCTCGTTGGGCGGAATCGAGCTTCTTGCGACGTAAAGGGTTGTTCGGATCCACGATGAGAATGCCGCTTCCGTTGAGGTCTTCGGAATCCGCGGCCAGGGCATCGGCTTCCATCAGGCCGTCCTCATCATAAAAACGCACAATCTTTTTGAATCCCGGGTTGGTCATCTTCTCGGGATTGGCACTCAGCTTGATTTTGGGCCTCCCGTTGTGTTCCACCATTTTATAGACGCCGCCCAATGCGCCTCCGCCTGCACCCGATCCCGTCACCAGATTGGTGCCGACACCCCAGATGTCCACCTTCCCTCCCTGAGCGATAATGTCCGCAATGATGTACTCGTCGAGTTCATTGGACGCGACGATTTTGACATGCGGCAAATTCTCCTGGTCGAACATCTGCCGCGCTCTCGCACTCAGGAATGCCAGGTCTCCGCTGTCGATCCGCACGCCCACGAGATGGTGTCCCTGCTGCTCCAGTTCTTTCGCTACCAGGATTGCGTTCGGCACGCCGCTTTTCAGCGTGTCGTATGTGTCCACGAGAAGAATGCACTCATCGGGAAAAGAGCGCGCATAGGCGCGAAAAGCCTCAATTTCGGAGCCGAAGGATTGAATCCAGCTGTGCGCGTGGGTTCCTTTCGCCGGCATCCGGAGCAAGGCAGCCCCGAGCACGTTCGATGTGCCGTCCACACCCCCAATGAAGGCGGCGCGGCAGGCGCTCAGGGCTCCATCCGGTCCCTGAGCCCTGCGCAAACCGAACTCGACCACGGCGCTGTGATTCGCCGCTTCCCAGATCCTGGCCGCCTTGGTTGCGACGAGAGTTTGAAAATTGATGTGACAGAGAAGGATCGTTTCGACCAGTTGGCACTCGACAATAGAGCCGCTTACCTGCAGGATCGGCTCGTTGGGGAACACAACCGTTCCTTCCGGAATCGCCCGGATGTCACCGCCGAACCGGAAACCTTTGAGGTACTGCAAAAATGCACTCCGGAACGAAGGCTCGCCGGTAGATGATTTCATTGCACGCAGAAACTGGATATCATCGTCGCTGAACCTTATGTCCATTACGGCCCGGGTGGCATCTTCCAGCCCCGCAGCAATGGCATAGCCGCCATTGAAAGGGGAGCGCCGGAAGTAGAGATCAAATGTGGCTGTGTCCGCCGCCTTTCCCTGTTCGAGATAGGCTGCAGCCATCGTCAATTCATAGAGATCCGTCAGCAGAGCGCGCGTATACATAGATTCTCGATTCTCGATTTCAAGTTTATACCGTTCAAAAAGCATCCACGTTCGGCATCGGAATCGGGAATCGCTATCGGACATCGGAAGTAAAAGGCCGATAGCGATTCCCGATTCCGATGCCGACCCCGATAACACTGCTTAAGCCGCTTTGAACGGCTCATCGACTAAAGCCTCCGGCAGAGCCGGAGGCGACTTGCGGACTAGGTCCCGAGACGCATGGCGATGGGCATTCGACGGCCCGGGCCGAACGCTCGCGTCGTGACCTTCAGCCCGATGGCGGCCTGTCGTCGCTTATACTCGTTGACCTGGATCATCCGCACAACTCTTTCCACCGTGGCTTGGTCGAAGCCCTGTGCCACGATTTCGTCGATGCTCTTTTGCTCTTCAACGCGTGATTTCAGTATTCCATCGAGGATATCGTACTCTGGCAGAGTGTCCTGGTCTGTCTGATTGGGCTTTAGTTCGGCCGAGGGAGGCCTCTCGATCGTATTCCTGGGAATGATCTCTCTCTGGCTGTTGATGTGCGCGGCGAGCCTGTAGATCATGGTTTTCGGCACATCGGAAATCACAGCGAGACCGCCGACCATGTCCCCGTAGAGTGTGCAGTAGCCGGCGCCCACTTCCGACTTGTTTCCGGTGCTGAGCACGAGGTGGCCGAACTTGTTGGACAGTGCCATCAGGAGTGTTCCGCGAATGCGCGCCTGCAGATTTTCCTCCGTTTCATTTTCAGGCAGGCCGGAAAAAATCGGCGTCAGGGACTGCCTGAACATGTCATAGATGGGTTTGATCGGGATTGTCTCAAAATGCATTCCCAGGTTTCTGGCGAGAGATTGTGCGTCATCGAAGCTTGCCTGCGCGGAATACATGGAAGGCATCGACACTCCCAGGACATTGCCGGCGCCCAGCGCCGCGACCGCGATGCAGGCGACGATGGACGAATCGATCCCTCCGCTCAGTCCGAGCACGGCGGACCTGAAGCCGCATTTGCGTGCGTAGTCCCGCGTTCCCATCACCAGGGCTTGATACAAATTTTCTAAGCTCTCGCCCTCCCGATACCCGCGGTCTTCGGTGGATTCCGTGTCGACGATCAAAAAGTCTTCCGCGAAGCTCCGTCCCTGGGCGATCACATTCCCGTTCTTCCCCAGCGCGAGGCTGTTGCCGTCGAACAGCAGATCGTCGTTTCCCCCCACCAGGTTGACGTATAGGAGCGGCACACGGTGCTTCTGCACATGGTCGGAAAGCATCTCGAACCGCAGGCGCGGTTTTCCAATTTCGTAAGGCGACGCGGAAATATTGATGAGCAGAGTTGCACCACGCTCGACCTGGTTGCGAATGGGGTCGGTGGAGTAGAGTGGGCGCGACCAGAAAGCTTCTGAATTCCATGCGTCTTCGCAGATGGATATTCCGAGTGTTTGCCCGCGGAACGGAACGACCTGCGTGCTTTTTGCGCTTTCGAAATAGCGGTCTTCATCGAACACGTCATACGTCGGTAAAAGCGTCTTGTGGACGACGGCCTGAAGTTTGCCTTCCGCCAGGAACGCGGCTGCGTTGTAAAAGCGGCGCCCTTCTTTCTGGGGGTTCCGGTCCACGAACCCGACGACGACGGCCATGGAACCGGAGTGCGCTGCAATCTCATGGACCGCCCGGATATTCGCTTCAACAAAGCCGTGGAGCCCGAGCAGGTCGCGAGGCGGATAGCCCGTGAGACAGAGTTCGGGAAACACGGCGATCGCTGCGCCCGATTCCCGGGCCTTCCCCAGAGCCTGCACGACGCGGTCGCGATTGCCGTTGATATCTCCCACGGTCGTATTGATCTGTGCCAACCCGATCTTCATATGCTATGTCCTATCCATTGGTCCTCAGGCTTCCGCTAGGTCGCGCTCGCCACCCGGTCTTCTTCGGGGAATGCGAGGTGCCAGGGAGTTGCCTGTTCATAGGCGTGGGCAATGCGAAGAAGAGTAGTTTCTTCGAAACGCCGCCCCATTAATTGTAAACCCACAGGGAGTCCTCCGGGCAAGAATCCGCAAGGAACGGAGACCGCAGGCAGACCGGTGAGGTTGCCGGGGCGGGTCAGCCGCAGCAACGCGAGGCGTACACTCTCGACTCTGCTGCCGATCCGGATTTCTTCCTGCCCGATTCGCGGAGCGGCGATGGGGAGTGTCGGGGACAGAAGGGCGTCGACTTTTTCCAATGCCGCCGTGAATCTTTCCGTATAGGCGAGACGTCTCTTCTGGGCGCAAATGTAGTTTGCCGCCGTTGCGTTGCCGCTTTGCAGCAGGCGCAATCGCACATCGTCTCCATAATCCTGAGGGCGCCGCTTCAGCCATTTGTCGTGGTACACGGATGCTTCGTCGCCGGTGATTTCTGCGGCGAGTTCTTCCGTTTCGTCCATTCCGGGCAACTTCAATTCCATGACCCTGGCACCGAGCTGTTCGAAAATTTGGATGGAAGCCAGCACGATCTTGCGAACGCCGGGTTGAATACGATCAAAGAAATACTGACGGGGAATGCCGATGCGAAGGGATTTTGCGCCACGGCGAATCTCAGCCGAGGAACGCACTGGATCCGAATTCCACAAGCGAGGCTCTGCAATCGCATCCAGAAGAAGTGCGGCGTCCATGACGCATCGGCTCAACGGTCCCGCATGGTCCAGGCTTTCGGCCAGCGGAATGACACCGGACATGGGTACGCGGCCATACGTCGGCTTCAGGCCGACGCAGCCGCACGCGGCCGAAGGAATGCGAATGGAGCCGCCGGTATCGGTGCCGAAGGATGCCAGCGCCTGGGCCGTAACAACCGAAGCGGCACTGCCGCCGCTCGATCCGCCGGAGATACGCCTTGTGTCCCATGGGTTGTGGACAGGACCGTAATGAGGGTTGATGTTGGTAGCGCCGAAGGCGAACTCATGCAGGTTCGTTTTTCCCAGCAGGATGCACCCGCATTCCAGCAGCCGATTCACGATCGCCGCATTTTCCTTAGGCACGAACCGTTTCAGGATTTGTGACCCTGCGGTGGTGCGGGTACCGCGCGTGCAAAAAAGATCCTTCAGGCTTATCGGGATGCCGTGCAACGCGCCCCGATACCGGCCTTTGGCAATTTCCTGTTCCGCCCGCCGGGCTTGGGTCATTGCAAGGTCTGCCGTAACGGTAATGTAGGCATTGATCGCGGGCTGCAGACGAGAGATGCGGTTGAGCAGAAAGCGCGTCAGCTCGACCGGCGAGAGTTTTTTGCTCCTGATCAGCGGAGCTAGAGCTTCGATTGTCAGATGGCAATTATTATCCATTAAGCTGTCAATATTAACTCAAAGACGCGAAGACTCGAAGGCTCAAAGATGGAATGTGATACCCTTCATGGATGATCTCAGACTTTGTCAAGCTGGAGCAGGAGATTGTCAAGTGCCGGCGCTGCCCGCGCCTGGTGACGTGGCGAGAGAAAGTCGCCCGGGAAAGAGTTCACAGATTCAGGAATCAGGAGTACTGGGGACGTCCCGTGCCGGCATTCGGATCTCCGGATGCTGCGCTCATCGTCATCGGGCTGGCGCCGGCGGCTCATGGAGGGAATCGGACGGGACGGATATTCACCGGCGATCGAAGCGGCGACTGGCTATACGAAGCGCTTCATGGGTTTGGCTTTGCAAATCAGCCGACGTCGGTGTGCATGGATGATGGACTCGCCGTGCGTGATTGCCTGATCACCGCGGTGTTGCGGTGCGCTCCTCCGAACAACAAACCGCTGCCGGCGGAAGTGAACAACTGCATGGAATATCTTCGATCGGAGCTGCAGCTCGCCGCGCGTAAGCGTGTCGTGGTGGCTCTCGGCCGGATCGCCTTTGAAGCATTTTTAAAAGCCTGGCAGAGCGCAGGCGGATGCCGCGCGCATCCGAAACCCGAATTCCGCCACGGTGGCGAGTGCGAATTGCACGGAGGGATTATGTTGATTTCCTCCTACCACCCGAGCCAGCAGAATACACAGACGGGGAAATTAACGCGTCCCATGTTCCATCAGATCTTCCGCCGCGTCCGCAGCATTCTGGAAGAAAGATTGCCGTAGTCCGTGCGATCCACGCATAGTCTTTCGGAGTGCGCCAACTTGCTGCCGCATCTCCGAAGGAGATTGCGAACTACCGGCTGCTTACACCAACGCGCTGTAGAAATCGTTTCCTTTATCATCCACCAGGATGAAGGCCGGGAAATCTTCCACCTCGATCTTCCAGACTGCCTCCATGCCTAATTCCGGATAGTCGATGCATTCCACTCTTTTAATATTCTCCTCTGCCAGCACCGCTGCGGGCCCGCCGATCGAGCCCAGGTAGAATCCGCCGTATTTCTTGCAGGCGTCGGTCACCTGTTTTGACCGGTTGCCTTTCGCGATCATGATCAGGGATCCGCCGTTCTGCTGCAGCAGGTCGACGTAGGAGTCCATACGGCCGGCTGTAGTCGGCCCAAAGGAACCGGAGGGTTTGCCGGGAGGAGTCTTTGCAGGCCCCGCATAATAGATTGGGTGATTTTTCAGATAGTCGGGCAGCGGTTTCCCTGAATCAAGGAGCTCCTTGAATTTGGCGTGGGCGATGTCGCGTCCGACGATGATGGTGCCGTTCAAAGAGAGCTGCGTCGCCACTGGATACTTGCTCAGTTCGGCCAGTACCTGCTTGATGGGCTGATTCAGATCGATTTTTACCACGCCGTGCGTATGCTTGCCGCGGTACCGGTCGGGAATCAGTCGGCCGGGATTTGTGTCCATTTGCTCGAGCCAGATGCCGTCTTTATTGATCTTGGCCTTGATATTGCGGTCCGCGGAGCAGGAAACCCCCATTCCGACGGGACAGGAAGCTCCGTGCCGCGGCAGGCGGATCACGCGCACATCGTGTGCGAAATACTTGCCGCCGAACTGCGCGCCGATCCCGCATTGCTGTGCCGCCTTGAGCATCGTGGCTTCCATCTCAAGGTCGCGGAAAGCCTGTCCGCCCTTGTTGCCTGCTGTCGGCAGGTGATCCAGGTATCCGGCGGATGCGAGCTTCACGGTTTTCAGCGTGCTCTCGGCACTGGTTCCGCCGATGACGAAGACCAGGTGGTAGGGAGGACACGCAGCGGTGCCAAGAGTTTTCATCTTGGCTACAAGGAATTTCTCCAGGCTTTCGGGATTGAGCAGCGCCTTGGTCTCCTGGAACAGAAACGTCTTGTTTGCGCTCCCGCCGCCTTTGGCAACGAATAGGAATGCATATTCGTCCCCTTCGGTTGCATAGAGGTCGATCTGGGCCGGAAGATTGCAGCCTGAGTTGATCTCCTCATACATGTCGAGCGCGACGGTCTGGGAATAGCGGAGGTTTTCCTCGGTGTACGTTTTGAATACTCCTTTGGAGAGGAATTCCTCGTCTTTGCATCCCGTCCAGACCTTCTGGCCTTTTTTCCCGATGATCGTCGCCGTGCCTGTATCCTGGCAGAAGGGTAGCTCAAACTTCGCGGACACTTCGGCGTTGCGCAGCATGGCGATGGCGACGCCGCGGTCGTTGTTGGAGGCTTCCGGATCGGTCAGGATCTTGGCGACCTGCTCGTTGTGCTTCGCCCGCAGCAGAAACGAGACATCTCGCATAGCCTGGCTTGCCAAAAAGGCCAGCGCTTCCGGCTCAATTTTGAGTATCTCCTCACTGCCAAACCGCACCGTACTAACGTACTCTTTGGTCAGCAGGCGATAGGTTGTATCATCCGCCGAAAGTGGAAATGGATCCTGATACGAAAATTCTGCCATATGTTCCCTCCCTGTATTAAGAAAGATTGTTTCCCGGAAACCCAGAACACGATCTTTCCATGATGCCACCTTGCCAGATCCTGCTAATTGCTTCTCTCAATAGGGAACAATATTACCACGGACACGCGATCCCGAAACAAACAGATGCGCCTCCAATTCATTCTGTAAGTCATGTTCTTCCACTGTGCCCACCGCCATGCAACTGAAATGTTTCGACTCATCCATGACTGCTGAGGAGATCGAGAGCTCCGTGAGATTCCCCACCAAATTAGCAATAACCCTTTCAAATGATGTCTGAAATCGATGATAATTCTGCTTTCTGCCAACCTGTGATGGAAAGCGCACTATGGCATCTGACGATGCATCGGAATGCCGGCTCGCGGATTCACTCGAATATTGCCAATCCCTCTATGACCGTCACCGCTATCTCGATCTCTACGCGTTTACATCGAAATTTTGGAATAAAAATACTGAAATTGAGTCCCTGCCGTTGGAAGTTCTTCTCCTCGGCGGAAGATTGGCAGGATGGCTCGGTGGCCACCGGCTGTCTCGTTGGCTTCTCAGAAAATGTTTTGAACGAGATCCCTCTGATCCTCAGGTCCGATATTTCACGCGCAACCTGAATCCCCTCCGCACGCGTTTCCTGGACGAACTGAAGTCTTTTGTGGTTCGACCCGACATCGGTGGCGATGACGTTCAGGTCAGGGCTTCCTGGTATGCCGTACACGGCTTTACCTGGGCTGCGCTTCGCGATTTTGATCGGTCGTACGAATGCATTCGAAATGCGCATTCCCTTGTCCCCGGGGATAGCTGGGTCCTGTCCTGCGAATCCGACATATATGGACTCGCCGACCGCTGGAACGATGCGTTGCAGGCGGCGGAACTGGCGTTGGCGGCGGATCCCGGCGCCCCCTATGCAGTCCATAGCCTTGGGATGGCGCTAATCAACCTTGGCCGCGTGGAGGAATCGGCCGCCCGTTTGTTTGACGAGGCAAAGGCCTGCCAGGCCTACCGGCTTGTCATCGATGCATGCTGGCACCAGTGCGCTCTTGCCGAAACGCTGGATGGCGAGCTCCGGGTTACGGCCCTCGATCGGGCCCGCAAACTTGCCGATCGGCTGCCGGCGCTTATGCCGCTCGCAGATCGAGAAGCCTTAAAGGCCCTTGCACGCACGAACCTGGATATCGCGGAGCTTTCCGATGACTACTCCGGCATCGAGCGCTGGACCGCCGAGGTCCGATCCAGATTCCACAGAAATATGCTTGCGAACCTTGCCAGGAATGCTGAAGGCCGACGGATCCGGCTTCCTTTCCTCCGCGCCGTTCAAAAACATCAGGCGTGTGTTCCGACAAGCATTGCTGCGACGATGTCGGCCAACGGCATCACGATTTCCGCCGACGAAATGGCTTCCGAGCTCACATTCGGCGGGACGCGCGAATGGGCGGCGGCAGACTGGCTGCGAGGTCGCGGATATTATGTCCGGTTTTTCCCGGTTACGCCGCGGGTAGCGACAGAACTTATTCGCAATCGGATCGCCTTCGTGTTGTGTTGGGATTCGGAAGAGAGCGGACATGCCGTCGCCGTCGTCGGACTCGACGAACGGGCCGAAACCCTCCTGGTGCATGATCCGCAATCGTTTCGCGGCACGGAATATCTTCTGCAGATTCTCAACCCTTTGGCAAGCCCGCTCGGCATTCTCGGCATGGCAGTTGTGAGGCCGGAGCTCTCGGCTCAGCTCGATCATCTGCTCCCTCCTGAATCGGCAGTCATGGAGGCCGCACAGGAATACGACAAGCGGATTATGCTGCATGGTCCCTCGGCTTCGAGACAAGTGGTCTCTGAGCTGATGCACCAGTTCCCATCTCACCCGGGATCCGCATATCTCGATGCTGTGCAAAATCTTGAGGACGGACAAGTCGGTCAGTCTCTGAGCAAACTGAAGCAGCTTCTCCTTCAATTTCCGGAATCGCCCATCGTGCGTGTCCGGTTTTTCTACGCATGCCGCGCACTGGGAAACAGTGCGCTGTTGCTTCAGGCCTTGAGAGATATTGTCGAAGCGGGCGTTTTGCCCGGCATGAAGGCGCAGCAGGACTGGATTTATCCGCCGGACCGCTATGTGTACGAATACGCTGATTTGCTGAGGCTTTCCACAAGCACCCGGCATCGTGCGGAATCGCTCTTGATAAAGCTCATCGAGCGCCAGGGCAATTCGGCAGGAGCCTGGCATAACCTCGCGGATCTTCTCTGGCATAAGCGCGATATGGAGGGTGCCCTCTTAAGTTACCGGATCAGCTCCTGCCTTGCCGAACACGATGAGCACTATGCCCGTGCCTATGCGGATGCACTGGCTGCACAGGGGAAGGAGGAAGAAGGCATTCAGTGGCTGGAATCCAGGGTGCGCCGCTATCGGCATACTCCGCACGCGATCGGCACCTGGGTTTCATGGGTCAGCATGCTCGAAGCCCGCGGATACCCCGAGCGCGCGCTCTCGGCCATCGATGAAGCGTTGATGCAGCACGGCGCATCGGCGGAGTTGCTTGTGTTCGCCGTCCCCTTCTTTGCGAGGATGGGAGACTGGGCCAGGGCTGACGCCGAACTGAATCGACTGCGCGACGCAGGCCTGCCGCACGCTTTTTTCGAGGCTTCGGCGCGCTTTTCCTGGATGCGCGGAGAACTCGATAGCGCCGCTCGAAGTGCGGAAGCATGGATCGCGGAACTCCCTCGCTCGATCGACGCCCGTTACATGATGTTGGATATTATCGATTCGAAGAATGGGGATACGGCTGCGGTTCGCGCGGCGCTGCAATGGGTGCGCGAAAACAGAAGCCACGAGGATTTTGAGGCAGCCTATTGTGCCTATCTGAGCCGCGCTTTGGAGCCTGCATGGAAGAAATATTCCATTCTTTTGCGGAGGCTGAAGCGCAATCCCGAGGATGCCTGGGCCTGGCGCGAATTGACGTTCGATTGCCTGCAAGAATTCGGCATGGCGTGTGACGCGAAAAGAAAGCGCCTGGAGCCGCGCATCCTGCGCTATCTGGCCGAGTGCGACCGCACTTCCGCCGGATCTGTTCAGACGGTGCGAGCCCACGCACTATGGGCCCGCTATCGCGGCGATTGGGCTGCCGCTGTGGCCGGATCGCTCGAATCGATCGCACTCGATCCGGACTCGTCCTACAGCTACAGGCACGCCTGGCAGTGTTCGTCCCGCCTGAAGGCCGGCGAACGCGAGGAACTCTGGGGACGCATTGAGCCGCTCTTTCTCAGCTCCGGGGGGCGTCTGTCAATCTCCCAGGAGGTGGGCGGCCTCCTGACAGAACGATTCGGTATCGCGGCCGCCGAAAAAAACATCGAGCGGTGGCGATCCGAGCGCCCGGATGATCCGGACATCCTCAATGCAGCCGCCGATCTGCTGATCGACCACGGCCACGGCCGCTCGGATGCGGATCGCGCCATCCGCATGTTGGAGCCGGCTGTGCAACGCTATCCCTATCATTCGGGTCTGCGTTTCTCTCTGGCGAGAGCTTATCGCGGCGCAGGCCGCGATCTCGACGCCGAAACCGTGCTGGCGGAAATCGCGCGGCGCCATCCCAGTCACTCCGCTGCGAAGATTCAGCTCGCCTGGGTTACGTTCCGCAAGGGAGATGCGGAGGGCGCTTTCAAAATCCTCGAAGCTGCGATGATTGCCGAACCCCGAAATCCCGAGCCGATGGATTCCCGCGTGCAGATTCTCATCGACGGAGGCCGATACGACGAGGCCATCCGGGACATTGAGGATGGCCTCCGCCGGCTGCCCAGAGATGTTCATTGGCGTGAACGGTCGATAGACCTCTTTGTTCAATGCGGCGCTGAGGACAGAGCCATTCGGGCCGCGAGGGAGGGGATCGAAGTTTACCCGCGCGGAGCCTATCTCTGGCTTCTGCTTGGTCAAACGCTCAACCAGATGCGCCATCATGCGGAAATCGGCGAAATCGAGAGCTGCCTTCGCAAGAGCCTTGAACTCAATTGCACGCTTTTCGAGCCTGCCGACCTCCTCGCTGTTCTCCTGACCGAGCAACGCCGGTATGACGACGCGTCGAAAATCATGCGCGACATCGAGGAGCGCATGGCAGACCCTTCCCCGGCGCAAGGCCGGCTGGCCTGGATTCGACGTCAGCGCGGCGATAAGACACGGGCGGTTACCGCACTGGGAAATGTGCTTGCCGACTGTCCATGGTATGGCTGGGGCTGGAATCTCCTCATGGACTGGCTGGAAGAGGATGCCGATTGGGACGAGACGCGCCGTTTGCTTCAAGATATCCCGCCGCCGATGTTCACAAATATGCCCTTCCGTCGAAGGCGCCTCACGTTGCTCGAGAAGGCGAAGATGGAGGTGGCGCAATTGGATCGGGAATGGGAAAGCCTGCTCCGTGATTTCCCCGAGGATATCTCTCTGCACTGCAGGAGATACGACATCCTTGCTCAATCTGCCCGATGGCAGGATGCCGCCGACGCCATCAACGCGATCGAGAAGTTTGACCTCGAGAATCCCTTTATCCTGGCCCGCCGCTGTGAGATCCTGGCGCATGAGCAGAAACGCGATGAAGCGCTCGAGGTCGCTTTACGCATCTGCTTCCATCCTGTATTAGACTACACATGGCCCTCGGACAAGGTCTGGGATACTGCACAGAATGCGGGTTTTGCCGGCAAACTCGATCAGCGATTCCGTCAGCGCCTGATCTCCGGCGAGAGGCCGAATCTCGGTTCCTTCTCGCGCATGGCTTCATATGCCATGCGGAACACAATCAAGCGCAGGGCCCAATCCATTGCTTCAATCTGGTTCCCGAGCGGAGGCGCCCGTGAATTGAAACGGCTCGTCAGGGAAATTTCCAAGTTGCCTTGGGACGGCAGCAAATATCGGGCGGTTGTCTACGGTCAGCTGTTGGGATACGGGTATCAGCGCCTTGTTACCAAACTTTCTTCCCGGGTGGATCCGGCAGCCGTTAGGACCATTGATGAGTGGGCCGAGATCGGTCGCGCATTCATCTCCAGCCATTCCTATGCTAAGGGGCGCAGGTTTCTCCGGACCTGGCGCGCGCGCACGGGCGTAGCCATGTGGATGGTGGCGAACTACATGCTCTCTCTATCCTATTTCCAGCGCGACCAACTCGAGGAGCGATACCGCTCCTCGCAAGACGCTCTTGCCGGGCTTCCGCACGACCATTGCGCCAGGTATCTAGCCCACCTTCAAGCCGAAGCCTGTGCGCTCAGCGGCAACCAGAGCAATTTTTTGGACACTTGGCATACCTATGCCAGGTATTTCGACGGCAAGTTGGTAGACGGCGAATTCTTTGGCCCCAAGGACCGCCATCTGCCCACCAGCATTCCCAAGCTGGCAAAATATATTCTCAACAATCAGAAGTGGCGGACGCAGGGCCTGATCTGGCTGCTCTGGCTGCGCCGCTTCGGCAGAAAACTCTAGTCTTCACCACGGAGGCTCTCGATGCCCTCGCAGACAATGAATGGAATGAGGACAAGAGCGGCGGCGGGATCGGCCCACCACCAGC
>DATJPG010000164.1:0-36276 GCA_035506515.1 Acidobacteriota bacterium
AAAGTGTCGGACATATCGGCTTTGCGTCCGTTGAAGCACCTGAAATCGCTCAATCTCTTCAAGACTCAAGTGACTGACATAACACCTCTCGAAGAGTTGAGTGAGTTGATAGAACTCGATTTATCGTTCACAAAGGTTTCAAACATCGACGCCGTAAAAAAACTGAGTAATCTTACAAAGCTTGATCTTGCATGTACCCCCGTGGCTGATATCTCCGCGGTGAGCGAGTTGCAGCAACTGGAGAATTTAGAACTCTTCACAACAAATGTGGCCAATATTACGCCTCTAGTTCATCTTGAGCGGCTTAGGTCTCTCGATCTTCGCGAAACAAAGGTGGCTGATGTTTCCCCTTTGGCGGGGATTAAAAGTTTAGAATACCTGGATCTGGAAGGAATGACGAAAATACAGGGCATCCCAGTCCTGCGTAACCGCAAACGTCTGAAAATTATCGAACCTGATGCTCCGGATGTGGACGGCGACTCTCAATGAATTGCCTTGGCTCCCACGAAACACGCTTCGGGGAAGTAACCCCCTTTGACAGAAATCGCATCCCCTATTAACACATTGCTTGCCAAAACGGACACTCTAGGGATCTATATGAAAACGGCAAAATTCTGTGTGATGAAATTTTGGCGATGAAGCGGCAGTTCCTGCACTGGAATACTTGCAGAAATCTCATCAAGAATTCGAGAGAAATTCTGAGTTTACCGAGTTGTTAGATGGACGTTAGATGAAAGGGCAAAATAGGGTTATTTTGGGGGTTGGTTAATTCCGTTAAATCTTGTATTATCAACAAACTTGGGGCGGTTAGCTCAGCGGCAGAGCATCGGTCTTACACTCTTACCCAAGCCTGCGATCCAAATCCGTATTAATCCGTAACTAACTGATATTTTGCGAGTTCGGGCTAGACTACCAAAACTCGGATTAACTGATGTGGCTAAAAACCTTGCGGAATTTTCCGCATTTCTTCCGCTTGATATGCTACGTAATTTGACGCGCTGCAGTTCCGAGGTTACTTATGAGAAGCCCTCCGCAGATTGCAAGGACATTGATAGTCGCGCTTTGTGTTTGCTCTGTTTGGCTACCAGTTGCGAAAAGAGCGGCGGAAAGATCAGGCGAACCTCCGTTGAGAAGTTCGACCCGAATCAGAGTGAGCCATTGAAAATGGATTTCAACGGGCTGATCGCAATAATTTATAGAAAGACACCATCCCTAAGGCTTCGCCTTAGAACTTCAACACACGGTCATCACGCTCCTTTGTTCGGTTCTTGTTCGCCTGATGTTCGTGTTTCTGTTCGGCGTTTGTTCGGTCCTTGTTCGGCGCTATTCCGCCATCATCAATAGCCGCAGGCAGCCCAATGGATGAAAAGCTTGAGACTATTCTCGATAGTCTGCCCGAAAAGCGGTCCCTTTCCCGCCTTGAGCCTTACGGTGATCTGATCAGGGAACTTCTGCGCCGGCATCGGACGTATCGGGAGATTGCGTTTGTTCTTTTCGACAGATTCCAGCTCCATGCATCCATTAGCACGATACATGACTTCGTTCAGCGCTGGTTGACCTCTACCGGGAAGGTTGTCAAAAGCGGCCCGCAAAAAACCAGGAAGGAGCCAACAAATATCTCGGCTAAGGTGCCGGTACCTGCCGCAGAAAATTCCGGGATTTCTGTCGATTTGCAGAAGCGCATAGCGGCCCTCAAGTCACGGCCAATTTCGGGGACTGAGGTGAAGATCTTCCATTATGATCCAGAGCAGCCACTTCAAATATCTTCGCCGCAATCAGAGAAGAAGCGGGGCGAATAGGCGGCCAGAACATCGAGCAAGGACGTTTGACCTCTGCCCCATAATATGCAATGTGAGCCATCCAGCCAGAGATCCTTAATGATGGTTATTGAAGCGGCATGCCAGTAACTTCCCACAAGGCTGTTTAACCGGCCAATCTCTGCCCGTTTTGGCGTGTGTGTTTCATATATTATAACCCGAAAGAGCCGAGCCAATAACATATTTCCTATCTATTTACGTCTTTTACATTTATGCTGACAGAAAAATCGACTGAAAGAAATTCACAGCCTCAAATGAAGAAAAAGGGGACGGCGTTATTGGCCGGTTTTTTCCTGTTTACAATTGCTTTAGGCGAAGCCACAACTGCATGTCATTCTGAATGAACTATTTATAGATTTATTATAAATCTATAATTCAAAACCAGCGAGCTAGCGTTTCTGTTTAAAGAAATTTGAAACAGCGGATCCATCAGGTGCCCAGGCTTTTGCTTTATCCATCCACTTTTTTTGTTCCTCCTTTGATCCTACTTGTCCATAGGCTTGGGCAAGGTTTAGGGCCATTTCGCTCTTTTGCACCATAAGGCTATCCGGGCAAAGCGGAATGAAGCGAAGATACAATTCAATAGCTTCTTTATAGTTTCCTTTATGTAAATTGGCATATGCCAGTTCATTGCCAAGCAACACGTCTTTGGGGTTGCGTTTTAAAGCGGCAGCTAATACTGCAATGGATTTATCAAATTGCTGCAACGCGTTATAGGCATAGGACAGTTCGAGTTCCAAACCTTCTGTGTCAGGCTGGTCCTTGTAGGCGGATTCAAGCGGAATCAAAGCCTGCTGACTGTCGCCAAGCTGATTTAACCAGAATCCAAGTCGCATCCTATGATAGGGAGAATTTTTGCCATCATCATAATATTTTAGCCAGTCCGGGCTTTCTTGCAAACCAAGCTGAGCAATAGCATGTGGGGGAAGAATGGCAGCATACCTGTTTCCCTCAATTCTAACCTTGATAGCATATTTCTTATCTAGATCTTCATCGGGGAGCTTAATGAAGCGGTTAGAATTATCAATTTCAAAACTCCCTGTCATATGGTATGTGAATCCAGCTTGCTCATCCAGATAGATGAATCCAAATTGATAGTGTTTTTCCGGTGGCTTTCTTGGATATGCCACCCAGCGATTTATGCAGTGGGTAAACCTCGTGGAAAAATCGAGTAGTTTCCCAGCAGTCAACGTAGGAAATTCTGCCTCAATAAATGCATCTAAGGTTGAGGTTGGTGGGGGCATTTGGTTTTTAGGGGGGTGCGATACAATTTCAGTTAGCGATTGTGAAAGTGGTGATCCGAATGCTGCGACTTTTACGCCAGAATGGTTTTGAGCGAAATCCGCAAGCAGCGTTCCAGCTTTTGTTCTAAGCTGTATCGGCAGAACATAGACCGCATCCATTCTAAAGGCACCAAATACTTTTGCGGAAATATTTTCCAATTTGGATTGATCAGACAAAACCATTCCAATGAGTTTTAACTCAATTCTTGCTGAATCTTGCTGGATGTAAACGGATTTTATAGGAAGGTCCTCTTGCTTGTGCGAAATCGCTGTTAACATCAATACCGCATGGCCGTTCAATGCTTCATATTGAGAACTATCTTCGGGATAAGCAATATTGTAAAGGACGGAAAATGGAATCGCGCCTCTATCTTTGGCTTGCATCGCAGCCATTTCAATCTCTTGGTTCATTTCTTCTGGTGTGGCAGGTGTTTGTCTCCATATGAAATCATTGGAGCTATTTATGGACTCGTTTTTCTCAAACACTTGGTTTTGCGCATTGCATAAACTCGGTTCTATCCATGCATAAATAATGCTTGCAAGAATAAGATTGGAGCATAAAAGGAAAAGGGATTTCATAAGTCTCATATTAACCTCTATGAAATTGACGAGATCGCGATTTGGCAAATAAATTATCACAATCTGTAGAAGACAGGATAAATATTTCGATATGTCGGTAACACTGTCAGCTATAGAAAAACAATTTAAAGCGAGGCATTGAATAGCCGCTGGTTCCCAATAAGTCCGGTTCTCGGAAATTGCGCCAAAATGGTATTTGCAGCGCTCAAATATCGATCTCTCCGCCGATTTTAAAGCCCTCAGGATTGGCGTTCATGGGCGATGTGAACAGCAACATAGCGCTTATTAATGCTGCGAATTCCCCAAAAACAGCGTGTGGGCGCTGCTATTTTGGGGGAATTGCCGAATTTAGCAAAATCCATCCAACGTTAGCTGGATATGCCATGTGATAACGTAGGGGATTGCTTTCCTGGCTCATGACGACGTAAGCCCATTGCCTTTGTGCTTTGTCCCTTTGGGAAAAGATAACTCGTCCCTTAGCACCCTTCAGATATTTGCATAGTATGTTTCCAAAAACCGCGAAATCTTGGTGTGCACTCTCATCCACATCATACCTGTCATTAATAATTGGAGCGCTACGCAGGACAGTTTCCGATTCATTGTTGAACTGACGTTCATCAAATACAGTTGAGTTAGGATCGGCAGTAGAACGGTACATCATAGCCGATCCGCCGATTCTCGGATTCGAGAGATCTCCAACATAGTAAGTATCTATTGGGTTATCGCAACAGCCGACGTCAACGGTGGAAAATCTTGGATCCTTCGCAATTTGAATCTTAAGCAGAAGAACCGACCACGGTTGGTTCAGGACGAGTTGATACCCATTCTTTGTGCCGTACCATATCAGAGTATCGCTGCCTTCATGACAGAATGCATTCCCCGTATAGATGACATCCTTCAGCCCATCCAAATCGATGTCTCCTATTCGGAATTTATGAATCTCTTTGCCATTTAGAATCCCTGAGATTAGAGAGCAATCTTTGCTTTCGTCCCTTTGCGCACCTTCAGCTTTGTTGTATGCAGCCCGCAAAGCATCTCTTGCTTTGCTGAAATAGCTGAGATCCATTGGTGCGAATTTGGACACCGGAATCCAGGCTCTGGTTTCTGGGAAAAACCATTCAGAATATTTGATTGAGCTAGAGTCACTTGCTGGATTGGCAACACCTGCGGTTAACATTGTCATCAGCGCAATGATGACGGTTCTCCATCGCATGTCCCTCATCGTGTTCTATCCCTTTTGCCTACATTCTACCATCACTTCTCGTCTGACTCCCGAGAAGTCGGGTTATGGAAAAGAATGCAGTTTTGGGGGGATTGGAGATCTAGTCTTCGAATAATGGAAGATTCACGTGACGGATTGTCGGGCTCTCTCACCATAGTGCACTAAAACGTGCCAGAGTTGCTTTAAGTGTTGCAGCGTCTCCTCGTGGGATCCCCAATCTTGCCAAAGTTCGGGCTTAGAATACAGCATGGCTTCGGCTGCACCGATGACGGCTGCATCCACCTGCCCGTTGGCAGCAATTCGCCGGGCGAGCCGTGGTATTGCAGGACCTCGAAAATCATCTGGAACAGCATCTACAGGAAGCTGGAATCCGCAATGGCGCTGGATCGGAATCGCGTATTTGCGAGAGATCTCATTCAGTGTCTCCCCGGTGGCAGTTCCATCGAATGCTGGATCTATGACAAGACGTTCGACATCGTGCTGCAGGTTGATGGGCCCATGAACCTGCGCCTCCACACACGAGTCCAGAACACGCCCCGGTGTTTCTGCAGAAGGATCACCAGGAGGCAGAGGGAGTTCGCGACATAGAATATCGAGGAGACGAGGGATTGTCAGGTTTTTGATACCTAAGGTCGGCGCAACAAATGGGGGCCAAGGAACCCTTGCGCCTTCGCCTGTTGCCACTTCCCTAAATAGTGCGGCCATGACGCAGTCCATTCTGTTCACTGTTCCTAGCCGTTCACCCGCGAGCGTCTGCTCGCTACCCGAAAATGTAAACGAGCAGCGCCTAGAGATGGACAAGCGAAGCACGAAGTAGCATGAACCGAAGCGCGGCGTAGGCCCATCTGGATGGCGTACTAATGCCAGAGCTCCATATTTAGGCCGCTCAGAGGCGACCACACCTGGAGCATGATAAGCTCCACCAAAAAGATCCCTCTCCCATCGGTCCCGATCCCCGCCAGGAAATGCCGATCGGCCCCCACTCGACAAACCTGTCTCAAATTGATTCTGGTAAAGACCCTCATAGAGAAGAGACTCCGCAACCGTTATCGGTTTCACACCAAATCGGTCCGGGTGAAAATGCACTGCCACCCTAGCATGTGCACGGATGTTCCTCATTGCTTCCTCAAACATCTCATCGGTGCATCCCCAGCTCCGCAAATCCGCAGATAGTTGATTGTAGGCTCCCGCTTCCAGGAGGGAGGCTCTGTCGGCAACGAAGCGCAAAGCCGCGCGCTGTGCCATCGAAAGTCCTGCAATATTGCCACGCTCTTCAGTCATGGGGCATCAGCCCAATTCAGTTAGTCAAAATAGCAAGCTCGATTTCAGAAACATTTCCCCTGGTTCAATTCTTGTTTAGAAGCAACCGCCTCATCTCCTCTATCTTGCCTAGAATGATTTCATGGTCAGAACGAATGCGCTTCAACGTGAGAATAATCCAGACGGCCGCCACAATCGGTATTGCCCAGGCGATCAATAAGAGAAACAACGGCAAAAGCTCCAGAATATTGATTTGTGCCATATCGGCATATTCTCCTTTCGCTCACTTCTTTTGAGAATAAGTATTTTCGTAAGCATCATGGGAGGGAGTTCCCGTTCCACTCATGTTTCGGGTCTGGATAGAAAGTTATATCCTGCATGGTAAATAACATTATTAGCCATGCTCCCGGGACCTTTGCCCGCCACTATTAGGAGCCATAGTTCTGTGCGGGCTTTGTGTGGATAAATCCGAGGAAATACCCAATAATAATTTTATAATGGGGACGCTTCAATAACACATAATATCGGTAGCGTCAGACATATCCCCTGTATTTGGGGGCAATTTCGGATAAGATGAGGGTACTGAAAAGGAATTTGAGGGAATGGAAGATTTATCCAAAGTTATATCTGCGGGCACTGGCCCTATTATAGTTATTTCTGCCTGCGGATTGTTGTGCCTGGCTTTTTACAACCGCTTGAGTGGTATGGTAGCAAGGCTTCGCCTGTTCCACCGCGAACGTTTGAAGGAACAAGCGGAACTAGGAGGTCAGCGCGCCAGCGCTCAACCGGATCCAGCCGCGATTAAGATGCACCAGGAGATGCTGGAAGCGCTGCAAGTGCAGACCACCGAAATCATGAAGCGAGCGCGCCTGATTCGCCAAGCCCTCTCATGCTTTCTTCTGACAATTGCCTGCCTTTCGATATGCTCATTGGTCTTGGGTCTCAGTGTGCTATGGCCCCGATTGATTGTCGCCTCCGTCGTGTTTTTCATTGTCGGGATGATGCTTCTGGTAATTGGCGTGACCTTCACAATGATAGAATTGTCCCATGCGCTGCATCCTGTGGAACTGGAGAGCCGTTTTATCTCTGAAATAGCGGATGCGATTGAGAAGCTTTAAGAATAAAGAGAATAGGAGTGCAGTCCGCTACGCAATCCCTCTTTCCCAGATTTCATGCAGACGTGATCGATAATTGCGCAGCCTCGCCCCCTATTTTCTGCCTTCCTGCTCTATTGGTGCGTAACCGTGACCACAGTCAGCCATCCGATTTTATTCAATCTCGTGATCGTTGGCATTTACGACCGAAATGTGGACACCTATTATTCCACGTGCCTGATAAACGCAAACCGGAAAAGTGAAATTTCCCTTACTCCCAGGAAGTCGGCTTCGCGAACATCACGCCAAAATGTCAATTGTCGGTTTTTCCCGTCGATTGAATGGGCAAATGGGATTCCACAACAATCCGGTGCGTGATTGGATAACGATTATTAATCCCATCAACGGAGAAAAACCGTCGGCGGATCGCCGGCGGTTGTGGTCAAAACCAGGTCTTCCGCTTGTATTCCAGATATTCAGCGCCAAACTTCTGCATTAGCACGCGTTCCTCTTTGCGGCTGCGCATGACCTGCAGTGGAATCAGAACCGCAAGAAACAAGAGCAGCCACGGCCGGGCAGTCCAGATGATGATTCCCAGGATCATCACTGCACCAAAGAAATAAATAGGATTGCGGATACGCGAATAGAGTCCCGTCGTCACCAGCGTGGTCGCCTTCGCCCGCACGCTGAAGGCACGTCCCAACTCAATCCGTGCTGCTGCAAACAGCAGAAACGCCGGTAACGCAATCGCCATTCCTACAATCCGCCATGCAGTCCACGGCAGTTTCGCTGTGTGCATGCCAAAGAGCGTGAGCGCAATGATCACCACCGCTAGCGTCACAAGATTGAGCTTCATAGCCAGTCCCTCATGGTTGTCGCAATTAGAACCATCATAGCAGATTGCTGTGAATGCGGGCATCACTCCCGCGAAGTCGCATCTGAGACATTGCCCGCGATGCTCACTGTCGGCTGCAATGCCAGTTTTCACCGCTGATTTCGACATTTCTTATATTGCCGTCGGAGAGAAAGCGCCAAAGTTCTCAGCAATGTTTCTGGAGTTCATGGTTTTCTTTCGAGGACGAAAGCGAGGCGAACCGGCTTTCCCCCAAGCGCCCACTGCTGTCTTACTGCATGTACCCGGAAACCCGATGTCCGTGCCATCATCCGGATTTCCCCAGCCGTATAAGGACGTTCCAGCACTCGAACGAATCGCTTCTCGTACATACGCCCTCTGGGAATGAACCAGAGTTGGTGGAATTCGACAATCCGCTTTTTCGGATCATATCGATTGGAAGACATCATGTAATTCTTTCCAATCGTGTAAAGCTTTTCCCGTTCATGCAGCCAGCGGAACCAATGTTCTGTGCTGATGTCGAACAGAAACAATCCACCTGGATTCAAAATACCGGCGACCCGGTGAAAAACCTGCTGCAGTTCTTCCGGCGACAGTATGTGATTGAGGGCGTCGAAATGACAAGTGACTGCTTCCGCGCGTTCCTCAAGCCGGAGTTTTCGAATGTCCTGGCAGTACCAGCGTATGCGGCCGGATTTCTTCCGGGCCTGCCGCAGCATGGAAGCGGAGCCGTCAACCCCAACAACGGACCATCCTGCCCTGCGAATCCAAGGAATAGTTGAATTTCCGGTTCCGCACATCAGATCAATAAGCGTCCGGATCTTCACTTTCCGCTCTGAGGCGACTTGCAGAAGCAGTTTTCTCCAGTATTGGTAGAATTTCTGTAGTTCCGGGTCTGCCGCCATCTCATCATAAACTTTCGCCAAATCTCTGTAGGGATCACTTTGTTGGACCATCTGATTACTCCATTTTGTTCAGCATACCAGAGAATCGGCCCGGCAATCATAGAGTTCCGGTGTTCGCAGATCTTGGCCTTCGATGCTCGCTTGAGCTGATTGATGGGCGACCATTGGTAGGTGGGGTCTGAATAGTACGGTACGAAAACAGCAAAGGGGAGGTTATAATAGTTCAGTCTTTTTCCATCCCGGAGCACGACTTCGAGCACTCTCTTTCTATAGTTAGAAGTTAGCTGCATAAATTTCGGATTTCTCCCCTCTTTCCGGAGTTACTCCAGAGCTCTGCATACTTTCAGCGTCATTACAGAAAACGGGTTTATGGCTTGCTTTTTTCATGCAGGATGATAAATTTTCAACCTCTGAGGGGATGGAGTCCCCCCGATAACCGCCCGAACTTGGCTGATGACTCCTGCCGTGCAGACTTTTGCGGCGGTAGGGTTAAAACGGCATGAAAAACAACCCGCCGCAATGCGGGTTTTTTTATGCCCGTGCCATGGTCAGGATAGTTTTTTAGAGAGGGGAGGACTCTGTCATGGAACAAATCTTTACCGTTGCTGCATTCTGGCTGGGATTAGCCGTAATTTCTGCTGTTCTTGCCTACCATCTACGGATATCGATCGCCCTTGTTGAAATCTGCGTTGGCGTGATTGCCGCCGCTGTCGCAACTCACCTGGGCAAATTCGACATGCTTGGAGCCAACTCGGAATGGCTCAGATTTTTGGCATCCGCGGGTGCAGTCCTACTGACCTTCCTGGCAGGTGCCGAACTTGAGCCGGAGGTGGTTAGAAAAAAACTCAAGGAAGTGACTATCGTCGGTCTTGTCGGCTTCCTCGCGCCGTTTCTGGGGTCAGCGGCGATCGCCCGATACATCTTGGGTTGGGATTTTCGTGCAAGTTTGCTCTGCGGTGTTGCTCTCTCAACTACTTCGATGGCCGTTGTCTATGCGGTTATGTTGGAAACCGGCTTTAATAAAACGGACTTCGGGAAAGGAATCCTGGGCGCTTGCTTTATCAACGATCTCGGTACAGTCATTGCGCTGGGACTATTGTTTGCACCGTTTACTCACAAGACAGTCATCTTCATCGTAGTGACTACATTGGTTTTGGCTTTTCTTCCTTTCACAAGTAAATGGCTGACCCGAATGTACGCTCATCGAACTGCCGCAATTCGCACAAAATGGATCATATTCATCCTTTTCGCATTGGGAGCGCTGGCACTTTGGTCCGGGAGCGAAGCGGTCCTCCCTGCCTATATCGTTGGCATGGTGCTTGCGGAATTCTCAAGTGCGGACGCCTTCTGGGTCCGCCGCCTCCGAACTCTGACCGCCGGATTCCTTACGCCCTTCTATTTCCTGCGTGCCGGAACCTTTGTTTCCATATTAGCTCTTGTTTCAGCCCCAATGGTTTTTCTGCTGCTTTTGGCTGGGAAGGTGTTTTCCAAGATATTCGGTCTCTATCCGATCATCGGTGTATTTCGGCGTAAACGCGACGAACGATGGTATTACACGTTGCTGATGTCGACGGGACTTACTTTTGGAACAATCTCGGCTCTGTATGGCTTCTCGCACAAAATAGTAACGCAGCAGCAGTACTCCTTTCTGGTTGCGGTGGTTATCGCCAGTGCCGTGATTCCGACTCTGATTGCCGGACTATTCTTTTTGCCGCGTCATCTTCTGCCGGCAAAAGAACAACCAATGGAGCAATTCCCTGCTGAGGACGAGCTGAACGAAGAGGGATAGGAGCGACTCAGAAACAACATCCCAGTACAGTTATGGCTTTACCGATTAGAGAGATGACAAGACCTCATTCATTTTATTGATTGCTTCAATCTGTGGCGGTTGCCGAAGGCCCCCGATCCGGTCAAGTGTGTGCGGTGGTTCGTTCAGGCACAAGCAAGGGTCCGATGCGAACATCGGTAATAGCCTTTCAAAGCGGATAATGTTGATATAGGATCGTCAATTTGCAGGCAGGTTCAGCCATCGCACCAGATAGATTGAACGAAACTACCCTTTCGCTCACAGTCTCGGATTAACCATGGAATGGATGCTTTTGACGGTCATCATCACCGCCCTTATCTTCGATTTCACGAATGGATTTCATGACGCGGCAAACGCGATCGCGACATCGGTCTCGACGCGGGCGCTGTCCCTTGGCGCCGCGCTCATCCTCGCGGCGATTCTAAATGTCCTGGGCGGGATTGTGTCCACCACCGTCGCGATGACGATTGCGACGGGGATCGTTGTGGCGTGGATCCTGACGCTGCCTGCATCGGCTTTGGTTGGCGGCGTCATGGCCTGGGTCTTCACACGGTTCGGCTTGTAATAGTTTTGTCCCCAACGCAAATCAGCAGGCCACGAATTCCCCTGTCATCCGCAATAAAAACACATGGCAATACTCTCAAGCTGCAAGCTTCTCGAGTCTGTATTCATGATGCGGTCTATCGAGCGCTGACTTGGCGACCGCCTGATGACGTTTATTTTGGAAAAAGCGATTCAAACATGAAGAAGAAAATTACGGGGGAAAACGCTTGCCCGGAGGCAGGCAATCAATGCTAGACTAGGTCCATCAGCAACGGTGGAAAGTCTCTCTTAGATTTGGGGCCCGCATGTCCCATTTTCGCTCGCTACAGAAATCGAAAGAACAGCAGGAGGTTGCGACCATGTGCAGCAATAAGCGATATTCCGTTGTTTTAGTTCTGTGGGTGATTTTTGTCGTCGGCTGTGCATCTACCCAGCACACCGAGGCAGCGCTCAAAACCATTAGTAATCCTCAGGGCGGTACCATTGTTTATGGGGTGGTGGACGGCGCCGGCACCAAGGCGGCGGCCCTGGGGAGCGTCCTGCGTAACGTGCACAACAGTTGCGGCGAGAAACCGCAAGTGGGAAACGTCTTTCGAGTGAGCGGCACCAATTCTGAGGCGGTTTTCTTCACGGTGATCGACCATCCGCAGGGGAATCGACAGGCGGCGGGCATGATTATTGCCGCTCAAACCGGTTCCAACACGGTGGAAGCGGCCATGGTTACCGACGATGCGGCGCGTTTCAGTTCGACCATGAGCCCGCTGCTGACCAAGTTATTCAGTGTCTGGAATCCGGGCGCGGCTCCAGCCGCCGCCAACGCTCCTGCGGCTGCCGGCGGTGGAGGCGGATCAGTGCCGGCCATGCGCCAAGTCACGCTGCCTGACGGTACTGCATCGCTCAGCCTTCCCGCAGGATGGAATGTTGTCCCGAACCAGAGCGCCCTGGGGCAAACAACGGTCAATGGTCCTCAGGGAGAGCTGCTGGGGCTCAATTATGGCTATAATGCGGAAGACCCAAACAACCCAAGCGTCCAGAACATGTTGCGCAGGGGGCTTAGGTTTCAGAACACTATTTACTACCCGAGTAACGTGGATCTGACGAAATCCTTTGCCAACCTCTTCCAGCAGATTCGCGCTGCGGTGGGCCAGGGCCCGGCCCCGATGAAGGTGGACAGCGTCCAGGCGCCGTCCGGCTCACAAGGGCAGTGCGTCAGCGCTACCGGCCAACTGAATCCGGACGGCGCCGGCATGCGGGAGATGGAGATGCTGCTGTGCAGGTCGACGCCGAATCAAAATGGTTTCTACAATCTCATACTCACGAAGTGCCTGCTCCCACTGGGAGCTACTGACCAACAACGCGCCACCGCCAACGCAATCATGGCCAGCTACAAGCCCGATATGCAGCGAGCGCAAGCCATCGCCAACGCTCAGTCAGCACCGATCATCGCCCAGATGCAGCAGACCTACCAGTCGCACCAGCAGGCTCTAATGTCGTTTACTCAGTCACAGATCGCGCGTACGAAGCAGATCGGCGCCAATGCCACGGCGCAGATGACAGCCACCGAACGCGCCAACCAGGCGCAGTGGCAGGGCTTTGATCAGCAGGAAGATAACATCTCCCGGCAAGGGCAGGGATTCAGCAATTACCTGCTCGATCAGACCGTGGTACAAAACAACAACGTTGGCGGTACGGGGATGGTCGGCCATTCGACGCAGTGGAACTCGGTGGCGAATGGGCTGGTTCAGTCACACCCGGAGAAGTACGAAATTGTTAACACCCCGAACTACTGGAAGGGAGTGGATTATTGAGAGGGAATAACCCTGCTATACCTTTAGCGTTGAAGTGAGAATTTGGAGAATTTATAGGAGATCATTGCTATGAATATCGACCGAAGATCGCTGCTGACATCAACAGCATTTGCAATTGGGCTTTCCGGTATTCTCCCGGGCCAGCTGCTTGCTCAGGCCGCGGAAGCGCCCGAGGGCCCGTTTGATGAGGCTACCTTTGATTTCTGGACGAAAAAAGTGCGACAGCCTTCCCAGTTCTTCGCGCAGCGCGGCACGCTTCCTACGAAGCAGCGGGGCCTTCCCGGCCCGGGCGAGGCCGACTTTCTCTTCTTCAATCCCGCGACCGGAGGCTTTGAAGTCGCCACCGAGAGCGCTTTTGGCGAGCAGGGCCTTATTGGGAAGGGAGACGTAAGCGTTTCCATGTCTGTCGACACGATTCGACTATCCGGCGCCCACCGGCAAATAATCAAGAATTCAGGCACCGGTTCGCTACGAGTGGACATTAAGCAGGGCCGGCCCCTGCGTCTGCTGTCCGAGACACTCAACTGGTCAGCCATCGGCAATTTTAAGGGGGAAAATGCCGGCGACTTTCATACGCTCGGCTTTGATCCCAAAAGCACCTGGGGCCCTTCGAAACAGGTGCCGCTCGCTGCGGGAATCGGCTTCTGGGCATGGAACTTCTCCGTACAGAAAGGAGCGAGTAAATGGTCCCAACTCCTGCAGTCAATTTCGGGCATGCTTCCTGGTTCCGGATCGAAGAGCAAGTCGGCGGGCAGCGCGTCTGCTGCCACCTCGACGGGCGGGAAAACACGAGGTTTAGGCAGTCTGGTCAAGTCCGCCGTGTCGGTGTTTGGCATGGGCCTTCCCGCGATTGCGGAAACCGCCTTTAACAATATCGACGTCATCTATGGTTTTCTGGGTGGCCAGACTTCTTCCAAGCCTGAGCCGGTCTTTAAAATGGAGGACACTCCATTGATCGCTACCCAGGAATCTCGCCAGGCGCATCACGGGAGAGCGCTCTCGCTCAAGCCCGGAACGTATGTCATCGTGCCCAGCACCAGCGTTTCGAAAATTCTTTCCGGCAAGTACGCATTGCTGGACTATGCCTTGGTACCGCAGGGCACGAAACCGGCCGACAAGAATGAAGCGCTGATACACACTCTGGAGGATATAAGCTATTGCGTGGTATCCGTCGATGTTATTGCGCCATCGGCCGGCTAAGAACGGAGCTATTGACAATTCCCAATCAGAACGAAGGGTGCCCAGTAATACGGATGGGAAAAGCCTGCGGGTTGTGGCATCGGATTTGAGTCCTCCACGGCTTGGACCCCGCGACCTGTTTGATCCCCGGAGAACACGGCAGGCCTGTGCAGGAGCGCCATCTGAGCCTGCCGCAATGCCTCCGCTTTGCCATCGGCGGGATGCTTCACCCACCTCGAATAGAAGTCGCTCATCAGCTCACTGGTGCTTTCGTCGCTCACATCCCAGAGGGTTGCCAATACCGCCTCTGCGTCCTTCTGCTGAGCGATCATTCCGAGGCTGTCCATTTCCACGCCATCCCTGGATTTGTAATCTTTCGCCGTGCTGCATGCGGAGAGCGTGAGGAGCCGCGTGCCGTGAAAGGAGACCGGTGAATTTTCCATGTCGGAAAGCGTCCACGCATATCCCTTCGTATCTCCTGAATCTTTGCCGCCCAGCATCAGAAATGGTTCCTCGCCGCTGCCCGTCTCCACAACAAAATGGCTGGCAATATGCACGACGGGAACATTCTTGCCGACGCCAAGCTCCGCCTTAACCGCAGCGAGCGTGAATTGCTCATTGGGCAGGAGCTTTCCTTCCATGGTGCCATGCGAGTCCGATGAGGCGGGATCATGGACTACGGCATTCAACTCCGGTATCACGCCGGGCAGCGGAGGCAGTCCGCCAAAGCTCTTGGACAAGCCCATCGCCAGAACATTGGATTTTGCCTCGCTCAGGAGCGATGGATCCGTCATGTGGCCGTAGCTCTCAGGAGTGAAGAGAACGTTGTTGAAGCGCTCGACCATGTAATGACGGCCGTCATAGAGAGCGGCCATCGGAAGGTAGCGCAGAGCATCGTCCAGGGACCAGAGCAGTATAGGAGCGCGGCCCTGCGTGTCGAAAGGCGTTTCCATGATCTTCAGCTCATCTTCCAGGGGGGCGACCACCATGTCATACATCCGGGCTAACTGTGGCCTCGGATCGGCGGAGCGTGCGCCCAGAGCTTTCAACGTCGCAAAGGCTTTGCTTCGCAACTCGGACGGAGTGATCTTCAGCTCGACTTTCTTTCGCACAGTGGCCGTGACCACGATCGCGTAGACATGATTTTCGCCCAGCAGCAGACGAATGCCCATAACATGCGGTCCCAGTTTAGCAAGCGCGTTCTGCAGGTAACTCGGCGCGGAGTCTTCGCCGCTTTCACGCCCGTTCCCGTGAACGGTAGCGCGGTCCCGCTCCAACTCGGGATAGATTGCGTTTGTGAAGAAGGCCAGGATTTCCGATCTCTTCTGTTCAATGCCTGCCGTCATCTGTCGCATGTGAGCGTCTTCTTCAGGAGTGCGCGTCGCTTTCGCCTGCAGACCAGCATATTCGATGTAGAGCTCCACGATCGCTCGTGCCATTTTCTCCAGAGCCGGCAACTCGCTCTCCGCCTTTTGCTGCGCAGCAGTGAGCTTCAGCGGTTCTACCTTGGCCGCGGCATTGGGAGTGGCACCACGGACAATGTCTTTCAGCTCCTGCTCCTTGAGGAGATCGAGAACTTGTTCGGCCTCGCCGAGCCGGTCAGCCTCAATCAGCAATTCCGCCAGCGCTCGATAAGTCCCCGACTTGGATTGGGCAAATCCGGTCTGCAGATCTTTTTCCAGCCTGGAGATGTTCCTGCGAATCTGCTGATAGGAGTTCACTGCTTGCACCCCGAAGAAAATTGCTTCATCCCGCCGATTCTCTATCCGGAAGCCGAGCATCAGCGAGGTCTCTATTCCTCCCTCTACCTCCGGATCGCCCGCCGTCTTTGCCAATGACAGGGCACTCAGCGTGCTTGCCAATGCCTTTTCCGGGTCCTTGAGCGCCGAATATGCCCATCCGATCGTCATCATTGCCAGCGCTTCGCCACGCTGGTCCTTCACCTCGCGCCAGAGAGCCAGCGCCTGAATGTCGAGATCCAGCGCCTTATCCGCCTCTTCCATCAGCGAATAATCTCTGCCCATATTGTTGAGAGTCATCGCTTGGCCGCGAAGGCTCCCCGTCTCGCGGAAGATCGGCAAAGCCTGGGCGCAGTATTCCAGCGCCTTGCGGGGTTGCCCCATATCGGCATAAGCCCTGCCAATATCGCTGAGCGCAAGGGCCTCCCCGTTGCGCATCCCCACCTCGCGCCAGATTGGAAGGGCCTGGTTGTAATAGTCGAGCGCCGTCTGGTGCTGCCCGAGATCGCGATGCAGCCGACCCAGGCTGTTCAGTGTGAGGGCTTCACCCTCCCGACTACCGGATTCGCGCCACATCGTCAGCGCCTGGTTGTACTCTTCCAGTGATTTCTGCTTCAAACCAAGGTCGGCATCCACGCTGCCCATGTTGTTCATCGTCAGCGCCTGGCCCTCTCGCACGCCGGCGTCGCGCCAGAGGGCTAACGCCTGATTGAAATACTCCAGTGCCTTCCTGCCCTGGCCCATGTCGGAATACGCTCTTCCGAGATTGTCCAGCGTGCTGGCCTCGCCGGCGTGTCCAATCGTTTCCCGCCAGTCCGGCAGCGCCTCATTCATTTCTTTCAGCGCCTTCAATTGACCGAGATTGTGGAGCTTCTGCCTCATCGACATGTGTTTGGCGCCTTCGCTGTCGATTTCATGCCACAGCGACATCGCCTCGTTCAAGTGCTTCAGCGCCTCATCCCGCTTGCCCAGATTGTTATAGGCTTTGCCGATATAGTTCAGCGTGCTGGCTTCGCCTTGCTTCAGCTTAAGCTCCTGATACATCGGCAACGACTGATTGAACAGCGCCAGCGCTTTCTCCTCCTGGCCCAGGTCCACGTAGATCCTGCCCAAGGCATTCAGTGTCATCACTTTGGCGATATGATTGTTTGCGTTCTGTGCAAGAGGCAAAGCTTCGTTGAGGCAAGCCAGCGCCTGCTGCATCTTCCCCGATATCCGGTAAAGCGTCCCGAGAAAGAGCAGTTCCGTCGTCAGGTCTTTGGTTCTGTGGCCCGCGCGGGCTTTTGCCAGCTTCTGTTCGTGCTGGGCGATCTGATCGCGCAACGAGAAACTCGTCTGCGCACGGGCTGCAACCATCGCCATCAGCAGCCAGAAGATCATGCAAACCCGTACGAGTAGCCTCATGGAACTTGTTTGGATGCCTCTTTGGGAAGACTGCGAATTGTGGTGATTCCAAGACTCCAGTTGGTAGGTATCTCGCTGGAAACCCCTCGGGTTCCGCTGCTGGTTTCGCTCAACAGCCTTGCCAGCGGTGATTCAACTCCCCGTGTATTGCGCGAAGCGACTCCCTCGAAGTTCAAAATATAGGGATCGGGCAGGGGCTGCGCCGTGCTTAGCATGATAAAAGTGTCGACGCCGTAAGGAGGGCCGATACGCAACGTACGCGCACCAGGAAGGAAGAACTGGCGGCCGTTGTCGGCGGCGTTGGGAAACTGGTTTTCGCTGTAGTTGACCGGGTAAAGGACTGTGCCTTTGCCGTGACAATCAATGTCGAGGATGTAAACCCAGCGTTTTTCGGCAACCCGGCCGCTGGACTGCAAGGCCATCTTCAGCAGATCGCCCTGGCGCACCGGCGCATCGGGGTCAACAGGGATCTCGCCGGATGCGGGAACCAGCGCGAGGGAATAATAGTTTTCGGTGGATGCATCGGCGGGACTATTTGCCAATTCGAGCCAACCATGGACCTTAGCGAGCAAGGATGCCCAGCTGTTCAACCTCGCGACGCTCTCCTCGACCGCGCTCGTGCTGCCAATCGCCACCCAGTCGCTACGCACCGGGTATTGCGATGTAGCGGAACACCCCGCGCTGTGTCCGTCGTGCACTAATGCTGGCGGGCCGGCCGCAAGCTCACTCTTATGGAACCAGGCGTAGGCTGGGCCATTTGCAGTCAGGACGCCGGCCAGCGCGTAATGGGCAAGGGCCAGATCGGCTGCGGTTTGGACGGCGCTGCTCTGGTCGCCCGGCACGAGCTTTCCCGCCAACTCCCGCGACGGCGGAACGTTTACCCATAGTTTCGCTCGGGCAGAAAGATGCTCTTTCAAAGCGCTCGCCGTCAGGTGTTCACCCAGTTTGACGGGGGAAGCATTGCCAGCCTCTTGTAGTGTCCAATTTGCACCGTCCCAACTGAGAATGTGAGTCCACGGCTCCTCGGCCGGATCGGCGACCGAGGCAATGCCGGCCTCTTTGATCGGCATTAGTGCGGTTAACAGATCATCCTGAGAGAGATTGGCAGGCCAATGCCAGACGCGCAGGGGCACGGATGCCGCCGGTATCCATTTTGTCAGTTCGAAAATCTCGCCGGGAGTTACCTGGGCTCCGGAAGGACTGATGACCTCGGCCGATGAGCGAGCGATGCCTTCCAGGCTGTTTACGCGAAGCTGAACGGTCTGTCCCTTGGCATTGGGGGACATCGATGTAAATTCACTGCCGAGTCCAATTCTGGATATTTGGCCTATGTCCAGCCACACGCTGCCGTCCTCAGCCGTACTCAGCGCTGCAGTACGAACCTTGCCGGAATCCGGTGCATGTCCTCCGAAGAGCGGTTGCTGGCGCCGCGCAGGAGCCGCGTCCAGGTCGGGCTCTTGATCGGGCACACTTCCGCCTTCCAGAACGGCCCTGACGCGCTGATAAATGATGGATGCCGGCGCCGAGGCGGGCAAAGCCTGCAACGCCTCAATCAGAGCGGCGGTGAAAGCTCCATGCGGTTCGATTGCTGCGTCGGAAAGGGGCATCTCTTTGGCGGTCTGGTCCTGCTGGACTGCAGAAAAGACCAGCGCCGGATGGTCCTTCCGCTCGGTGGGTGCAGGTCGAGGTTGCCCGTCCGGGAGCAGATCGGGCGGCTCGGCAATGTCGCGCGGGTCAAAGGCCAGACTCCGCTCGCGGTATTTCGGCCCGAAACCGCGGCTAACGGCGCCGCTGTGGCAACTGTCGAAGATCACCGTAAGGAGAACGCCTTTGTCCAGCGCGGCGTTGAAGATGCGGGTCATTTCGCGATCGCGGACGTCGTAGCCGCCTCTGTATGCGTCGGACGGCACCAGCGTGCTATCCGCGTGGACATACTTGCCGTTTATCAGCACTGTCAGTTTGGTGCCCTTACTGTTAACGCGAAGCGAGCCGTGACTAGCGGCATAAAAGACGACGGTATCGCCACGCTGCGGCAGATCGACAAGATACTTGTGCATCGCTGCAAGAATACCGTCGCGCGAGGTCTGTTCTGCGGGAAGAATGACCACTCCGGTTCGCGGCCGAGGCGGACCGGGATTGGTGAGCAGGACTACGTTGTCAGCCGGGAAGCCGAACTTTGGACTGGTGAGCAGGTCGGCCATCGCCTGCGCATCGTTCACCGCTCCGTCGAGATTCTCGAAGGTCCCCAGCTCACACCGGCCGTAAGTGCAGCCGGCAGGATGCTCCGCCTGTGTGCCAGCCGGCTCGTAAGTATTGATGCCGATGAGAAGCGCGCGTTGAGTTTGAGCGGCGGCTTGCGAACCCGAGAGCAACGGAATCAAGGCCCAAAGAGCGGCAAAGCACAACTTCATAAGCGCCCCGTACGAATGATTTTAAGAAAAGTATAGCCATTCTGCAAAGGTGATCAAGATCTGGCGTCACGCCGATGCCGCATATTATCGATCCACCAAACCCGGAAGCATCGCATCCAAAGTTGAATTCGGACAGGATCCTAAATCTTCCGAGGGGCTTTGGCTGAAACTTTTTGCACTTCTGAACGGATCAAAGGATTTTCGGGATAATCTCTTTCCATTTCCTTGAGCAGCGCCAACGCCTGTGCCGGCTGTTTGTTGCGCAGATAGATGACTGAGAGCAGGATTTTTGCCAGTGGCTTATAGTATCGCCCGTTGGACACTACTTTCTGCAAATTCTCCACGGCTTTCTGCTTGCTTCCCTGGATCTGGTCGAAATGGACAAACAGGCGGAAAAACCAGTTCATGCTCCCGACGACGTACTCCACCATGCCAAGAGTCAAGTACGCGTCCATTACCGGCGGAGTCATATTGAGAAGTCGATGAGCATATTTCTGGGATTCCCTGGACATCGAAAAGCTTCGGATATACCTCTTCTCGACCAATATGGTGTAGTCGGTCTCAACCCCCGCTGCCATACACAGTGCAAACATTGCATTCGCATCGTTCGGCGAAGTCGACAGAATCGCTCCTGCCCTCCTTCTTGCTTCTCCCGTCATCTGAAACAGCCGATCACGCGACGCGGGATCCGGTTTCAGCCGCTTCCGATCCGTGACTTGGTCGTCATCCGTGAAGAAGTCGGTCTCCAGGATATTCATCCGCTGGAGTTCGGAGAACAGGCACGCGATGGCGCGCGTCGAATAGACGAGCGGATCTTCCGGGTGAACTTTGACGTACGCATCGAGGATGGCGTTCATGCCGGGAAAATCGAACGCATACATTCTCTGGAATGCCTGGTCGATTTCTGTCTGCGCTTGGGCCTTTTGCGGCGGTGCAACAACAACCACAAACAAAAAGGTCAGGAGAATGGATCGCATGGTTTCTCTGTCAAATGTGAATGGCTGCGCCGCCGTCGACAACGATCGTCTGCCCCTGGATCATGTCGCTGAGCGGGCTGGCCAGAAAAAGCACGACATCCGCGATATGACGTCCTTCCAATATCTTGTTTCCGACCAGGCTTTTTTCGCGCCGGATGTCGAACAAACGATCGTTGCCCGGAATGCTGCGCGTAGAATCGGTGTCGACCAAGCCTGCCTGCAGCACGTTGACATTGATGCCCTGGTCGCCCAATTCAAGTGCGAGATGTCGTGCGAGGCTCTCCATCGCGGCTTTAGTGCTGCCGATCAATCCATACATGGGAACTGCAAACCGCGACCCATAACTGGAAAGCGCGATGACCTTCGACCTTCCTTCCTGCCGGCGCATCATCGGCAGCGCCGACTGCATCAGGAAAAGCAGAGCTCGCGTATTTGTGTTCATCGCGGCTTCAAACTGCCGGGCGGTAGTCGCCATGACCGGTCGAAATCCGCCGCTCGCCGCATTGCTGACCAGGATGTCCAACCGCCCGAACTTGCCACGGATGAATTTCATCAACTCCGAGCAGTCGTCCTGTTCGCTGATATCGGCTTTGACGACCGCCGCCCGCCGGCCCATTGCCTGAATTTGGCGGGCCACGTCGTTCGCCGCGTCCCGCGCGGTCACGTAGTTGACGATCACATCCGCACCCGCTTCCGCCAGTCTCAAAGCGCAGGCGCGGCCAATGCCCCTTGCCGAGCCTGTAACCAAAGCCACGCGATCCCTAAGGTCGATCATTGTCAATCTCGCGGGGCACGATGCCCGCTTCAAAGCCTCGCACTTCCAGGATCGGCGAACGATCCGAGCCAAACAAAGCCAGATCGAAGCGCAACAGAGCTTCCGTGCGCTCGCAAATCCGTATGTGCACGAGACAGGATTCTCCAACTTGCGGAAGACGGAACAGGCGGAACCGATCGAGCCTCCTGGGCAGCGAAAAAACATTCCATTGTTTCCAGGCATATCCGCTGCAGGCAACCAGGCAGCTGTCCAGTTCGGCGATCGGCAAAAGCCATGCGCCGCTCCGCGGCCCGCCGATTTCGGCCGGCGATTGGGCGAGAATTCGGCCAAATACCTCCATCTCTGTAAATGCAATTTCCTTAAGACACTGATATGCGGCGCCGTGAAGGATGGGCCCCTCTTCCGGGTAGTGGACGGGATCCCACTTCTCTGGAATTACGGCCGGATATTGGGGAATCCCTGAATCATCGGGCGCGAGCTCTGCGGTCACCAACACGCGGTCGTGCTCCACCAGCCGGCCATCGCGGCTGCAAAAGTCGACCAGGAGGCGGCATTCCGCGCCGCAGATTTCAACTTTGGTCCGCCAAGATCCTTTACCGGAAAAGTGCAGGCCGTTGCTGATTTCTACATTCCGCAGCGAAACTGCGGGATTCTCCGGCAAGGCCACCAGAGCAGCTTCCGCAAGCGCTTCCAGCGCCGCGGCGGCGGGCAGCAGCGGCCACCCACGAAATCTGTGCTCCCGGATAAAGGGATCGGCCTGCGGATCGAGCCGTATTTCCACCACTGTTTTCCCGGGCGCCGCGAGGAGCTTGCCCTCGATCAAAGGCCCGGACGGAAAGCCGGTTTCCGCGCGGTACACGCAGCAATCGGGATCCAGCATTTCCGGATTATCGATGAACAGCACCTCTCCTTCCGGAGCACCGGCTTCTAATTCGACGAGCATGTGATTCAGTCCCTCACTCACCGGCATAAAGGACTGCCCGGCCATCGCGATGGCCAGACGGCTGTCCGGCCGCATGGCCATTCCAACCTCATCCCAGGCCGGCCACAGGAATGCGACCGATCGGCACTCCGGCCGTTCCAGGCGGAAGCGCTGAATGGACTTTGCCAGCCATTCATTGGCAAGAGCGTAGTCTGTCTGTCCGTGCCCGCCAAAACGACCGCTCACTGAACCGAATGCCAGGAAGGCTTCGAGAGGATCCTGCCGCGTCAAACTCATCAGAAGATTTGCGCCGCAGGCTTTCGAAGCAATGGTCGCCCGGGCTAAGGCGAGGTCCTTTTTTTCGAAGCGTGCGGCGGATTCCACGCCGGCGCCGTGAATGATTCCACGAATCGGTCCGCACTCCTTCCGGATCTTCTCGACGACCGATTGCAGGGTGCGCTCATTTGAAATGTCGCAGCAGTGATAGTCCGCCGGATAATCCAGTTGAGCCGATTCCGCGCGACCCAGCACGTGCATCCTCACCTTAAATTTCTCGACAATGGCGCGCGCGGCGCAAGCAGTGACGCCGCTACTGCCGCCCGTCGCGATCCAAATCCCTCCCCCTGTAATCCGGATGGGGGCACGGGGAATGGCCGGCCGCTCCATCAAACATACTTTAAGGCGCCGGCCCAGCTGGTATCCCACTTCTATTTCCGGCGAATCGGCACCGAGCTCGGCGATGATTTGAGCGGCCAGGCGACCGGCCGGCTCTTTGCGGGGCGCGTCCACAACCTTGATTTTGATGTCCGGGCATTCCCGCCGGATGGCCTTAAGGAGACCGGCGATTCCGCCTCCTTCCGCCGAGAGGATGCGTCCTGTAAACCCGAAGTCGCCGCCGAGCGAGGTGGCGGCAACCAATGTCGCTCCTCCGGTACCTCCGTTCTGACGCAACGATTCAATCCAGCGCCGACACAGCTCGAAAATGCCCATCAAATCCGGCTTTTGCTCGTCTCGCCCGCACATCAAAAACAAATGGCGTACCGATGCGCCTTCCGGCGATTGCATGAAGTGCGCAGGCGGATCTTTCTCCGCATCGCCGATTACCTGCACGCCACGGCCGGCGAGGCGCGCGGACAGCGCCTGAGCCGCTGCATTTTTGCCGATGACGAGGGCCGCTCCCGAAAATTGCGGCGCCGCACTATCGAGTGACAGAGGAGCCTCGATCATCCTCAGTACCCATCGCCGCATGACACGAGGTTCCAACAGCCTTTCCACATCCAGTTTCTGGTAAGACTCGGCCCGAATTCCCGGGGCGACCCATACATCCCTGGATGTCGGACGCATCACCAGGCTCATCAAATTGTCCACACGGCGAACCGTGTTCATAGTGGGTTTTGAAGCCCGTATGCCCAGCGTTTCATCGTAGCAATCGCGCAAGGCAGTCTGAGCCTGCTCCACCGTGCAGGTTCCTTCCCTCTCGGGGTCAATCAGCGCGGAGAGCCGCGCAAGCCGTTGCCTGGAATGCGCCGGTGTCTTATCGGGGTCCGCTCTCAGCAGACTGTGGTTGGCACCCACGATGCGATCGCCGAGAGGCATCATTTCCACAGAAGACTCGTCATACTCGATGTAGCACATGTCGCGCGCCGTGCCGTGGCTGAGCAGCACCGCCCAGGCGCCGAGCCTGCGGGCGCCTCGAATCCGGTCCACCGCAGCCTGGATGGAATCCGCCTCCTCAAGTATTTCTTTCACCAGAGCACAATGCGTCTTCCCTGGGATTGTGGTCGCCCGAGCCTTATCCAGCAACAAAGTGCTGGAAATCGCGAGTCCGCTCGCATTGATGCCATTGAGACCGGCGAACTGGCCGGGCAAGCCAAACGTCAAATGGGGAATGCGCCCCTTGGGATGACGCGCCATGGCAATCGGTTTTAAGGGGATTCCCAGCATCATGGTTAAAGGCGCATCTTCATTTGCGCCGTGCAGGATGTCCGCCGCGCCGCTGTCGCTGCGGTTGAGCCCAAAATGGGAGCAGCCCGGCATGAGGCTCGGCATTAGCGCAGCATTGAATCCTGCGATCAGATCCAGAGGCATGTCGGAGCCGTCGGCAAGCCCCCGCAACTCCTCGATTCCGGAATCGCCGAAATAGGAAACAAGATTTTCCATCAGGTTCTTGAGATCCGGGCGTTCGCGGATGTCGCCGCCGAGCACTTCGCAATACCGCCCGATAATCGACTGTATCTGCGTAGCCTGACGCCTTCCGTGCTCCCGCCCCATTTCGTAAGGGCTGCCTCGAAGCTTGAGAACCGCGATGTCAGCCGTCGTCATTTCGGCACGGTCCGGATCGGCACTCGAAGAGGCAGGCGCCGGCCGCGCGTTTTTTTTCAGGAATTCAAGAAAATGACGTAAAGTCGAGAAGCCGGCAAAGGCAGAGGGTTGCAAGCTGCTGAAATGAAAGCGCTCGCGCAATTCGCCGAACAGCTGCATCTTTTTTATGCTGTCGATGCCCAAATCCGCATCGAGGTCGGCATCCAGATCGATAACCTCCGGCGCATATCCGGTCTGTTCGCAAATGAAATGAATCAGGAAAGATTCCCATTCATCCTCCCTGCCGTCACCGGGCGCCGACATGGTCTCCGGGATTTCAGAATCGGGCGCCGGATCCTCTTTCCCGCGCCTCTTGTTCTTCATCCTGCGGCGGCTGGTCGCGTCGAAATACAGGATCTCGTGATTTCTGCTTTTTAAAGGTACGGAAGAGGGCTCCGCGTGGTTTGTGGCGTGCAAGCCGACTTTTTCAAGTAGCGCTGCAGCTTGAAGAATTGGCGCCATTCCGGCGTTTGCTTGATCGCAAGCGATCGCGGTGGCGGCTTCCCTCAATATGCTCCTGTTGAGTCGGGTTAATACCTGCTGTGGGCCCACTTCTATGAAAACAGACACACCGTCTTCAGCGAGCCGTCGCACCAGTTTGGGATAATCCAGCGGCGTCATCGGCTGAACCGCAAGATTCTGCCGGATCTCGTCCGGGTCGGCGACATATCGAAGCGTCACGCTGCTCAGAATCGGGATGCGCGGCGGCATGATTTCCAGCCCGGCAAGAGCACTCCGGAATGGAAGACATATGTCGGAAAAGAGAGGCGTATGGAATGCACCGGGTAGTGGGAGAAGCGACGCCTGGAATCCCCCCCTGATAAATTTGGATTTAAGATCCTCCAGGCATTCGCGCGTTCCTCCGACTACGGTCTGATCGGGGGCATTACGGATTGCAATGTGTGCCTCGGATCCTGCAACAAGCCTTGCCGCGGACTCCGGCGGCGCGCTGGTAGCCATTAAAAAACATGATGCAGCAACGCTGGTCTTAAGGAGCTCCACCCGTGCTTGCGTTGCGCGAATTGCCTGTTCCAGAGTCCAGGCGCCCGAAGCGACAAGGGCCGGAAATTCTCCGTAGCTGTGTCCGGCAACGACATCGGGCTGCAAGCCCAGATCCTGCAATACGGCGAAAACAACAAGGTCCGCCAGCAGCATAGCAACCTGCGTGTGCCACGGATCAGTTCCCATCCGGTTGTTTTCTTGCCAGGCGATTTCGGCGAAACTCCGGTAACCCAATCGCGCCATTTCCGCATCGATCTGCCGGATCCTGGCTGCAGCCGCAGGCGCCTCGCGCGCCAGCTCGCTTACCATTCCCGTGTATTGAGAACCCTGGCCCGGGAATAAAAAGGCGACACGAGGCCGTTGGCGAAGTCCTTGATTCTCGACCTGAAATTCGAAAGACAGCCCGCGCGACGAACTGGTCAGGACCTTGGATCCCGTCCCGGCCCCGGGCGCAATCGCGGCGAGGAGACTGGCGGCTCCTGAAGCTCCTAATGCATGGCCGATCTGCCGGGTAGCCGGATCGAGCGCGCCTGAAGCACCGGTGACGCCGGCTCGAGACTCTGTGATGACACCTCGGATGCGATCCCCGTCCCTTTGCGCGTCTTCCAGCCTCTTCAACAAAAATATGCCGGCGCCTTCCGCGGGCAGGAATCCGCCTGCGCCCAACATTCCGCGCAGAGAATAGTCCTCGTAGGCGTCGATATCCATGGACCGCTGCGCCCCGCCGCATAGCACCAAATCACAGGCTCCGGAACGAAGGAGGTCCATTGCCGATTCCAATGCGGCCCCGGACGATGCCTCTTCCGCATCCACGCTGAAGGCTCCGCCCATCAGATCCAGCGTTCTGGCTACACGAGAGGCGAGGGTGCTGGAGCTGAAACTACCCGTCTCGTCTTTGAGCATCGGCTTGTCGTGGAAAAAGTCCTTTCGTGTTTCCTCGAGAATCTGGCGAACCTGGCTTTCGGGTGTCTGCTTTTTCACGAGCTGGAATTCCAAATCCCTTTCAAATTCCGGATACTGCAATGCCAGCGACAAGTGCCGTTGGAAATCGCTTGAGAACATGGTGCCGATCACAACGGCCGTCCGGCGTCTATCGAAAGGCTTGTCGCCGTAACCGGCATCGCGCAGCGCCTGATCTGCCGCATCAAGAACCATATATTGCAGCGGATCGGCAGTCTCCAGCTGCCTGGGAGGGATGCGGAATCTGCCCGGATCCAGCTCGAAATCGGTGATGAATCCACCGCTCCGCTCGATCGACCGCCATGGACCGCGGGCTTGAGGGTCCCAATAGATTTCGGAATTCCAGCGCTGCGCCGGCGCCGGCGATTTTGGATCGCGACCCGATTGCAGCATTTCCCAGAACGATTCCGCTGTGCAGGCTCGCGGGAAAATGCATCCAGCTCCTATGATCGCGATCTTGTCCTCTTTCGAAGATTTCGGCTCAACGACGGATTGAGCCAGGAATTCATCTACCACAAGATGCACATTCAGCCCGCCGATTCCGAAAGCATCCACGGCTGCCCGACGAGGTTTCCCATCAGCGCGAGCCGGCCACGGCAAAGCTTCCGTCGGAATGAAAAATGGCAATTTCCTCAAATCGATTTCCGGATTCAGACTCGAAAAATTAGCCGCCGGGGGAACCACGCCATTTTTCATGGCAAGAATCGTTTTGATCAATCCCGCCAGGCCTGCGGTTTCACAGGTATGACCTATATTCCCCTTGACGCTGGCGATCGGAATTTTTTGTCCCGGAGAAAGCAATGGACTTAACACAGTCGCCAGAGATTGCAGCTCTGTAGAGTCCCCCAGTGGAGTGGAGGTTCCGTGCGCTTCGATATATTGGATCTGTGCCGGATCCAGCTCTCCGTCATATGCGCGCTGGATGGCCTCGATCTGCCCCTGTTTTCGTGGTGCCCACAAGCTCTTTCCCCGGCCATCGGACGACAGGCCGATTCCTCGGATCAAGGCGTGGATACGGTCGCCATCGGCAAGCGCCCGCGAGAGTGTTTTAACAATAATGGCCGCATATCCGTCGGAGCTCACGAAGCCGTCTGCCCGGACGTCAAATGGAAAACTGCCGACAGCACTCAACGCCTGGGCTCGTGAAAAAAGCACCATCGACTGCCAGTTGCTGTATGAGGCGCCCCCGACGATCGCCATGTCGATGCGCCCTTCCTGCAGGGGGACCGCGGCGATCGCCAGCGCCACAAGCGACGAAGAGCAGGCCGCATCTATTGCCATGTACGGACCCGTCAATCCCAGGGTCTGTGAGACGAGAGCCGCCGCCATTGCCGGATCCGTAAACGGCTTGCCTCCCATTCGGCGGTGCGGTTTTTTGCTCCGAACTTCTTTGATAACAGCGTCGACGATTTCAGATTGCCTGGCTCGAGGCAGCCGAGTAAAGGCGGGAAGCCCGGAAAGTGCGTGGACGATCTGTTCGATATGAATGGCGTAGACGATTTGCGAGAGCAGCAATCCGGTGCGCGCGTGACCCACGTATACGCCGGTATTGCGCAGCGGCAGATTCAGCGGATCCCATCCGGCATCGCGGCACGCTTCTGCGGCAACGTGGAGAAATATGAGGTGCGACGGGTCATAAGATTGCGGTTCTTCACACAGGCGCGAATCCGTGGCCGGTGCCTCAACAATTCCCGCGAGGGTGGTGTAGGTTTTACCTTCCGTCCCCTTTTCCGGAACAAAGTAAAGCGACCGGTCCAATCGATCGTGCGGCAGATCTGCAAAAGCAGACCTGCCTTTTCGGATAAGATCCCAAAAATCCCCTGTGCTTTCAGCTCCGGGCAATCTACATGCAAAGCCCACTACAGCCAAAGGCTGATGCAAGATACGACCATTCTTCATGGAAGCTCTAACATAACGCATAAATGGGCCAATTGCAGTGACTAAATTGGCAGTCTTGATTCCAGGTGAAGCTAGTTAGCAGGACACCAATCAGGCCATGACAAATTGTGTTTTCATCAAGTCAAGAGTGCCTGTATCTTATGAGTGTTTTCGATCTGTTGTTTGCATCGATCCGGCAGCGTCCAATAGCAGGCTGAGCGACGATAACCTCGACGGCAAACGGGATTCAAAAGAACTGAATTGGATTTACGTAAAAGAAAGTGCACCCCAATGATGACCAAATCGATTAAGGATTTAGTGAAGCTCGAATATGACAACGGAGTTGCCTGGGTCACGATCAACCGGCCGGAGAAAAGGAATGCGCTGAGTCCGAACATCAGTCTCCGGATGCTGGAGATTCTCGACGAAGTCGAAGCCCGGGAAGATGTTGGCGTGCTGGTTCTGACCGGGGAAGGGACTGCTTTTTCGGCGGGCATGGACCTCAAAGAATATTTCAGGGATTTGAAGGACCAGCCGCGCATCGCAACAATTAAAACGCGCCGGTTAAACTGGGAATGGCAGTGGCGCCGCCTGAGGTATTTTGAAAAAGCGACGGTCGCGATGGTAAACGGTTGGTGCTTCGGCGGAGCGTTCCTGCCTGTGGTTTCCTGTGATCTCGCCATCGCTGCCGATGAAGCTAAATTCGGGCTTTCGGAAGTGAACTGGGGAATCCTTCCGGCCGGAAACGTAAGCCGTGCTGTTGCCGAAACAATGAAGACCCGCGACGGGCTTTACTACATCATGACCGGCGAGCTATTCGACGGCAAGAAAGCCGCCGAGATGGGCCTTGTAAACAAATCGGTGCCACTGGCTCAGTTGCGTCAGGCGACACGCGAACTCTGCGACGTTCTGCTGACGAAAGATCAGGCGGTGATAAAAGCAGCGAAAGATGCCTTCAAGAGAGTCCAGGGACTCCCCTGGGATCTTTCGGAGGACTATCTCGTTTCCAAACAGGAGCAGCTTTTGTTTTTCGCGGGTCAAGCCCGTGAAGAAGGACTCAAACAGTTCCTCGACGATAAGGCTTACAAGCCCGGACTCAGCGTATTTAAAAAGCCGGCAAAGAAGTAGTGTCCACCTCCCAGGATTAGCTTGGGCATTTTTCCCTTTAGGGTTTATTATCGGGAAAACTTCAGAACCCGGATCGGGTAGGAGATGGCCATGAGAAGAGAATTGCCTGCAATGATCCTGCTTGTGTTTCTCCTCGCATGCGGAGCGTTTCTTTCGGCCACCAACAATCTCACCGGCGCCGAGCCCGCAAAACAATGTGACCGTGCGTGTCTGGAGCGCGTTGTCGATCAGTATCTCGCCGCCCTGACCGCCCATAACTATTCGCAGCTGCCGCTCGCCAAAAATGCGCGCTATACCGAAAACGGCCAGGATTTGAAGATGAATGACGGGATGTGGCAGGTTGCCACAGCCATCGGCAACAAAAGGCTGTGCTTCGCCGATACTCAAACCGGTCAGATCGGGTATCGCGGCATTGTGGAGGAAAACGGCCGCAAGCAAATCGTGATGACCCGCATCAAAGTCGAGAATCAAAAAATCAGCGAGATTGAGGCGCTCGTATTGCGAGGGGGTTCCTTCAACAATCCCGACGGACTGGAAGACCATCCATTATTCATGGAGCCGCTGCCGCCCGGCGACCGGCCTTCACGCAAAGAACTGATTTCTATTGCAAACTCCTATTTCGAGGGACTGGAAAAGAAAACCGGCGACCTCACGCCTTTCGATCCCGGCTGCACGCGCGTAGAAAACGGAACGATCACGGCCAACAATCCGAAGCCGACCATCTTCCCATTCCACAAACAAACCTGCGGCGAACAGTTTAAGATACCGGGATTCTCCGCGATCATCACTAAAGTGAGGGAGAGACGATTCCCGATAGTTGACGAAGAGCGGGGCTTGGTCTTCGCGATAGCCTTTTTCGACCACGCCGGTCTTCCCGAAGTGAAACTGCCGGATGGCACGATTCGAAAAGTAGACACGCCGCCATTCAATGCTCCGTACTGCTTCATGATCGGCGAGCTGTTTAAAATAAGAAATAAGCAAATCACCCGGATTGAGGCGATCGTTATCGAGGTTCCCTACGGAATGCCTTCCGGATGGAGCAAGCGTAGTTGAGAAGCCAACATATATTTATAAGGAGGCATCGTGAAACACAGCACATCGCGCAGACAATTTCTGCAGGCTGGATTGGCGCTGCCTGCAGTTGGGCTTGTGTCTACCAATAACCTGGGACTCCTTTCACTTGCGCCCGCGGGGCTCGCTTTTCGGACACTCGGAAAGACCGGATTGAAAGTGACGAGTGTCGGCTGCGCTGCCGGAGCGGTCCCCGACCCCGACATCCTCGCGCGTGCCCTCGAGTTGGGGGTCAACTACTACGATACGGCACGAATTTACGGCCAGGGTAAAAGCGAACAGATCCTGGGAAAGGCCATTCAGGGGAAAAGAGATAAGATCGTTCTGGCCAGCAAAACGTATTCCAATACGAAAGCAAAGATACTCGAGGACATTGAAACGACCCTCAAGACGCTTGGCACGGATCACCTCGATATCTATCACCAGCATTCCCGGCATACTCCGCAGGAGATAACGGATGAAATGATCGAGACGATGGAGCTCGTGAAAAAACAGGGGAAAACCCGCTTCATCGGCGTCAGCACTCACGATCCGAATGCAATGGTCGAGTTCATCCTGAAGGTCGGAAAATTCGATGTTGTGCAGACCACCTATAGCTATGCGATTGGGGCTCCATTCAGGGACGCTGCCATAGCCCGGCTGCACAAAGCCGGAATAGGCGTGGTGGCAATGAAGGTTGTGATTGCTACCGCAACGCCCAAGGGAGACAAAGGAAATCATTTAACCAACGAAGGAGGGCTCGCCGCGATCAAGTGGGTTCTGCGTAACCCCGGTATATCGACGACGGTGCCGTGGTCGGAGACCAGGGAAGAGCTCGAGATCAATTTCCGCGCAATGACCGAGGAATTCACGCCTGAGGATGAAAAGCTGTTGTTTGCCCGCAACGAACAGATCCGGGAGCTTTACTGCCGGATGTGTTTTCAGTGCAAGGGCAAGTGCCCCAAGGGCGTGCCGGTGGCGGACGAACTGCGCTTTTTGGCATACAATGACTTCAAAGGGAATTTCCATGAAGCCCGGGAGAGTTTCTGGGATCTGCCTAGGAGCATCCGTAACATTCGCTGCGCCGATTGTGCCGAGTGCGTTGTTCAGTGCCCGAATGGAGTCAAAGTCCATGAGCGGCTGATTCGTGCGCAGGAGCTTCTTGCTTAGCACTTGTGTTCACTCAATGCTAAACTCGGCTTATCGGAAACGGTTCAGAGTTTCTTCTGGTTTTGGAATTCATCCATTCCCAGACATCCGACCGCCGGCATGGAGGCGGTGGCTATTGTGAAGGGAGTATAAGATGGCGGACCTTGTAGGAATCAACGGACAGAGAAAAGATTTCAGGGTTGTAGGCACACCCAATCTCCCCGGCAGGCTTTCGCGCGCAATAGCCACGGGAATCGCTAAATACGGCATCGATTATGTCGTCCCCGATATGCTCCACGCAAAATTTCTGAAGAGCCCCTACGCAAACGCCAAGGTAGTCAGCGTGGATACAACGAAAGCCAAGGCAATACCCGGCGTTGTCGACATCATCACCTGGGAAGACGAGGACATCAGGAAGCTGAGCGGCGGCGGCGGATTCATGGGGCCCGCCCTGCCTTTTCTTGACAACATCGCCGATCAGGAAGGGACCGAGGTAGCCGTTATTGTCGTGGCGGAAAACCAGGACATCTGCGAAGAAGCATTGAGGCAACTCGACGTCAAATGGGAGGTGCTACCTCATGTCGTAGATCTGCTCGAAGGGAGAAAGCCCGAGGCGCCGGTTATTCGCACGCCGGTTCCTGAGAGCAAAGGAGGATTCGGCGGCATGGGGGGAGGCAACAATCCGCCCAGGAAAGGAAATGTCTCCTATTCCAATGTCGTCGATGGCGATATCGAAGCCGGTTTCAGGGAAGCCGACCACATCATCGAATTTGATGTGAACACGGCCGCCTTTTGCGGCCATATTCCCAACCCTGTGGGCGGCGTCGCCTGGTGGTTCGACAGTCCCTATTATGGGGACGGAAAGAACCTGAGAGTTGAAGCCACTCCCTGGGGGCATGATCAGGTGGTGAGCATGTACCGCATGCCGGGGGAAAAGGTCTTTCAGGAGTGCATGCTCGTGGGCGGCAGATATTGCGACTGGGGGATCCGCAAATCCGAACTGATCACGCCGCTGCTGGCACAAAGGACCGGGAGGCCGGTTCGATGCGTCAACGACCGCTACGGGATGTATGACTTCAACTTGAACCAGCGCTATGTGCACCTGAAAGTAGGCTTCAAGGCAAACGGGCTGATCACGGCGATCGACGATTTTTCGATTGCGGACGGCGGGGCCCGGGGAAGCACCATTTTCGGCAATACCATGGACCAGACCTATGGCCCCTACTTCACTACCCGGTGCCTGAACGTCAAACAGAATATGGACGTCGTCGACAGCAACCGCGGAAAGATGTGGCTCAGCGGCCAGCATAACCCGATGAGCTGGGATTCGCTGACGGTGGCGATCCACATGATCGCTGCAAAATTGGGGAAGGATCCCATCGACATCGCAACACTGAATCTCCACGGGCCGGAATCCCAAACCGATCCCAATCCCGTGCCCAGCTTTGAGGCGTGTGTTGTGGCCGCGAAGAAAATGATGAACTGGAAGTGGCACAAGGCGGGTGAAAAAAAACTGCCCGATGGCAGGCTGCACGGCGCGAGCTTCCGATACAATCAGTGCCCGCGCCACTCGGGTACGGTATTCTCGCCAAAACTCGAACTCCGCAACGGCAAGGTGTATCAGCTGTCCCGCGGCCCTGTCATCGGCAATTACATCATGGAAGCGAACGCAATGGTTGCGGCCGAAGAGCTCGGCCTCGAGTACAAGGATATTGTCACGGGGCTTGACCACCATGAAACTTACCGGCCTTACGGAGGCGGCAGTGATGGAACAACGGCCTCTTCCTGGGCTGTAAAGGAGTGCGCGAACAAGTTGAAGAAGATGATCCTGGAGGCCGCGATTGAGGAAGCCAATAATCCTCCCGCCGCCCGCGGGATGATGGGCGGAGCCGGCCAAAAGCCTGCCCCAAGCCCCTTGAAGGGACGGAAGCCGGAAGAGCTGGATCTGCAGGGAGGGAAGGTCGTTGTGAAATCAGATCCGGGCACAGGGGTTCCGCTCGCGCAGGCCGTCCGCGCTAATCTGTTCGCGACCTATTCCGGCAAGCCGCCCGATGCCCTCTGGAGCCAGCGGGGGAAAAAGCTCGACACCATGGACGTGGCTACGTGCGAAGTCGCAGTGGACACAGAGACGGGGGAAGTGGAAATCCTGCGGTTCGGAGTGGTCGCGGATCCCGGCAAGATCATGCGCCGCACATCGCTGGAAGGCCAGATCCACCAGGTGATGGATTTCAGTGTCGGATGCCAGCTCCAGGAAGAATTTGTCTACGACCGGCAGAGCGGAGTGAAACTCAGCACCAATATGTTTGATTATAAGAAAGTAAGCATGCTGGATATGCCCCGAGTGGATCTGGAGCTTCTGGAAACGCGCGTCGGCAACGCCTGCTATGGCTCAAACGGCATCAGCCACTCGCTGGCGAATACGCATCTGGTTATCTGCGCCATTCAAAACGCCATCGGCAAGTGGGTCGAATCGCCGGCCACGCCGGAAAAGGTTCTGAAAGCCCTCGGAAAGGCATAGAAATCGAGAAAAAATCGCGAACGTCCTATACCGCCAAACCGGACCCTGAGCTGGAAAAAATGTCGAAGTCTATGGCGGCGATACCAAGGACATGCGAAGGACAGATCAGCGCCGGCGTCTTCGCATATATCACCGAAATAAACCCACGCCGCCTGGTGGTCGCTGATGTTCAAAAAGGATTAGCCGTCGGAATGTCGATGTTCCAGCATGACGGCCACCTGAAGACCATCCCGATCAAGGGAGTGCCGGGAATGGACAGCATGCCGGGTTTCACGATGCAATTCAACTTTCCTTCGATCCATTTTTATAAAATTAAGAACGGCAAAATTTACGACATCGAGACAATCGGCGTCTCTGTGCCCTACGGAACGAAATTCGGCTGGTAGCGGAGAAAGGCAGACACTCAGATAATGCCTCACTAGAGGGGGAATCAATATGCGGAAGCACGCAGGTTGCTTTGTTCTGGGTGCCCTTTTCCTGGCGAACCTGTACGCAGGAGCGGCGCCGGCACAGGATGCCAAAATCACCGTCCTGAATCCAAGAGGCATACAACCGCAGATACGCCAGATACCCATGGCAGCTCGTCCGGACACGCTGGACGGCAAAACCATCTACATCGTCGACACCCGGTATCCGCGCACCAGGGAATTCGTGGAAGCGCTGGCAACGATCCTCAAAGAAAGATTTCCCAAAACGAATTGGGTGTTGCGAGATAAATTCGGGGGCTACATCGATGACGACCCGAAACTTTGGGCGGAGATAAAGGAAGAAGGTCATGGATTGGTCATGGCCACCGGCCATTGAAGCACCTGTTCGCCGGCGGTCGTCGGCCACTGCATCACTGCGGAAAAACTTGGAATTCCTACCGTGCCGATTGTCACCGGGAGATTTCAGGAACTCGTGACAGCGATTGCATTCAAGAAAGGGATTCCAAACATGCGGATTGTGTACACTCCGCACCCTCTCACGGACAGGCCCGCAGCACTATGCCGAAAATACCTTGAAGGCAAGGATTCGATCACCGGGGTGCCGATTCTACAAGAGATCGCGGCCGGGTTGACGAAGCCGGTTTCAGACAAGGACAAACAGACAGGATTTCTTCCAAGGCCGCCGCGGACCAGGCTGCTTGTGCCGGATACTTCCGAGAATCTGGAAAAATACTTTTATGACAATGATCTTACCGACGGCCTTCCGATCGTGCTGCCTACCGAGAAAAAAGTCGGGGAGATGTTGAAAGCAACCAGCCACAAGCCCGATGAAATCGTGGGCAAGATGGCTCCATCCACGCCGCATGAGGCGTGGGAGTATACGGTCGAAATGGTTGCGGCAAACGCCGTTATGTCAGGCGCAAGACCGGAATACTTTCCCGCTATCCTCGCGTTAGCCTCGACCGGCGCGACTTCGCTTGTCAGTTCCACATCCTCATATGCGAGGATGGCGGTATTTAACGGACCGTTCGTCCAGGAGATCGGCATGAACGCTGGTGTAGGCGCCATGGGTCCGTTCAACCGCGCGAATTCCACGATTGGCCGGTGCTGGACTTTGATATCCAAAAACCTGGGCGGCTCGGGGAAATCCGGGGAAACCTACATGGGAACTCAGGGCAGCGCTCTGAATTTCAGTAATCTCTGTTTTCCAGAAGCGGAAGATGG
>DATJPG010000165.1:0-29291 GCA_035506515.1 Acidobacteriota bacterium
CCGGGGTAAGGATTACGAAATTAGAAAGCCCTGAAGAGGCGACACTAAAGCCAATTCACAGAATAAATTGTGCCTAAACTTCGGGGCTAAACATTTGTTTTCGCTCAACCCCGGGCTTACGCCCGGGGCTATTCTCTGCCGGCCCTCCGGGCTTCTCGGGTCGGGGTCGATTTTGGGATCGAAATTCCTATTGCGATCCCTGACCCCGATCTCCGATGAAATATTAAAGATGGTATAATTGATGATGTATGAAGCTTGAGGATGCGACTGCCTTTACGGCCAGATGTTTTCACGGTGAACCCGCCTCGTGTTCCTATGCTTGCCCCTTTCATCTGGATATCCGCTCCTTTCTGGAAAAAGCGGCCAAGGGAAGATGGCTTGCAGCCTACAAAACATTGCGGAATGCCGTGGTTTTCCCCGTCATTGTCAGCGCTCTCTGCGATCAGCCGTGCAGAAACCATTGCCAGCGGGTACCGGTCGGCGATGAAGCCATCGCCTTGCGCGATCTCGAAGCTGCCTGCATTCGATATACGAAAAGCCGCAAAGCGGAGTCCTACACAATACCGCCCAAGAATCAGCGCATCGCGGTTATCGGTGCGGGCGTTGCGGGCCTCTCCTGTGCGCTGAATCTCGCCCAGAAAAAATTTCACGTCACGGTGTTTGAGAGGAGCAACGGATGGGGCGGATCTCTCCGCGACCATCCCAGTTTTGCAGAATTTGATGCGGACATCGCCTTGCAGTTCTCTGCCGTTGAGGTTGAATTCAGGTTTGAATCGGAAATCAAAACGCTCGCCGGACTGGCCGAATTCGATGCGGTTTACGTTGCGACCGGAGCCGGCGGGGATTCCTTCGGACTCCTTGAGAGCTGGGACAACGAACTGCTTGCGACCTCGGAACCCAGGGTGTTTCTGGGAGGCACGCTCTGCGGCGCTACTCGGATGGAGGGCATCGCCCAGGGCGTCGAGGTGTCGAAGACCATTGAGGTCTTTCTGCAGACCGGCAAAGCTGCGCATACATACGGTAGCCGATATGACAAAGCGAATTGCGACCGCTACCTGGCGCATGACGGCGCAGTCTCCAAGCCGCGCGTCGAGGCATCTTCCCCCGAAGGCTATACAGAGGAGGAAGCAAAAGCGGAGGCGGCGCGCTGTTTTCAGTGCGATTGCGTCGAGTGCATGGTTGCGTGCGAGATGTTAAAGCGTTTCCGCAAGGATCCTGATAAAATTGCCGTCGAGGTTTTTAGCGATATGGGGGTCAACCCTCCATTCTCCATACACACGCTGACCAGGGAGGTCTACTCCTGTAATATCTGCGGCTACTGCAAATCGATATGCCCTGAGAGCGTGGATATGGGATCCTTGCTGCAGTCTTCGCGGGCGGCGCGCATGAGTGCCGGCGTCCATCCCGCGGCACTCCATGACTTCTGGCTGCGCGAGATGGATTTCGCCACCTCGGAAGCCTCCTTTGCATCCGCTCCGAGAGGGAAGGCAAATTGTGAATACGCCTTCTACCCCGGCTGTCAGCTGGGAGCCTCGAACCCGGCGCATGTACGGAAGGCATACGAGTTTTTGCGCGAGAAATACGATGCCGGTATTTTCCTCGGCTGCTGCGGAGCTCCGGCCTACTGGGCCGGCGACGAACCGCGTCTGCGGGCAAATGTGGAAAAGATCCGGCAGAGCTGGGCTGGGCTGGGGAAGCCGACCTTCATTTTTGCCTGCGCCACGTGCGAGAGCATCTTTAGTTTGTTTCTTCCCGAGATCCGCAGAGTCTCCCTCTACGAACTTCTCGCGGGGGCGGATGAGATTGTGCCGGTGCGAGCCTTTCCCGAAGCTGCGGTATTCGACCCTTGCGCGGCAAGAGACGATAACGAAATGCAGGCCGGCGTCCGGAAACTCGCTGCAAAAGCGGGAGTAGAGCTCGAAGAACTGCGCGAGCACAACCGCTGCTGCGGGTACGGCGGGCACATGCGCACCGCGAATCCGTCGCTGTATGAGGAGATCGCGCAGCACCGCGCCGAGGCGAGCGGGAAACCGTATATCGTCTATTGCGCCAATTGCCGGGAAGTATTCGCATCGCAGGGCAAAGGATGCACGCATATCCTGGACATGGTTTTCGGATTGGATGCGGACCCGCGCATACCCAGCCTGCAGGAAAAAAGGGACAACAGCCTGATGATAAAGAAGGACCTGATGATGCAAAACAAAGGCATTGATTTTGAGCCCGAAATCCACGAATGGGATGCGCTGACTCTGATCATCTCCGAAGACCTGCAAAAAAGCATGGATCGGAAGCTCATATCTGCGGCCGATGTCAAAGAAGCCATTTGGCAGGCAGAAAAATCGGGAAACAAATTTTTCGATGAGAACGACGGCATGTGCCTCTGCAGCATGGTCAAGTCCGCAACTACCTATTGGGTGCAATACAAAGAAATCGGGCCGAAGGCTTACGAGCTCTTCAGCGCCTACTATCACCGCATGAGCTTCGATAGGGAGGGATCACCGGCGTGAATTCTGAAGAGAGAATCTGGAAATGCGCGAACTGCAAAAAAGAGCTGGTGATGAAAAAGACAGTATTTTCATACCTCGGTCACACCGTCGCCCATGAAGTGAGAGCCTGTCCCGACTGCGGCAAAGTCTTTATCTCTCAGGATCTGGCCGAAGGCCGAATGGCTGAGATCGAGGAGCAACTGGAAGACAAATAGGACAAGTGTTTCTGAAATTGAACGAATGTTCTAGGTGATCGAGGGCGGAAGCCAGGACCGCGATCGGTTTCTTCGGCCCAAACCCCGATAGCGAAGCGACTCGTGAAGAATCCAGCAGATGAATAATCAGATCCGAAATACATTCAGCGTATGCCCCGTTTGCCTCCGGCGGCTTTCCGCTGAAATCGTCAAGCGCCAGCAGGAATATTTTCTCCAGAAAACGTGTCCCGACCACGGATCGTTTGAGGCGGTTATCTGGCGGGGAGAAACCCCTTCCTTTGAGCATTGGGGAAATTATGTCCCGCCTGCAGAACAGGACAAGGAGAGGCCCGAATGCCCGAGCGAGTGCGGACTCTGTCCGGGTCATCTGCAAAAAACCTGCTGTGTGCTGATCGAGGTGACCTCGCGCTGTAATCTGAGTTGTCCCGTCTGCTTTGCGCAAAGCGGACAAGACTCTGCGGAACCAAGCGCGGAACAGCTGGCGGGGTATTTCAAGCAGCTCGTGGAACGCGGCAGCACGTTTATTCAGCTATCCGGTGGCGAGCCCACCGAGCGCGAGGATCTGCCGGATATCGTGGCGGCGGCAAGAGCGGCAGGCTGCGAAAATATTCAACTCAATTCCAATGGCATCCGGCTCGGACAAGACAGAGCATTTACAAAGGCACTTGCCGAAGCGGGGCTTTCTTTTGTCTTTATGCAATTCGACGGCACGAATGATTCTATTTTCGAAAAGCTGCGCGGCAGGCCGCTGCTGGCCGAAAAACGGGCGGCAATCGAAGCATGTTCCGAAGAACTCCTGGGCGTTACGCTTGTGGCGACCCTTGTGCCGGGCGTCAACGATCAAAACGTTGGGGAGATTCTGAATTTTGGGTTTTCAAACTCGCCGGCAGTCAGAGGCGTTCACTTTCAGCCCATCAGCTATTTTGGCCGATACCCGCAGCCCCCGAGGAATGAAGACAGAATCACTTTACCTGAACTGCTCCGGGCCATGGAGAAACAAACAGCAGAAAAGGTTCGGATTTCGGATTTTATCCCGTCCGGCTGCGACCACCCGCGGTGCGGATTTCACGCGGATTTTATGGTGCTGCCCGAAGATCTTGTGCGCCTCTCCCCGAAGGCGGACGGGGGATGCTGCGGTCAGGACGACGGCAGAGCCCACATCAAAAATCGAAATTTTGTTGCACGAAGATGGAAACGCTCTGCGACCAAAAGCGGGCAGGATTGTTGCTGCAGCCAGGACTATAGCGATATGGATACTTTCCTGAACAGAGTCAAATCGCACGGATTTACTATCACGGCGATGGCATTTCAGGATGCGTATACACTCGACCTGGAACGCCTCCGCCGGTGCAGCCTCCATGTGTACAGAGATGGCAGGATGATCCCTTTTTGCGCCGGCTATCTGACTCCTGAAACCAGATCATAGGGAGAAAGACAATGAGCGATAGGGTAAAGGAAATTTATAAACTTGCGGCACAAGGCTATTGTTGCAGCCAGATCATGATCCAGATGGGGCTCGACGCCCGACAGGATGAAAATCCAGAGCTGGTGGATGCAGTCGCCGGATTGTGCGGAGGGCTATATTCAGGCTTGATCTGCGGCACCCTGACGGGAGCCGCCTGCCTCCTGTCGCTCTGTGATCGGAATGCGGCAAGGAGCACCGTCCCCAAGCTTGTGGAATGGTTTAAAAAGACCTATGACACGTGCTATGGCGGAATCGACTGCGCTGACATCATTGACAATAATCCCGGCAACCGGCTTGAACGCTGCCCTAAAATCATGGGAGAGACTTATGAAAAATGCCGTGAGCTTCTGGCAGAGTCGGGCCATGAAATCTGATTCGTGAAAACCACGCAGCCAAATACGCCTCTGGATTCCTGGATTCTCCAAAGAATCGGGGTGTCTGAAGATCCGCTGACGCTCGAGGATCTTCGAAATTACCAGCTGGGCAAACTGAGAGAAACAATCCGCTATGCCTGTGCAAAAAGCCCGTTCTATTCCCGCAGGCTTTCGGGTTTCCCGGTGGATGGACTCGCGGACCTCTGCCAAGTCTCCCAACTGCCTTTTACCACCGCCGAGGATATCCGCGCGGATCCCCGGCAGTTTCTGGCATTGCCTCCCCATGAAATCGCCCGGATCGTAACGCTCCAGACGTCGGGCACGACGGGACGTCCCAAGCGGTTTTTCTTCACGAAGGAGGAACTCGAACACACAATCGATTTCTTTGCGAGGGGTATGTCCGCGCTTGTCAAACCGGGGCAGAAGGTGCTCATCCTTCTGCCTGGGGATAAACCCGACAGCGTCGGCGATCTTCTGGCGCGCGGATTGATGCGTATGAACGTCGAGGGCATCGTCCATGGTCCGGTGCGGGACATTCGAAGCGCAGCAGAAGAAATTGTCGAGCGGCGCATCGATTGTCTTGTGGGAATTCCAACCCAGGTGCTTTCTCTCGCAAGGAATGACGCCGGACGCTCAGTTCCGCCAGGCATGATCAAGAGCGTTTTATTGTGCACTGATTGCATTTCCGAGGCGATCGCGGACGCATTGAGCCGTTCCTGGAATTGCCGGGTGTTCAAACACTACGGCACGACCGAGATGGGATTGGGTGGGGCCGTGGAATGCGCCGCAAGGACGGGGTATCATCTGCGCGAGGCGGATCTCCTGTTTGAAATTGTTGACCCGGATACCGGCGCGCCGTTGAAGGATGGTGAGCCGGGCGAAATCGTCGTTTCAACACTTACCAGAAAAGGAATGCCGCTCATCCGATACCGCACCGGCGACATCTCCCGCATTCTGGAGGAGCGCTGTTCTTGCGGCTCGGTGACGAAGCGACTGGATGCTATTCGAGAAAGGCTTGACGGCAGAGTCACCCTGGCCAACGGAACTATTCTGACCCTGTCGGAAATGGACGAGGCGCTTTTCCGCGTGGAGGAAATTCTCGATTACAGCGCAGCAGTGACGGCGAAGGATGGTTCGGATTGCCTTGAAATAACTCTTTACGTTGAAGAAGAAGAAAGCTCTGCGATGCAGAAAACGTTACATGCTCTAAACACAGTTCCCGCCGTAGCCACCGCATTATCCGATGGATCTTTGCATTTGGCCCCTATATCGATCAGCAATAAAAACTGGTTTACCACAGGCGTAGTTAAAAGAAGAATTATCGACAACCGCACCGGCGCAAAGTAATACCCCGGGCAGGCGAAGGCTCGCGCCCAATCGACAATTTCTTCTGTCTTATTTGATTGCCGCTTTCAGCTCTTTTAGATCGCCGGAAACCTGCGCCATAATCTCCAGAGAATAGTCAAAATTGTGAGCGCTTCTGGATCCATCCCTCGTGAGAATCGAGAGATTGAACCGCACGTCCCCCAATTTCTTTTTCAGGTCGGCATTCAGCAGGTCGGGCTTTTCTTTCAGCGCGGCGCCGATGGCATTGACGTCGGCCTGCAGCGAATCCATCTTTTCCTTGTACTCCGCCTGCCATTCCTGAAGCTGTTTCGCGCGAGCTTTCCGGTTGTTGTCTTTGTGGCAGGTCGTGCAGGTGTCGACGCTGGTTTCCGACAGATTCGGATCATCCGGCCGAATGACCGTCATGCGATGGCTCCCGCCGGTCATATGGCAGGAAACGCAGAGAACAGCGGAGTGCACGCCCCGGGTATCCTCAACGCCTCTGGCACCGCTGCCCTTGAGAAAATTTTCCTGCGAGTGACAGGCGGCGCAAATCCTGTCGGGATCCATCACCAATCGGTGCGGGTGTCCCGTGCTGCGGAGGCTATGGCAGGCCAGGCAGGATACCGTGTGAAACGATTCTTTCTGAGCGGCGTCCACCTTGTTGCCTTGAAGTTTGGCCGCAAACCCTTCGGTCGAATGACACGCGTAGCAATCGGCTGAAGCCATCTTGTTGTCCTTCACCAGGCCAATCGCCTTGCTGTGCCCGGATGCTTCCCACATGCTCTGCTTGTCCGCGTGACAGTCCTTACAGGATGTGAAGTTCGTATGATCCGGTTCGGCTTTCTTCTCCTGGGCCGGAACCACGGCAAAGATGCCTGCAATCGCGGCGATGGCAGTGCAAGCGAGGACAATCTTGCGCGTCTTATTATGTTTCATCAGTCAAGTCTCCTTGTTTTGCAGATTTCCAGCCCGCACTCCGTAATCCCAAGGGTTCTGCGGCAATGAACCCTCGGGATAAAATATAACAAATAATCTCGATTTCAATCGTGTTGTGACATTCTGATTGCTGCAACTGAAGAGTTGCGGTAAGGTGGGGCGTAATATGAAGCCGGGAGCCTATGAGAATTTCCGGATATTGATTAACCACGAAGCATAGGAGGTTTTGTGAGCCTCAATCCATCTAGAAGGCAATTCTTGCAGGCGGGGCTCGCTCTGCCTGCGGCAGGGCTTGTTTCATCGACTAATTTTGAACCGTCTCCCCAGGAACCTCCCAAGGTCGTTTATAGGACTTTGGGAAAAACAGGGCTTAAGGTTTCTGGCGTAGGCTACGGCATCGGGTTTGTCCCGATTCCGGACGTCGTCGCCCGCGCCCTTGATATGGGTGTAAATTATTTCGATACCGCACGCGATTATGGCGATAGCGAAAAAATCTTTTCCGGAGTGATTAAAGGCCGGCAGAGAGACAAAATTGTCATCGCCACCAAATCTCCCAACCGGAAAAAGGACGCCATTATCAGCGATCTCGACACCAGCCTCAAAGAGCTCGGCGTAGATTATGTCGACATCTGGCACCTGCACGCGAGGGACACACCGGCCTCGATCCCGGACGAAGCCATGGAGGCCATGGAAATCTGCAAAAAATCAGGAAAAGCGCGTTTCATCGGCTTCAGCTGCCACGATCCGAACAACATGGTGGATTTTCTCATCAAGACGGGAAAGTTCGACGTCATGCAAACCACGTACAGCTTTCCCATCGGCGGCATTTACAGGGATCGGGCGATCAAAAAGCTCCATGATGCGGGAATTGGCGTCATCGCAATGAAGGTGCTCGTGGCTTTGACCGGCTTGAATCTGAAGACCTTTGACAACAAGCCTCCAACCAAAGATGAAGGTCCGCTGGCAGGCATCAAGTGGGTCCTGCAGAATCCGGCAATCGGGACGACGGTTCCTCATATGAAAACCATTCCCGAGCTCGAGATGAATTTCCGGGCGATGTCGGAGCCCTATACGCCCAAAGACGAAAAGATGCTGTATGTGCGGAACGAACAGATCCGGCCGGACTATTGCCGCATGTGTTATGAATGCAAGGGGCAGTGCCCGAAAGGGATGCCCGTGACGGATGTACTGCGCTTCCTGGCGTATAACGATTTCGCCGGAAACTACCACCAGGCCGTCATGAATTTCCGGGGTCTCGCGCAGGAAGTGCGCGATGTGCGCTGCAGCGATTGTTCCTCCTGTGCCATCCAATGCCCGAATGGAGTCCACGTCCAGGATCGACTGATCCGGGCGCAGCGGCTCCTGGCATAGCCAATCCTCACTCCGAGTCCTGGAGTCGATGCAAAGATTCCAGGACTCGAAGGCTCCAAAAATCCGCAAAAAAATCAGCGAATCGGATAAGGCTCTGTTTATGAAGTATTTCGGCATTTCCGCAATGATCGCAGCCGCAGTTCTATTTGCCGCGTTGGCAGGAATTGCGCAGGAAACGACGACGGTTGAGGTGTGCGGCGACGTTTTAAACCCTGGACAGTGGTCTATAGAAAACTTGAAACAGCAGTTCTCCAAAGATGTGCAAACTATCAAATTCTCTCTTGCTAAAGAAGCGCACATTTTCTTATTGTTGAACCGCTCCACCCTGCAATTTAATCTATGGCCTGTCACCTCACTGTGCTATAAAAGGAATCACTACAATTTCGTTTCATCATGTATTTTGCGGGAAGGAGCAGTTCTGTATGAAGAGAGCGGTCATCGCGGCGATTAGCGCGCTGTTTTTGTTTGCGGTTATCGGAATGCTTGTCTCGGCCGACAAAAGCAACGTTTATTATGTATGCAACTGCAAGGACGACTGCAAGTGCGATTTTGTTTCCAACAAGCCGGGTAAGTGCAAGTGCGGCCATGACTTGGTTGCTATGCATGTTCTGGCCATAGAGAAAGGAACGGGAGTTTTCTGCCGATGCGGCGCAGAGTGCAGTTGCGAACGCAGCAAAAGTGATCCGAGCAAATGCGGCTGCGGGAAGTCGGTAAAGACGGTCGGATTGAAAGGCAAATATATCTGCAGCTGCAAGGAATGTAATTGCGGCACGATCTCGGACAAGCCGGGCAAGTGCAAGTGCGGCAGGGATCTGAAACTGGTCAGCTAAGCCCTGAAGCATGCATTTCCGACAAACGAAGATTCCTGCACACCACAAAGTGGTAGTGTGCGTCTTTTCATTCCCCCTCGGTGTGGCCAGGCGGTTGCCCAGTTTAGGAGGTGGACGGAGGCTCCTGGCTGTAAGGAGCCTCCATTCTGCTTTCTCTCGTTTTACTCCGACCTCATTCCTTCACTTCGCAAAGAAGCAGCTTGAATTTTAAGGGGCCTCCATCGGTTCACTCAGGGCAGCTTGAGTTCCGCCAGGATCTCGCGAGGGGTCCATTTATTCCCGGGGTGAATGCTCGCAATCTTGCCATCCGGTCCGATCAAAGCGGTCATGAGGAAGTGGGCGATCATCCCCGACTCGCGCCAGAAGCTCACCCCAAAGAAGCCGGTGATGTTTTTAATTTCATCCGGCGTGCCCGTGGCAAACTCCCATTCGTCAAAAGCAGCCGGACGCATATATCGGGCCGCGTATTCGCGCAGAACCGAGGGTGTGTCATTTTCCGTATCAAAACTCACCGTGAGCAAATGGGTTTTCGGGCCGGAAGATGGCATCGAATGGAGCGAGTTATGGATAGCGGCAAAATTACTGCTGGTGCGCGGGCAATAATCCGGAAGCGGACAGCGTGAATAGATGAAGGTCAGCAGAAGATATTGGCCCTTGTATTGGCTCAGATGTATGTGCTTGTTATCCTGATTCAGCAGCGAAAAATCGGGCACTTCAGTTCCCGGTTTCGGCGCAGGATGGAGTTCCGCGGAATCCCCAATTGGTTCGGCCTCGCTTTCGGTTTTGGTGATGGTGATTCCTTCAATCCAGGAACGGTCCTCCTGCACTACGAGCGTTGCCCGGATCATTTGTCCCGGGGCGAGCGGGAGAACCTGATCGTCTTTGACGTCGAAGGACATCGTCATTGCGTCCATATATCCTTTGATTGCCTCGTGCTCCAGTGTGACCTGGTGTTGGCTTTTGTCGACTGAGACCACCTTCCCTTTCAGTTCGAAGCGCCGCTCCGGTGTGCGCTGACAGCTTGATACTGCAACTGCAACAAGAAGCGCTAAAACAAGGATGCTCGTTCGTTTTGGCATGGTCAGCCTCTCAATTCTGGATTTATGTTTAAAAATACAGAGGGGGCTTTTCGCGGATTAGACTGTTCGATATCGTTCATGCTTAGCATGTTGGTGTCCACAGGAGCACTTCGAACGCACCTGCAAGGGCAGTTCATATAGTAACCTCTGTGTCTGAAAACTGCCAGCGATTGTGATGCTGACCAGCGGCGTTTCTAAGGATAGGCAGGCTATTGATATGACCATGGCGTCAGATGGGTCAACGCCAGTTTCCAGCTATGCGACTGATTTAGATCGAGGATGCCGGGATGCCCTCCCTTATTTTTGGGCGTCGAGATCATTTTTTGAACACTAATGCATAGCCGGTTGTCATACTGGTGCGATGCTTTTTCAGTGAGGCCCGATATAGAACGTTGCCTTGCATTCATGGCGATGCTACATTTGCAGTTAGTATGAGAATCGATTGTAGTCCAAAGAGAAAGCTGATTTTTGCCGTCATCCTAGGCGTTATTTGCAGCGGGATGTTATTGGCAGAAACCCACGGCATCTTGGGGCACACACATTCCATTCCATCTCCCACAACCAAATCTCATGAATTCAATATTCCGTCTGGTCCCAGGATCATCGCAGTCGGACAGGATAGTGACGATCCTTCCTGTAGTCTTTGTTATTGCTTTAGGCTTTTAGGGCACAGCATTGTTCCGCAAGCGTATTGTATTCTCGATTCGCCCTTCGCTATCCAAGCCGTTCTGATTCACCACCTTAGCCTAACCCAGACTAGCACGCTGCGCGCTGGGAGCCGCAGTCCTCCTCAAGCCTGATTCCAATCACGACCGATTAACTATATTGCGTCTGCAATAGCACCAGCCCCTATTCCGGGTGGTCCGGGTTTGGTCATTGCATTTCTCCATCGTTCTGTTTGGCGTCAATTAGGCTGCTTGAGGAGGTATTTATGGCTCGATCATCGAGTATTGCATTTATCGCAGTGATTGTTTTGAGTTTGTTCATTTTTGCGCCATTAGCACAGGCGCAGTCGTCGGGAACAATCGAGGGCACGGTAACGGACCCCCGGGGTGGCGTCGTGCCAAATGCTACAGTCGAAATTCACAACGCCGTGAGTCATTTTAAGCGAAGCACGACCACGGACGGTGAAGGAAAATTCCATTTTACAAGCATACCGTTCAATCCTTATCACTTGGTGGTAACCGTTTCGGGTTTTGCCCCGTATGAGCAGGAGGTGGATGTGCGGTCACTCGTTGGCGTAAGCCTGACCGTAAATCTGAAAATGGCGATGGAAACGTTTACGGTCGTCGTCACAGAGAAAGCGGAAGAACTGATCGAGATTGACCCGACAGCGCACACGGATGTGGATAAAGGCTTGTTTGACAAGATGCCATTGGAGAGCGCTTCATCATCGATCAGTTCCCTGATTACACTGGCCAGCCCGGGGATTGCGGCAGACTCCAACGGTTTCATGCATGGACTGGGAGAGCATCAGGAGAACGCGTTTTCCGTAGACGGGCAGCCTATCACTGACCAGCAGAGCAAAGCATTCTCGAACCAGTTTCCGGTCGGCGCGGTCCAATCCCTGGAAGTGGTAAATGGTATTCCGCCGGCGGAGTATGGCGATAAGACCTCGGTTATTGTCAATGTAACCACCCGTTCGGGCCTTTACCTTAAGCCCACAGGCAGTGTTACAACGTCTTACGGTTCCTTTGGCACGAGCAATACTGATTTTGATTTTAGCGCAGGGAACCGGCGCTGGGGTAATTTCATCACTGCCAGTGGATTGCAGTCCGGCAGGTTTCTTGATCCGCCTGAATATACGGCCATTCATGCGAAGGGCAACGCAGAGAGTATTTTCGACCGCGTGGACTTTCAACCCCACACGGAAGACTCGTTCCACCTGAACCTGAACTATTCCCGTTCCTGGTTCCAGCAGCCGAATCAATTCGATCAGGCGGCTGCGGGGCAGGACCAGCGGGCATTGATCAATACTTTTAATATTGCGCCCTCATGGACGCACATCATCAACAATGCGACGGTACTGGACGTGAACGCTTTTGTGCGTCAGGACCGCTATCATTACTTTCCGAGCGGTGATCCTTTCTCGGATTTGCCTGCGACGCTTGCGCAAAACCGCCGATTGACGAACCTGGGGGTGCGATCCGACCTGAGTTATGTGAAGGGAGCGCACAATATCAAGGTGGGCGTGCAGGTGCAGCACTGGTTTCTCAAGGAACAGTTCAATTTTGGTCTTACCGACCCGACCTTCAACGCGCCATGCTTACTCGCCTCGGGTCTACCGAACCCGGACACGGGACTGACCGATCCCGCGCAATGCGAGAGCGCCGGGGGGGCAGCAAATCCGAGTTTTTTAAGCGGTCTTCTTCCCTTCGACTTGACACGTGGCGGGAATCTTCTGAACTTCAATGATCACACCGACATCAAGGAAACCTCGCTGTATGTGCAGGATGCAATCACGTTCAGGAATTGGTCGTTTAATCTGGGGTTGCGCGGGGACATATACCGTGGCTTGAGCAGCATCAATGCAGCGGAGCCACGCGTTGCCGTGGCTTACCACATCAAGCAAAGCAACACCTTGCTGCGGGCAGGCTATGGGCGCGTGATCGTGACTCCCTACAATGAGAACCTCCTGCTTTCCAGCTCGACGGGTATTGGGGGATTAGGTGGGCCGGGCGGCGGCGCAATTCCACAGGAGCCTGGCCGCAGGAATCTCTTCAATGCCGGATTCGAGCAAGCCCTCGGAAAATATGTCGTGGTAACAGCAGATTACTTTTGGAAATACACCAAGCCCGATTACGATTTCGGTGTCCTCTTCAGCACGCCGCTCACGTTCCCGATTCAGTGGACGAAGTCGAAGATAGATGGGCTCTCCGCGCGCGTCAGCGTACCGAATTTCCACGGCCTGTCGCTGGTGACGGTCATGGGCACCGCGCGCTCCCGCTTTTTCCCGCCGGGCGTCGGAGGCCTTGTTTTCAATTCGGATGTGGGAGGAGGCGTTTTTCGCATCGACCACGACCAGGCATTCCAACAATCAACCCATGTACAGTATCAGTGGAAGAACAAAGGACCTTGGATCGGTTTTAACTGGCGTTACGATAGCGGCCTGGTAGCCGGAGCCGTCCCGTTTGCAGCAGACAGCACTACACCAGTCGACCTCACGGTTTTGACACCCGATCAGCAAGCGCAAGCCGGGCTGTTCTGCGGAAACGTCGCCGCAACCTTGAGCGCGCCATTAACGAGCTGCGCTCCCTCCCAATACGGATCAACGCGACTCAGCATCCCGGCTCCCGGCACAGAGAACGACGACAAGAATCCCCCCCGCATCAAAGCACGTAACTTGTTTGATGTGGCAATCGGCTACGATAACCTGTTTCAAGGTGATCATTACAAGTGGAGTCTCCGCTTCACGATCATCAACTTAACCAATGAGGTAGCCCTCTACAATTTCCTGTCAACGTTCAGTGGAACACATTTCGTCACGCCGCGAAGCGAAACAGTGGAACTAGGCTTCCACTTTTAGAACTTTGCGCCGACGACAACTGCCCCGCGGGCAGGAATGCAGGATTGCGACACCATTCAAGAAGACTGACAGAACCTTTGACCTGCCCGCGTGCTTCGGTCATATCGAAGTGCGAGCCCTCCAGTAGCGTGACCGCCAGCTTCGGGGAAGGCTCTGCGCAGGTGGCGGCGGGTGCCGCCGCCTGCAGCACCCGAACAAAATAGCGCTCAAAAGCCATAATTCACTTGTACCTTGAACAACGTCGCTGCGGTCAGCTGGCCCGCCACGCCGGATGAGACCGGCGCGGAACGAACATGTTGCGCCACCGGGAATTCAACATCGGTATAGACTGACACTTTGCGAGACGCCTTCAACTGGACGCCGGGTGCAATAAGCAGCCTCTCATAGCCTGTGTTGTCGGGATCGGCATTGCCGCCGGAGTCATGGTTGCGCACCGACCCGATGAGATGCAGTGTCGGCGAAATTCGCATGCCATGGGAGTTAGCATGGAAATTATAGGTCAAGCCAAGGGCGCTTGCCAGTTCATTGCCAGGCCGATAGTCGTCGCGCGTCGCGATTGCGAACTGATACTGTGCCTGGGCAAACCAGCCGAGGGACCCGCTAACCTTACCGACATGGTAGCCGGCTGCGACGAGATCGGTGCTGCCTGTACCCGGCAGCGTGTCACGATCGAACGCCGAGCCTCCCAGTGGGCCGGTGGGGCTGGTGTAGCGTCCAGTCGGCAGCTTGACGCCGAAGCTGAGGCCGGTGGTCATGTCGGGCGAAAGGCCGGTGTAGGTTGCGCGCAACAGCATGTCGCCGAGATCAGTCAGGTGACGTGTGTTGATCGTACCCGCAGGAGCGGCATAGGTGCCATCATCGGTGGTGGTGAAGCTGCGCTGGTAGAGCGGCAGCTGGGCCATCACTGTCCATTTGTGGTTGATCCTATATTCCGCGCCGGCGATGTAGAAGCTCGTGGTGATTTGCTTATCTGGATTATCAGAGGGATTGGCACGCGAACTGCCTTCGCGAAGTTGATCCTGGTTCATGTAGGCGTAACGAAACCAAACCGAGAACCCGCTATCTGAGGCGACCGGCATAATCGTACCGCCGCCGATATCAAATACACAACAGCCGCAGGCGCAGGCAAATGCGGAGCCAGCGGATAAAAGAGAACTCATGACCGCGATTGCAAACATCTTACCAATATTCATGTCGATATTCCCTCGCAATTGTATTTATAAAAATATTCATTGGATAAATCTGTATGAATCACGCTGTATTGTTAGCTGGTTAGCCGTCCCCGATTCTCATTACAGGCGGCTTCTCCGCTTGCGCAATACCTATTCGCGATTCCATCTTTTCCCTCATCCACGCAATGCTCCTGTTAATTTTTCGTATTTGCTCGGATCCGTCAATGCGGTGAATTGACGCAGGTAAGGTCTGGAGGGCTAAGGCCCGCTCGAACAAAGCTGCTACGAATGGATGCGACAAATTGCCGCATCCAAGCGACACAGATCCTCATGTAATATCGTCGCGTTGAAGCTTTTTGCAATTCGCCGGCTTCACACCTAATCAAGAGTCACGAATGGAGATAGAAAATCATGGGAATCCGCATAGCAGAGGCAGATCTAACGGTCCTGCGATCAATTGTCCTATTGGCGACCATCCTGCTTATTGCGGCCGTTGGTAGAGCAGAGCCAGGGAAAGCAGCGTTGACGGGGACTGTAATGGACCCGTCTGGTTTGGGCATGCCGGGAGTTAAGCTAACAATCGTCGACTCCGTCACGCATGTTTCGATAGCCGCTGTGAGTGACGCATCCGGACATTACCAACTATCGGAGGTGCCCATGGGCACATATCACCTGACGGCCGTCTATCCAGGTTTTGCGCAATACTCCCGGGAAGTCGCCTTGGGCGACAGCGAATCGCGGCAAATGAACGTGATGCTCCAGCTTCAAACCCCGAAGGAATCCGTCACAGTCTGGACGCAAGCCCCGGACTTCGTTCCGCTGGCCGGTACCCAGCGTAGGGTGGACGACGGTTATCGGGCGCGGAGCGGCAATATGGCGGAACTACTCGGGGATTTGCCTGGCGTCGGTCTGCGCCAAAACGGCGAATTTGCCACTATCCCGCTTCTGCATGGATTGGGAGATGAACGAGCGAAGCTGTTGGTAAATGGAATGACAGTCTCCGCTTCTTGCCCGAACCACATGAACCCGCCGCTGTCTTATATCGATCCGACCCAGGTGGCCAAGGCGAACGTGATGGCGGGCATCACACCCGTAAACATGGGCGGCGATAGTATCGCGGGCACGGTCTCCATCGAGTCGCCTCAGCCGGTTTTTGCAGGACCGGGCGAAGGATTGCACGCGGACGGGATTTTTTCAACCTTCTTCCGGAGCAATGGCTCAAGCTATGGAGGTTCGCTATCAAGTTCCATTGCCGGCCGGAACCTGAGCTTTGGCTATAGTGGATCTTGGGCCAATATTGACAATTATAGTGACGGCAGCGGCCACGAGGTGACTTCCACCTATGCCCAGACCACAAATCACACTGTGACGCTGGCAGCCCAGCGCGCAGGAAATCTGTTTGTCCTCCAGGCCGGGCTGCAAAACACTCCGTACCAGGGCTTCCCCAATCAGCAAATGGACATGACGCAAAATCGATCACAGTTTTTCAACGTCCGCTACAGGAGAGACGTCAGATGGGGAGTGCTTGATACGCGCCTGTTCTGGCAGAATGTGCGGCATGAAATGAATATCGGCGACGACAAGTCGACCTTCCCGTATCCAATGTGGATGCCTATGGATACCCATGGAAGAGACCTGGGGTATTCCGTAAAGCTGTCAATTCCGCTCTCCGAGCAGCACGCGCTCGCGTTGGGGAACGAGTTCCATCGGTTTGTGCTGGATGATACCTGGCCCGCCGTTCCCGGCCAGGATCCATGGATGGGGCCGAATACGTTCACCAACATCAATGATGGTCATCGTCGGCGAATTGGGTGGTTTGCCGAACTGACCAGCAAGTGGAACTCAAAATGGACCACGTTGCTCGGGATACGCAATGATATCGTCTCAATGAATACCGGTGCGGTGAGCGGATACTCGGATGACATGATGTATGCAGAAGACGCGGCCGCGTTCAACGCACTAAGCCACTCACGAACCGATATTAATATCGATGTGACCGGATTGGCGCGCTACGAGCCGAACCGGTTCAGCACTTATGAAATCGGATACGCGCGCAAAACGCGGACTCCCAACCTCTACGAGCGCTACGCATGGTCTACCAATTGGATGGCCAGCGGGATGATCAACTGGTTCGGCGACGGCAACTATTATGTGGGAAACCTGAACCTCAGACCGGAAGTCGCCCACACCGTGAGCGCCACGGCGAGCTGGCATGACCGGGAGCGCAAAATCTGGGAGATCAAAATCACGCCGTATCAGAGCTATGTGCACGACTACATTGGCGTGAATACGCTGGCAACCACGACCTACGGCGAGAGTACCTTTTCTCAACTTCAATTTGCCAATCATAATGCCACGATTTACGGAATTGATCTGGCCGGAACCGTTAAGGCATGGGATAGCTTCAAATTCGGCCGGGGCGAGATCAGAGGCGTCGCAGGATGGATACGCGGGAAGACGCGCGACACGGAAAATGGCCTTTATCAGATGCCGCCTCTCAATGCCCGGTTCAGCCTGGACGAGACGCTCAGAGGATGGACAGCCGGCCTTGAAATCCAACTGGTAGATCGCAAATCCAATATTGATCCCCTTCGCTATGAACCAAGGACACCGGGCTATTCACTCCTGAACTTGCATTCGGGCTACCAGTTCCGATATATGCGGATTGAGGTGGGAGGCGATAATCTCCTGAACAAGTACTATTACCTTCCCATGGGGGGGGTAAACTTTGATGACTACCTGGCGAGCGGCTGGTCCGGACAGATAAGGCCCCTGACGGGTGCCGGTCGTTCGTTCTATGCGGGCCTGACTGTTCGGTTTTGATGCTTCGATATCATGGGCCTGCACCTGTTTTTGGGAGCCTTGAGTATGGTGACGGGACGATCCCGGCTGGATGCCCATCAATCGCGGCTGAATTGAGGAGTCTCAATTCGACTGCAAGCACGGAGAAAGTGAAATGTTGCCTTCATGACCCAAAGAAATTTCACTCTACGACGCCCCGGATGTGCGGTTGAAACAGAAGGCAATCAAACAAGCGCCTCAACCGGGCAACGGTCCCCCATTATTGAATCTGATGGCTTTGGGGAACTTTGCGCATTTATTGGCCACTTGTTTGCCTCTGCAACCAGGAAGATCGCATAGCTCTCTGGATTGAGTGATGGGGAGGTTAATGGATGCGACAAATTGTCGCATCCCCCCCCATAAAAGTGTCATGTGGGACTTTAAGGCCGGCCAAGGCTGTGCGATACTTCATGAGGATTTTCTGACTGTTTCCTGTTTGCTCAACCCCCAGAGCAGGCGCATCGAGGCATCGGGTAGCAGAGCACAATGCGAGTAACTGTTGCTGAACACCACGACCTGCCGATATTGGATCTGCGCCCAGCCGGAGAGTTGGCTCCGAACCTGGCACTGCCGTGGATTGTCAAACTCAGATATGGCGTATTATTCGGCCAGATACTCTTGCTTTTGTCGACTCATTTCGTTTTCGATGTGGAACTTCCGATTGCATGGCTTGCCATTCCCCTGGCTCTGACAGCTGCGAGTAATTTGCTGCTATCCTATTTTGCCAAGGCGTTTGGCGTTCGACGGGCGCTCGGGTCGATCCTCACACTGGACACAATCTGCCTGACGGCACTGCTTGCGCTGAGCGGTGGACCGGCAAATCCGTTCAGTCTCTTATACCTCGTCCAGATCACCTTGTCAGCCGTGGTCTTGAGTAAAGAGTGGACCTGGGCGCTGGGCATCCTTTCCATTGTTGGTTTTGGGTTGCTGTTCCCCGTGCACGTTCGAGTATCCATATTCGAAGCCCATCATACCACGGAAGGATTTTCAACCCACCTGATAGGGATGTGGATCGCGTTTGCTGCCGGGGCATTTCTGATCACCATATTTATAGGAAAGGTTTCGGAAGCGTTACGAAAAAGGGAACAAGAGGTTCTGTCGCTGCAACTCCAGGCCGCAAGAAATGAGCGGCTCTCTTCGATTGTGACACTTGCGGCTGGTGCCGCTCACGAGCTGGGCACGCCGCTGGCGACCATTGCAATCGCATCAAGGGAGCTGGAGACCCGCAACCTCCAACTGTCGAAGGACCCGGATGTGGCCGAGGATGCGCGCCTGATCCGCACGGAGGTGCAACGCTGCAGTCAAATTCTCCACCGGATGAGCGCTCGCGGAGGGGAACCGATGGGAGAATCGCGGACAAAAGTAAATTTTGCTGATTTTATGGACGGACTGCGAAGCGAATTCCCGCCCTCAGAACGGAATCAATTGCAGATTATTGTCGCAGGAGACATGGAGGCCACGATCCCGGCAGACGCTACGAGGCAAGTACTTACAGCATTGGTAAGAAACGCTGTGGAGTCGAGCAGTGACGGCCGGCCGATATCGATTACAGCGGAGATTGCTGACGCGAGAGCTCGATTTACCGTGGCCGACTCAGGATCTGGAATGCCCCCGGAAATCCTGAATCGACTGGGCGAACCATTCTTCACGACCAAAGCTCCCGGGAAAGGAATGGGGCTTGGAATATTTCTGGCAAGGGTTTTTACGGAGCGGTTGGGCGGGAATCTCGTTTTCGAATCGGAAATAGGGCGCGGAACAAAAGCCCTCCTGGAATTGCCTCTCAGCACAGTATGATCAATAATGATAAGCCCGCAGTGCTGATCATCGACGATGATGTGATATTTCGAACGCGATTATCCCGCGCATTTGAGCATCGGGGATGGGAAGTCCATGGTGCAGGCGATCTGAATTCGGCTCTCGGGGCAGCCTCTGAAATCAGCCCGGATCTGGTAATTATCGATCTGCGTATGCCTGGTGAATCTGGCATCGAGGTTGTTCGGCGTCTCCGGGATCTGGACTCGACGGTCTCCATCATTATGTTGACCGGCTACGGAAGCATCGCGACAGCACTGGAAGCCATCATGTCCGGTGCCAATCACTACCTCACCAAACCGGTTGACGTCGATCAGATCCTGGCAACATATGAAAACATAAGATCCTCTCCATCGTCCGATACGCCGTCACCGGAGACGGTTCCAAGCCTCGCTCGAGTAGAGTGGGAACACATCCAGCGAATACTCACTGACTGTGGCGGCAATATTACACAGACAGCAAAACTCCTGGGTATCCACCGACGATCTCTTCAACGCAAACTGTCAAAACGCCCTCCCCAGACTTGAGCGAAACCATTTTGGAGACGTAGGCAGATCCCGCAAGAATTGCACATGCACTGAATGTCGGCTACGCCCGAGATCAATAAATTATGTTAGTAAAGGCTAAACCCACGACCTCTATCCGTGCGACCCTGACAGACTGATCCGTTCCGGCGAGCGGTTGGTCGCGGAAATACTCTGTGCAAGAACGCGAAGGAAAACCATCGATGTCGGTGTTGGAATCGGCGTCGATGAAAACTGGGGAAATTAAGGAGGCCTGTTTTGAGTGCCTTCAGTTCGATCCCGATTTCGATACCGATCCTGAGAATCCCGGCCATTCCGCCCGGCTGTGCGAGGCAGGCCAAAACCACGTCTTCTAGGCGTGGTGGATTACAGTACTTTGGGACCTTTTTCCGTGTTGACGATTTTTCCGTCGGCGAGTGTGATGATCCGGTCTGACCGGTATCCCAGGGCTAGATTATGGCTCGTGACGAGGACGCTGATGCCGATATCGATCAGCGCCTTGCTTGCCTTTTCCGTCAGGTGAGCGCCGCCGATCGCCAATAAGCCGCCCGCGACCGCACCGATGACACAGACGATGAGTGTTTCAAGCCAGATCAGCTGAAAGACGTCGCCGCGAAGCGCTCCCAGTGCTTTCATGACCCCGATTTCGCCGGTGCGTTCGTACACGCTCATCAAAATTGTGTTGATCACGCCGATCACAGCGACCAGGATCGCAATGATCGTGACAGCGAAAATCATGACCTGGGCCGTTCCGATCAGCATGACCAGTGTGCTTTTGACCTGTTCCAGGCTGACCACCTGCACTTCAGGAAGTCTGATCCAGCGCGCTTCGAATTCCTGGAGCGCCGCACCGGAAAACTGCTTGAGCTTGATGCCGAGAATCGTCAACTGGTTGGAACGGTTGAAGAGCGTCTGCGCATTTTTGATCGGAAGGAAAACAGTTCCGTCGTCCTGTGTGCCCGTGCGTTTCAGAACCCCGACGATCCTGAATTGCTTCATCACCGGAGTGGGGCTGCCGTAAGGGGAAATCGTCGCGATGAAGCTGTCTCCGACTTTCCGCTGTTCGTACGTGGCCGCTTCGTAGCCCATCACGACCTCGTCGGACGAATCGGGATTGAACCAGTGCCCCCCAGTGAATCCTGTTCCGGTTTCGAACTCCAGCCACGGCTTCATCAGACGGAGTTTTCGTTTGTGTTTCCTGCGACCAGCTGATGCGGATCAGCCCCAGGGTTATCAGTATAACTGGGCCAAGCCGTTGGAAAATCACGGTCCGTCGCATATCACAACATGATACAGGTTGAGCCAATCGGTGTCAGGGTGGAACTTGCCTGAGAGCGCCGCCGTCCCCGGCTAATTCCGCAACGATGCCGGGCCTGCTTTTGTGTTGACTTCCCCGGCACTCCAGAATATCAAAGTAGCATTCCGAGCAAATCGGGGCTGTTGTGGTTCTATAATTGTATAAAGCACATGACGGGGCTGGACCCATGGCCATTGCAGTTGTAGGAATGCTGGATGAGCGCGAAGAAGCCCTCAGCCTGATCAAGGACCAAATTGAGCGGCGCGGTCACCAGGCTCTGCTGATCGACATCAGCATCGGGACGGGAGCCATCGTGCCGTCGCTGAAAGCAGATGTGAGCTGTCGCGAACTGGTTCAACTGGGCGGCGGCCCAGCCGAAGGGGTCGAGGCGATGCTCATGGGGCAGAGAGAGAAAGCAATCTCGATGATGGCCGAGGGGCTGATCAAAAAGATCTCCGTGCTTCACGCTAGCGGGGATCTTCAGGGATTTCTCGCCATCTCGGGAATGACCGGAGCCCTCATCGCGCTGCCCGCCATGAAATCACTGCCGTTCGGCCTCCCCAAGCTCATCATTTCCAGCGCCCTCGCACTGCCCGTACACGCCGAACAGTTCGCGAACTATTTTGCGGTTCAGGACATCACGGTGATGCACGCCGTCGTGGATACCGTGGGAATGAATGCCCTCGTTCAGAAACTCGCTGTCAATGGAGCCAACGCTATTTCCGGTATGGTGGAAGCGGCGAAAATCACGCAACCGGAGCAAAAGCCCGCAATGGCCATTACGGAATTCGGATTCTGCGATAAGGGAGCGCATTATCTGCGGGAGCTTTTGGAAAAAGATTTTGAAATCGTTTCGTTTCATGCCACCGGCCTTGGCGACCGGGCGGCCATGGAGCTTGTTCCGCAGGGCGTTTTCAAGGCCTTCATCGACCTGGTGCCCGGCGCCTTCAGCGAGCACCTCCTGGGCGCAAACCGCGGGACGTGCGGGCCCGGCCGGCTGGAGATCGCTTCAAAAACCCTGATCCCGTACATCCTCTGTCCGGGTGGTTTCGACATCATCAGCTGCGGCCCGATCGAGCGCAGAGGCAAAAACGACCCGCTGTGGACATCCAGAAAACTCGCAGATAGGAAATTATATATACAAGAGTCGCCGCGAGTGCAGGCCAGGATGAGCGCCGAAGAAATGGCGTCGATCGCCGCTGCCGCCGCCGAATGCCTGAACGGGTACCGGCACAAGAAGCGAGTGAAGGTCATCATCCCCCTCAAGGGTTTTTCGTCCTTAAGCGAGGAGGGAGGCCCTCTGTATGATCCGGATTCCGATCGCGCGTTCGCGGTCTCTATGAAGAAGATCCTGGATCCTGAAATCGACATCACCGAGGTGGAGGCGGAACTCAACAGCCGCGCCTTTGCTGCCGCTGTCGTTCGGGCGCTCCGGGAAGCGCAGGAAGAGATTCGGAGGTTGACGGATTCATGAGCAAGATCGAATTTGTGGATCAAACCATTCGGGATGCCCAGCAGAGCCTCTGGGGCTTGATGATGCGGACCGATCACATCGTTCCGATCGCCGAAATGATGGACAGGATTGGATACCGGGCCGTCGCGACGGTGGGTTCCCAGGCATTCACGATCCAGGTGCGCAATCACGGCGAAGACCCCTGGGAACGCATCCGAACTCTTTCCGGACTGATGCCCCGAACCCCGCTACGCGGATCTTACCAGACGGCCAGTCTCTCTTCGTTCGACCTCAGCACGCCGCGCAACATCATTTCCCTCTGGATCAAACGCTCGGTGGCAAACGGCATCCGGAGCTTCTGGATTTGCGATTATCAGGAAAATGTGGAGAGGTTCCGCTATTTCGCGCAAATCGCAAAGGCCGAGGGGGCCGAGGTCGTCACGGCCCTGATGTACACATCCAGCCCCGCACATACCGATGAGCACTGGGCGCAGAAGACGCAGTTGATCGCAGCCACGAAGGAATGCGTGGACCGGATCATGATTGAGGACGCCTCCGGAGTCATCACGCCGGAGCGCACGAGAGAGCTGATTTCCATCATTCAACGCAATAGCGGCGGAATCCCCCTGGAGTTTCACTCGCACTGCAATTCGGGGCTCGCGCCGCTGTGTTACCTGGAGGCCATCCGGGCAGGCGTTACGACGGTTCACACTGCCGTCGCCCCTTTGGCCAACGGGACTTCGCTTCCGTCGGCGGAAAGCATACTGAAGAATGTCCGCCGCCTCGGATTTACGGCAGATATCGATGAGGATGCCCTTGCATCCGTTTCGGCTCACTTTAGAAAGATTGCGGAAAAGGAGAACCTGCCTCTCGGCACGCCGAGGGAATACGATCTCTTTCACTTCGACCACCAGGTGCCTGGCGGCATGATGACCAATCTGACGCGCCAGCTCCGGGAATTAGGCATGGAGCACCGGCTCGACGAGATCCTGCAGGAAATCGTCGAGGTTCGCAGGGAATTCGGATACCCGGTCATGGCTACGCCTTATTCGCAGATCGTGGGCGTCCAGGCGGTCGAGAACGTGGTTTCCGGCGAACGCTATAAGAAGATTCCGGATGAAACCATCAAATACGCGCTTGGATATTACGGGCCATCGGTGATTCCAGTGGAACCGGACATCATGGACCGGATTATGAACTGGCCGCGGACAAAAGAATTTCTCAATTGGAAACCGGAAGGATATCTGAAATCGATCGACGAACTGCGCCGGGAACTTGGGCCGAAACTTTCGGACGACGAGCTGCTGCTCAAGATACTGATCCCCGGAAAGCCGGGCAAGAAAACAGAACCCAGGAAAGCTCCCGTTGCGGCGGCGAAGCCCGTCAATGCGGCGGCCTTTGAGAGCGAATTCAGGGTTGAAGTGGATGGCGATGTTTTCAACGTCAGGATACTGCCGCCCGGTGATGAAGCGACGGCAGCCGTCGCTGTGTCGAAATCGGAACCAGGCGCATTGCCTGAGGGCGCAGTCGTTTCCGAAATGGCAGGCCTGGTGCTTTCCCTGGAAGTGAAAAAAGGAGATCCGATCCGCAAAGGCGATCCGCTTGCGGTGATTGAAGCGATGAAAATGCGCAGGCCGATCCAATCGCCGCGGAACGGCACGGTCAAGGAAATCCTGGCCAGGGAAGGCGAGATCATCGATGCCGGAGCCGTTTTGATGGTGATCGCATAATATACGGAGAGAATTACGGGCATGATCCGAAAGATTCTCGTAGCCAATCGTGGGGAAATAGCCGTTCGCGTCATGAGAGCCTGCCGCGAGATGGGAATCGCTGCCGTCGCCGTGTTTTCTGAGGCGGACAAGGATGCATTGTTCGCGAAATATGCGGACGAGGCGTACCCGATTGGGCCGGCTTCCGTCCGGGAGAGCTATCTCAACATCTCGAAATTGATCGACACGGCGCATGCATGCGCCGCCGATGCGATTCATCCCGGCTACGGCTTCCTGGCGGAAAATCCCGCCTTTGCATCGGCCTGCGAAAAAGAAGGCATCAAATTCATCGGGCCGACGAGCAAGGTGCTTGCGCTCCTGGGCGATAAGGTTGCGGCGAGACGCGAAATGGCGGCGGCCGGCGTCCCCATTGTGCCCGGCACGAATGAGTGCATTGTGGATTTCCAGCATGCAAGGCGTGTGGCCGCGGAAATCGGCTATCCCGTGATTATCAAACCTTCCGGCGGTGGAGGGGGCATCGGAATGACGATTGTGGCGCAGGAAGAGGAGCTATCGAAGGCACTCGAATCCACACAGGCAATCGCGAAGACGAACTTCGGCCTTGGCGACGTCTACATCGAAAAGTATCTGCTCCGCCCCCGACATGTCGAATTCCAAATCCTCGGAGATGCCCTCGGCAACGCGATTCATCTTGGCGAGCGCGAATGCTCCATCCAGCGCAGGCATCAGAAGCTGATCGAGGAATCTCCGTCCACCGCAATCGCGCCGGCCATGCGCGAAAGCATGGGTAAGACGGCGGCAAATGCCGCCAGGCGGGTCGGGTATGAAGGCGCAGGCACGATGGAGTTTCTGTTTTGTGAGGGGAAATTCTATTTCCTGGAGGTAAACGCCCGCATCCAGGTCGAGCATCCCGTAACGGAAATGGTGACCGGTATCGACATTGTAAAGGAGCAGATAAAAATTGCCTCCGGCCTCCCGCTTGGCATCAGGCAGGAAGACGTGAAAATCAGCGGCTGCGCGATCGAGTGCCGGATCAATGCCGAAGATCCTCTGAACGGGTTCGCCCCCGCTCCCGGCAAAATCAATACCTATCTCCCCCCCGGAGGCACCGGAATTCGCGTGGATAGCGGCGTTTTCAGTTCCTGCGCCATCCCGCCCTATTATGATTCGCTGGTTTCGAAACTCATCGCATGGGGCAGAGACCGGGATGAGGCGATCCGGAAAATGCAGCGCGCCCTGTTCGAATATGTGATCGCCGGCATCAGAACCAATATCCCGTTTCACCGGGCGGTCATGGCCAACGAGCGATTTGTGAATGGCGATCTGGCAACAGACTTCATTGACAGCGAAGCCACTCTTCTCGAAGACATAAAACGGATTGTCGAGCGAGAAAAGCCGTTGCAGGACAAGCTGTCCCAAATTTCCGATGATAAAAAGAAAGTGGCCGCCATCGCCGCCGCAGCCATGGTTTACAGGCAGGTCTCAAGTCGCGGGAATCCGTGAAGACGCATGCTGGAGGATACATGGATAACAAGCCGAAAGTGCTGATGATCATCACCATGGATACCAAGGAAGCCGAAGCCCGATTCCTCCGGAAACGTCTCGAAGAAGGTGGATTGGAGGTGTATCACCTCGACGCGAGCATCCGTCCGACGGTGGCCGATGGTGCCGAAATCACTCCTGACCAGATCGCGGCGGCGGCGGGTAAGACCATGGCCGAAGTCCGCGCCCTGAATCATGAAGCCAAGTGCCTCGACGTCATGATCCAGGGGGCGATTCCCTGTGCACACGAGCTGGACCGGCGTGTCGGGCTCAGCGCAATCATCGGCGTGGGCGGGTCCCTCGGGACCGCGCTCTGTTCGGCGGTCATGCAAACGTTTCCGTTCGGCCTTCCCAAAGTGCTGGTTTCAACGATGGCTTCAGGGAATACCCGGCCGATTGTCGGCACAAAAGATATTATTCTATTCTACTCGGTTTGTGACGTGTTGGGCCTGAATACCGTGACCCGCCGGGTGTTTGAAAATAGCGCCCTGGCGCTTGCAGGAATGGCACGCGGCTACAAGCCGTGTGTTTCTTCGGGCAAGCCGCTGGCACTCATTTCAACCCTCAGCATTACCGAAAAATGCTGTCTTGCTATCCGCAAAGCGATTGAGCTCCAGGGATTTGAAGTGATGGTCTTTCATACGTCGGGAACCGGCGGAATGACCATGGACGAAATCATCCGGGAACAGGAGGTCGCCGTTGTCGTCAACCTTTCGCTGATCGAGGTCAGCGATTATCTCAGCAACGGTTTATTCAGCGGAGGACCAGGACGGTGCAAGGCGTCGCTTGAAAAAGGGATCCCTACAATCTTCGCTCCCGGGTGTGTTGACATTATAGTCGCGGGCCCCGTCGAGGACGCAAAAGCTCGCTACCCCGGCAGACGCTTCCATGTCCACAATCCCTCTCTGACTGCAGTGAGATCAGGCGCGGAGGAATTTAAACGTCTGGCGGAGCACATGGCAGCGCTCATCAAAGAGGCGAAAGGACCCGTTGCTTTTTTTGTTCCGCTGCTTGGTTTTTCCGAACATGACAGCGAGCGTGGTCACCTGCACGATGTGTCCCTGCCCCCCGTTTTTGCTGAGCATTTGAAGAAATTCATGCCGGCGGGCGTGCCCGTGGCAGAGGTTCCGTGCCACATCAACGACCAACTGTTTGCCGATAAAATTATCGAGCAGGTGATTGCATTTCGGAAATAAATTCCTCGAAGCACCGGCATCGCTGGGAGCGCCGGCGTCCTCGCCGGCTTGTTGCCGCAATATAGAAAATTCGCAACGGGACAGGCTCTTTGTGCCGCCGTCCTCTGCTGATGCCGTATACTTTTTTATTATAGGAACGTGGAACTGAAGGAGTTGAGGTCCGAAGGACCGGCAAAGAGTAGGCCCGACCTGACGGTCGGGTTCACTCTCTATCGCCTCTTCGAGGCTCCCAGGATGGCATGGAAGCAAAAAGTATGCGGCATTTGCCGAAACAGCGGCGCTCCCGGGGCTGAACAAGATGGTTATTTTGTGGTTTGAATAGGTCTTTATTTGTTATTGTAGGTCAGCATGATGCAATTCTCCGTTTTTGAAACAAATCGTTTGGAAATTTGGTGTGTCTATTAAGAAGGAGATCGTGTATGGCTGAATCCACGAAAGCCGATCGGAAAAATAAGAAAGTTTTGAGGCGCGAATTTTTGACTGGAAGCGGTGCTGCACTTGCGGCCGGCGCGCTGGTCGTCAGCGCCTCCGAAGCCACAGTGTTTGCGCAACCGCAGGCTGCGGCGGCAAAGCCGTCCTATGAAGCGTCTACCGGCTATATTGTCTACGACAGCCGGCTGTGCCTGGGCTGCCAGAGCTGCATGTTTGCCTGCTCCATGACGCACGAAGGAGCGGCAAACCCTTCGCTGTCCAGAATACAAATCATTCGGGATGCTCCATCGTTCACAAAGTATCCCTATGACGTTGTCATGTCCGTCTGCCGGCAGTGTGTGTCCCCGCTGTGCGTCCAGAATTGCCCGACGGGAGCCTGCCATGTGGATGCCGCCAACGGCAATGTCAGGCGGATCGACCAGTCGAAATGCATCGGCTGCAAACGATGCATCCAGGCCTGTCCGCAGAGGCCACACCGCACGATCTGGAATTCGGCTAAAAAGAAATCGACCAAATGCGACCTGTGCGCCGACGCGCCTTACTGGAGCCAGAAGGGAGGTCCGGATGGGAAACAGGCCTGCGTGGAAACCTGTGCGGCAAAAGCGCTCAAGCTGGTGAGAGAAGCCCCTCCGCAATCGGATATTGCCGGATATGACGTCAACCTGGCGCCACCGGCGAAAACGTTTCCCAAAATGGCCCCGAAACCAGCGCCGAAGGAAGGAGCATAGATATGGCAAACGGATACACTGGAAAGATATTGAAGATCAACCTGACGACGAAGGAGATCGGCAGGATCGACACCGCCCAATATGAAGAGTTTGGCGGCGGGGTTGGTATGGGCGCAGCCATATTCTGGGACCTGGCGGTGGTGCCCGGCGATTGGGATTTGCAGGATGCCTTCGATCCGAGAAATGTGATCTCGTTGATGTCGGGACCACTGGCAGCCACGGGAGTACCCGGTGCCGGAAGGACCAGCATCTGCGCCATCGCTCCCGAAACTTTTCCCACGCCGTTGTTCCATCGAACCAGCATGGGCGGCAGGTTCGCGACCATGATGAAACTTGCCGGGTGGGATGGCGTTGTGATTCAAGGCAAGGCCGACAGGCCGGTTTGGATCAATGTCGTCAACGATAAGGTGACGATCGAAGATGCCAAATCGTTGTGGGGCCTGAATACTTTTGAAACGCAGGGCCAGATTACATCGATGGTCGGCGGAAGGACTCGATTCGGCGAGGAATGGCACCAGGTCGGAGACGACTTCACTACGGCAAGACCGCAGATCGTCTGCATCGGCCCGGTCGGCGAATCGGCGACGAGAGTCGCCGCGCTGATTCACGGCAGCGGCGTCAGCGCGCGCACGGGCGGTTTCGGCGGCGTGTTCGGATCCAAGAACCTGAAAGCGATCAGTTTCATCGGCACCGGAAGCGTTCAAACAGCGGATCCCAAAGGGCTCGTGGATACGAGAATCGCGCATATCCTCGGCAAAGGCGGCATATCCGCGGGTGCATCCGCGTGTATGCCTTGTGTCAACAGCGACCGGCGCAGAGACTCCTATTACGGTGGCGAATCCATGTGCGCGGATCAATATTGGTTTATGGGCGAGCAGATGAGGGGCGCGGATGTCGCTATCAAATGGGGCATCTGCACCTGGGCCACGAAGTTCGGCGGCGCCATGGAGAAC
>DATJPG010000166.1:0-3561 GCA_035506515.1 Acidobacteriota bacterium
TGTTGTTTTTCGGGCAGGTCTTTGTCGGTGCAATTCAAGTCGTAAAGGATTTTCCACTCCATCTGGTTGTTTTACACACCCTGACGGCTGTCTCCCTGTGGATTTCCCTGATCGCCCTCGCAATCCTCTCCGGCATATCGGTTCAGGATGGGAAACAATTTCCGAAAGTGGATGTACGCCGGCATATCCAGGACTTTTTCATCCTCAGCAAGCCGTTGATCGTGGCGCTCTTGTTGGTGACCACGTTTGGCGGCTTGGTGATGGGCGGAAAAGCCTGGCCTTCACCTTCGCTTGCGTTCTGGACGTTGCTGGGCGGTGCCTTGGCCGCCGGCGGCTCTTCTGCGCTGAATCAATATATCGACCGTGAGCTGGATAAGAACATGCAGAGGACTGCCAGGCGTCCACTCGCTGCCGGGCGCTTGAATGCGGCAGAAGGTCTTTCGTTCGGGCTGGCTTTATGCCTTGCAAGCTATTACATCCTGGCCGGCTTCGTCAATTTGACTGCGGCTTTGCTATCGCTGGCTGGAATTTTTTATTACGTTGTCTTTTACAGTCTCTGGCTGAAGAAAGCGACGGTTCAGAACATCGTGATCGGCGGGGGTGCAGGGGCCATACCGCCGATGGTGGGATGGGCTGCGGCAGCCGGGCATCTCAGTCTCGCGGCCTGGATTTTGTTTCTGATCATTTTCATGTGGACGCCGCCTCATTTTTGGTCGCTGGCGATCGTCCGCTCGAAAGATTATGAGCGTGCAGGTGTGCCGATGCTGCCGGTGGTAAAAGGCGAAAGGGAAACGCGCCTGCAAATCCTGATCTATTCGTTTGTTTTGGTGGGCACTACGTTGTTGCTGCCAGTCATTCGGGCCACAGGGACGATCTATCTGGTTTCGGCGGTTGTGCTGGGTTTGCTATTGATCTATGAAGCCTGGCGCGTGTGGAGAATACCGGGCAATAAAGTGGCATGGACCATGTATCGCTGGACGAGCATGTATTTGGCATTCATTTTTCTTGCACTGATGATTGACGCGGTTGTATAATTTTCCCTGCCTCGGGTAGATTTCAATTAATCGGAGGGAGTGGTGCTAAAGAGACAAGTCGGCTGGGCGGATTTCCTTTTTGGGTTATCGGTTTTATTCGGTGCATGGGTGCGGTTTTTGCCAACCCTGGAAACCGGTTCTCCGATCAACGATGGGGGAATGTTCTATGTCATGATATCCGACCTGCGCACCAATCACTTCCTGCTTCCAGCTTTTACTTCCTATAATCATTTAAACATTCCTTTTGCATATCCGCCCCTTGCTTTCTATGTTGGCGGGTTGGCTTCCTCACTTGGCATTTCTACGTTCGATATCCTTCGGTGGCTTCCGCCGCTGATTTCCACCTTGTCCATTTTTGCTTTCTATTGGACGGCAAGCCTGATGCTGGGCTCGCGCTCGAAGGCTTCACTGGGGGCCATGGTCTATGCCCTGATGCCGCGCCTGTTTTCCTGGTATGTGATGGGCGGTGGCCTCAGCCGGTCTTTTGGTCTGCTGTTTCTTCTTTTGGCATGTGCCTCTGCCTGGGCTTTGTTCGCCCAACGCGCCTCCAAATATATTTTGTGGACCGCCTTGTTTGGCGCCGGTGCAATGCTTAGTCATCCCGAAACAGGCCTGCATGCCGCTGCGGCTTGTGCGTTGATATGGCTTTTCAAAGGCCGAAGCACCCGCGGGCTGCGTGATGCAGCGTTGGTTGTGCTCGGAGCGGCTCTGTTTACTTCCCCCTGGTGGGGAACGGTCTTATACCAACATGGCTTCGGGCCGTTTCAAGCGGCACTCGGCACGGGCGGACATACTGCCTTGTTCTGGCTTCCGTGGGTCACATTTGATTTTGCAGAGGAGCGCTTCGCCACGATCCTTACGGTGCTTGGATTGATTGGCTTTGCGGTTCACTGTGCTCGACGGGATTGGTTCCTGCCGCTTTGGGTCTTGATGCCATTCGTCGTCGAGCCGCGTAGTGCAACCGCGATTGCTGCGATTCCCCTTGCAATGCTGGCTGGAGTCAGCCTCTCGGATTTGATCATCCCCGGGCTTGCCGCGCTGGAGTCAAAGTCGAGGCCCGATGCGCAGGATTGGACGATTTATGTCTCAAAAGGCCGCATCCCTAGGATCGCTCTAGGTTACGTCCTTTTTTTTGCGTTGATCGGAGCGGTAGTCTATGATTTCAGCCTTACGAATTATGTTGTCTCACGCGATGACCGCTCTGCGATGGATTGGGTTGCAAATCACACTCCTGCCGACAGCCGATTTGTGGTCATCACCGGCCGCCCTGATCCGTTGGAAGATTCGATTGCGGAGTGGTTTCCCGCGTATTCATTGCGCACAAGTGTGAATACGATACAAGGCCGGGAATGGCTTCTGGGGAGAAGTTTTGTGGTTTTTCTCAGCGGGTTGAATCAACTGCAGTCTTGTCTCAATGATAAGCCGTCATGTGTGGAGAATTGGGCGGATACATATCATGTTGCCTACGATTACTTATATATCGGGAAATCTTCCAGGACGAATCAAACTTCGGGCTTGCTTTTGTACTTGCTCAGGCAGAGCCCAAACTATGACTTGGTTTTTGAAAACAACAGCGCTGTGATTTTTGCCCGAAAATGATTTTATATTGTCATTGCGATGAACGCCGAAGGCGCGACGTGGCAATCCCCTGTATTGCAGCATTCAATTAACACAGTGCGTCCCGGGCAACTCCGGTATTTCGCGATAACATGTCTCCTATTTTTCTTTAACGAATACAACCGCCATGTCGTCGTGATACATTTCCTTCCAGCCAGACGCTGGAAGCAGCTTGACGATGGGCCAGTCCGGTTCCAGGAGGATCGCCCGCACATTCCACTTGTCCAGAATCGCAAAGCCTTGCGGCGTGCCATCGACCACTTTCCACCATTCATTGATCAATTCGGTTCCATATAGGTCGGCCCGCCCGTCAATGAAGACGGGCGTTTGCGGCAGGGACCACTCCAGATACCCGCCCCAGTTATAGGAATTGAAGAGGCGACCATTGATCGGATTCTCTTTCAGCCATTCCACAGCACCCGCCGGCACATTCGTATACACTTTGGTTGGCGTGGATAAAAGGTAGGCGCGTCCCAATGCCGCCAGCCCGATAACAATCACGAGCAGGGTTTTTACGATCCTGTTTATAGGTTCCGGGAAAAGTGGCTTGGACTCTTTCCCGGATTGGATTGAAAAATCATTCTTTATGGCTTCGATTGCACCATTGGTCCATTCTGCCAAAATGGGTGCGGCAATGATGGCGAACACGGCAACGCTGCGCTGGGAAACGAATGTAAGATAGGCAAAACCGGTCAATTTAAGCAATGACGCCCAATTCGTTTTGGGTTTCGCTAGAGCGGCAGTGATGATCAGCAGGAAGATCATCCAAAGCAATGGCTGGAATGCTATTTGGTGAAAATCCGGCGATGCCCATTCCTGGATCTGCATGGAGACGTTTGCAGTATGGAACGGCAGGCGCCAGATGGAAATTCCGTTGGGGTTCAAGCCGATTGCCAGACCGGCAGCCATG
>DATJPG010000167.1:0-21405 GCA_035506515.1 Acidobacteriota bacterium
ATCCTTCCGGTTTCTTATTCCTTAGGTTCGTGTCGCACCTTCGGCGCTCGGTCTCATGCTACTCGTCTATCCCGACCTTACAGTCGGGCCTATTCTCTGCCGGTCCTTCGGACCTGCCCTGGCGCATAACACAGCAGGTCCGGGGTTTTGAGACAGACTCTGGAGAGCCGTTCTCACAGATTTTCTGCGGAAAGGGCGAGCAAGCTTGCGCACTCCGAGAGCTTCGCCTGCATAATGTATGCGGGATTCCCCGTCCGCGCCGCCTCGCCACGAACCTTCATGAATAGTGCCGGCTAAAACATCGTATTTTCGTTTGCGGATTTTGCCGGTACATCCTGGATGACATCCCAATGCTCGACGACTTTTCCATTTACAACGCGGAATATATCGACGACGGCGCGTCCACGATCGTTCGGGCCTGACGTTACATGATTGTGAATCGCCACAAGATCGCCTTCCGCAATCACGCGTATGATTTTTCCCATGTACTGGGGATTGCTTTTCAGGAAGGGCCCCAAAAAGCCAATGGCCGCCTGTGCACCCGAGGCAGCCATGGGATTGTGTTGTTTGTATTCAGGAACGCTGTAGAGTTTGAAAGCTTCCTCAACTTTGTGATCGACAAAAATCATGTTGTAGAATTTCACCGCAACTTCTTTGTTCTTTTCAGTCGGCGATTTCGCACTTGCCGCAGTGAGCGATCCGAACAACAGGAATGACACCAGGATCGCGGCTACTTTTAACATCAATCTCTTCATTGTATTCAACCTCCGATGCAGGCATTTTGATGGAACATTGCCGCTGGAATTCCAAACTGCTCCCATGCTGAACTATTCGTAAAGCCAACGTGCAGCATTATATCATCCAAATCGGGAGGAAGGACGGGAGACCTGAATGGGTCCTCAGATAGGTGTTCGCCGGATCAGGTAGTTCGGGTGACTGGCGAGCAGCAAAGCATTACCCGTCAAGCGGCACCACGCGGGGATATCCTCGATAGCGCCGGAATCTGTGGCGATAAGCTTGAAGATCTGCCCCGATTTTAGGTGCTGCAGCCTGGCGCGGAGTTCGGATACAAGCTCCCCACACGCCATGCCGCCTGCATTCCACTCCGCGTCGTAATTCGAGGCGATCTCAGAAACGGATTTTTCAGTTGGCGCCGGGTTTGGCGGTTCATATGACAGCTTGCGCTCAATCGAGAAAGGTGCCGGCCAAAGACATTGAGGCGGTGAATCGGGCTCGAACCCTTCCTCCCGGCTTGCCCACCGCCACCCTTCGTAATGGCAGGATCGATGCCTGATATAAGCGAAGATGTGGTCCCGCAGATCTTCCTTCTCGTGGCCCATCGTCGTGGCGAGGCAGGGCCAGCATTTGGGAGCGTCTTTAAAGCCCATGGTAAAGCTCATTAACGCTTCGTGGCCGCAGATCGCTGCGCCGCAGCCATGGCAGCGAGTCTCCCTCAGTTGCTTTAGATTGCAGAGCAGGGCTTCAAGCTTGATTTGTTCCTGCGGCTCTAATTCTTCATCCATGGTAACACTAGGAAATTGGGACCATTCGCGGCATCGCTGCTTGAAAATCGTTTACCCATGCTTTTCGCGAAGGGTTCTGGCTGCCTTCACGATGTTCCGCACTTTCTGCGCGGCGCTCTCTTCATCATTAACGCAGCGGTTGGCAAAACAGCCGAAGCCGCAATCCGGATTCAGGAATATCTGTTCGGGGCGGAAATATTTCAATGCCCTCTCGGCATTGCGGACGATGGTCTGGACGCTTTCGATTTCCTCGGTCCTCGGATTCACCACACCAAGGCCGATTTCACGATTGGATAGCGCTTTCCCCACTACGTCCACGTCGCCCGCCCGGGGCGTTGCATATTCGAGAACAAACTGCCTGACGTCGATTTTTTGAAAACAGGGAACCAGCGGTTCATAATCTCCGGAAAGAAGCACTTCTTCGGATCGGCTCCAATTGCCGCGGCAGACGTGGAGACCTGTCCGCGTGCCCTGGACTCCCTCGATGACCCGATTGAGAAGCTGAGCCGCATATTCCAACTCGGAACCCGCATCCCGGCGGGTGGCCAGCGTCGCTCACATGAACGTTCGCCGTTCGTTTTCTTTCGAAAAAACTATCTCGGTGAGCACAGGCTCATCGAACTGCACAAACTCGCATCCTTCTTTCACCAGGTCTAATAGCTCCTCCCGAAGGATCTTCACGACGTCATCTCCCATTTCCTGCTTGTCGCCATAAGCCTTCGACGTGAAGTCGCCCACCCACATTGCCCTTGTGAGAAGGTAAGGACCGGGGAGGGTGATCTTGACCGGTTTGTCCGTGAGTTGACGGAGGAACCTGAACTCCCGGACCGCGAGAGGCTCCCTGCGGGCCAGCTTGCCTATGCACGTAGGATTTTTGATTGCCGAAGCCGGGACATCAAGAGTTGTGAGCATCTCCTCGAAGCCGGCTTTGTCTTCAACCGTTTCGAGCATTTCCGCCAAGGACATCAGCCGGGTGCCATCCACTTTGTCCGTGATGAAAGAATAGAAATTGTCGCGCCTTTGCTCTCCGTCCACAATAATGTCTACGCCCGCATCCAGCTGGATCCGCACGCACCGCCGCACCTCTTCGTCGGCAATGGTATCGAATTTGTCACGCGAAATTTCGTTTTTTTGTTTCGCCCGAAGCGCCTTCAGAAGCTCTCGAGAACGAGGCCAGCTGCCAACCTGTGTCACTGAAAACATATTATTGCCATTTCCAATCGGAACAATCCGGTTTTTCTAGAGAATAGAGAACTTAAACTTGAGATGAACAGCCTTCTTGAGAGTGGCGGTTAACGGCGACCGCTGAATCGTGCGGTCCCAGGCTTCACGCACCTTCGCTTCGTCATCGGAGGATGAAACAAATAGCTTCATTTCAATGGAAGCAAAGGATGGGTCGCCCTCTTCGAGTCCGAGATGAGCGAGGATGTTATTCAGTTTGCCGCTGACGGTCATTTCGATGTCATCTACCTGCACGTTGCCTTTGCCGCATTCGGTGGCAAATCCTGTCGTGAGATCGCCGACGAGGGCAGCCAGCAGATATTCGACGGCTGACGGATGCTTGTCGGATGTTTCGAAACTGGCCGGCTGCCCCACTTCGATCGAGAAGTTTCTGCAATACACGGTGCTTTTCAAAATTCCTGTGGAGCGGGCCCGCGCCCTCCACTCATACTCTTTTGCCCTGACCTTGTCTTTCTCGAGGTTTGTTTCGTCCGCAATGGCATTCGCCGTCTTGCGGATAAAATACCGGGTGAACCCCGCGACATCGAGATAACCCAGATACTCGAGCCCGACCATTCGGCACCACGGAGGGAGATCGCCCTTCACCGTCGGCTCCTTGCTGCGCATCTCAAAGATGCCTCCTTGAGGCACGCGCCGCATGTTCTCGCGGATGAGAAGAACCAGCCCGGATCCGCAGTCCAGATCTCCCCCGTCGAACACGTGATCCGGCTTGATCGACTCAAGGTCTATGGGTGCATCCATTGGTGATCCTTTTGCGTGATTGTCTAATACGCTACGGACGGAGAGCCGTTGGCCAACCATTCGACCAGCGCAGCGCCGCCGGCGGGAGTGGCCCCTTTGATCAGCTGGTCTTCCCCAATCGTACGCTTCTTCATGCAGGGCGTGCAGACGAGTATTTTGCCGCCTCCTGCCACAAATTTATCGATGAGATCTTTGAGTGGAGCGAAGGGAGGTCCTTCGTTGATTTTCTCCGCTTCTCCCTTTACCGCGCACCACACTCCATCGCTGCTCAGAAAAACCATGGTATCTTTTTCGCTGCCAAGCGCGGCATTCGCAACCACGAATCCCAGCGTGGCTTTATCTCCGTCGGTCCGACAATGTGTGATTGTCACACAGAAAGTACCTGCCATCGTGCTGCTCCTTTCATTGAACAGGAATAACCATTCAGCGACCTACTGTCGAGCACGTCTGCGCCGCCTCGCTCCGAACCTTCAGGAACCATGCGGGTTCAGGCGCCCTATCAAACATTACACCGAAACAGGGCTGTTCTCTAGCCTCTTTGGCGCCCCATTTACGCCGGTTGAGCACGGGCGTTCAGCTGAAGGAGAGGGATGTTCGGGTCGCATTCCGCAGAATGATCATCCATTCCTGGTTTCAGCCGCAGCAGCCCGCCTGCGAATGGCAGCCGCAAAAATCGCGGCGACCGCGCCAATCAAAAGAGCGGTGCAGGAGATGGTTGCTCCGATGTAAAAGGACACCGGCTTAAAAACGAATTCCACGTGATGGGCGCCCGGCTTCACGGCAACGGCGCGAAAGGCATAATTCGCCCGCAGCACGTCCACTCGTTGTCCATCTAAATAAGCCTTCCAGCCCGGGTACCAACTGTCCAGCAGCACCAGATATCCCGCGGACATCGCCCGAATTTCACAGGCAACGCGGTTGTTCTCGTAGCGCGTGATCCGCACGGAATTCAAATCGGTCGAAGCCGGACGCGTCTCAAGACCCGGCGCGGAATCCAAAATCACCGTGTTGTGTAACGGAGACGTGGCTTCAAGGAGACGATTCAGAGATTCTTCGGCCGACCTTGTTTGGATCACTCCGGTTGCGAAGTACGCTCGAGGGAGGACATCCTTGAGACGGTACAGCCGGTAGTCCAGGTTGCTGTGTGTATCCATGGTCCCGAGGAGCGTAAGACGCGGATCCTGAACTTCCCCTATTGCCGGAACCATCGGACAGTTCAGGTTGGCCAGGAGAGTCAGCTTGTTCGCTTCAGGAAGGTTTGCGCCTCGATCCGCGAGGACAGCGGATTCCCGGCTGTTTAAGTAGTCGATCGGCCGATCCAGGGAATACTGAAGCTTCTGCCGGATTCCGTCAAGATTCCTGCCACTGCGCTTGTTGTAAAGCACGCGCCATGCTACCGAGCGGTTGGGCGCCCTTAAAATCAAATTATCGGGCTCGGGCGTTAAATAGTCGGGCGTAACGGATCGGAACGGCGCATCCGGTCCCTGTTGCCTTATCAAATCTGCTAATTCGGGAACATAATCGACATCCGCATCGGAAATCAGCGGTGAGAGCCCGATGTTTTGAGGCATCAGCTCCCCGGCGAGGAGGAGCAACAGCAGGACGCCGAGTATTTCGGCACTGCGTCGAATCCTTTGCCAGGCTAGCGGGATGAACGCTCCCAGCATCAGGAATGCGCCCGTGGCAACGAACGAGCGGGCCAGACCGGCGGCAATCGCCGGATAATTTTTGGCGTCGGCGAGCTTTGATGGAGTTGCATCCCTGACCATCGCTGCCAGCCCATCCGATTTCGCAGTCCACATTAATCCGAGACACAGGAAGACGCCCCCGGCCGCAAGTCCGGCAACAAGCGCTCCTTTCATGCTCCATCGCATGCGCTGCGCGGCAAGCCGATCGATGATCGCTTCCAGTCCCATCGCCGCCAGCATCGAAACCAGAAGAGCAGTCAGAAGGAAATATTTGCAGGGATAACGGCCGAGGTCGAACAGCGGCAGATGCCGGTACAGCAGGGGATAGAGGGGGGCAAATTTACCCAGGGCCAGGAGCAGCGAGAGAGCGGCAAAGGAGCCAAGAACGGTTCGCAACCTGGATCGCGCTGAGAAGAATGCCATCGCCGCCAGGAGAAGGGTTACGGAACCCATGAAAAAGGAAACCAGGTATGCTTCCCTGAATTCGTGAAAGGCTTCGCCCCAGGAAGCCGTGGAATCGATCGTATAGAGAACGCCGTAGAAGTTCGGAACGAAAAGATTCATCAGGTCCACGGGGTGCATGGACCAGCCGGAGGCCATGGAATAGCCGAGGCCCGAACCGCGGGCAGACAGCGGAAGCAGCTCAAGCGTCGGCACGATCTGAACGGCGGCAAGGCCGGCAGCGAACGCCAAAGCGGGGCAGAGTACGAAGACCAGAATGCGCAGGGCGCCCTTTCTGTTTTCCTGTTCAAGCAGATAGAAGATGGACAGAGCCAGAATCAAAAAGATGCAACACTGGAACAGGATCGGTTCAAAGGCAATCACCTGCAGAGCGAGCAGAAACCCGAACAGCATCGTTCGGCGCACACGATGCCCGCGCAGCGCACCCTGGAACGTCCAGCCGATCCAGGGGATCAAGGCGGTGGCGGGAAGCAGGTTGTACAAATTTAAAAAGGACAAGACAGGACCGGAGAACTGATAGGCAATCGCTCCTGCCAGCGCCGGAATGCTTCGAAGCGCAAGCCGGCGCAGGAAAAAGTACGTACCCAAACCGCCAAGGATAGGATGAATCAGGAAGTGGAGCTTAAACGCGTAGTTGAAGGACAACACCAGGTGAAACAGGTTCGTCGGATAAAAGGCCATGTAGTTGGGATTGGCCAGCATCGGTTGTCCGAGATAAATGAACGGATTCCAGAGCGGCAGCCGGCCGTTCGCATAGGAATCGATCAGAATCTTGCGCAGGGGATAATGGAAATTCAGGATGTCCCGGTAATAAAAGTTCTTGGATGAAAACAGGATGTCCGCGAAGAAGAGGAACCCCAGCGTGATCAATATCACGGATGCCAGGACATCCGGCCGCAGCCGTTCAACATACGATCGTTTGCGTTGCGCAGTTTTTTTCATGCAACATGTATCGGCAATTAGTGAAGATGTCCGCGCCGGTTCCCGGCTCATTTCTCCCATTCGACGGGAAAATATTTTCCCGCCGTCGCGTCGCTTATTTGGAAACCGACCAATTGTGCCGCCCTGGCCAGGACAGGATCCTGGGTATCGGCCAGATTTTGAGGCGTGGGCAGGAGCAGTTCATCGGGCATCACTCCGACGTGCTCGAGACTTTTGCCGTCGTTCATGACGATATCTGCATTGGTAATGCTGGCGCCGTAGGGAATTACCTGGGATTCAGTGCCCAGCTCATGCGTATACATGCGGCTCTGCATGACAGCCCCGGAAGATCGATCGCCGATGACGACGGCTTTTTGAGTCAACTGCAACATTTTTGCCAGCAATTCGGCGGCCGAGGCGGATTTGCTGTTGATGAGAATCACGGTTTTCCCCGTAAATATCCGGTCATTGTGGGGCTTGATTTTTACGGCCTCTTTCCCATCGCGCTTGGTCAGATTAAAGGCGATTGTCTCGCTATCAAAGAAATAGCCCGCAAGCTCCAAAAGACAATCCACCGTTCCGCCGGGATTATCTCTGAGATCGAGAATGAGCGCTTTTTTATCCCTGGCCTTCTTCATCACGGTGCTGATTTGGTCCTTTTCCAGATCGAATTCGGGCAACTTCCAGATCAAGAGATCTTTGGCTTCCCCGACTTCAACCCAGCGATGTCTCTGCAATTGCGCTTCGTTCTCAGCTTTGCGAAATTCAGCCCAGTAGTCACTGTCATTGGTCAGGTCGATCACCCTCTTCTCCGTTTTGATGTCGGCCTTCACGCTGACTTGCCTGGTTTGCCCGTCGGGCGTTTTTAAAAGGAATTGAGCTTGCGAGCGGGGATTGATTTGATAATAGGAATACATCATTTTCCATAAAATCTCCCGCGTGGGACGGAATCCGTCGAGTTTTTGAACCTCGTCGCCCGGTTTCATTCCCTGCTTGTCGGCATCACTGCCCGGCTTTACCGCCACCACCAGACATTTATCGCCCACCATTTCTAATTTCCAGCCGTATTTCACCGTGAGTGGGCGAGAGGGGGGCAAAAAATATGTATGCGAATCGTCGAATTCAATCAAACATTGAGCGATAATGGCCAGAATCTGGCTGAGGCTCTCTGCTTGAGAAATTTTATCTTCGGCCTTTTTGAACTGGGCCTCCAGGTCATGACCGCCAAAGTTCGGATCAAAGTAATATTTCTTGATGTCGCTTTTTATCCCCTTTAGCATCCCGTTGCCATACGATCGATTAAATCTGGCATTTTGCGAATAAGAGGGTTTCAATCCGAACATCGCTACCGAAGAGATCAGCAGCGAAAGGAGAAGAAACTTTCCTGTACAGGAGAGTTGCATGGGACGAGCGTTCCGCATAAGAACTTTCCCTTTAGAAATGATGTTTTCTGGGCACTGTTGCCTGTCAGTGAGTTCAAACGAGCATCTTATTTTTCCATGATTGTGGACCGGAACACAATACATTTCGGAGTGTTCGTCGGAGGGCATTTCCGGGCGAAACGGACAGGTCTTACGGGATATATGAAAGACCGCTATCCCTCACTGCCAAAAACTCTATAGTTTCGCGATAATCCAAACGATAGAACTTGCGAGGAGATTCAACATGCCGGTGGATGCTGCGGAGCTAGTCAAAAGGATCGGAGATCTTCCTCCCTTTCCGGCGGTGGCCATGAAGGCCATTCGATTGTCGGAAGACCCGAACTCTTCTGCACGAGAGCTTCAAAGCGTCATTGCGAAGGACCAGGCCCTTACAGCCCGTGTGCTGAGAATCGTGAACTCCGCAATGTTCTCCTTTCAGAGGGAAATATCGACCCTATCGCATGCCGTATCGATTCTCGGCATCAAGACGGTCCGATCTATCATCGTGGCAGCCTCGATTGAAGATATGTTCTCCTCCGGCGGGCAACAATCTTCCGGATTAGCGCACCAGGTTCTCTGGCAGCACGCCTGGGGCGCTGCCCAGGCAGCCAGAGTTCTATCCAATGCGATCCGCTATCACAATCCGGAAGAAGCATTTACGGCGGGATTGCTGCATGACATCGGGAAAATGGTCTTGCTGCAAAATTTTCCGCGCCCTTACGCGGAAATCATCAACCGGGTCAGCAGAAAGGAAACGACCTTCGCGGGAGCGGAGATGGAGATGTTCGGTTTCACGCACGCTCAGGTTGGCTCGTTAGCCACAGCCAAGTGGACCTTTCCGAAACAAATCGTCGAAGCGATCCTCTATCACCACGATTCGCCCAAGGCTACCGCTTATGCGAAGCTTGCGGCTGTAGTCTCTCTGGCGAACAGCATGATGATTTATCTCGGAATAGGCTTCGAAAGGGATTCGAGCGTCAAGCTGGACGAAGCGCCTTCCACCCAATTCCTGCTTCTGAACGGAAACCTTCTGCGACCCCTCGTGGAAGAAATACGCCTCACGATATCGAAAAATCAAAACAAAACCAGCGTGTAATCCTCCGGAGCCCGCGCCCGCCGGTTTTGGGGCAACTCCTGCGGGCTATTCCGGACCGCAAAGCGGTGATTATCGGCAAGGCGCTCGAGAAATGGTGTATCGCCTGGGTCCGACGACCTGTCAGGCGCGCTGCGCGATGGACCGGGCAAGCTCTTCTGCCTGCTGCAGGAACTGATCGGGAACACCGACGGCTCCGCCTCCGCCAACTCCTACTCCCCGGATCAAATAGGTTTCGCCGAATCCCATGGAACGCTTCAGGAAGCCCATATACCTCTGCGGTACGTCTGCGAACAGAGTATCCATAGGCGCTCCCTGCGTAAGGATGAAAACGAGCTTTTTCCCGGCAGGGACGCGGGATGGATTCGCATCGCTCAAATAGTTTGGCTTCATATAGGAGTATGTGCGGTCAATGAAGCATTTAAACTGTCCCGGAACGTCCGAGCAGTACACAGGCAGCGCCATCACAACGATGTCCGCCTGTTTCAGCGATTCCAGTACTCCCGCGAGGTCATCTTCGAGGACGCATTTTTCCGAAACCGTTTTGCACCCCATGCATCCCTGACAACCGCGGTACGATAAATTGTTAAGGATGACGGTTTCAACCTGGGCCCCCAGGCTTGCCGCTGTTTGCGTGAATCTGGCGGCGATTGCGGTACTGTTGCTGTTTTTGCGCGGACTTCCAATCAAGCAGCTGATCTTCATATGTGTAACTCCTAAGACATTAAATGAACCATGATCGTGAGGCTGATTATAGGCGGTCGGCGGGAAGAGTGCAAAAGGATAGATGCGAGGGTAATTCATGGACACCCACTTGCGGCTCCTAGAGAGTGCCGCAAGTGGGTGTCCAATTTTCCAATTTGGTGATTTGGAGGTCCTTTACGGTTTCTTTGGTGTCGTCGTGCCGTCAACTGGTGGACGAATCAGGGTTGCGCCGGCCGGTTTTGGAGCCGTCGGCGCAGCCGCGGGGGACTCAGCATTGTAGGCATCAACCAATTCCCTGGTGACGTTCGCCTCCTGGCTCGCCCACAGTACCGGAGTCTGTGGATTGGAAACATCCATGATGATGGTGAAGTTGTTGGCCCTGGCGTATTTGTCCAGAGCGTTAAGCATTTTCCCACCAATGCGGTTTACTACTTCCTGTTCCGCCTGTTGAAACTCATTCTGGGCATCTTCGTAGTTTCGCTGCAGCGTCTTCTGCTTGGCTTCGAGGTTTTTCACCATCTTGGCGCGCTCGTCTTCACTGAGCTTATCCTGCCTGGCCTGGAGATCCTTCTTCATGTTCTCCACTTCATCGTTCTGGCCTTTCAGGTCATTCTGTTTGGGCGCAAAGCGCTGTTGCAGCCCATCAAACTCCTTCTTGCCTTCATTGGAAGCGATGATTGCGTCCTGGATATTGACGATGCCGATTTTGGCACTGGCAAGCGAAGATGTACTGCCGGCATGGGCTGTTGTGCCCTGAGTCGTTGTGCCGCCTGTCTGCCCAAACGCGGCGGCGGAAAGTATTGTGCTCAGCGTCAGGCTGAGGGAAAAGATACATAGCTTTGACTTGACTAATCTGGGCATAGTGAACTCCTTTAGTTCTTTCGCTGACACATGTGGCGCGCTGTATTTTGCCGGCCAATTGCTATATTCGATGCCGAAATCGCCTGCTTGCGGCCTATTGGGAAATCTCCGGCATGGCATCCGATGTTTTTCGGCCGCTATTCCGCTGCAGAAATTCCTCCAGTTTTCCCCACTTGGGCTGGAACAGGGCGCTGTCCATCGGTTTGAGATCGGGGGAGACGCTCGGTTCGAATTCCATCATTTTGAGAATGTCCCGCTCGATGTCGACGCCGGGGGCAACTTCTGTGAGGATCAGCTGCTGGTTTTCAAGTTTGAAGACGCCGCGTTCCGTGATGAAGAGGACGGGGTATTTTTTATCCGCGGCAAAGGCTCCGCTGAAGGTGACCTGCTCCACACGCTCGACGAACTTCATCCCATCGCCCTGTTTGGTGATGCGCAGCTTGCCGTTCTCAACCACTTCTTCGGAGCCGATGGCGAACATGCCGCAGAAAACCACCTTCTTTGAATTCTGGGTGATGTTAATGAACCCGCCGGGCCCCGCAACTCTGTTGCCAAACCTGCTGACATTCACGTCGCCGTTTCTGTCCGCCTGGGCTAATCCGACGAATGTCGCATCCAAACCCCCGCCGTCGTAATAGTCGAACATGGAAGCATGCTCGATCATCGCTTCCGCGTTGATGGCGCCGCCGAAATCCAGTCCAAGCGTTGGCACACCGCCAAATACGCCGAGTTCTGTGGTGATAGTGATCCTGTTGCTAAGACCCTCTTCCGCGACGGTACTTGCAATTACGGCTGGGATACCCACGCCCAGATTAATCACGTCCCCGGAGGAAAGCTCCATGGCAGCTCTTCTGCCGATGATTTTGCGGGCATCCAATGGAATCGGCGGAATCCCGCCCAGCGGGATTTTGATATGACCCGCCAGCGCCGGATTGTAATAGGTCTGCTGAGTCTGCCAATGGTTTTCCGGCTTGGCGATCACCACATAATCAACCAGGGTTCCGGGGACTTTTACGTTCTTGGGATGCAGCACGTTTGCCATGGCCAAGTTATGGACTTGGGCAATGACGATGCCGCCGCTATTCTTGGCCGCCATGGCAAGGGGAAGAGCTTCCATAATGACCGATTCGTTATCCATCGTCAGGTTACCATTCTCATCGGCGATGGTGCCGCGGATGAGGGCCACGTCAACTGGAAACGGCTTATATAGCAGAAACTCCTGCCCCTCGATATCGATCACTTTTACGAGATCTTCGTGGGTGACAGATGTGATCTTGGCTCCGTCGAGCCTGGGATCGACGAATGTTCCGAGTCCCACAGAAGTGATGACGCCGATCTTCTTGCCAGCGATTGCCCGCCACAGTTGGCAGATCACGCCCTGCGGCAGCAGATAACACTCGATTTTGTTTTGTTCGATCAGGTTGATCATGTTGGGGGATGTCAGCGTGTGCCCGCAGATCAGCCGTTTGGTCAGGCCTTCATGGCCCAGGTGTGTTGTACCTCGCTTTTTGTAATCTCCGCATGTGCAGCTATGCACAAGGGTAATGTCCTTCGGATGCCCGGATTCCAAAAATCGATCCTCGATGGCGATGGCGATTTCTTCTGCCCACCCAGCCAATCCTTGCGTGCTGGCTCCGATCGTCGCGCCGTCCTGGATCAACATAGCCGCTTGTTGGGCAGTGATGACTTTTGACATTTTGCTACATCTCCTCTATGCCGCGCAGAATACGTCCTGCGGAACAATCAATCACCGGCTGCTTGTGTCAGTTAAAATTCAACCCACAGGAGAGCAAAGGGCGGAAAATAAACCAAGTACCTAAAACGCAGCGTGTAGAAGCACTAAAATTATGGCAGCATCCACTCCAAGTATAAAAGTTCCAACGCAATAGAACGGTAAAGCATAGTCTTTTATATCGAGTCTCTCAACTGGATTTTCCAGCTTCTTTTCGCGAAAATTTTGCCGGCGATTTACAGGTTGCAGATTACAGGTTTCAGGTTGCAAGTTTCACGTTACAGGTTTGGCACTTCTATCCTGTAACACACCGTCTATAGCAAAGAGATGTGTGCGCGGATTTACACTGCTACAGCCGGGAGCTGGCGATCATACGGGTTGTCCCGCCGGGCAGACTTATAGATATGAATCAGTAATCGGGCAATCAGCGATGATGCGTCGAGGGCCGGACTCTAACCGGCGTCTTCTTCGTCCGAATCCTTCGTCATGTATTCTAAATCCGCATCATCATTGTAGTCATCGTCGTCGTCGCCGAAGAACTGGCCTCCGACACGTTCACGGAGGGGGCCTTTTTTCCAGCCCATTTCGCCGGCGTTCTTATTCCCGTAGTTGGTTCGGCGCTTCCGGGCAGGCTTCGCATCGGGGCCAAAACTGCGGTTGCGTCTATCCGCACGTGTGGCCCGTCCATTTTCCATGGGATTTGGCGCAAAGTCGGTACTGCCGAAAGACGGTCTCGGGGTAAACGAAGGACGCGATGTACTCCCGATGCCTGCGGGCCGCATGGAAAATCCCGGTCTCGATCCCGGTCCGGAATCCGGCCGGCTTTCCCGTGCGCGGGCCTCGTTAATTGTGATACTGCGCCCTTTGAACTGCTGGTTGTTTAATTTGCGGCTCGCTTCCTCGGCTTGTGCCTGGTCGCTGAATTCGACAAAAGCGAATCCTCTTCGCTTCCCCGTTTCACGATCCACGGGGATGATCACGTTCGTAAGTGTTCCGACGGACGAGAAAAACTCCCTCAGTTCCGTTTCAGTCGTCTCGTAGGGCAGGTTCCCTACAAACAAACGTACAGCCATTGCTCTCCCTTTTAAAACCCCCGAATACGCACACAGCGCACGCACCTCACCTCACGGGTCGGTTAGATTTTCGTGCGTATTGTCCTGGAGTCATGTTGTTAGTTGGCGCTGTTGTTTTCATCCACGCTAGCAGCTTATCGGAAACTCCTTTGAGGTACTTAACAGCTGCATGCACTTTATTTTACACCAAAATTATTTTAAAAAGCAGCCCAAATTCCTTAAATTATCATTTTAAATGGTTTTGGGGGATTGACATCCTGGTCTGCCGGCTATTCCTCTGCCGAGTCGAAGAAATGATTATAGTAGATCTTCTGTGCGGGATTTCGGATCTCACCGGAACGCAGCTTTTCGAAGATCGTGCGAGCCTCATATTCGATGGTTTGCGCCGGCGAGAAGCCAATTGTCCGGTTCAGCTTAACGAATGAAACGCGATAGTCTCGGGCATCCAGGTTGGAATTGTCCCTTGAGATCGGTATGCCTCCCAGCGAAGTCCCGATAATCTCGGCAACTTCGTCGATCTGATAATTTTGTGCGTCCGATCCGACGTTAAATATCTGATTCCCAACATCCTGAAGGTTTGCCTCGAGGCAGCGGACATAAACCTCGGCAGCATCTTCCACACCCAGAAGGGGGCGCCATTGCCGGCCGCCGAATACCCGGATTTTGCCGTCGACAAAAGATTTCATGCTCATTGTATTGACAACCAGGTCAAAGCGCATTCTGTGGGAGTAGCCGTAGAGCGTTCCCATGCGCAGGATGGTCGGGCTGAAATATTCGTCTCCCATGCCGAGGATGATTTTTTCGGATGCGATCTTCGTACGCGCGTAAAGAGAGACGGGATTCAGCGGTGCATTTTCGTCGAGCAGGTCAGCGCCTATGCCGTACACGCTGCAGGTGGATGCGTAGACGAACCGGTTGATGTGGTGCAGCTTGCTGGCAGAGGCCAGCGCCTGGGCGGCCAGTACATTGGTTTCGATCGTTTCCGTCGGGCGGGCTTTCGAAGCCGGATCGCCTACAATTGCAGCCAACAGAATAACCGCGTCTATTTCAGACAGCGAACTCACACAGGTGTGGATGTGGCGAAAATCTCCCTCGATCACTTCCAGGTTCTCATCGCCTGCAAAAGCATCCAGCGACCGGCGGCCGTAGATAAAGCTGTCCAGGATCCTCACCCGGAATCCGCGGCTCAGCAGCTTTTGCGTCAGGATACTGCCCAGGTATCCGGCACCGCCGACGACGAGGACCCTTCGCGCAGGCTCAGTCGGCAGTGAATCCATTCCGGAAAAGCCGTGCAGGGCCATGAGGTCTTCAATCGATTCGACCTCCACGACGCGCCCGTCTTTTCCGACAACCGGAAGGAAGCGCACGCTGTTCAATTGCATGTCGGAAATCAAGCTGGCGGCCAGCTTGCGGTTTCGCAGAGACTCTTCGGTGAGCTTGTACGCGTGTTTCATCGGGTAGGCATCGACCGGTTCTTCACCATGGCCTCCGCTGATCAGCAGGCGGCGAAGATCCGCGATAAAGACGCTGCCCAGGTACACGCCGTTTTCGTCCAGAACAAACGCGCTATCGAACGGGCTGTGCTCGATAAGCAGTATTGCGTCCTGGATCAGAGTGCCTCTCTCGATACAAACAACGGGATATTTCATGCCTCCGCTGCCACGCCTCTCCGATATCTGATTCCGAATTCCAGGTTGTTTATACACCCTGGACCTGCAATTTGTAACATGAAACCTGCAACCACCGTCGCCTTGCCGACGCGAGATCCGGCAAGGGGAATCCACTAACTGTCCTATGATGTCGGGAATTGAGCCACATACATCCGCATGGCGTCTTCATAATCCAACGCTGCTTCCCAATCGAGCAGGCGGCGCGCCTTTTCCGAGGAGATGAATCGTCCCTTAAAATTGCCCTTCCGGTCTTCGACAAAAGTCACCGAAGCTTTTTTGCCCAGAATTTCCTCAATCGTTTTCACGATCTGGATGACGCTGATTTTTTTCTTTCCATTGAGATTAAAAATCTGGTTTTCCGCTGCAGAATTCAGGCACGCGGCATTGCCGCGCGCAAGGTCCTTCACATAAATAAACTGCCGCGACTGGCTGCCGTCCCCATGGATAGTGATTGGCTCCCCGCGGGCGATCCGCCGGATGAAAATGGGAGTGACGGTTTCCGGACGCGCTCGTTCGCCAAACGGGATACCGTAGCGCATAATGGTGTAGTTCACGCCATAGAGGCTCCGGTAGTTTTTACAGAACAGCTCTGCGGCAATCTTGGAAGACGTGTAAATGTGGTCCGGATTATCCGTATAGGGCGTGTCTTCGGTGATATATTCTTCTCCCGCTTCGGGCAGCGATCCGTAGACCCATTCGGTAGACGCCAGGATCACGCGCGCAACGCCCGTCCGGCGCGCCGCTTCCAGGACCGACAGCGTCGCATTTGCCGTGATGTCGTTGGAAAACAGGGGGCTTTCGTAAAAGCGGTTTACGTTGGCTTCTGCGGCGATCAGGTACACGATGTCTCCGGTTTTGCAGACTTGCACAAGCCTGTCGATATCCCTCGTATCGCCGCGGACATATCCGCATTTCTGTTCGTAATGCGGGGCCTCGAGATCGTATATCAATACCTCATGTCCCTTATCGAGCAATGCATCGACCACGTGAGATCCGATAAATCCGGACCCTCCAGCCACCACGATTTTCATAGCGAATCCTCTGGTTCCCTTTTACTTTCCGCTGATGCAATACAGCCGGTTCTGGCTTCGCAGAAAGATCTCTCCTCCGTAAATGGCCGGCGTGGCAATAAACATCTGGTCGGCCATGGTGTTGGTCGCAAGGACCTCGAACTTTTCACCCATTTTCACGACAACGACGTCCTCGTTTTCGCTTGCCATGTAGAGTTTGCCATTGGCTCCCACGGGAGACGATTTAAAACTGTATGTTTTGGGTAACCGGGTCTGCTGATAATAGGGTTCGCCAGTGCGGGCATTGTAGCAACTCAGCATGCCGGTGTCGGCCAGAACGTAAAGCTTATTGTCATAGATGACCGGGGACGGCGTATAGGAATTGCCCTTCGTCTGGCTCCAGACAATGGCATCGGTGCCGGTCAGATCGCCTTTCCGGCCAAGTCGGATGGCCATGAGGTTGGGTTTGATGTACCCGCTCATGGCGAAAATCAGGTCATCCTGGCGAACGGGGTGAGGGATGGTATTGACTCCGAGACCGGCGCATTCCCAGATGACTTTCCCGGTTTTAAGGTCGTAGCTGCGCACCTTGTTGGTGGCGTTGACCACGATTTGTTCCTGGCCTTTGTAATTCACCACAAGGGGGGCTGCCCAGTTGGACTTTTCGTCCCGCTTCACGCGCCAGATTTCTTTCCCGGTATTCTTGTCCAATACGACCATGAAGGAATCTCCCTCATGATCAAATATGAGAATGAGCCTGTTTCCTGAGATTACCGGGGCCATCCCTTCGCCAAAGGCCATGCGCATGCGCATCTGGACGCCGAAGTCCTTTTTCCAGACGAGCTTGCCATTCACCGTGTAGCAGTACATGCCGCGCGAACCAAAAAACGCATACACATTCTTGCCGTCCGTGACAGGCGAATTGGAGGCGAAGCTGCCGTAAGTGGGGTGGAATCCTTCGTGAGGGACGGCGGTGGTCGCTGTCTGCTGCCACAGGATTCTCCCGGTTTTCCGGTCGAGGCAGAGAACTTCGAACTTGTGTTCTGCCTGCGGACCGGGTGTTGTCAATTGAGGCTTTGCTGCGGGAGTTGCGGGAGCTGCAGGAGGCGCAGCGGAGGGCTGCGGCTCGCCGGAAGGTCCGGTTTTGACGGCTGTCGTGATGAAGATTTTGTCGCCCCAGATGACGGGACTGGAGCTGCCGCGCCCCGGGATGTCCGTTTTCCATTTTACATTTTGTGTATCGCTCCAGTGCAGCGGAGCGTCCCCCACAGCCATTCCATTCACTGCCGGTCCGCGCCAATATGGCCAGTCACCTTTCCCTGCCGCAAAACACAACGCACATGTCAAAAACAACAGAACAAACAAAATCTTTCTCATACAGCCACCCTCCAAACACTGCTAGCTTTATCGTTCCTGCCAAACAGGTCAAGTAAAACTTAAGGTCAGCAAAAGGAAAACGTGCAAAACATGGAGCTGGGAATCATGGACACCCAATTCTCCATTCTCAATTTCCAATTCTCAATTCTCAATTTCAATTCATCAATTCATGGACACCCACTGTTTTCAGAATTGGTGAAGAAATGGTGGACACCCACTCTTCTCCAGAGGTGTTCAGGGCAAACGATAATTTTGGACAATAATTGTGGACACCCATTGTTTTTCAGAAAACTTTGTTGTTGTTGAAAGCTTTTGAAAGCCTGGACATCCACCGAATTTCGGAAAATGGCTTCGGGTTTTGCGTTTCCCCCTTTTCGATATAGAATCCCTTTCCACGGGAGAAGACCGGAATTACGGACCTCAAAGAAGGAAGATAGGAGAAAAAGGAATGATTCGAGTTTCAGTAATGTATGCGAAAGGCGGGAAATTTGATTTTGGGTATTATGCGGACAAGCACATGGCGCTGGTCCATAAACTGCTCGACTCATACGGGCTGATTAAATCCGAGGTTGACAAAGGGATCGGCGATTCACCGTATGTTGCGATCGGGCACTTGGTTTTCGAAAGTGCGGAAAAAATGCAAAAAGGGCTTGAAGCACACGATCCCACCCTGGGCGCCGACCTTGTCAATTTTTCTGATATAAAGCCGGAGTTCCAGGTCAGCGAGATTATTGCATAGCAGCGAAGGCAGAAGAGATGCCCGGGGACGATCATTCGTCCCCGGTTTGAGAGTTGACCTTTACTTTCTGTAGACGCCGTATTCTCTAACGGCTTCCATCATTGCCCGCAGGTTATCGAGCTTCGGATCGTCGGCGACGCAGCCGGCTCCAAGAATATAACCTCCACCCTTGCCGCAGGTTTCGATCAACTTAGCGCAGCGCTCTTTCACGGCGCCAGGTGTGCCCGTGACAATCAGCGACGAAGGCACGTTCCCCTGGATGCAGCAGTTATCACCCAGGATTTTTTTCGCTCTCGGCATGTCACTCTGGTCGAACCACCACACCACGCTTCCCTTGGGGAAATCGATTGCCTTTTCGATGCGCGTGTCATAGCTACCCTCGGCGAACAGCACGCAGATGAGCCCTTCCGCGATGAAGGCATCGAGCACCTTCTTTAATGACGGCCAGTAGAACTTGTCGAATTGATTTCCGGACATCCACCCGTCTGCGCCCTTGTGCAAGGGGAAGGTAACCGTGAGCATTTGCGCGAAGTTGGGAGCGTTCAGGATGGAATGAATAATCAGCTCGGTCATAGTTTCGACGGCTTTCAGAAGCTTGTCGCCATGGCGGAACATATCCATCATGATACCCTTGGTCCCGCGAAGCGTATCGCCGACGGCATCGAACGGAGCGAATGTGAGTGCGCCCATCGTCGAGGGAAATCCGTGCGCTAGCGGGCCGGATGCCATGAACTTGCCACTGATCTCATTTCTCTTCTGGATCTCCTTCCCGGCGTCGATCATCCGCTGCAGAGTTTCCTGAACCTGGGGAAATGCCAGCGGCATGAGCTGCATGGTGGGTATTTCGAGAATGTCCGGAAGAGGATACAGCATCCGGAAGCTTTCGAATGCTCCGAAAACTCTGGGCAGATAAGTCCGAAGCCAGAAATCGGATGGGTCTCGAACGAGATCGGGATATTCTTCGACCTTCATGTACTCGCCCTCGACAAACTGATAGTTGGGGGCGTTGACGGAAAGGCCGTGTCCCGGCCAGGAATAGAGCTTGTAGTCAAGAAGCTCCAGGGCCTTCCCCGGTACTGCGAAGGGAACGGCGAAGTATTCAAGTTCTTCGGAATATTTTTCGTTGAATGCCTCGCAAGCCTTTATTCCCTTTTCGATGTCGTACATGACATCGTGCATACTGACGCCGGCCATAATAAAAGGAAGGTTCCCCACGGGCAAAGATACAGGTACTCGGTCGGGTTCCCTGACATTCAAAGCGTCCACCAGTCTCTGGGCTCTGATTTTGTAGCCCTTGGCCGCTTCCGGGCTGACAAATTGGACACCCACAGGATTAAGAAACTGATTAAGCCGATATTCCCGCTTTTGGGCGGGCGTAAGTTGTCCCCAGTTCTGGGGCAAGCCGCTGTAATTGGCCATCTTCATTAGCTCCTAAAGAAATATTTCAAAAGATTATCAAAACCCGGTGATCGACCCAGGATTTATTGGACTTTGGGGCGACACAAGCATGCCGTGCCGCCCCAAGCGGGATGAGATGTGTGCTCAGATTAATACTTGCCGTACTCTCGGACGGCTTCCATCATAGCCTGCAGGTTCTCCAGCTTTGGATCGTCGGCGACACAGCCTGCGCCCAGAATATATCCGCCTCCTTTACCGCAATCCTCAATCAGCCTGCGGCATCGCTCTTTAACGTCTTTTGGGGATCCGGTTACGATCAGCGACGAAGGCACATTTCCCGTGATACAGAATTTGTCTCCGAGGATTTTCTTTGCCCGTACCATATCGGACTGATCGAACCACCAGACCACGCTCCCCTTGGGGAAGTCGGTGGCTCCTTCCAGGCGCGTATTGTAGCTCCCTTCCGCAAACAGTGTGCAAATGAGCCCCTCGTCGATGAAGGCGTCCATCACCCTCTTCAAAGTCGGCCAGTAGAAGGTGTTAAACTGTTTTGCGGACATCCATCCATCGGCGCCCTTGTGCAGAGGGAAGAAAACAGCAAGCAACTTCGAGAAGTTGGGGGCGTTCAATATCGAGTGAATAATCAGCTCTGCCATTACGTCGACAGCTTTCAGGAGTTTGTCGCCGTGGCGGAACATGTCCATCATAATCCCCTTGGTTCCCCGGAGCGTGTCTCCGATCGCATCGAACGGGGCGACGGTGATGGTTCCCATCGTCGAAGGGAATCCGTGCGCAGCGGGACCCGAAGCCATTAGCTTGAAAGTCAATTCATTCCTTTTTTGAATTTCCTTTCCGGCATCGATCATTCGCTGAAGCGTATCCTGCACCTGAGGAAATGCCAGGGGCATGAGCTGCATGGTGGGAATTTCAATGATGTCCGGCAGGGGCGCCAGCATCCGGAAGCTTTCAAATGCGCCAAAAACGCGGGGCAGGTAAGTCCGCAGCCAGTAGTCGGAGGGGTCCCTCACAAGGTCGGGATACTCCTCCACTTTCATGTATTCGCCTTCGACGAACTGATAATTGGGCGCACTGACAGAAAGGCCATGCCCCGGCCACGCGTAAAGCTTGTAGTCCAGGAGTTCCAGCGCTTTTCCCGGTGCGGCGAAGGGAACCGCCCAGTATTCCAGTTCTTCGGAATATTTTTCGTTGAATGCGCTGCACGCCTCGATTCCTTTTTCGATGTCGTACATTACCTCATGCATACTGACGCCGAACAGGTTGAGGGGCAAATTACCTACAGGCAGGCTGATGGGCACGCAGTCAGGTTCCTTCACATTATACGCATCCACGATCCGCTGAGCTCTCGTCTTGTAGCCCTGCGCGGCCTTCTCGCTTACAAATTGGATATTCGCCGGATTAAGAAATTGATTAAGCCGGTAATCCCGTTTCTGAGCGGGAGTCATTTGTTTCCAGTTTTCTGGCAATCCGTTGTAGTTCGGCATTTGATCAGCTCCTAAATGAAGTGCCATCGAATATTTCCACCTGTGAAGACAACTCTCCAGAGTCGTCCGGCTGCTGAATTTCTCGCATCGGACGGCTCTGGAGAGTCTGTCTCAAAACCCGGCGCCATCCCAAAATCGGAATCATTGAGGCGCGAAGCGCCGGCAGAGAATAGGCCCGACCGTAAGGTCGGGATTAGGTTATCGCAATGACGGAGCGCCGAGGGCGCGGCACTGTTAACGTTTTATA
>DATJPG010000168.1:0-15627 GCA_035506515.1 Acidobacteriota bacterium
TTCTTGGATTCACGCATATCTGCAAACGAAGCCGGAAGGGGAAGTTCACGGTCCACGTACGAACGATGCGGAAGCGTCTAAGGCGCAGTCTTATGAATGTAACGGCTTGGTGCGAGAAGCATCGGCATGATCCGGTTGATAAGCAACAACAAGCTCTAAATCGGAAACTGCAGGGTCACTACCAGTATTACGGGCGCTCGTCGAATCTCCGGAGTCTTTTGGAGTTCTATCGGACGGTCCGTCGCGGCTGGAAATTTTGGCTCAGTCGTCGGACACGTGGCCATACCCTTGACTGGGATGAGTATGCAAAACTTCTCAGGCGTCATCCGCTGCTTACCCCTCGCATTACACGGTCCTGGGCCTCGCGGCCAGTGTTGGGGAGTTCAGTTTGAAGAACCGAGTGCGTTAACGCGCACGCTCGGGTCTGTGAGGGGAGAGGTTACTGACTATTACGGAATTTCCTACTCGGGCACGCAGCTGGAAACGGCGGATACAGACAAGGCTTTTTCCTACGAATGCTCAGTGGCTTCTCCTACTCGGCGGAAGTTACCTTTTATCTGTCCCATCATTCCTTCACGAGGGGATACAATAGCCTCTCAAAAAATGTCATTGGTCGTGCGAGAAATACAATCTCCCCCGGCATTGCTTTTACTACAACATGTGTTTTGCTCGGTTTTGGGCCAGGTGAAAGCCCTACAATCCCCTTTTGAATAGCTTCCTGAGTGTCTGCAAACTTTACTGAACCGCATTGCCAATGGCCTGCCTTTAGATTTAGTTTTATAAACAGGCGCTGCGGAATTGGTTCCGGAAGACTAATTTGTATGATGCCATTTTTGTCGGATTGGATGCCTAATTCCTGAGAAGGCTTTGTGGATGACTCATTTTGTTCCGTATAGAGCGGCGAGATTGAAGCCTGATAATTTGTCAGCAAATGACCATTTGTAACATCGACGACTCGGACAGTAATAGCCTGCGCAAAGCCAAGATGCGTGAAGCACAACAAGAACAAATGAATCGTCAAAACGTCCTGAAATATTTTGCCATTTGTCTTATTACCAAATAGCTTCATAAAGCCACCCAATTATTTCATGATGCGGTTAATATGATATGAAACGTCTCCAACTCCCAAGAAGTCCGGTTCGAGGAAGTTGCTCCTCATTGACCTGCCAGAATCATAGTAGCCATGGGTAACGAAACACAAGGCTGTTTCTCGTTCTTTACGCCAAAAATACGGTTTCGGTGGAACTGAAGCGGTGCCCCGAATTATGAAGGCCCGCAGCCAGAACTTAATTACAGAGATAGAACAGAAGCAGATACAGTACTACTTATCCGTTGCGCGGGGTTGGGGAGTAGGGGGGGGAATCGGTTGAGTGGCAATGTTTCCACCTTTTTCCACGGTTTGATTCGTGGTCGGTACGGAGACACGGCCGTTCCTATACCACTCCTCTCTGCACTCTTGCGAGGAGATACGCATTCGAAAATTCGGATTGTACATCCATGGGAATGTCCTGGGATACCAGTGTGGTTGCGTAGAGGGGCATTCGGCGGCAAAGAAAAGCGCAAAAGATCTTGTTCCAGCCCATTGATGTAACGAATCAGCTTCTTTCTTATCAAATTTTTTCACGGCAAGACCGGTGCCCAGAAATACACTCCTGCCGCTCTTGATGGTGGCTGTTTTGTTGGCCTTGGAAACCAGAGCCGAGCTACCGTAAACTCGAACTTCGCCAGAACCGGCTTCGAAACGGTAGAGTCCTCCTTTGGCGATCTCCACTTCGCCATCCACAAGGCGGATCCGAGTTCGCGTCCCCTTGATTTCCCGCACGATTTCGATGAGAGCTGAACCATTTTCCAGTGTCAGCCGCGTATCGTCGAGCTGGTTTTGTTCAAGCCGCAGCAAGCTGTATGTTCCTATCCAAAGATAGACTTCCGGGCTTAGAAGAACTTCGACCAATCCATACTCTGTGCGCAGGCTCTGGCCGGGCTGCATTTGGATGTATTTGTCCGGGAGAAGCTGTAATTTCACGCTATCCAAAAACACATTTCCTTCGACATGTTGGATGATTCCAGCTTTTGTGCTCACCACGCGTTGAGCCGACGCGGTGACAGCCATCACTATTAGCGGGAAGATTATAGCCAGTGCCTGAGCAATCTGACGTGCAATTTGCCGTTTCAAGTTTTTGCTCATGCAATCACCAATTGGGTAGCTTCTCAACAAAGCTCGTATACAAAATTATACCGTATTTGCTGATCGGGATTAATAAAATGGTTGAGCTAAGATCGATATGCTTAAAGCCAATAAATAACAGTCAATGGGCAAACTCCCAAAAAGTCGGCTTATGAGAAACGTCAATTTTAGCATAGGAAGTTACCCGCACAGGCACATAGTTTCCCCGATGGCTGTTTCAATGACGGCTTCCGCAATGGCCTTTCCCGCTACATTCAGTACGACAATTACTGTTGTTGCCTTATGCACGTCCATGCCGATATACTTTATTTGATTCATCGGGCGCTCCTTTAGGGATTTGGTTTTGGTGCTTGAGCTCACTAATACCTTATCACTGTTGGAACGCCCTTTTTTCATAATGCTTGGTACTCTCCCTCGTTATCACCCATGTTAATTCCGCGGGTGGCGTGCTTTCATAATGCGTGGGATTTACGATATGAAAATAATCGCAAGCTGATATTAGGCAATAACTTATGAAGTTGTTCAGTTATCTAGGATGTTCGGCTAATGATTCGGCAATTTTTGATTTGAGCGCGGCTTCTTCAAAAACATGCTTGGCAGCTATGTATCCGCTTTTATTGACAATCCAAAGCGAAGGGACGGCGGTTACTTCGAATTGCCGCGCAACGCTGTTTTTGGGGCCGGCATCATTCTCAAACAAGATCAGCGAATGCACTTCATGCGTTTTAAGAAATGTTTCCAACGCAGAACGGTCTTGATCGATGGATACACTCGCCATGGCGAAATCGCTTCGACCGCCGTATTCCTTCTGGATTCGCTCGAGCATTGGCATTGAATTGATGCAGGGTTTGCACCATGTTGCCCAGAAATCGAGAACTACAACTTTTCCGCGCTGATCCGCTAACCGCCACGGACGACCAGCAATAGTTGTGGATACAATAGGCGGCGCCAGCGCCCCAACCTTCGGCCCGGCGTTAAGGATTGCATTAATGTCGACATTTTGTGCTTTTGGGTTTCTAGGCAGAGAGCCCAAAATGATTCCTGCAACAGCCGTCCATATCAAACAAGCTGCGAATGGAATATAGGTAGCTAAATGTCTGTGCACAAAAATAGATTGTGGTAAAGGAATCTCACTTTCGGCAATCTTCTTTGACCCTCCGGATCGAATAATTGTAATTATCATTCCCATCACGAGCGAGCAAAGGACGCCGAGAAAAAGCGTCCCTAATATTAAGGCGATCGATTGTGTCAAAACAGATTGCAGACCTGTCTGCTTGTACCGCATGATCAAATAAAGCACGCAAGTCAGCAGACCGGCCAAGGAGCCAACATCGACGCCAGCCAGGAGCGCTGCTCCAATGATTCCACGAGTCCGCTCGAAGCAAGCACGGCGGACTGCCAGGAAATAGGCCCCAAGATTTACCAGAAGAACTAATATCGAAGGTCCTATTCCGTGTATTATTGCAGCGTCGGAGAGATTTGGAACAGTAGTTACCAGAGCAACCACAATTGCCGCTAGCCAGAATGTTCGCCACATTTCCATCCTCATTACAAGGTTCCTGGATCGGGAATATTAATACTGATGGGTATCGGCAACACCCCCGACCCGATGATCATTGTTGTCATGAAGTCCGGATATGAGAAGTCTCAGCGATTCGACAGGGTTATTTTTTCATTCTGTCGCGACGAAGCTTCTCCAATAAAGACAGCAAATCCTGTGCAAATGGACCGGAGTAATGAAAATTAGTAAACACCCAATCGCCATTTCTGGAAGTCACTTCGGCGTTGAGATCAGGGGCAGTGTGCTCTTCACAACCTCCAAAGCCGTGGATCTCAGCCCAATAGGATTCTCCCTTCTTTACGACTTTGCGAACTTCATACCGTTCGCAAGGATCTTGGGAGGCAAGAAATGGGTCGAAATCTAGGCCAACAATGTAGCCAGTTTTATCCTGAGCCTGGGCTTCGTAGTCCTTCTTGAGTGCTTGGAGAAGCTCTGGCGCCAGGGCTTGTTTCATTTCTTTTGTGCGCAGCAAAGCAACTCCATCAGTATCGGCAACCTTTATATACCACTTATAGAAGTGTGTTGTGAATTGCCGCACTGCGAGATCATCAGAATTGCCGTTGTTTTTCTGGCCAACACAGAAAATGCTGAATCCAACGAAGACAATGGCGAAGCGTAAGAAATTTGTTCGTGTGGAATTTCGACATGAATGCTGTGCTCGCGTCGTATCTGATTCGCCTTCGTCTGAAACCGGAGGTCATTCCGGAATTCTTCTCAGCGCTGCTAAATACCGGATACTTCAAAAACCTATTCCGCGACCGATGCAAAAAGGCGGTCGGTCAATCAAACATCAGCCCAACGCTGCTAAAGGAATTCCCAGTTTACATTCCCCCGCTACCCCTCCAGCAGAAGTTCGCAGCCCTGGTGGAGAGAGTGGAGAGTCTGCGCATAGTGCAGCGCGAGGCGTTGCGTCAAGCTGAGCACCTGTTCGCATCTCTCCTCCACCGTGCCTTCACCCATATGCCTGAAGCTTGCGACTCCGGGGTTGATGGGCTGAATTGAGAAAACTTTCCCGTAATTTCAGTGCTATGTTTATCGGCCACGACGTGGTGGTGGTGGCCGGAATACAACCTGTCCCTGAGGTGCCGGTGGTCCTGGCCGCCTGACAAGGGGTCCTTGCGGTTGTACTGCATGTGGGTTCACTGGAAGTGGGTTCCCTCCCTGGACCTGCCCTGCGTGCTGGACGGGCAATGCGGCATGTTGCAGAGGAGGCGGGGGTGCTACAACAAACTTTGCCCGATAACAATGCTGTCTGAGATCCTCGTCGGCACCACAATTTTCCATATGCCAGTTTAGAGGCTTACTTAACGTCCACTCAACGCTTTTCAGCATCTCGTTCCATTGATTAGACCAGCTTTTTTCAAATTCGGTGCAAAAATCCAGGTAACTCTTGGATAGATTCTGCAGGGCAAGCGCATAGGCCTTTACTTTCGACATGTGGTAATCCATGTTAACAAAATGCTGATATAATTCTTCTGCGTGACAGCACGACAGGATTTGCAACTGGACCCCAACCGGTATCTCGCCCTGTGCTTCTTTCGCCTTTTTTAGATGGTCCCTCATGCTTTGTACCAGGTCTTCCGCCTTCACAAACCCTTCTGTCCCGGATCTCTCCGGTGCAATCAGTGACAGCGTACTTCCGCGCTGCAAAATGCTGGGTATTTTCGAGCGGTCGACCGGCCCACTGGCGTTGGGGATGAGTTCCCCGCCTTTTTCGATCAAATCGGGCAGTTTGGGAACGATGAAACTCACGAATTCCTTAACCAATTGCCCCCCTTGCTTTGCCAAATCGCTTATTCCCAGCGTTGCTGCAGAAAAGGCCATTTTTGCCATCTGCCAGCCAAGCTTTTTCATCGTTTTATGTGTGCTGCTTATGTTTTTATGACAGACTCTCTTCAGCTCCGCAAAAGCAAGCTGGCCATTAGGAAATGGTCCTGGCATCGGGATTTCTCCTGTTTACGTTGGATGTAGATGCAATCACGATCGGTACAGTCGATATCCTTCACTTCACGTAATGCAAGAAATAATACATTTGCACTTTTCATATATTCTACTACAAAACCACGGCCCCTCTCCGAAAAAACGCACTCTCAGTCCAGAACGTAATCCCGCATTTTGCCTACTGCCATCTAACACCATCTAACAAGACCAGCCAAAATGGCACAAAATGGGAAAGATGGCCTGCAATTGGGAAATGCTGGAAGATGTTGATTTTTAAAGATGATAAGCAATGAGATAAGGCGAGAAATAATCAGCTAAAAACTGCCGTTTTCGAAGTGTAAGACCGATGCTCTGCCGCTGAGCTAACCGCCCCAAGTTTGTTGATAATACAAGATTTAACGGAATTAACCAACCCCCAAAATAACCCTATTTTGCCCTTTCATCTAACATCCATCTAACAACTCGGGAAAACTCAGAATTTCTCTCGAATTCTCGATGAGATTTCTGCAAGTATTCCGAGTGCAGGAACTGCCACTTCGTCGCCAAAATTTCATCACACAGAATTTTGCCGTTTTGGCCGGCAATGTGCTAATAGGGCATGCGATCTCCTTCATCGGGGGATACTTCCCACAAGGCTATCGGGAGTTACGTGTGTTTAAGAGTTCCAAGTCATTCATTTCCTACGGGATGCTTGTAAATCGACGCCTTGATCTTACTGCTGTAAATGATTTATTTCCAGGCCTCCCCTCTCCTGGCCGATGGAAGGATTTACTGTGTTAGCGAAGACGGCACCACAACTGTCATGAAAGCCGGGCCTGCGTTTGAGATTCTGGGAGTGAACAAATTAAAGAGCCTGCCCCTGGCCAGCCCGGTAGCAGTTGATAATCAGATCTTGATCCGAACCGCCGACTATCTCTACTGTATTCAGCAAAAATAGCGGCCTCCTTAGAATAGTTGATTGGGTCCGGAGCTTTGCCTTTTTCGACTAAATGCGCAACCGCGGCCTCCTGACACCGTTTATGGAACCAGGGCCTTCCAGATCGGCTGTACCCAATCGTCCTTGGCGATGTCGAAGACGATGAAGTCGCTGTCGAACTGCCAGTAGGTCCAGGCCCAGCCGAGCGACTCGGCCGTCCGCGCCACGTGCGAGGTATAAGCCACGCGCGAATCCACGTCGGCACCCCCGCGGTCATACGCGCCGAACTCGCCCAGAAGGACCGGCCTTTTCCGGGCCGCTGACCACTGCTCGACGCTTGCAAAATCGTCCGCCACCCGCTGCCTTTCGGCATCCGTGCCCCACTTGACGCCGGAAAGTCTCGCCGTGGATGCGTTCCAACTCGCGCCTTGGTGAGTGAACTCCATCGGCAAATAGTAATGCACCGTGCAGATAATGTACCGGTCATCGGCCGGCAGTTCCAAGCGGTCCAGATAGTGGATATTGTTCCATGAGGCTGGACCAATAATCACGTTTCGCGTGGGGTTGGTCTGGCGGATTACGGCCAGCATCTTCTTAAGCCACGCGTTCCATAATTCGGGAGTCACTTGACCGTTCGGCTCGTTGAGAATTTCAAACAGCACGCTTGCCGGTGCGTTTTTGTACCTAGCGGCGACTTGTTCCCAGAACGCCGTAAGGCGTGGCTCGCAACTCGCGGCGTTGTTGCCGCAGACGCCGTAGTCGTGCTCGTCCAGAATGATTTGTAGCCCCGCGGCCACGGCGTGGTCAACCACCCAGTCGAGGGTCTGAAACCAAATTGGGTTGAGGCGGTTGGCGGCATCCATATGGCTGAAGGCCTGAAGATTAACGCGGATGGTTTGAAAGCCGCCGTCGCGGATGCGTTGGAAGTGGCGCTCCTGAAAGCGAGCCTGGCTGAAGTTTCGCCAGAGCGGGTCATAACCGATAATGTTAACTCCTCGTCCCATGGCCTTGATCTGATCGAACGGGTCCAGGGCGGTGAAACCAGTTGCCGTGGGAATCTGCCCGGGCGTGGCGGCGGCAACGGTGGATTGCTGAGCGGCAAACGCAGCGGCCAGCCAAAACGTAATTAACAAAAACGCAAAAGCGCGGAATGTCAGCTTATTGACGGCAATCATTGGAGGATTCTCCTTGGAAAGGATGGGGCGGACGGATCAGAAAGCCGAACCCTCGCTGGCGATTATTCCATGAGCAGAACCTATCAATCCAGTGTATTTGTATCCTGAGAATGAGTTTTCCTTGTGAGTTTTTAAGGAGAATCCAGGATTGATAACAATAGGTTGCTATTCAGGATTTAAAGAACTCCCAAGATTCCGGCGGAATTCTGGTGAGTTTTGGTAAGCTCAGGCTCCAATAATGACGCGAATTCGCGCTCGGAGCCCGTAGCGGCGTAATTGCAGACGAGTCTCGGTTCTCATAGCAGAGCCTGATTGACGGGCGGATCCATGATTGGCCAGCCGAAAAGGAAGATATTCAACAGGGATTAGTCTGCATCTTTTCGGTGCTGGAACCGTGCCGCTCGTTTTCCTTCAAGTTCAAGATCGGGCGTCCGTACGTCCAGTCTGCAAGACGGAAATGCCTGTTTCTCTATTTCTATTTCATGGACCGGGATCTCGGCTTGATCCATGGGAAGCTGCAGACCTGGTTTCCCATGCCGATCCAGGTTTACGTCAATGCGCACGAGTGGTTAGCGCGCAAGCTCGCCGCCAATAAGATTTCCTTAATCAAGCACGATAACGTTTTCGTCCATATGGAAGATTGGGAACGCGCACAGAAATTTGCAGATCGCTTCGCCGGCCGTAACTGGCCGCGGATCCTCGAACGATATGCCCACCTGGTCAATCCCCTTAGGAAAGACTTGTTCCATGGGCGCCAACACTACTGGGTGACGGCCCAAAGCGCCAAGGTTAGCCGAATCCTGAGTCGCTTTCACGCTCACAAACTTATTGCCAAAATACCGCGCACCCGCAAATGGAGAGTAACCGACCGCGGCCGGCGAGTTATGGCGACAGCGTTGCGCCTGAGGCATACTGCGTTTCCTGAGCTTTATCAAAAAGCTCTTGCAGCATGATTCTTCTTGCATTAAAGCAGAGAAGTCACGGATAAAGAATTCCTATCCGCCATAATGCTGAGGGAGGAAATTGGCCGTCTCACCAAAAAGAGTCCGCGAATCGGGGATAATTATGTTGCAGAAAATGAAAGGAATGGGTGCCATGAATAGCTGCAATTGATGCTTTGCCAGAAATGGCACAATGAGGGCTTAAGCTCTTCTCTTCACACTTCTAACGATGTGGTTTTAACTGTTCGCTTGTGGAGTTCCATGCGTTTTCCCTTCTAACCCGTTCTGCTCTTCTCGACGCGAAAGATTTGGAATCGTCTTATCTGGTTTTGATGGTATTTTGGAAAGGCGGGCACCTTGCCGAATTGTGTTAATCAATTCATCCGCGGGCGCGCTCTTCCTTATGTAAAGCAACGCGCCGCCGGCGCGCATAGCCTGAATCCTTTCGACATCCTCAAACATCGAAAATCCTATAATGCAGATTTGGGGATATTCTTTGTTAATTCTGCGTGTTGCTTCGATGCCGTCGAGCTTAGGCATACTAATATCCATAAGGATTATATCGGGAATTAATTTAGCTGCCAGCTCTACAGCTTCCAGGCCGTCTCCCGCAGCCCCGACGATCTCAATGTACGGCGAATCACTGAGCAGGTTCGCAATCCCCTGTCTTACGACGTGGTGATCATCAGCCAGCAGCACCCGGATCCTCTGTCCCTCATCTGGAGCTTGCTGGAAATCAGTTTGTTTCTGGGTCTCCGCATTCAATCCGGCTTCCTCATGAACAGCGACGCTCACCTCGGCTACAGGCAAAACCATATGAAAAGTGGCTCCGCCTTCCGATCTGTGGTCAGCCCAAAGCCGGCCATTGTGTGACCTCACAATTGAACGGCTCAATGCGAGGCCTACGCCCAGTCCGGTCTCCTTCGTGGTGAAGAACGGCTCAAATATTGTTTCGAGTTTGTCTGGAAGGATTCCGAAACCCGAGTCCATCACATCCAGTGTGATTTCGCCACCGGCATGACGAGTCCGGAGCTTCAGCTCTCGAGTTCCTTTTGATCCTTCCATTGACTCAAATGCGTTGGTGACCAGGTTTAGAATCACCTGCTGCAATTGGATTCGGTCTCCTATTATGGGAGGAATCGGCGCGCCAAGATCGAGCACGATGGTGACTCCCATGGCCAAGCCGTAACTCCGAGTTATCGATAAAACATCCTTGACCAGGTCATTGATTGAAAGGGAATGACGTTCGCTTCCCGTGCTCTTGAGCACGGAGCGGATACTGCGAATCACTTCCGTAGCCCTCTTATTGTCTGCCACAATATCTTCCAAAATTTCACGCACCTCCTTCAAATCGGAAGCCTCTCCAATCATCAGGCGCAATGCCGTCTGGGCATTGCTGAGTATGGCCGCGAGAGGTTGATTCAATTCGTGTGCAATCGAGGCCGTTAGTTCGTTCACTGCGCCAATCCGGGAGAAGTGAGTCAGTTTCTCGCGGAGGAGATGTGTTTCTGCTTCTGCCATGTAACGTTTTGTGACATCCGTGCTGGCGCAACGATATCTCAAAAGACGCCCCTCCTTGTCCAAGACCGGAACCCCGCTTGTTTCCAGGCACACAATTTTTCCGCTCTTGCTGACGTTATTGGTGGGGAGCGTCCGAAAACGCTGTTGCGCCATGAATACCTCGGCTGCAGAGCGTTTTAACTGTTCGCGGACATCCGGGGCAAACAGGTCATAGAAATGCATTTTCCCGACCAATTCATCGGGAGTGTACCCCAGGATCCTCTCCACCGCCGGACTGGTGTATGCGTAGAGGCCGTCCGCATCGACCTCCCAGACAAAGTCGCTTATCGTCTCCGTAACCTGCCGAAACCGTTCCTCGCTTTCTCGAAGGGCTTCAGTGGAGTTCTCGAGTTCGGTCAGATCCGTGGCCACAACGCAGATACTCAACCCGTCGGGCTGGTTCAGAACGCTGGTGGATATATGGGCTGGTGTCGGATGGCCGTCAGAATCCGCAAAGACCAATCGCTGTCTCACCGCATGTTCTTGGGCGCCGATCAGCAGTGATTCTGCGGCAGCATGATTGGCCGGATCCACGAACTCGTTCAACTCATGTCCCAGAATCTGATTTATAGGTCGTTTGAGGAATTCGGCAAGCTGGTTGTTGCAGTACAAGATTTTGCCATCGAAAGTGAGCGTAAAGGCCGCCTCCTTCATGGTCTCGACGATCAAACGATAGATCGACTCGGCTCCTACGAGTGAAAACACCTGCTCACCGCTTTTGCCGGAGACGACAATTGCATCGACCTCGCCTTCGCGGATAGCACGTAGCGTCTCATTGGCTTCATCCAGTTGAGCACGAAGTTCCTCTATTGCTGATGCTTGCTTTCCTTGAGACTTCTGAGACCGTCTTGGGGGAGTCATAGTCATTATCAGCCTATTTCTTTGGTCGCAGATCCAGACCGACCAGGATACGCTGCTGGTCAGCCATGTCACCGATCAGCCGCCGCAGGGGCTGGGGCAGTTTTTTGATGAGGGTCGGAGCAGCAATGATCTGCTCGCCTTTCGCAAGAGTCGGCTGCTGGTAGATGTCGATGACCTCCAGATCATAGCGATCCTTGAGGTGCTCCTCGCATAGCGCCGTCACGCTGCGAATGGCTGAGGAAGACCGGACGCTGATGCCCGCTATATAGAGCCGCAGAACATACTTCTCTGCCTTGCGCTTGGTTTTGATCGCCTTTTCCAATTCAGCCGTGCTATCGATCACTGTCGGTTTTCTTGCCATACCATGACACCTCTCGCGTCAGTTCTGGTTTAAGAGGTCCAGCAGGCGTCCTGTATTTGTCAGATCGCCGATGCCTGTACGGACCGGCTTGGGATTCCGGCGGATAAGAGTGGGCAGCGCCACGATTTGATCGTGCCGGGCAGCCTCCGGATGCGTGAGCACATCGATTACCGTGATGTGATACCGTCCGGACATATGCTCCTTGCAGGCATCTTTGAGGTTCTGGAAAGCCCGCATAGATTGCGGACTTTGGTCGGCAACATACAGCCGCAGGTCCCACTTGGCCGGTCTTTCGGCCTTAGCAAGATTTTTTCGTTTTGCAGCTGACATCATGACTTCACCTCAGTACGCTCCGTTAGTCCATGATCTCAATCCCTGGGCCGCAGATCCAGCCCGACGAGCACCCGTTCTGTGTTGGACAGATCTCCAATTATTTTCCGTACCGGCTCCGGGAGTTTGCGGACCAGCGTCGGCACTGCAAGAATCTGGTCGCCCTTGGCGAGTTGGGGGTTCTTGAGAAGGTCGATCACTTCGATCCGATATTGCCCCGGCAGGTGATCCTCGCAAATTTTCTGCAGATTTGCGAAAGCCGCAACAGCGCGAGCTGTTTGTCCCGCTACGTAAAGGCGCAGGTCCCAGTGTTCCTTCGATTCTCTTGATTTCGATGCGGTCTTATCTGCCTTCCTCTGCTTCACTGTATTGCTCCTTATTCCCCTTCAGTCAGCCTTCCGCGCGGCGGCCAATCCGGCTTGGTTCTTCTCAACCTGTTCCAATCGATGTAGGTCGCTTTGTTTTGCGGCCTTCCGTTCGGCTTTGATCATCGCCATGCGAGCGGCAATGGTATCCGCCTGGTTTTTGAGATTGGCTTCCTCTTGATCCAATTCACGCCGGCGTACTGCTGTTGCCTGTTCCGCCGCCAAGGCTTTTGCCCGATCCTGGGATTCCTGCCCCAGGCGGGCCGAACCTGTCAACACTTCGCCCGGGCCAATATAGACATCTACGAGCTTGATGCCGTCATCGCTCAGTACGAATTCACGCATCTGGTTGGAATGAGCCATGCCGCGGCTCTTTAGAATGTATAAAAGACGGTTGCGCTCTCCACTGGTTTCCAGCATCCGGACGAGCAGCCACGTATCCATTAATGATGAGATGCCGATTTCGCTCTGCTCGAGTGCGTCGCCCCCAGCTGTGAGGCTTGTAAAGATAGTAGTGATGCCCTGACTTTTCAGAAAATCGATCACGCGCGTAAACATTGCCTTGACTTCGTCGGCTTCACCAATGCTCATCATATTCGTGAGTGGATCCATAATCACGCTCTGCGGTTTGAAATCTTTGACCATCTTGTGAATAGAGGCCAGGTGCATTTCCAGTCCGAAAAGAGTTGGGCGGACGGAGTTGAACCTCAGGAGGCCCTTCTTCCGCCACCGGTTCAGGTCAATGCCGATTGACCGCATATTGCGTAGGATCTGCTCGGGGGATTCTTCGAATGAAAAATAAAGGCACCGCCCGCCGCTTCGGCAAGTCTTGTCGGCAAACGCGGCGGCAAGGCTGGTCTTGCCGGTACCGGCAGTGCCTGAAATCAGGATGCTGCTGCCTCGGTAATAACCCTTGCCTCCCATCATCGCGTCCAGCCGGCCGATGCCGCTCGATACTCGCTCCTCACTGACCGGATAGTTTAGCTCCAGCGAACTGATCGGTAGCACCGATAGCCCATCTTCATCTATCAGGGTAGGGTATTCGTTAGTTCCATGCTTGGATCCGCGATATTTGATCACTCGCAATCGTCTGGTTGCCACCTGGTTGTGAACGCGGTGATCCAGGAAGATCACGCAATCGCTGACGTACTCTTCCAGGCCATGACGAGTAAGCGTATTTTGGCCCTGCTCGACGGTGATTATCGCGGTAACGCCTTTGTCCTTGAGCCAGCGAAATAGACGCCGCAATTCGGCCCGAAGAATCGCCTCGTTCGGCAACCCAGCAAATAGGGCTTCGATTGTGTCCAGCGCAACGCGTTTGGCCCCGACTGCATCGATAGCGGAACCGAGCCGGACGAACAGGCCCTCCAAATCGTACTCGCCCGTTACCTCAATTTCGCTTCGTTCAATTCGGACATAATCCATCGCCAGCTTTTTGCGGCGCACCAGACCATCAACATCAAACCCGAGCGACGCGACGTTTTTAACCAGTTCCTCGGCCGTTTCCTCAAATGACATGAACACGCCCGGTTCGTTGAACTCGGTGATCCCGCGAACGATGAATTCCATTGCGAGCAGTGTCTTGCCGCAACCGGCGGCTCCGCATACCAGCGTAGGACGCCCTCGCGGCAATCCGCCCTCTGTAATCTCATCCAGGCCGGAGATGCCGGTCTTGCATTTATCGAGTTGTATATGCGATACGCGATTCTTCAGTGCATTCGCCATATTTGTTCCTCTCCCGCAAGCGAAATCGTATCCCCATTCGGGCGCAAATGAGATTTGGGACTTTTGTCAGAAGCTGCATCTTCTCCAGCTTTCTTTATAAGTATGGATATTTACTTTAAACACCAAGGCCATCCCATAATCAAGACTTTTAAAGTGCATCTGAAAAATTGAATATGGTTGTACCCCAAAACCTATTAGATGCTTTTCTGAAATTGAACTGAAATGCTTTCTAGGTGGCTCAGCCCTGTATGTTATTGTCCCGAAGTCGGCTTGTAGGAAATTGCGCCAAAATGGCATTGTCGGTTCCAATGCTGATTTTCGCCGCTGATTTTAAAGTTTCTAATCCTGTCGAGCTCGTTTTATTTATCCCGATTTCGCCTTTGCTGTTACCATAATCCAAATTTATCAGAATCCAATGAGCCCTCTGATGGCAGAATTCATGACCGAAATGGCAGCTTATTCCGCCTATCCTTACCCGGCGCGCTCAGCTGATTCTGGATCTGGATGCGATCATCGGTGAAGTTGCAGCCAATCTCAAGGACAAGGGGCTGGTGAGCCCTTACCTCAGAGCGTTTGTTGTGGCGCCAGTCAATCCTGTGCGATTTTCTAAAGCTACGGAATTTGATTTTGACGAAGTGTTCGGAACAATGACAGTCTCGGCCAAGCGTTTCAATGTGGATAAGGTGCGCCAGGAAGACCTTGCACGCAGGGGTGGGGCTCCGGAATCCGAGGAGTAAGTTCCTGGGAACACCGTTGTCCCGCCCATTGCCGCATTAGCCGTCCCAGCGGTTCTAAGACTCAAAGTCTCGGAAAGGTTGATCAAATCTCAAACACTGAGTATGATGGTTCCGCAATAAACCCTACTTACAATCAAGGAGGAGCACAATGCGGATGCGATTTGTCAGTGTTGCATTTTTTTTGACTCTGTTGCTTGCGGCTTTTGGTCAGAATACCGCCCAACCTGCGGCTAAACCTGCCTGCGACAGCGCTTGTCTGAATGGTTACGTTGATCGATACCTGGACGCAATGCTTGCCCATGATCCGAGCCCGAAGCTGTTTGCCAAAAACGTCAAGTTCACGGAAAACGGCATTCGGCTGCCCTTCGGCAACGAGGGACTTTGGTATGACATGGCAGGAAAGGGGACCTATAAGTTCTACGTTCCCGACGTCGAGACTCAACAGGTCGCCTTTATCGGAACAGTAACGGAAGGCGGATCTGCCCCCAAGGCAAAAACCTTAGCCGGTGATGTCAGTGCGAAGCTCGCGGCCGCAAAACCCAATCCAAAACCCGCTGCGAAAGCCGCGGAACCCACGATTGTGGCTCTTGCACTTCGTCTTAAGATTGTAAACAACCTGATTACTGAGGTAGAGCAGCTTGCTATACGTCCCGAGACCAGCCTGGGGGGCGGAGCAAGGGGAGGTGGAGGAGCCGCAGCAGCCCCTTCCGGAACCGGCGTGAGCGTTGAAAAGATGGGCGCCCCACGAAAGATATTCAGCGAAGTTATTCCTGAAGCTGAACGCCCTTCCCGCGACGAGCTGATAAAAATCGCCAACTACTACTTCACGGGGTTGGCGAGAAATGACGGCAAAGGAGTTGGCGGCACAGGAACCTACCCGTTTACGGATGACTGCGAACGCATAGAAAACGGCATGGTGGCTTGTTCACCGGAAAGAAACAAATGCAAAGAGCAGTTTGCGAACGGATC
>DATJPG010000169.1:0-19878 GCA_035506515.1 Acidobacteriota bacterium
CCCAAACTGGATAGCCAGAGAATCGTCCTTTAAATTCCATTTTGTGTAATTCGTGTCTTTCGTGGTGAGAGCTGTTGTGGCTGGACGGGCTCTTCTCTATTCGAGGCAGAAAGACGATTGAACACGAAATACACGGAATACACAAAACAAGCATAAATTCTATTTTGTGTAATTCGTGCCTTTCGTGGTAAGAGATGTTCCATGCTGGGAAAAATGTTCAGGCTGAAGGAGCATCACACGGACATCAAGACGGAGGTCGTGGCCGGAATCACGACCTTCGTAACCCTGTCATACATCATTTTTGTGCAGCCCACGGTTCTATCCGCATGCGGCATGGATTTTGGCGCGGTGCTGGTCGCGACCTGTGTCGCCAGCGCCATCGCAACCTTCTTAATGGGATTCTATGCAAACTATCCCGTCGCGCTGGCACCGGGCATGGGACAGAACTTCTTTTTTGCTTACACGGTTGTGCTGCAAATGGGCATCCCGTGGCAAAAGGCCCTGGGTGCGGTTTTCATTTCAGGCGCCCTGTTTCTTTTGCTTTCGTTTTTCGGCTTCCGTGAAAAACTGATCGACGGCATTCCCGATTCTCTCAAAGAAGCGATCGCAGTCGGCATCGGGCTTTTTGTCGCGATGATAGGGTTTCAATGGTCGGGCATCATCGTGGGGTCTTCGGGCACACTGGTGAGTCTCGGATCGCTGCACAGCGCGCCGGTGCTCCTCTCGCTCTTCGGGCTGCTGCTGACCGTAACCCTGGTTTCTCTGCGGGTGCGCGGCGCTCTCCTCTGGGGGATTCTGGCTACAGCGCTGGCCGGGCTGCCCTTCGGCGTCGTGCACTTTCACGGGATCATGGGAAAGGTTCCGTCGCTTGCGCCTACATTCCTGAAACTCGATATTTCCGGAGCATTCAACCTGGGACTGGTCAGCGTTGTGTTTGTATTCTTTTTCCTCGCGCTCTTCGATTCGATAGGAACGCTCATTGGGGTCAGCAGCCAGGCGGGTCTCCTGGAGAATGGGAAACTGCCCCGGGCGAAACAGGCTCTCGCCGCGGACGCGTTCGGTTCCGTTTCCGGAGCGCTCCTGGGTACATCCACCGTGACCGCGTATGTCGAAAGCGCAGCCGGAGTTTCGGAAGGGGGTAGGACAGGGCTGGCCAACATGGTGACCGGTGTATTGATGCTGGCGTCGCTGTTTCTATATCCGCTGTCGCGGATGGCCGGCGACGGGCTGAAATTGTCCAGCGGTTTTCAAATTTATCCTGTTGTGGCACCCGCTTTGATTGTGGTCGGAAGCATGATGCTCCGCAACGTGCGCAGGATCCGCTGGGACGATCCCACGGAATCAATCCCCGCATTCCTGACGATGGTCGTCATGCCATTTGCCTTCAGTATCACGGAAGGAATCGCTTTCGGTTTCATTTCGTATGTGATTTTGAAACTGGTCGCCGGGAGGGGCCGCGAAGTTCACGGACTTGTATACCTCTTCGCGGTTTTATTCGTGGTCCGCTACATATTCCTGCAATAATTCGAGATTCGAGATTCGAAATTTCTTCTCGAATCTCGAATCGATATTAGTCTTTGACGGAGTTAACGGAGATCTTGCTGAACATGAGAATCACGGTAGAGGGGACTGCCTCGCCGTTTCTCCTGCCTGGCGCGAAACGACCCGCCGAAATCACCTTGTTAAAGCTGTTCAGAAAGGTCTGCGCGTTCGGGTGTTCAATGACGTTCAGGGCTTGTCCCTTGCCGCTGCGATCCACATACGTCACCACACCAAAATCGTAATCCTTCGCATCTTCGGAAATGCTCTCCCCAAAATTCGAGACATACTGCTCGTGGATCGCGGGTTTTACCGCCGGCTGATTGGGTTTCGCGAGCCCTTTTTTGTCTTCCTTCGAAAGCATTCCCAACTTCGCGACGACATTCAGAGCAACCTGCTGTTTCTCCACACGGCTGAAGGTACTGCGTTCCGGTATCGAGGAATTCGCTTCAATATTGATCGGGTTAATAGAGCAGGGAATCAGGAAAAAGAGCACCGCCGTCAACACAGTTCCCATGGCCTTCGTTGCATACCAGATTCCTTCCGTCGTTCGAATCCGGGACCATCGAAGTTCCAATGCGTCCTGGAGCTGCGCGCGCCATCTGTTTTTGCGCATATCGACAATGCGGAGCTGCACGAGGTCGCGCAAATAGTCCGGCGCCTGCACGCTGCTCATGGATCTCAATTTGCTGTGCACACGAACAATGCCGGAAAGCTCTTTCCGGCAGCCGGGACACTGATCCAGGTGCTGCGATACTTGAATCGCGGTCCCGGGATCCAATGCCTCGTCAAAATACTCGGAAAGCAAAGGCACTACTTTTTCACATAACATGATGACCTCTGGCTCGGACTAATGCCCATTGAGGTGATGCTTCAGGACCTCTCGTCCCCTCGCTATCCGGGACTTTATGGTGCCGAGCGAAACATTTAAAGACTCAGCAATCTCCTCGTAGGACAATCCTTCGATATCCCGCATGATCACCGCAATACGCTGCTGCAACGGCAGTTCGTTGAGCATCCGTTTGACTTCCTCTCGCTCTTCCTGCTGCAGGAGGGCCTCCTCCGGAGACTGAGTCTTTGATGTGAAGCTGCATGTCGGCTCACGCTCTGGATTCTTGGATAAGTGCTCTTCAAGCGAGACGGTGCCCCGGCGCCGTAATCGGTTCCACCATCGGAACCGATTAGCTGCCCTGCGGACAGCGATGCGGTAAATCCATGTTTTTAAAGAGGATTCTCCCCTGAAAGTACCCATTTTGCTGTAAATCGCGAGAAAAACCTCTTGCGCAACATCCAGCGCTTCCTCCCGATCTCCCAAGATCTGGTATGCCAGATTAAAGATCATCGAGTTGAAGCGCCCGAACAATTCCTCAAAGGTCAGACCAATCCTGTCGTCAATCCCCTCCAGGATTGCCCCTTGCGGCATTGCACTGTCTTCCTTTGGCAGAGACAGCTGGTCGGGATACATAGCCCTACCCCAATAATGGCCCTGGCCTTGAGCATGTCCTGTTTAATAAGACATCATTTCCCGGGCAAAAGTTCCAATTAAACGAAAAAAGTGCCGGCTCCGTAAGGCTTTCCCTCGACCATGCCCTTTCCGGCGCCAGCAGCCTGTCCATGTCTTTCAGCGAGAGACGTTGAATCTTTTCAATGTATTCGGAAATCCGAAGCAGCATTTTCATTCTGGTATTCTGGTCTGGGATTGCGGAAACAAGCGCGTGCAGTCGTTTGTGAAGTTCCACGGGATCCGTGCCTGCAGGAGCTTTCTGAATCAGCGACTGTTCCACGACATATTGAATCAGAGCCGGCGAATAATGCAGGCCTGCACCATAGAGAATCACGGAAAGAGCCGAGATTATTCCGGCAATGATCAGTCGCTTTCGGATGGCCATGGAAACCCCTGATTTCCTATCCTAAGTATATCAGATTGCGGCTTCACGCCCCCGTGATATAATCCGTTTCGAATCTGATCGAATAGAATCCGCTTGCAGGCAGCACCGCGCTCCTGATCAGCTCCTGCCTGCCGAGGAGTTTGTTGAAGATGCGTTGCCCTCAATGCCAAAGTAACAACATCAGCGATTCCGGGATATGTCTCGCCTGTGGTTATGTGATATCGACCGAGGCAGCGTCGCAAGAATACTCGTATGAAGATGAAAGCGACGAGTTCGTTCCCGAAGATGAGAGCGATGAATCTCAGCACCATTCCGGTCTGATCGAGGTCGATTATTCGGAAGGGGAAGCAAAAGAGGAGCAGGAAGAAAAGCCGGCCTGGAGGCAGGAGCTTACCCAGAGACTGCAGGCGATCAAGCAGAAGCGGGAGGCTATGGATGTGTCCACGAAGACGCAGGCCAGGGATCTCAATCCACCTGTGCCCATCCAGCGGCCTCATGCGGTGCAGCCGCCGATCCCAGCTGCGGCCAGATCCTCTGAAGCGATGCCCGTGTCGAAACAGGTTCCCAAAACCAAAGGCCCGCAGCCCAAACAGAAGACACTGCAGCCCCTGGACTTGGGACTGTCCGACAAGCCGGCATCGAAGGAGCCTGCACCTCGGGATGTGCAGGCTCTGATTGATGATGCTGTTTCCGGCAAATCCGCGCAGCCGGCCGGCCCTGTTATAGATGCCGGCTACTCTGATTCCAGCCCGGGACTGCCTTCGGATGATGAAGGGAAATTGATACTCTTGTCCCGGACTCTATCGGGGTTGGTGGATTTGATCGTCGTGATGCTGTGTTCGGGAGTATGCCTCATCGCGGCGGATTTTTTCTCGGGGATCATATCCCTGGATGCCGTCAGTTATTTGATCTTTGCCGTGCTTTTCCTGCTGATATATTTCTTTTACTCGCTTTTCTTCCTCGCCGCATCCAATCAGACGATAGGAATGATGATCACGGATCTGCGCGTCGTCGATGCGGACGGGAGACGACCGTCCGTCAGCCAGCTCCTGCGGCGATGTTTCGGCTATCTGGCATCTCTGCTGGTTTTGGGGCTCGGACTCCTGTGGAGCCTCTTTGACCGTGAAAGCCAGTGTTTTCATGATCGGATTTCCGACACGCGCATCGTTCGCTACCTGTAGCTGCCTCGCGGTAACAGGCCATGAAATCACAGGTCGGTTCTGCTTGCGCAATGCGCCGAATTCGCAGCCTGCCTTCAACAACCCCACACAGTTCCTAATGGTTTTTGCGCCCGGAGGACGCCTTAGGAGTGCAGCAGATTGCTGCCGCTTTCCAGAGTTCCCGGTTCCCGGTTTCCGGTTCCCAGTTAAGTTCAGCTCAAAAACTCGGAACTGTGAACTGGAAACTCCGCGAAATGGGCAAGCAAGCTTGCACACTCCGAAAGGGTAAAAATTCCCCGACGGGGAAAATTTTCTCAGACACATCCGCCGTTTTGATTCCGAGCCAATTCAGAAAATCCGCGGTTTTTGCGGGGGCGATGGATATTGCCTAGTCGCTTTGAGAATGGGCCCTCCGGTTGCATAGAGAATTACGGTTTAGTGTATTTTCATGTTCACAGCAGTCGCTTTAGGAAATGAAACGATATGAGCACAGCACTCCCCTTGCCCATCAGCCCGCGGTATGCCGGGCAGGCAGGATCCGATCCTGCCGCGATTATTTATGAACATATAAAACTGCGCTACCAGACCGAGTGTGCGCAGCTCGTCGCTAAAAGAAACACGGTTATTTGCAGTCAAGGAACCAAACCTCCGGGCCTCTATTTGATTGAGGAGGGTGAAATCATGCTTTCCAGGCTGTCTTCGGACGGGCGGGAAACGGTGATTGCGCTCCTGGGACCTGGAGATATTTTCGGCGAAAGCTCCCTGCTAAACGGGACTTCCGTCACGTTCAGCGCCACTGCAACGAGACGGTCGCAATTGCTTTTGTTGCCCCACCGGATATTCAGGTCGATGCTGGACGACCCGCGTCTTTGCCGCATTCTGCTGGAAGCCATGGCCCGGCAATGCAACGACGCGTGGACGCAACTGGAAGTGCTTGGATGCACGCGGGTGCGGGACAAAGTCAGATCCGGACTGGCGATGCTCTCCGAAAGAATCGGCGTGGAAACTTACGAAGGTGTTCGGATCGACATCAATCAGACGCAACTGGCACGCATGGTCGGCTGTGCGCGTGAAGCAGTCAGCCGCGAGGTCAGCAAGCTGAAGCGAAAGCACACAATCGACGTTCGCAAAGGCAACGGCAGGCAGATCCTGGTCCTGGTGCATTCCCAGAAATAGGCGTGCAAATCACGATCGGCCAGGTCAACCTCCCTGCCTGTGCTGCATGATGTGGATAGCCGAGCCGATACTTTGCTTGCTCCTGTACCGAAAGGTCACTCTGGTTTCTTCATCGAGCACGAGCGGCCTGACGAACTTGTAGGAATTGCCCGTGCGCGGCACGTCCACGCGAATCGGCAGAATGCCCGTCACGCGTCGCTGTAGATTGACTACGTTCGATGACACCAGGTTTTCCGTCATTTGAGCGGATTTCTTCGCTTCCCGGTCGATCCGCTGCGATTCGCGCCTGGAGTCGTTTGCGCTCACCTCAATCGTTTCATTGCGCGCCGCGATCTTCAGCGTCCTGTTCAGATGCAAAGGCCTGTTTGCGTCAAAACGAACATCCGTGAGAACAGAAGTCTGAAATCCGGTCAGACTGGCGGTTACCTTATAGGTGCCGGAAGGCAGATTGGAAACAACCCATCGACCGGCCGCGTCCGAGTATGCAGAGGTGGAAAGTCCCGTAGACTGATTGGTGACGCTGATGCTGGCTCCCGGCAGCCCGCCCTCCGATTCGTCCACCAGAATTCCGCCCATTTGCCCCGGGAGTAGTCGCTCCATATTGGCATCCGCGCCGATGGGCCATGCGCCGACTTGCTCCATCACGCTGTACTCTTCGTCCGTGGTCGAAATCGTTCCGGTAGCGGGCGGCAGACGGTCTGCCGGAATGGCATTGCCGCCGAAGTTTTTCACTTTATAGGTTTCCGGGAGAAAAACCTCCCATTGAAGCAGGCTGATGGGGATATCCATGCCGGGAAGACTGAGCTCCGAATCTCCCTTTTGGGCGAATGGAGCGCCTGCATGCATGAATACATAGGAAACCTGATAGGGGCTGGAAATGCGCAAGCCGGGGCGCAACAATGGAACGCGGCTCCCGTCGGTTCCCTGTACCGGTTTCACTTTCTCCCCGGCTACCTCCGCACTCAAGATACTGGCCCCTGCCGGCAGTCCCACCTTCAGAAAAGGCTGGCCCTGGTTTTTCACGACGAGCTTTACTTCGGTGAGCGATCTGCCTTCGGATGTGACGAGGGTGGTAACCACTGCCCTCTCCGAAGCAGCGGCGAGAACACTGCTATCCGAAGGTCCGTTTCGCTGACCGACGCCAGTGTTTTCACCTCCGAGAGAAAACGGGTTTCGCGCGGCGTGGCCGGAGCGGTGACCTCCCTGGTGGTCCACCAGATATTGGCCGTTTTCCCGGGTGCAAGAGCTGCCTCGATGAACGTTCTTCCATTGTCTGTAGACTGCCGCGTGATCAATCCGGGGTTAATCTTCGCGTTCGCATGTTCGCCCGGTATGTCGAGAAAGAGTACCGCGCTTCCGGCCATCGGTACTGGCAAACTGAACGACGCACGACCGGCCTCGATATTCAGAGGCATTCCGGTGTCGAGCACAACGGAGAACTCGGCAGGTCCTGAAAGAACGGTCGTGTGCGTTCCCCCTTCCTGCTCGAGAGGCAGGGGTTTGCCCGCCTGCCGGGCATCCAGGACTGTGAGGGAGCTCGCGAGAGGTATTTTTACCGGGCCTTTGGCAAAAACTTCTCCATCGCATTGGATTGTTCCCGTCACGGAGTCGCTCGTTACACGAAGCTTCAATTCAGAGCGGTTCCGCGGGATATGCCTTGGCTCGAAGAGATTGATACTCGAGCGCGGGAATGACAATCCATCCCGAGGAATGAGAGGATTCCTGCGAAAAAGCGATCCCGGAGAAGACACATGCGAGGATCGCCGCACAAAGAGACGCTGAAGAGGGAAGGAATCGAGCTGCCGGACAAATGAACTGCCATCCAAGCTCCTAGTTGTTGCGGAATCCGAGATGGAGGCCGAAACGTAAGCCCAGGTGATGGCTCAGTGACGTTTCTTCCGGCAGGAAGCCCGCGGTTTTATAAATCATGCCCACGTCCAGGGCGAGAGACCTAAAATACGAATTATTTTTGTCCAGCAATCGATAGCTTCCGTCCAAGTCGATCGCTCCCCCCGTTTTGCCGGCGCCGCTGGTGAAACTCAAGTTGAGCGGTTGTTTCCAGTAATGAAGCATGCCGGAAACGCGCAGGCGCCGCGCCAATGGATACCCGTTGATGCCGGCTCCGGCGCCGAAGAACCAGTTGTCGCGGTTCTCAAATTCCCGAAGATAGGCGTTCACTTTCAGATCCTTCCCGTAATTCAGCCAGATCTTCTCGTCGATGAAATCTCCAAAGGGCCCCATGCAGTGGCCCATGCCCAAATTAGCCTTCCAATTGTCCGTCAGGCGGAAGTTATCAATCCCGATCAGGTTGGCATTCACCAGGTTTAGAAACGTGCGGCGCTGCACGCGCTGCAGGTATCCGTGCTCCTCGTCCGTCAGATCGCTGTAACGGGTGTAGCGTTTGAATTCCATTGTCGGCCGGAACAGGTGCCGGATGACCCCGTAAAGGTCATTCCCGACGATGTCGCGCTTCAGTTCATCGGCTTCCTCCGCGCCGTCCGAGTCGCGCTTGAAATAGCCCTCTGTGAAATAAATCAGCAGCGCGGCTTTTCGGAACAGGTATTCGACCATCAGGTTCCTGTAGCTTTCATCTTCAAAAGAAAGCAGCGTTTCTTCCCTCGTTGCCAGCATGTAGTCTGATTCGAAACCTGCTGTGTGCAAGCGGATAAAAGTGGGGAATTTCGTGTCGCGCAAATTTTTCAGCGTTTGATCCGTGACTCCGTCCACATAGCCGCCGCGATCCTCAAAAAGGAATGGGCGCGTTCCGGAATCGATGCCCTCTTGTCTCAGAATGCTCCGATGCCCCTCTTCATGAGTCATGGTCTTTAACAAGAACAGGCAGGACACGGCCTGGATTGCGTAACTGACAGCGGGGCTAAATTTTTTATTGGCAGCAGTCGCGAATAACCGATAGGCACTCAGGTAGTCCTGGTCCAGCTGGCGCATGGTGAATGGCACCAGCGGAGAATCCAGGATGATGAAAGGATAGTTGTTTGTCCGTTCATCCGAATCCGCACTGTCTTGAGCCATCACGGCGGGGACTGATAAGATCGCCAGCAGCAGAATCGCCAGTCTTTTCACCCGGGCATTCTATCAAGAACCGACCCGTGAAACGGACTTATTTTGCTTCCCCGATTGTTAAAATATGTAATATCCGGGAACCAGATCACGCTCGCGATATTCCCAGGCCCGCGCAGCGAGCCTCTGGATATGGCATGCGCGTCAAGCCAAGAGCAGTTCATTGCCGCGCAGCGGCAAATTGGATGCAGCCAAACCGTTCAAGGCCAGGGCAGCAAGGCGAGAGGGAGTCCGTCGCGGCAGAGACGGTTGAAGGCAGGCGTCGCTGCCGCAACGCGGAATTATTTCACAAAAGGAGACAAGTATTTTCCCTGTCTCCTAAAAGTCTTTCAGCTTCCGGCCATCGGCTTCAGGAAGCCCGAAAATGAGCCGAATGGCGGCTCCATCGCGATGAATCGAGTAAAACTCGCCGTCCTGAATCAGCGCGAAACCCGCCGGTGATGCGTTTAGCCGCTGCGCTTTTGGAAAGCCTTGCCGGAACCATTCGTCCATCGCGGCAGAAAACCTCTCTGCCATTTCCTGCGAATCCCAAACGGTCGCGAGCAGGACAGCGTCCTTTCCCTGATCGTTCTCCAACAGGAGAACCTGATCCCCGCCCCATCCCGAGGCTGCTCGCTTGGACCATTCTTCCGTGAGGTGCAAAGACAGGAGAAGCCCGAGAGAGAACTCGCCAAGCACGTTTTTATCCGTAATCTTCCAGCCGGGCCCCAGCTTGGCCGCAAATTCTTCGGCGCTCACCGGCTTTGGCATGTCCCGCTCGCCGTAGTATTTTTCGGGGTGCATGATTTGTTCCGTCGATGCCGGCATGTCGGAATAGATCTTGTTTACGGATTCCCAGGATGGGTTCTTGCGCCAGACGTACTGCAGGAAGGAGGCGCCGTATCCGTAGGGGAAAATCAGGGTCTCTTTGAGATATGCGGGAGCTTCCTTGAAAACCGGTAATTGCAGCTGCGCCGACACCATCGAGGCTTGCATGACCGACGCCAGGTCCGGCACCTGAGAGAAATGCCGTTTGATCGGTTCCAGGAGATACTGGAGCATGGTCACCATCCCATCCCCTTCCATGACGGCTTGGTGTGCCAGCGTCCGGTCATCGTTCTGCAGCGATCGATCGTCTTTCATTATTTTGGCCACATCGAAGTACTGATCCTGCAACGCATGCGTCAGTTCATGGATCATGACCGGTTTTTGCTCTTCGGCAGGGAGCCAGGAGGCGATGAAAAAGGTTTTCTTCTCGGGGTCGTAGTATCCCCCAACCTGTTCGGTGAGCAGCTTGATGACAAATGCCCTGTAATCCATCGTTGGCGGAATCAGGCCGAGTTTCTTGAGAATTTTCCCCTCTTTCGCAATCTCGTTCGGGGCGTATTCCTCCTGAACACGGTCGTTCAGAAAACGGGAAATCTCCGCTTTGTCTTTGACCCCTTTCTGGATTGGGCCTTTCGGCTCGAGACCGCGCAATTTGGCGGCAGTCTGGAGCATTTCGTCGCCCGTTTTCAAGAGGTCGGCGACACTCGCCTCCTGCGCAAAGGCAAGCGCCAGCCCGCCCAGGATCAAGATAAAAACAAAAATCATCGCCAGGTGTTTTCGCATCATTGCCTCCCGCATCCGCAGATGATAGTGGCTGACGGAAGATCCGTCAACGAAGGAACAGCCGCAAACCAAATATCCGCCATTTCGCCCATCGCTGTCCGGGCCTTGCATGGCTCGGCTGCTGGAGCCCGCACTGGAAACTTCATAAATAATGCAGGTTCATCCAATCAAATTGATTTTCGCAGGCGTACGATGCTACAGTTAGCCAATATGAGTCCCCTGATTCCTCTTTGCATTATGGCGGTTGTCGTCGGCGGAATCGCCGCCATGTTTATCCTGGCGTCCGTATTCCTGGGGCCGCGCAAACGGCATCCCGTGAAGGACACGCCGTTTGAAAGCGGAATTGCGTCGGATGGATATACCGGAGGGGCCGTCCCGGTTCGTTTTTATGTGATGGCCATGCTGTTCATCATCTTTGACGTGGAACTGGCCTTCCTGTTTCCCTGGGCGGTCGTGTATCGCTCTATGGGAGTTTTTGGCTTTTGGGAAATGCTGGTGTTCTTCATTGTCGTCGGGGTAGGATTCATCTACGCATGGAAGATCGGCGCACTGGAATGGGACTAGGCAACGCACCAAAGGAAGAACCTGACTTTTCTCTTCGACTCCTGAGCGAGAGCCTTCCCGATTCGGTTCTGGAGACGATGCTTCCGCAGGGAGACGCGACGGCCGTTATCCGCGCGGATTGCCTGAAAAAAGTCGTCGATTTCCTGAAGAACGATCCACGCCTGCAATTCGACGTTCTGGTGGACATCACTGCCGTCGATTATCTGGAGCGGATACCGCGTTTCGATGTTGTGTACCACTTTGTGTCGCTGCCGTTCAACCGACGCCTGCGGCTGAAGGTGCGGGTGGATGACGGAGTGGCCGTGCTGGATTCGCTGACGCCGCTGTGGGGATCCGCGAACTGGCTTGAGCGCGAAGTGTGGGACATGTTCGGAATCCGCTTTGAAGGTCATCCGAACCTGCAACGCATCCTGATGTATGAGGGGTTCGAGGGGCATCCGCTGCGAAAAGACTACCCCATTCGCAAAAGGCAGCCGTTGATCGGACCGAAAAATTGAGGTTATTGTGACCGAGCTGGTAACTCTCACCATTGATGGGCAGAAGATACAGGCGCCGAAAGGGACCATGCTCATCGAAGCCGCCAGAACCGTGGGTATACGCATCCCGCATTACTGCTTTCACGGTGGGCTCCCGGTCGTCGGCAGCTGCCGGATGTGCCTTGTCGAGATTGAAAAAAATCCCAAACTGCAGCCGTCCTGCGCAACGCCGGTTGCCGAAGGGATGGTGGTGCGCACGCAGACGCCCCAGACTTTGAGTAATCGGCGTTCGGTGCTCGAATTTCTCCTCGCCGATCATCCCCTGGATTGCCCGGTATGCGATCAAGCGGGCGAATGCGGGCTCCAGAACTATTATATGGAGCACGGGCTCTACAACACGCGTTTCAACGAAAATAAGACGAAGCGGAAAAAGGCGACGCCCATTGGGCGCTACATCATTCTCGATCAGGAACGATGCATCCTCTGCACGCGATGCGTGCGTTTTACCCGGGAGATCTCCAAAACGTCGGAGCTGGGAGTCCTCAATCGGGGGCATCATAGCGCCATCGACGTGATGCCCGGTTTCGAGCTGAACAACCGCTACTCCGGAAATCTCGCGGACGTCTGCCCCGTGGGCGCCCTGACAGACCGAGATTTTCGATTTAAATGCCGTGTGTGGTTTTTGGGAAGCGCGCCGTCGATCTGCCCCGGCTGCAGCCGGGGATGCAATATCGAAATCCATTTCAACGAACGCTTCAACCCCCGCTATCACGACCAGCGCGTCCACAGGCTCAAACCCCGCTTCAACGAAGCCGTCAACGGCCACTGGCTGTGCGACGAAGGACGGTATGCGTATCCCGCCATCGATGCGCCGTCGCGGCTGAAAGCGCCTCAGCTGAAGCAGGGAGACGCATATCGGGACGCATCCTGGTCGGACGCCATCCGGGAAGTCGCCGGTTCGTTGAAACAGGTTCTGGCCACGCACGGGCCCCACGGAGTCGCGCTGCTGGTTTCGCCGCAGATGTCGAACGAAGAGCTGTTCCTGGCTCGCAGCATCTTCGGGGATCAGCTGGGCATCAAAAATATCGAAAGTCGTATTCCCTCCAGGGACGAGGTTTATTCCGACGATTTCCTGATCACTGCCGACAAGAACCCAAATACCAGGGGAGCCGCCGTTCTCTGTTCGCCGGGGCCGGGCGTGGAAGCCCTGCTCCAGGAGTGCGCCGAAGGACGCATCCATTTCCTTTATATCCTTCAGCACGACCTGACGCGCGGATTCGATCCGGAGTATATCGATCGGGCTCTTGCAAAGGTGGAATGTGTCGTCTTCCAGGGCGCGTGGGTCCAGCCGACAGCCGACCTGGCGGATATCCGGCTGCCTGCCGCGGTGTATGCCGAAAAAGAAGGGACTTTCACGAATCTGCAGGGGCGCGTCCAGAGATTTCAGCCGGCCGTGCTTCCCCTTGGAGAATCGCTGCCCGATCTCGATATCTTTTGCCGGCTTGCATCGGAGCTGGGCTTTTCGGTGCCCGGCGCGAATGCACGGGGAGTGTTCGAGGAAATCGGTCGGACCGTCGCGGCTTTCGCCGGAATGACGTGGCAATCGGTGGGATCCGGCGGACAATTGCTAAATCCGGAATCCGGGAAATAATATGTGGATTGAAGTCCTGATCGTATTGATAAAGGTGCTGTTCTTCATCACCTTCGTCCTTACGCTCACATCGCTTCTAACCTGGCAGGAGCGGAAGCAGTCGGCGGTGATGCAGGACCGCCTCGGTGCGAACCGCGCCCAGATCTTCGGCATCCGTGCATTCGGACTGATGCACATTTTTTCCGATGCTCTCAAAATGTTCTTCAAAGAGGATTATGTTCCGCCCGGCGGCGACAAAGTGCTCCACACCGCAGCCCCGATCATCTCGCTGTTTTTTGCCCTGATGACATTTGCCGCGATCCCGTTCGGAGATACGCTCTGGGTCGCCGGCCGTACCGTCGAGCTGCAGATCCTTCCGCTCAATGTCGGCATTCTGTTTATATTTGCCATGATGTCGCTGGCGGTCTACGGGACATTTCTTGCCGGCTTTTCCTCGAACAATAAATATTCATTCCTCGGAGGCTTGCGTGCCTCCAGCCAGATGTTCAGCTACGAGATCACCATGGGCGCTACGCTGGTCGGCCTGCTCATGATTTTCGGCACCCTGGATTTGGCCGAAATCAACAGGGCTCAAGGCGGACTCCTGTGGGGATGGCTGCCAAAGTGGGGCATCATCCTGCAACCGCTCGGATTCGTGCTCTTTGTAACGGCCGGGATGGCCGAGACGAAACGTATTCCCTTCGACCTGCCCGAAGGAGAATCGGAAATCGTCGGTTATTTCCTGGAATACAGCAGCATGAAATTCGGGGCGTTTTTCATGGGAGATTTCATCGAGACGATCCTGATTGCCGCGCTCATCACCACCCTGTTTTTCGGAGGGTGGCAGGTGCCCTATCTGTTTACGGATGGATTTCATCTTCCGTGGGGGTCCTTCTTCTCTCTCCCGCATCTCCTCGTCGTGCTGCTCCAGTTTGCCGCCTTTGCCGTCAAAGTCTTTTTCTTTTGCTGGTTCCTGCTTTTGATCCGCTGGACACTGCCGCGATTCCGCTACGACCAGCTCATGCGGCTCGGCTGGAAGTTCATGCTTCCCATATCCGTCCTCAACATATTCGTTACCGCCCTGATTCTCTTGTGGATCAAATAGATTCCCGATTTCAGATTCCCGATTCCAGACCTCCCTGTTTCGCGAACGGAGCTGTGTTTTTCGAAGCGACAAATTATCGCCTCAGGCCTTATAAAAATTTCGCAAAAACCCAATATTCGAAATCGAGAATCTGGAATCTGGAATTGAGAATCGGGAATCACCGTCTCAGCGCGGCGACTGCATTGCGGAGCCGCTCTGTATCCGCTTGATAGGGATCCGTTGCGTCGGTTTGGGATGGGAAGATCGGTTCGCCGAATTCTATGCTGATCTTGTGCGGGCGAATGCGCACGCTGTCGCGCGGCCACACTTTGTGCGTTCCCCGTATGGCAGTCGGGACGATCGGCACCGACAACTCCCGGGACAGGATCGCCGAGCCTTTCTTGAATGCCTGCAACTCGCCGTCAAAGGACCTGCCGCCTTCAGGGAAAACACCAAGGATGAGTCCGTGCCTCAAGCCGGCAGCGCCTGCCTTCATGGCGCGCAGCAGGTGAGCGTCCGGATCCACCGAAATGACGTTTGTGAGGTGAGCGATGAGCTTCATGAACCAACCCTGGAAGAACGCGCTGTATCCCAGGAAGAACATTCTGCGGGAATATCGATAGGGCAGGACCGACAGAAGGACAAACGGATCCAGGTAACTCTCGTGATTGGGGCAGACCAGGAACGGTCCCTCTTCCGGAAGGTGACTCAGGCCCTTCGTTTTGAGGCGCAGCAGTGTTCGAAATACGAGGTAACAGACAAGCCGGAGGCAGAGGTATTTGAATATGTTTACCGCGGCGCCGGAAAGGTGGAAAGGCAGGGATTCCTCTCCGTCTTCCGATTCCGTGGAAAGAATCGTTTTCCAGCTTTGACGCGACGCGATCCCTGCACCTGTGAGGATGCCGGCCTGTTGTTCCAGTCCGGCGACCAGATCGCGGACCGTAAATACTCTTGCGCCGAAATCTTCCGGCAACGCCAGGTGCAGCACTTCCTCGAGGCTGCTGAGAAGCTCAATGCGCTCCATCGAGTCGAAGCCGAGGTCGAGTTCCAGGTTCATGCCCGGATCGATCGGCGTGTCCCTGTGATAAATCTCGCGCAGACAGGCGATGACCTCCTGGCCTACGGCGGATTCCAGCAGCGCGAGGTCCCGAGGTTCCGGCAGAGGCGCCGGCGCACTGTCGGAAGCCGGGAGCTCCCCGCTCTCGACCAGTCTCTTGATCTCGAGCCTCTTGATTTTGCGCGTCGTTGTGCGCGGCAGAGGGTCGCTCTGGATCTGATAGCTCATCAGCCGTTTGTATTTCGGCAGCTGATTGGAAAGCGCGGCGATTTGATCGCGCAGGAACTCGCGCGTATTGGCAACTTTGTTCGCTTTCAGATATTCGAAATCCGGCACCACCACGGCGTGCAGACGCTCTCCCCTTTCCTGCTCGCTGAAAACCCCGATGACGGCGATCTCCTGTATGCCGGCACCCCGAACGTAATGTGCCTCCAGTTCGTCCGGGTAGATGTTCTTGCCATTGGGCAACACGATGACTTCCTTCTTCCTGCCCGTGACGAAAAGGTTTCCTTTGGCGTCAATCCTGCCCAGGTCGCCCGTATGCAACCATCCGTCCGGGACGGCTTGTTCGGTCGCGTCCTGGTTTTTAAAATATCCTTTAAATACCATGGGACCGCGCACCAGAATTTCCCCGGTGCCCGTTTCGTCGGGCGAGGCGATTTGCAAATCGACTTCCGGAAGCGGTGGGCCGACGGAGCCCACGACATTGTTTTCGACGCGCGTGACCACGCAAGCTCCGGTCGTCTCTGTAAGCCCATATCCCTGGAGGATGGTGAATCCCATGTCGTGAAAATCCTGCGCCACGCCGGCATCGAAAGAGGATCCTCCGCTTACGAACATTCGCAACCTGGAACCGAAGTTGCGATGGATTCTTGGAAACAGAATCTTACCCAGATTCCCCCCGGGAATTTTCATGCAAATGCGGTTGAGCCGCAGCATCCCCCGGAATAATTTCCGCGCAAGCACGGGTTTCGTCGAGAGCTCTTCCTGGATCCGGTCGTGAAACAGATAGAAGAATTGCGGCACCGTTGCCAGGATGGTGATGCCTGCTTCCTGCAACGCCTGAAGGATGTCGGAACGCTTCAGCGTGTCGGCAAAAACAACCTGTGCCCCGAGATACAGCGGTACGAGAACGTTGATGATCGATGCCAGCACGTGCTGGAGCGGCAGCAGGCACAGCAGCGCGTCGTTTTCGTCCGCGTCAATCGCTCCGAAAATGCTTTCGAGCTCCCCGACGATATTGGAATGCGTCAGCATGACGCCTTTGGGAGCGCCGGTGGTCCCCGAGGTATAGATGATTGTGGCGATATCCGACGGCCGGCATTCAGGGAGCTCGGGACGATCCTGAAGGCGCTCCGCCCAGTCGATCAGTCCGGCCAGATCCGCGGGCGGATCGGCGCCGCCGGAGACCGGATCAAAAGAAATCAGGCGCGGGCCTGCAGGAAGCGCGCCGAGCGCTTCGTGGAGTCCCGGAAACAGCGAGCCGCTCACGAAAACGGCTGCTGTTCCCGAATCCTCGATCAGACGCCGCCACTCGGGCGCGGAAATCTGGGCGTCGAGCGGGACGGCGATCATGCCGGCAAGATAAATTCCGAGATAAGCCACTACCCATTCCGGGCGATTTTCCGAAAGGATGGCCACCGAGCTTCCCGGTTGCTGGCCCAGGGCCGTCAGTGCCGAGGCAACGGCTCTGGATTGGCGGTGAGCTTCGCGATAGTCGACGGTCGTGTACCCGTGATGCGTCTTCAGCCGGAACGCAACGCGGTCCGGGAATCGGCGCGCGATTTCTTCGAATTTTTCGTTAAATGTCCGCGGCGGATTTTTCGGCGATTTCCTGGGTGACGGCTGCGGTGGCAGTTGCATAGGAAGCTTATTCTTCCAGCTCCTTTATTTCCTTCTCGATCACAGACGCGTAGCGCGGGTCGGGCGAAGGTTCCGGCACAGGAACCGGAGCGGGCGCCCGAAGCTTTTTAAGAAGGAGGAACAGCAGCCATGCCCCCAGTGCCAAGGCCAGCCATGGCAGGATGTAGACCAGACGGTTAAAGCCCCTTGCGCGCGGTGTGGCCAGGATCCTCTCCCCGTATTGGGCGACGTAATAGTCCAGGATCTCGTCGCGGCTCTTGCCGGCTGCCACCATCTCGTGCACTTCCTTCCGGATCTTATCCGCAACGTCGGAATAGTGCTCCGATACCGGCTGCGTCCAGCAGCAGGGGGCGATCAGATTGTCCTCGATCTCTCGTGCCTGTTTGTCGATTTGCGCGGTGTCGGCGCCCCAGCAGACCGCGACCCAGACGATTCCAATCGCGGTGGCCATACAAAATCCGAAAAGTTTCAAATGATATTTCACGGTCTTCCACTCCGAATTTCTTCCTGCTTCCGAGTTTACTCCGAAGATCCGAAGACGCAAAGACTTTCACGAGTATAATGGTGTCGGACGCCATGAAAAAGAAAACGGGAGCTTATGAACTGGAACTGCGCGCCGTTTCCGGACCGCCGTCTGGAGCGCGCGCACACCCTGTGCCGACCGGAGAAGCGATCGCCATGCTCGTGCGACGCGGCCTGCATCCCGAGCGCACAGTCGGGGATGTGCCCTTCCCTCAATCCCTGGATAACGATCTGGCGGAAAAGTTTTCCGAATGGCTGGGCCACTATGCGTTCCGCCTGTTTTTGCGGGGCGCCATCCGTGGGTCGCAGGGATTCCTCCCTGCGAAGACCACGCGCTATCTTTCCAAAGCTCAATCCACACAATACGCCGAAATTCTGGTCGATCTCGGATTTGCGGAAAAGATCTCACGCTGCCGCTATCGCATGCAATGGCCCGCGCAAAATTTCGGTGGAACGCTGGAATGGTATGTCGGGCGCGAATTAAGAAGATACGGATTCGATGTGGCCACAGGTGTCAAACTTCACGTCCGGGGAGGCGGAGGAGATCTGGATGTGGTCGCCGCGGCGGAAGGCAAGCTTGTCTATTTGGAACTGAAGTCTGCTCCGCCGAGGAATCTGGATGCGAGCGAATTCGCCGCCTTCTACGACCGGCTGAATCTGTTGCGGCCCGACGTTTCGATTTTTGCAGTGGATACTGCGCTGCGATTGTCTGATAAAGTTCTGCCCATGTTGAGGACCGAGTTCCGACGCCGCGGTCATGCTCTGGACGCGCCGACCAGATTTGCCTCGCAGCAATGGGCTATCACCCCGCATGTGTATGCCGTCAACGGCAACCGCGATCTGATCGCCAACGTCATGAAAGCTGTCGCCGAGGGTTTCCGCACCCTGTCTCCGCATCCCTGACATGTGCCCCAATTCGCCGTTGAGTTTCAGGGAGGCATTGCGATAGCATGAATCTGAAGCAAACGGCGGCAGGCCGGGCCGGGATCAGGCAGCAGAGCGCGCATCGTCGTATTTTCAGAAGACTGCCATTCTTTATCATCCAGCCGCCTCCCAAAATACTAAACGGAGAAGAAATGAAATTAAAGATCGTATCGGTTGTACTGTTCTGCGGATTGACGCTGGGCGTCGGCCTTTTGCAGGCTCAAACCCATTACCCTGCCGGTGTGGAAGGCATCAAAGGGCCTTCGTTGCCGCCCCCCGGAGTTTATATCCGCGACTATGATTACATGTACTTCGCGAATAAACTCGCGGTTGATCAGGGTCCTCCCGATTTCGATCTGTTCGCCAACATCCAGGCGCCCCGTCTGATCTGGATCACTCCCGCGAAGATTTTCGGCGGATATTACGGCATGGACGTCATCGTTCCCCTCGTCTATCAGAATCTCGATATGACGGGTTTCAGCGGAAGCGATTTCAGCCTCGGGGATGTCTTCGTGGAGCCGATTACGCTTTCCTGGCACGGGAAACAATACGATGCGTCCTTCGGCTACGGGCTATGGACACCCACTGGCGATTTCAAGGCAACGGATCCCATCTCGCCGGGCAAGGGTTTTTTAACCCAGATGCTCACGGCCGGTGTGACGTACTATCCCGACGCGAAAAAAACCTGGTCTCTGGCGGCATTGAACCGGTATGAGTTCAATCAAAAGAATGATGAGACCGGAATAACCCCGGGCCAGTACTGGACGCTCGAATGGGGGATCGGCAAGAGCGTTACCAAGACGGTCGAAGTCGGCGCCACCGGGTTTTTCCAGGCGCAGACTACAAAAGCCAGCGGGTTGGATGCTTCCGCAGAGAAAGATCACGTTGCCGGAATCGGTCCTGAGATAAACCTCGCATGCCCCAAGCTGAAACTGTCCACATCCATCCGATACGTGCGCGAAGTCGGCGCGCACAACCGGACGGAAGGCAATGTGCTGAACGTGATCTTCACGCGGCGATTTTAGCCTCGAGTCCAAGGCAGACGGTGCCGCAGCAATGCAAAGAGGCTGTCCAACATAGTTTTTTGCGCCCGCAGGGCGACTCGGAGTGTGGCAGCTTACTGCCGCTTTTAGTAACAGACTGTGAGGACGACTCTGCAGAGTCGTCCGGCAGCTGATTTTTTTACATCGGACGGCTCAGGAGAGACTGTCTCAAAACCCGGCGCCATCCCAAAATCGGAATCATTGAGGCGCGAAGCGCCGGCAGAGAATAGGCCCGACCGTAAGGTCGGGATTAGGTTATCGCAATGACGGAGCGCCGAGGGCG
>DATJPG010000170.1:0-3259 GCA_035506515.1 Acidobacteriota bacterium
TCCAGCAAAAGCCGCGGCAGTGGCGAAAGCGACTGGCCAATGGCCATGCGCACGATGTAGGCCAAGCCCCCTGCCAGGATACCCGAAGCCAGCGGCCGGCTGACCGCCAACAGAATATCCCCTAGAGAAATTCCAGTTCCATGCACGCACCAGGCGATATGTGGAAGGACCCACAACGTCATCACCGCGGAATAAGCAAAGGCAACGCCTTTGGGGCCGTAAGGCAATCCCATGACGTAGCCCGCAATGATAAGGGGCGAAAAGACAAAAGCAATTTTCAAACTGCGTTTGACTAGCCCCAGCGAGAACAACAGCCATCCCAGAGGATTGATAATCGCGAAGATTAATATCGTGGGAGCCAGCAATCGAAAAATGGGCGCAGCCTCGCCCCACTTCGAGCCGAGCAGTATGCGAATGATGTCTTCGGGAAAGAGAGCGCAGGCGATAGTGGTGGGAATGGTCAAGCCGAGGACCAAGGAGTACCCCTTCAGGAAATAGCTCTTGAGCCGCGCGAAGTCGTTTTGGATCCGCGATAATGCCGAAAACGCCACTTCACCAACAGCAGTATTCAGATTGTCTGTAGGAATGTTGATGAGCTGGTAGGCCCGGCCGTAAATTCCGATGGCATCGGCGCCCCAGTAGCGGCCAATCATTATTTTTTCGGCGTTATACGCAAGGTACGCCAGAAGGCTGTTCAGTGTAAGCGTCCCACCGAAATGCATCATGGAACGAATTCCAGCCCTTCGTCTGGGTCTTCCGGGAATCCAGGCCGCCGCCATCCAATAGCCGATCGTGGCCACAAAAGGCGAGGCGATCGTCATGGCCACCAGCGCCCAGTATCCATAGCCAGCTTTTGCCCCCGCGATGCCGACAACCGTTCCCACAGCCAAGCTGACGGTGCTGATCACCGCCATCGTGGTAAACCGCATCTGCCGCTGGAGAAGTACGGAGTGTTGGATTCCCAAGGCATTGAACAGGAAACCCAGCGCCATCACCGCGGTGACCGGCACCAACCGGGGCTGATGATAGAATGCCGCGATGGCCGGCGCCATAGCTACGGTCAGAAGTGTGAGCAAGACGCCCACCAGCAGGTTGATCCAGAAAAGTGTTGAGATCTGTTCTTCGGTCACTTCGGCACGCTGAATCGCGGCGGACGAAAGTCCGAAATCCCGGAACAGGCTCAAAACTCCCGTGAAGGCCGCCACCATTCCAACGAGTCCGTAATCTTCCGGCCCGAGGAGGCGCGCCAGGATCATCAGAGAGCCGACGCGAAGAGCAAAATTCGCTCCCTGGGCAAGGAGCCGGGCGAGGCCGCCCTGAATCGTCTTTTGCTTTAAGTCTTTCATCGGATTCCCATGAGCCAGTCGATAACACCTTCAGAAGTCTTGCCGGAAATCGCAGATTGACTTGCGGCAATAAAATGCTTCGGCATATTTTTCCGGGGAAGCGCACTCTACTCCGCGGATTCGATGCATGGCCTGAAAGGTATCTTCCGTGAGCCACGCTTTGTTGCTCTGTGTCTGAAAAACGTCACAGATGTATTTGATTTTGCGGTCACACACTTCCTTATTAAGCGGGACGAAATAATTGGGCGAGCCTAGATCGCCGTCATATTTGGGAATTTCGTATTCCAGAATTAGATGATTGCGCCAGGTATTCCACGTCAAGTCGGAAATAGTCCGGTGATCCTGGTGGCGGTCGTCCCGGTAGTGCGTGAAGATGAGGTCCGGCAAAACGAGCTTCTTCAATTCCTCGAAGAATTCCTTAACTCTTGCTCCTTCGTAGGGAAAGAAGCCGTCGCGAAAGCTCTTGACGATAACCTCCTTGCGCGTTGCCTGCTCCAGAAAGAGAGCCGCGCTGTTGCGGGCTTCGCGTTCGCGCTCGTTTCCAGAGCTAAAGACGACCCAGAAAAACTCCACGTTGCGCCGCAAGGAAAGCATCTGCAAAACGGTTCCGCCGCAGCCTATTTCGATGTCATCGGCATGCGCCCCAAGGCATAGGATCTTCAAAGGACCGTTCTGGTTTTGCGGGAGATTTAAAGGGAGCATGAGACTCCATTCAGCCGCCGGAAATCCCTAGCGGCGCGGATCGGCTTTGGACTTCCACACTTCCCACGGTGCGATGCCGTCCGAGCAAAGGTGTTCGAGGTGCTGCTTGTCCTTGAAGGTGTCCATGCTGGCCCAGAAACCATCGTACCGATACCCAATCAATTCGCGTTTCTCGATTAGCCTCTGAAACGGCTCCATCACCAGCTCTTCTTTTTCGCGCATGTGGTCAAAAACTTGTTTCTTGAAGATGAAGAAGCCCCCATTGATCCGGATGCTGCCATTGTCAATTGCATGGATATCCGTCACTAAATTGCCGTTGCCCTCCTGCAGGGAGACCGAGTGGTAGCTGAGGTTGGGGCGCACACAGAGAAAGCTGGCGGTCTTGCCGCGCTCGCGAAAATGTTCCAACTGCTTGGGGAGGTCCATATCCGTCAGGCCATCGCTGTAATTGGCGAGGAACACTTCCTCCCCCTCCACATACTTCTGGACGGCTTTCAGGCGCTGCCCGATATTGGAGTTGACCCCGGTATCGGCAAAGGTGATGCGCCAATCCTGAATGTCGCTGTTCATCAGCTCCAGGCTCTTGCCACCGCTAGAAAGGACAAAATCATTGGAGGCGCACTCGTTGTAATTCAGAAAATAGTTTTTGATCACATCGCCGCGGTATCCCAGACAGAGAATGAAGTCTTTGTGCCCGAAGTGGGCGTAGTACTTCATCACGTGCCAGAGAATGGGGCGATACCCGATGTGCACCATGGGTTTGGGAGTGTCTTCCGCGTCGCGAATCCGCAAACCCAGGCCGCCACAGAAAAGAACAACTTTCATGCTCGCCTCCGCCTTCTGCTGCCTCAATAAATAGTTACTTCGGGAATAGGCACCACGAAGCGGCCACCCCAGTCCCGGATGAAATGAAGCTGTGCCATGATTTCGTCCTTCAGATTCCAGGGAAGAATCAGGACGTAGTCCGGCTTGGTCTCTGCGATTTTGTCGGGATGATAAATGGGGATATGCGTGCCCGGGAGAAACCTTCCCTGCTTGTACGGGCTCCGGTCTACAGTGTATTGAATCAAGTCTTTTCCAGTGCCGCAGTAATGCAATAAGGTTGCACTTTTGCCAGGAGCTCCGTAGCCCGCCACGGATTTGCCTTGCCGCGCCGCGGTAATCAGGAACTCCACCAGCGCGAGCTTCGTTTTCTTCACCTGCTGGCTGAA
>DATJPG010000171.1:0-7949 GCA_035506515.1 Acidobacteriota bacterium
CACAAAAAACTGATTTTGTTGTGAATTTTCTATATTGCTGCAACAAGCCGGCGAGGACGCCTAATGCCGCATAGTTTTCTCATAAACGGACAGCTGGGAGCGCCGGCGTCCCGCCCAATGCCGCGTTCTTTTTGATATAGGAACGTGGAACTGGAGGTGTCGAGGTCCGAAGGACCGGCAAAGAGTAGGCCCGACCGTCAGGTCGGGATAGAACGATACAATAAAACGAGCGCCGAAGGTGCGGTACAGCAGGTGTTGCACCTTCGGCGCTTATATAAAACAAAATGCCTATCCCGACCTGACGGTCGGGTTCACTCTCTATCGCCTCTTCGAGGCTCCCAGGATGCCATTGAAGCAAAAACTATGCGGCATTAGGCGTAGCGGCGGCGATTGTGTGCTATTTTTAAATATGAATACCAATGCGGGTTATTGCCTGGCGGACTCCCCATGAAACGACCTCTACATTTTGTGATCCTGCTTTGTATGGCGTCGACCGGGATCTTGCCGGCAACGCAAACGAAGCAAGTTCCGCAGGCGGAGCAAGGCCAGGTGAAACGTCTCATTCTAAAGGACGGGTCGTATGAACTGGTCAGCCGCTATACCATAGAGGGCGACCGGGTCCGCTATTACAGCGCGGAGCGTTTTGCATGGGAAGAATTGCCGTACTCGATGATCGACTGGGCGGCTACAAAGAGGTATGCCGGCCAGGCAGCGCACGAAGCGGACGAACGCAGGAATGAAGCATCGGAAAGTGCCGCCAGGGAACGGAAAGAAGAAGATGCGCACCTCCCCTTGGTGGCTCCCGGACTCAGAATCCCCGCACCGGAAGGCGTTTTCCTGCTTGATGAATTCCAGGGCAAGCCTGAATGGAACAAGCTGGGTCAAAGCGGCGGGGATCTGAACAAAAATATGGGCAGCAATATTCTCAGGGGGATCATCAATCCGGTTTCCGGATCCAAGCAAACCGTGGAGATAAAAGGGCCGCACGCAAACGTGCAATCGCACATTGCGGTGCCGTCACTCTATTTTTCGATCGATCCGGCAGACACGACGATGGGGTACAACAGTACAACTGCCCAAAGCCACCTCAAGGTCGTCCGATGCGCAGATAAAAAAGGTAATCGCATTGTGGCTACCATTGACATCGCCGTGTATGGCAAGGTGCGAGAGAAGACGCAATATGTTGGAATTGCAGTCGAGCGGATCTCGGACTATTGGGTGAAAATTGCTCCTGTGAGTTCAATGCCTGCCGGGGAATATGCATTGGTGGAATTTGACAAGAAAGGTTCCATGAATCAGTTTGTCTGGGATTTTGGAGTGAACCCTGCCGCTCCAGCGAATCCTGCGACATTGGTCGGAGACCCGGAAAGAAAAGAACCGGTTCTCATGCAGAAATCCCGGACGACAACAAAACCCTGATCCGGGGACTGCCGCGCCCCAGGGAATCAATATTATGGATGATCTCAAAATCAATCTCCGCCCGGATGAAATTCACCTTGATTTCATCCGTTCTTCCGGGCCGGGCGGACAGAATGTGAACAAAGTGGCTACGGCCGTGCAGCTTCGCTTCAATGTTTATGAGACACAGTCTCTGAGTCCCGAAGTCCGCGAGCGCCTGATCCGTATGGCCGGGAAGCGCGTGAACGCGGCAGGCGAGCTTGTGATCGAGGCAAGGCGATTTCGCACGCAACAGCGCAACCGGGAAGATGCCATGGAACGCCTGCTCCAGATGATTGGTCAGGCATATATCCGGCCGAAGGTTCGGCGAAAATCCAAACCGACCGCGGCGTCGCAGATGCGCCGGCTGGAGAAGAAGAAACGCCGGGCAAGCATTAAAAAACTCCGGACGCGCGCGTCCGGTGACGATTAGTTTAAAGATGAGATGCAGTTCAATGTTTCACCCGATTTTGCACAAAAGGCTCCTAGCCGGTCGTGGTGTGTTTTTTAGGGAAATCGACGATGGGTATGTGGGATGCGCTGCGAAAAGCGCAGAAAAAGGTAACCGATCGAGTTGAGACAATCCTCGGATACGAACCGGAGGTGAATCCTTCCGCGTTTCGCAGAGAAATGCTCGATCGGCTGGGATCAAAAGCCGTCGTGAACGCAAATGGCAGGAGCTTTCCTTTTGGGAGGGTTGTCGTCCGGTTGCAGCCCAAAACGATGAAGCAGCACGCAGCATTCGAGGAAGCCTTCGTCAGAGAGGATGCTCTGAAAAGCTATCTCGAGCATGGGTTGAAGGAAGAGCAGATCCGGTGTCCCGAGAATTTTCAGGTGCGCGTTGAATTGCGGGATGTCTCCAGTCCCGAAGGGGAGAATCCGGGGCCCGAATTCGAGCTCGATTGCATCCGGCTTAATGTGCTGCGCCTGGAAGATGTCCCGGAAGTGAAACTGGTGGTGACCCGCGGCGCTGCGGAACGGCAAACCTATCAGTTGAAAAAGGAACGCATCCTCATTGGACGCCCGGCAGAAGTACTGGACCGCGAAGGGAGGATTGTGCGGAAAAACGATATAGTTTTTCTGGAAAACGAGGACGAGATCGGCGCGTCGGTCGCAAACGCTCATGCCCGGATTTGGCACGACTTCGAAAGACGCGGTTTTTGGATTATGGATGAGGGCAGCCGCTACGGAACCAGGATTATGCGAACGGGGTCCATTATCGAGGTGCCGGGTGGGGAACCCGACGGCATCCAATTGCAGTCGGGAGACGATCTTTTCTTTGGGCAAGCCGGCCTTCACTTCGAAATGCTCTAGGATGGATATTCCCTTAAAAAAATTTATCTGAAACATGAGGCAGGTTCGGAAGTATTTATAAGTATCCCTCGAATTTGTGCCCGCAAAGGGGGCAGAGGCAATTTGGTTCTGCCCCCTTTCTTTTTTTGCGATACTAAAACCGGCAAACTCTGCAATGTAAGTGGTTTTTTATAAATGACTTACGTCGACGTCGTTATCTGTCCTTGAAAGGTTTATCGAGGCATGCTTTGCATGATTGATAAATACTGTAAATATTGAGCATTTGCCGCATCGGTCTGCATAAATAGAAGCAAAATACAAAAATAGAGCCATTTTATGTGCAAAACGATTAGAAAAATATGGCAGGAATGCAATAAATGAAAAACATGCATTGACATGCCAGGCCCAGCCGCATACAGTGTTTCCTGAGTTTTTGGCTATTAACTGATGAACTTCTTTGAGGGCTGAGACCATGAAGCTGATAATCTCGGTAATTCGTCCCCATCGACTTCAAGATGTCAAAGAGGCGCTAGCCAAAATTGGCGTGGCCGGATTGACCGTTACGGAGGTCAGAGGTGCGGGCAGGCAAAAAGGGCAAGTGGAACGTTATCGCGGATCGGAATACAGCATTGATCTTCTTGCAAAGGTGAAAATTGAAGTGGCCGTAGCGGATGACCAGTGCGAGGAAGTGATTCAGACGATCAGGAAAGCCGCGCACACCGGGGAAATCGGCGACGGCAAAATCTTCATTGTTCCCCTCCAGGATTCCATGCGCATACGCACCGGTGAAAGAGGAGAGGATTCTCTATAAAGGGTTTCAAGTTACAGGTTACAAGTTACAGGTTGCCCGTCCGTTCATTGAACCTGCAACCTGAAACCTGTAAATTGAAACCTTTCTCAAGATCTATGCAAAAAGAGATTGAGCAGCTTCGGAACAAATTCCGTAAAGGGCGTTCGGAGCTGTTTCGCTCTGTTTCCTGGTCTGCGCCCGCCCGTGACCTGCTGGAAGTCCATGCTTCTCTTGTCGATGAGATCATTGCGGACATTCACCAGATCTCCTGCATATCCGCGGACCGTGCGGCACCCCGCTCGCGCCATTCCGGACTCGCAATCGTGGCAACCGGCGGTTATGGAAGAAGAGAGCTGAATCCCTGTTCGGACATCGACATTGCCTTTATTCCTTCGGAAGAGGAGGATCCATGGGTCGAAGCGCTGGTCCACACAGCATTCAGGCTGGTAATGGATGTCTTTTTGTCATTGAGGGACGTTCGCGTCGGATACTCCTTCCGGCCGATTGCTGAAGCGACTGCCTGTGATGTGGCAACCAAAACGGCCCTGCTCGATCTTCGTTACATCTGCGGGGAATCCAGGCTTGCCGAAGATTTAAAGCTTCGCATCCGGGAAGTGCTGTCTCCCCTCGACCTCATGCTCGAGACCTCGCCCGCGGATGGACGGCACCAGGAAGGGGCGCGCTCGATTTATGCCGTAGAGCCGAATCTGAAAGAGGGACCCGGATCGCTCCGGGATCTTCATCGCGCCCGCTGGATTTTCAAGCTGTTTCTGAATGCTGAAGATGCCGCTCTTGAGCCGGCCCTGTTGAATTGCGGCGTGATTTCGGATCGGCAGTCTACGGCCGTCCGCAAAGCCGTCGACTGGTTCCTGCGCGCCCGGACCTGGATGCACCTGGCCGCAGGCAAGCTGTCCGATGTCCTGATCACAAACTATCAGGATCGCATTGCGAGGGAATTAGGCGGATGCTCGGCGCAGGACTGGCTCGAGCAGCATTTGATCCACTCTGAAAATCTTGCCCGATTCCGGGATTCCGCCGTGCGTGCCCTTCTGCAAGGGCCCCTGAGGATCAGCGGCGTTCTTCTTGAAAATGGCGCGCTTCACATTCACGACACCAGGCCGGATTCTCCCGTCGGAATGCTGCATGTCTCGCAGCGCTATGGAATCCCGATCAGCTTGAACGATCAGAGAAAACTGGATGAAGAGCGGGAAAAAGCCCTCGCTGTTGCGCAACCGTCCGACGAAGAGGCCTGGGTTTTCAATCAGATTTTGGGAGAGAGCAAGGAACTTGAATCCACGCTGCGGTCGCTTCTGGAATTCGGACTTTTGGACCGATTTATCCCAAATTTTTCAAAGGTGATGCGCTACGTTCCTCCTGATCCGGCACATCGGTATTCCGTGGGCGAGCACTCCATACGGATGATTGCCCACCTCGAACGGTTGCGCGCCGGAACGGATCCGTCGGAACAGCGGTTCGCCGACCTCGTGCGGCAGTGCTCGCATTTTGATGTGCTGTGCCTTGCGTCGTTACTTCACGACGCGGGGAAGCTTGTGCCCGGCGTCGACCACAGCCAGGCCGGCGCAGAACTGGCGAAAACGGTTTCGGATAGACTGAATCTGCCGCACGAAAAACGGGAGATGCTGGACATTTTAATCCGGCAGCACCTGTTGCTGGTGCGTACGGCGAGGTTACACGATCTGAAATCCGCGAATGTCATCCAGAAAGCAGCGGAACAGGTGCCCACACTGGAAGCGTTGCAGCACCTTTACGTTCTGACCTATGTCGATACCTGCGCCGTGGGAGAAAAGAACTGGACCTCCATGGATGACAGGGACCTGGAAGACCTCTACCGGCGAATGCAGAGCTTTTATGCATCGAGCGCCTCTGAGCCCGCGGCCGGCGTTGTCGAGGGGGACAGCAGTGTCCTGATACGGAAAAAGCTTGCGGCGCTGCAGACGAACATGGATCAAGCCGAGGTCCTGGCGCACTGTGAATCCATGCCTGCGGGATATGTCCTGAACACGCCGCTGGAAGAAATCGAGTCTCACCTGCAGCTTCTGAGCCGACTGGATTCGGAGAGTATCGTGCTCGATGTGTACAATTGTCCGGGGAGCGACTACACCGAGCTCACAGTCTGTGCCTATGACGATCCTCGTCCGGGCATGCTGGCCAAAATAACGGGTGTGCTCTACGGCTGTGACGCAGATATCCACAAAGCGCAGGCGTTCACGATGGAGAAGGAACGGCCTGTTATCCTGGATACGCTATGGATTCGTGCCAACGGCATGCAGATTTCGGAAAACAAAGCCCGGCGGATTCGAGCCGCGCTCAGGGAAGTTTTGACCGGCGCCAAGCCAGTCGAGCAGTTTCTGAAAGGAGCGAACAAAAATGTTCCCGGTGCGATCGTGATCGACCATATCAGCTGCAGCAACGATCTGTCCGAAGAGCACACCGTGGTGCACATCGTGGCCCATGATCTTCACGGGCTTCTCTATCTGATGACGCGGAGCCTGTCGCGCTGCGGGCTGGACATCCACTCCGCCAAAATTGCCACATGGAACGCCCGTGCAGAAAACAATTTCTACGTTACCACGGTCGCAGGCGGACGCATTCCCGATGCAGACTTGCCGTTGTGGGCTGACCGTCTGGCCTCCGTATTGCGTGGCAGTGCGCCCGAGTCTTTATCTTTTTAAGATTTCTTTTCGCGCCGACAAGGCATCGATTCTGAAACCTGAAAACGATCATCGAGAATCTGAAATCTTCGCGAGGGCATTCCCATGACTCATATAACCTCAGCCGCCGAAGTCCTGGAGATTGCAAAGGAGCAGCGCGTCCGCTTCCTGCGCCTGCAATTCACCGATATCCTCGGATCCATCAAGAACGTCGAGATTCCGGAGCCTCAGTTTGAGCGAGCTCTGGACGGGCAGGTTGTCTTTGACGGTTCCGCAATCGGGGGATTTTTCCGTCTCGAGGAATCCGACATGATCCTGTGGCCGGATCCCGCGACCTTCCGCGTCTTTCCATGGGAGGATCGCCGCGGAAAAGTGGCGCGGATGATCTGCGATGTGCGGCTCCTGGACGGATCTCCTTTTGTGGGATGCCCGCGCACGACGTTAAAAAACGTCGTGAACCAGGCGGAAGAAGCCGGATATCGTCTCATGGTCGGCACGGAAGTGGAGTTCTTCCTGTTTTTGCGGAGCGCCGAAGGGAAGGCTACCAGCATTACGCACGATGTGGGGGGGTATTTTGACCTGGCTCCCATCGATCGCGGGGAGGAGGCGCGTCGGGACATGGTCTCCGCGCTCGAACGCATGGACTTCCACGTCGAGGGTGCGCATCACGAAGTGGCGCCCGGCCAGCACGAGATCGATTTCAAGGCCGTAGATGCTGTGGAAGCCGGCGACACGATCGTCACCTGCCGGTTCCTGGTAAGGAAGATTGCAATGGATAACGAACTCCATGCGACCTTTATGCCAAAACCTATTTTCGGGCAGAACGGTTCGGGTCTCCACCTGTTTCAAGCCCTGTTCAGGAATGGCGTCAACGCATTTTCGAACGCGAAAGGGAAATATGGCCTGACGCCGCTAGGACTGCAGTATATTGCCGGCGTGCTGGAACACGCACGCGGGATGGTGGTCATCACGAATCCGCTGGTGAATTCATACAAGAGGCTCTCGCCGAATTTTGAGGCGCCCACGCACGTAGCCTGGTCTCAGACAAACCGGAATCCGCTCATGCGTATTTCAGACCGCCGGGGCGAAGGAACATTTTGCGAACTTCGCTTGCCCGACCCGTCCTGCAATCCTTACCTTTGCCTGTCTGCCGTGCTGGCTTCGGGATTGGAGGGAATCCGCAAACAAATGGATCCGGGGCCTCCGGTCAACAAGGACATTTTTAAAATGAGCCACAGAGAACGCAGCCACCTGAGAGTCGAGGGTCTTCCGAATGATCTCAGCGAAGCAGTCCGCACCTTTCAGAAGGACAAGTTTTTGCAGAATGTGCTCGGCTCTCCCATTTCGGATCACATTATCCAGGCCAAACGCAGCGAATGGCAGGAATATATCGGGCAAGTGCACCCGTGGGAACTGGAGAGGTATTTGGCATCATATTAGAAATTCGAGATCATCGCTGGTGAGGGAGCGCGATTGCGGGTCCTGGCATGTCTGCGCCTAATGCCGCATGGTTTTTGCGCCCGGAGGGCGCCTTCGGAGTGCGGCAACTTGCTGCCGCTTTTAGGAACAGCCTGTGAGGACGACTCTCCAGAGTCGTCCGGTAGTTGATTTTCTTGCATCGGACGGCTCAGGAGAGACTGTCTCAAAACCCGGCGCCATCCCAAAATCGGAATCATTGAGGCGCGAAGCGCCGGCAGAGAATAGGCCCGACCGTAAGGTCGGGATTAGGTTATCGCAATGACGGAGCGCCGAGGGCG
>DATJPG010000172.1:0-7820 GCA_035506515.1 Acidobacteriota bacterium
AACGGAATCTACTCCAAAGGCAGTTGTTGCAGGCCCAAAAGATGGAAGCTATCGGCCGTTTGGCGGGCGGAATCTCTCACGATTTCAACAACCTCCTGACGATCATCATTGGCAACTGCGATTTCCTGCGCGACACCCTCAAAAAATCGGATCAGGCACGCAGAGATGTCGACCAGATTAAAAACGCGGCTGTTCGCGCTGCGGATCTTACGGCCAAGCTCCTGGCCTTCAGCCGGAAGCAGATTCTGCAGCCGAGAGTCATCGACCTCAACGCGCTCATAAAGGAAAATGCCACACTACTCAGGCGCATGATTGGGGAAGATATCGAGCTGATCATCAGCCATGACGCCAGCCTTGGATCCGTCAAGGCGGATGCCACGCAATTGGAACAGATCATCATGAACCTGGCGGTCAACGCGAAGGATGCCATGGCCAAGGGCGGCCGGTTTTCTATTGAAACCGCCAACGTGGAGCTGGACCAGAGTTTTGTTGCGGAAAATCCGGGTTCGCATAAGGGGAAGTTCGTTATGATGGCGGCCTCCGATACCGGCATCGGGATGGATGCGGAGACCAAAACGCACATTTTCGAACCTTTCTTCACTACCAAAGAAGAAGGCAAAGGAACCGGTCTCGGCCTTGCTACCGTGTACGGGATTGTCAAGCAAAGCGGTGGGTACATCACCGCCGATAGTGAACCCGGCAAGGGTGCAACATTTAAAATTTATCTTCCCCGTGTGGACGAACCCCCCTCAACTGAATTTCCCGTCGAACTGCAAAAATCAATCGGCACAGAAACAATTCTGCTGGTCGAGGATATGGACGAAGTCCGGGCTCTGGCACACCGAGCCCTGCAGGAGAGGGGATTCACGATCCTTGATGCGGCCGACGGGGCCGGGGCACTCAAGATTGCCGAGCAGTACCCGAATCCCATCCACCTTTTGATCACCGATCTGATCATGCCCGGAGGCATCAACGGTCGCGAATTGGCCGAGCGGATTGCAGCGAACCGGCCTGGAACCAAGATCCTTCTGGTCTCCGGCTATTCGAGCGGATTTGAGGCGAATACCGTCGACCCCGACGTGGCAATCCTGGTAAAACCGTTTACCGGAGAAAGCCTGGCGCAGAAGGTGCGCGAGGTATTGCAGCGCAATTAGCGTTGAATCGCGACAGACACGGGATGGAAGGATCCTCCGGACCCGCCGCAGCCCATGCCTTAATCAGTGGAATTTGTGGCAATTTTTTTCTTTGAGGACTTTGGGTGGTTTTAGCTCACACCGATCAAATGTCAAGCGATCAGTGACGCACTACACTAGTGCCTGGGTGGCTGGTTGAGAAACAGCCAATACATTCCCAGGTTAGCAACTGCTTTCGAGAAGTTGTCGAAATCGACCGGTTTTACTATATAGCTGTTCACGCCGAGCTCGTAACTTTGAACGACGTCCCGCTCTTCGCACGACGAGGTGAGAACGACCACCGGGATAATGCGCGTCTTTTCATTCGACTTCAGCCGGCGCAGGATTTCCAATCCGTCCACTTTGGGGAGTTTAAGATCCAGCAAAATCACGCTGGGATGCTGGGGCAGGAAGGCGTCTTTTGGGTCCGGCGGAAAGAGGAAATCCATCGCCTCCGCACCGTCCTTCATCCAGATCAGGTTATTGGCGAGATTGCGTTTTTTCAGCGCACGGATTGTGAGTTCGGCATCATGCGGATTATCCTCTATCAGAATTATTTCAGGTCCTTCGATCGCAGTCATACGGATCCTTTTCTTGTAGGCAATGCAAAATAAAAAGCAGCCCCGTCCTTGATCTTTCCTTCGGCCCATATTCGTCCACCATGCCGGTGGATCACACGCTGGGCAAGTGCCAGGCCAACGCCGGTGCCTTCAAATTCGGCTTCCGAGTGAAGCCGGTGAAAAACGCTGAACAATTTGTGGACGTATTTCATATCGAAGCCGACTCCGTTGTCTTTGACATAATATGTGTTTGTAACCTCGTCGACGCGGCCTCCGACATGGACCTCCGCTTCTTCGCGGAGCCTTGTGAACTTAATCGCGTTGCTGATGAGGTTTGCCCATACCTGGCGCAGCATTGCCGGATCTCCCTGAACGGACGGGATTGCATCCAGCGTGAACCGCAGGTTCCGGCCAATCAAATCTCTGGAACAATCCGCATACACAGACTGAGCCAGTTCCTTCATGTCCACTTCAATCGTTCGGAGCGGCTGACGGGCCAAACGGGAGAAGGCCAGCAGGTCGTCAATCAATTGGCCCATCCGCCTGGCTTCGCTGCAGATGATATCGAGCTCCCTCCGGCCGCCGCCTGCGGGCAGGATGTCGCCATACTCCGTGACCAGGATGCGTGCAAATCCGTCTATCGCCCTCAGCGGCGCGCGCAAGTCGTGCGAGACGGAATAGGAAAAGGCCTCCAATTCCCGGTTCGCCTCTTCAAGCTGGCTCGTGCGATCCTTGACGCGCTGCTCGAGTTCGGCATTCAGCCGTCTCACTTCGACTTCCGCTTCGCGCCGTTCGGTTACGTCGATCGCCATGCTTAGGACCAGCCTGCGTCCATCCGGCAAATATCCGAGCGGAGCGGAACTGAAATCCCATATTCGAGTGGCTCCATGCTTGGTCTGAATCCTGAATTCTCCCTCGGATTTTCTGGCGTCCAATGAATAGAGCGAATCGATGATCGCCCGGACCTGTTCTTTCCGTTCTCCATAGGCACGCTCTGTCCAGTCTCCTACTGTGGCCAGTTCCTCGCGTGTGAACCCGGTGATTTCGCGCCAGGAATTGCTCGTGAGGATGACCGATCCGTCTTCGGCGTGCAGCATTACAGGGAAGGGGGAATTCAATATCGCGCGGCGAAATCGCTCTTCGCTCTCGCGCAAGGCGTCCGCATCCGAAGCCCGTTCCTTATAAAATAACGCGAACTGATGCCGCCAGAGAAGCCCAACACTCCCACCGGCGCCGACCAACAGGGCTCCTACGATGATGATCGTCATCCACAGGCGCTCGCGCAGCGGAGCGAATGCCTCGGCCGTGTCCATGCGGGCTACCATAAACCAGGAGGAGCCTTCGACAGGACCTACGGCGGCCAGGACCGGAACCCCGCGGTAGTCACTCCCCTCAACGATGCCCTGTTGCCCCAGCGCAGCCTTCACCGCGGGCATATAGGATTTTTCTATCGGTATGCGCAGGCGAAGCGCGGCGTCAGGCTGGAACCTCAGGTCGTTGAGGAAGACCACGCTGTCGCCTTCCTTCCGTATTATCAGGGTTTCAGCCGATTGGCTTGCCGTCGGCCACAGACGGATCAGGGGATATAAATTAACGGTTGGATCGATACGGAATACGAGCACTCCCAACAGCCTGTTGCTATCCGAGTCATCCCGTATCGGAACAAGAAAGCCCAGCCATACCGGACCATCCGGAGCGTCGCGGTGAAAATCCAGGAAAATGATCCGGTGCCGGCGTAACGATTCTTCCGCGTCCTTCTGCAAATGAGGCGCCAGAGCTTCCATTGTCTCCGGAGCATGGATTCGCTCGTTTCCCCGGGTATCGAGCAGGAAGATTCTGTTATATCCGTAGGATATCCGAACCGCATCGAGCCATTCCTGGAGGCGATCCCTTGCCTCCGCATCGCTGGGGTTTCTCAGGAAACGCCCAGCCAATGAGCTGAATGATGGGTTATTGAAAATGCTGTTGGCATCGCCCATGCGCTCGTCACGCCACTGCATGAGCTCGGCTGTCTTCAACCTGAGAACAGCCAAGAGCTGGTATTCGATCTGCTTCCGGAAATGCTTTGCCGATTGGTGATAGTAGAAATAGCCGGCGGTCAGAATTCCTGCCGTCAGGAGGAAGAATACGAGGATGAATAAAAAACCCGTACGCGGTTTGATCGGTGAAGCAATCTTGTGCGCCATGAAGCCAAGAACGATTGAAAGCGTTAGATACTGATGAGCCTCAAGAGATAACATCGGCAGGATAACAGAATAAAAGCGGCTTCAATCCTTAGGCGAAAGCTGAATTCTTGATAGGACTAGGCCTACAAGCGGATCCTGCGATATCGGGAATATCGGTGGCATCCGTCGGCGGTTCCGGTCAGTGGAACTGCCCGGCAAGCGGTTACCTTTTATCGGTCAGATTGTGTTCTATGGCATACCGGAATAATTCGATGTCGTTATTTACGTGCAGCTTTTCCCAGATTCGCGAGTGGAAGGTACTCACGGTTTTGGGGCTCAGAGATAATTCGAATGCAATTTCCTTGATGGATTTGCCTGAAACAAGCAGCTGAAGCACGGTATATTCCCTGTCTGACAGAGTGTAATGCGGCGGTCGGTCCGATGTCGTCAGCTGCCCGGCAAGCTGCTCTGCGAGAGAGGAGCTAACATATCTGCCGCCCGACACTAGTTTTGCGACAGCCAGGACCAGGTCTTCTGTGGCTGCCTGCTTGTTCAGGTAGCCGTCGGCGCCGGCCTTCAGGACGCGAATCGCCATTTGATCTTCCGGGGCGCTGCTCAGAACCAGCACAGGCGGGGATGGCTTTATTCCCTTTGCTTCATGCAGCACTTCAAGTCCACTCCTGCCCGGCATAAAGATGTCCAGTATCACCAGGTCGTACTGCCCTTGGAGCAACAATTTAATTGTGTTCGGCGTATTTGAAGCCTCGATGAATTCCGTATTGGGGTAAGCGTCCGATATGATCTGGATCAACCCCTTGCGCAGCGCCGCATGATCGTCGGCGATAAGAACCCTCATGGGCACCTCCATCTATTCCTGCTTCCGCAAGTGAGGGAATCGTGCTTCGATAACGGTTCCGGATTCCTGCAGGCTTCGAATCTCCAACTGTCCGCCCTGGAGCAGCGCACGTTCCCGCATGCTAGAAAGGCCAAACGAGAGGGGATTCTCCAGCTTTCCGGCTGGAATGCCGCGACCATTATCCTGTACTCTCAGGATAATCTGATCGGCCTCCGATTTCAGCAGGACATCCACGCGGCTGGCGTTGGCATGACGCGCTACGTTTGTCAGGCTTTCCTGCAAGATACGGAATGCGGCAGTTGCGACATCCGGATTCAACGGGATTTCTTCTGCCGGCACAATTGCGCAACACCGAATTCCAGAGCGCTGCTGAAAATCCTGCGTTTGCCATTCCACGGCGCTGCAGAGCCCGAGGCTGTCCAGCACGGCAGGCCGCAGCCGCGTTGCCAGTTCCTGTGCGTGTTGAATGGACGTATCCGTTAACTTTACCATTTGAGTAACGCGATCGAGTAGTGCTTCCGGCTCGATTGTTTTCTCGGTTTTGGCGAGCTGTCGATTCAGCCAGACCAGGTCAAATTTCAATCGAATCAGATCATGCGTGAGCACATCGTGAATTTCTCGGGCGATGTGGGCGCGTTCCTCTTCGATAGCTGTCTGCAGATGCACGGTCAGAGCCCGTAACTGTTCATGCGACGCTTTCAGTTCTTTTTCGAGTTGCCGGCGCTCTGAGATATCGCGGATTATGACGCTGGAGCGCACTCCTCCCTTTCGATCCCTGAAGACTGCGGAAGAGGTTTCGGCGGGAAATTTTGAACCGTCGGCCCTGAGACACGTGAGCTCGCCGCGGAAACGGCCGGTTCGTGCCCGTTCTTCCAGTGCCCTGTGCAGGATGGGATCCGAGGCGTCAACCACAGCGGAACGGCCACGCCGGATCAATTCCGGTTCAGACAGACCGATCATCTGGCATGCGGCTGGATTTGCGCTGAGGATTTCGCCGTCGGGGGAAGTCATGAAAACGGCATCCATGCTGGTGTCGACCAGCAGGTGATAGCTTTCCTCGACGCTCCGTAATTCCTCCTCGATCCGCTGGCGCTCCGTAATGTCCTGCAGACACAGCAGGAGGTTTGGCTTTTCTGCTAGCTCGATTGGAGCTACCGAGGCGAGGAATATCAAATGTCGTGGTTTGCCTTCATACATCGTCGTAGCCCGGTACTCGAGCCCGTGATGGCTGCGCCCTGTCTCCAAGGCATCCATCATGGCAAGCCGCACATTGCAGCCCGCGCAGTAGGGCCCGTGTCCGCAACCCTGTGGATCATCGAGTGCACGCAGGCAGCCGATAACGCCGCATGCCCGCTCCTTCTTAATTTCATCTACCGGGCGACCGACGAACTCGACGAGTGCTTTATTGGCATAGATGACCTGGCGGGACGCGTCGAGCACACACATCAAGATGGGAGCGTTGTCGTAAATGGCGGCCAGTTCGACCTGACTGCGGCGCAAGGCCTCTTCGGCACTCCTACGGTCGGTGACATCCTGGAAAAAGCCATATACTCTGCGGTCTTCCAGGGACGCCTTTCCGATAGCCCGCACCCAGCGGCGGTGCCCTTTGGCCGTGATAAAAGGCAATTCAACATCGAACGGCTCGCCGGACTCGATGGCGCGCTGCACCGCCGCTTCAATGACCGGCCGGGCCTCCGGCGCATAAAACGGGATTCCACTTTTTACGGTCGGATCGAAAGTCTTATCGACCTCGTGAATGCGATACACGCCATCGGTCCAGGTTTGATTCAGGCTGTCAATATTAAATTCCCAGCCGCCGATGTTACCGATGGTCTCTATTTCTCTCAGAAGCAGCTGGGACTTATGCAGCCCTTCCTCCGCCAGCTTGCGCTCCGTGATGTCGCGGCCCACGGACTGAATTTCCGTCAGCGTGCCTTCTGAATCGAAGAACCCGCGGTTGACAAACTGCATCCAGTGCACTCGGCCCGAGGCGGAGTAGACGCGGTTTTCGATGGTGACGACAGGGTTTGAGGGGGAGAGTGTCTTCAGCAAAGATTCTATGTGAGGCAGATCCTCGGGTAACGCGCCGGGTTGCCATTTATTCCCGATGAGCGTATCTTTCGCCTTGCCGAAAAACCGGCAATACACCTGGTTCACAAAAGTGAAAGTTCCGTCGGGCAGGAACCGCGCGACGACCTCGGTCAGGTCGTCAATCACGAGGGCGGCGCTCCTCTCATGGTTGCCCGCGGACTTTCCATTCCCGCCGGGTGAATTCGTATTTTCCGCTCGGGTTTTTCTGCCGCGCTTGTTATTGTTTCCCATCCCAGGCTCCTCTCCAGAATGGCATCATTCTCTCTATTATTAGGAAATATCCGATGAGGCTTCCAGTGCATACCCGGAGATGCCTATGACCCGGATCTGGGAGAGGGCCATAGGTATCACGGTGCTGGTATGAACAACCCTGATCCGAAGTCGCTCACTCGCATGGAATCCATCAGCAGATAACCTAACAACATGGCTATATTGTATCGATATTGGACATAGTTTGTACATCAACTTGGGAGATACCGTGGCAACGAAACGCTCACCCAGGGCAAGTGTGAATTTCCAAAAAATTTGCGAGAAGGCAAGTCGAGATTCCGATTGGCCGTCATTCGCGGACAACGGTTCTGGACCGTTGATATCGGACAGTCTTAAATTCCTCATAGCCCCTGTTATCCGCAAAATATTATACAGTCCAGCATTCGAGCAATCCCATCTTCAAGCAGCAATCTTCTCAAGCCGATATCCCTGATGCAGGCCGCTCCGAACAGACTTGGCAACTAGTCGATGATCATGCGGAATCTCATGTCTAGAAAGCATGGCAACCGGCAAAATCCCCGGCTTCCGTTCCCGGTCCCAGACTCGAGTGGGGTCGCCCGCGATTGTAATGGTCTTTCCACTCCCTAAGAAGCGACCGCAAATGCCTTTCATTCAGCGATATCAGATAATCCAGGCACTCTCTCCGGATCGTGCCGATCGGCCGTTCGCAATGGGGGTATGCTGCTGGTGCCCTCACCGGCGTTTT
>DATJPG010000173.1:0-129382 GCA_035506515.1 Acidobacteriota bacterium
TCTGACAGCTTAAGGGGGGCGCAAAGAAGCTTTCCTGACTTATCGGTGATTTCCCTGTCCTTGTTCAAAAAACGCGGATCCCCATGCGCGTTAGCGCTCACGATCGGACTGCCCTTTTTAAAAACATCATTCAGAATATATCGATCCAAATCTCTCTCGTAGGTTATCGATTGTCGCTGGTCATTCCTTCCTTTAGCCAGCCGGAGGCCTCCGGTCAGTTCGTCCTTTAGGAATATAAAGGCACGCTCGACCTTTATCGCCTGAATTAGCTGATCAAGAATCGCTTCAAGAAGAGGGTTCAGTTCCCGGATAGTACCCACAGTTGTGCTCATCCGAAGCAATATTCGGGCTTTATCCTCGTCCCGAATTTCCGCGATAGCAACACCAGTACCGCATTCCTGCTCTCCACCCGATTCGATCAAATAAGCGAGTTCTGACTTCCTGCGGCTTCGATTGAATGCAGCCCAATATGCCGGCAACATTTCCGAAGGCACTTGATCCTCAGCTTTGCATAAAACTTCATGTGCTTTTCTCGCATGATCCATGTAATTGCCTTCAGCCGGCAAAAGTTTCAAAATTTGGCTTAATTCCGAATTAGCCCGCCAAAGGGTTTCGGTATGATACGAAAACTCTACTACCTTGCAGGCTTCTCGAAGCTCTTCGATGGCTTTAATTGTGGAAGAATCAGCACTAATATGAGTTAATCGCTCACACGCACGATGAATTGGATCATCTATCCGTCTCAATGGGGAATAAATCAATCCTAGCAATAGATGGCTATAGGCCATAAGCGAAACAGCCTGCATTGGCTTCGCCAATTTGAGTGCGCTTTTGGCATAGCGTTCCGCTTGTTCGAGTCTGCATTGTTTTATGAGTATATCTCCAATGTACAGCTTCATGACGCATAATTGGTAAGGCCAGTGCTTTCTCGCCGCTTTTTTTTCCAGATTGAATAGGATGGTCAAAGCTTTTGAAGTATTCCCAAGTTCGAAAAAGATTCTCGCTCTGACAGCTTCAGCTAATTCGCGTTCATAAAAAGGAGTCTCATGGTTTTCAACGGTGCATAATTTCTCGACATAATCTAAAGCTGAATCAAATCTTCCCAAAACAAAATTCAGGTATGCTGCCACATAAAGCACATGGCCTTTGGTATAAATTGCCTGGTTTTGTCTTGCGTTTCGATTCAGTTCTTCAACGATCTCACATGCGCCTCGATAGTTACCCGCTGCAAGTTTTGTCTCCGCCAAAATGGCATTAAATGCATAACTTATTGCAGGACTGTTGGCTTCACATACAGACTTTGAGGCGCGCTCCGCAGTAAGCATCGCCTCTTGTGTGCGTCCCATCCGGCATAGGCATTCCGCAAGATTTCCAAGGGCTTGAGACCTAAGCACCACGGAACGACTCTTGTCGCTTAAAGTGACGGCTTGGGCGTGTTTTTCCAATGCAAGCGGGAATCTGCCTATTCCAGCCAAAATACCACCCAACGCAGAATAAGCGGAGCATGCCAAATATGATTCTCCTGAAAGTGATAGAATAGCTGTAGCTTTTTCACTTGCAGAATGGGCTTCCCTCAAATTGCATGCGATGCGGTGCATCGCTGAAGTCAGGCTTTCTATGCGACCTTTTAGGGCGGCGGCATTTTCGGAGGGGCAGGATTTGCGGGCCTTGTCCAAAAAGACCAGGCCACGGCGGGAGCGGGATCGGAGGATTGCGGCGAATGCCAATTCGGCCCAGAGCATCGCTTTGGTCAGATTGACCTCGCCGGCCGGCCTGTTCCGGAAAAAGGTCAGGCCTTTCTTGCAGCATGATTCCTGCATCGACAGATCACCCATGTGCTGATACGACAATGCCAATTGCATGTACATGCGCGCCTTAAGCTCAGGGCTTACGGTTTTGCTTTTTGAAATTTCCGTTCTCAAGAGCCGGATGGATTGTTTCGGCAACCCCAGGGCGAACATCGTATCGCTGGCTTCAATTGCAGCGGCACAGATCTCTGTATTCGTTAAACCGCTTCTGTGTTTGAATATATATTCGAAGCAGCGTAATGCCTTCTCGTGAGCGAACTCCGAGCGCGCCTGAAGAGCGGCGTCCCATGCAAAGCGCACGGCGATGTCTCCAGCATTCCCTTCCATGTAATGCATCGCTAGTTCCTGCACATGCCCTTCCACCCCCACTTCCCGCTCGAGGGTCTCCGCTATTTTGCGATGCATCTTCCGGCGCAACGGCTTTTGCAGATCGGTTTGGATCACCTCCGCGATCAAGGAATGGACAAAACCGACCTTTTCCTCTGCCCTCTTCATTTCGACATCAATCATCTGCCGATAGCTAAGTTCCTGCAACCCCTCGGCCGTGAGTGTGGGATTCTGCGCGGTAACTGAGCTCAGCAAGAATCTGGGAACGTTGCCCTGAAACAAAGCCAGCCAGTTTGCCAATTCTCTGGCCGGAGGCGAGAGCAGTTCTAAACGCCGCAGCAGGACGGCACCTACGCTTGCAGGAACTTCCAGTTTTTCCAAATCTTCCTCGATGAACCTCCATCTGCCAAACTCACGGCACAGGAACCTCCGTTCCACAAGGTGTTTCAGCATTTCCTCCAGGAAGAAGGGATTCCCTCCAACGCTTTTAAAGATCCAGTCTCCGAGGGTCGATTTCAGCCTGCCATCCCCCGTCATTCCTTCAATGAGCTTTTCGACGTTTTCTTTTTCCAGGGGTTCCAGCGCAATGCTCTCTCCCCGTTCCTGACGAGTCACCGAATCTAATACCCTCCCCATGGCCCCTTTGATTTCTTCGCCGGACCGAAGACTGACGCACATCAACACCGAATGCGATTGGATATCGGAACTCAAATAGTCGAGGACGGTGCTGGTCGCTTCGTCTGCCAGATGGAAATCATGCAAGAGCAGCAGGGTTGGTTGCTTCTTCATGCGTCGGATCAGTTCCCGCGTCAGAAGGTCTCTATACTGACCGGCCGCATACTCTGGGGAAGCATCATATATCTCCGGCGTCGGCGTACGGGGAGTGTCCTGAAATCGGAACAGTGTTTCACCCTCCGCGGGCTCGTGACTGGCCAGAATCTGCCGGTATGGAGCATAGGCTCCGGCCTCTCGAGCCTCGCAGGAGCCTTCGGCCACCTGCCAGCCTTCGAGAAGAGCCCAGCTTTTCAACTCTTCCATGCATCGGGTTTTCCCGGATCCGGCTTCACCAGTGATAAAAATGGTCCACCCGCGTCCGTTTTCACGTACTCGCTGAGCCGATTCCTGTACATGCGACATCTCTTTTTCGCGACCGACAAACTGCGAGGCGCAGAAGTGGCTCTCCATTTCCTTGATATCCGTATTCAGCCAGTGCCTCCCCATGGCATCGATGATCAGCCGGATGACTTCTTCTCCGGACGAAGGTCTCCTTGCCGGATCTTTCTCGAGCAGACTCTCCACCAGCGGAGACACGCGGTTCCCCCCGCGCATGCGCTCGATGGGGCGCAAATCCACGCTGCTCTGCAAGTGCTTCTGTATCAAAAACTCCGGATCCTCATCCTCAAACGGAAGTCTTCGGGTCAATAGCTGATACGTCAAAATGCCGAGGGAGTACATATCGGAGCGCCCGGTGGCTGCGCCTCCCAGCAAAACTTCCGGAGCCGCATAGGCCAGCCTTCCTATGTCCCCGTTCCGTTGTCCGTTACTCAAATTGCGGCTCAAACCAAAATCCATTAACTTGAGTCTGTCCGTTCCTTCTTCGTCGCCGCAAACCATCGCGTTGAAAGGGCTGAGATGGCCGTGGACGATGCCGCGCGTGTGCAGGTATTGAAGTGCTTTCGTGAGCTCCATGACCACGCTTAATATAGCCTCGGCATCCATCCCATCCGTCGCGGCGTAAATGTTCTTTCCCTGAATCCAGTCCCGCACAAGAAAGAGACCGTTGGAACTCTCGACAATTCCGGCATCGGTAATCCGCACGAGGTTTGGATGGCTCAAACGGCGCAGAAGCGTAAAATCCCGGCTCGAAATCGTCGAATGCTCGGCTGCGGTTGCGGCGGAACGCAGAATCCTGACTACGACCCTGGTTCCTCCCCCAATGAGATCCTGGCAGGAATATGCGGTTCCGATTGCGCCCGCTCCCAGAAACCGTTCGACCTGGTATCGATGCCCCACGACATGACCTTCGCCCAATACTTTTTGTTCCTTGTTCATAGCGGCTCCACGGGAAAGCATCCGACTCTCCCAGTTGAGAACAGTTGAGAGTAGATGAAGCGAAACGGGCCGTACAGACTTAAGGCTGCGGCTGAAGCCAAGCTTAAAAGAAAGACACTTCCACAGATTCAGCCCAGACTGGCGATACCCAGCCTGGGGTCCCCGCTCTGAGGGGATATTCGAAGAGAGAGGGATCTCCGATCTGAGCCCATTATAGAAAAATGCCATTGCCGGATACAATAAAACTCTGCAAAACGGTCTCCGACTCCATTTCGAATTCCTTGACAGTCCGTCCGAATTCAATGAAACTGCCATTCATGCCGACACGGGTGCGACGATTTCTCCTGCTTTGCATTTTCTTCGCAGTCTTCCCGAACGGCTCGTTTCACGCAGAGGAACCCGTTCGCACCGATTTTCTCCGCATTCAAAATTTGAGCGGAGTTCGCGGGGGAAACATCGTCCTCGCGGTGAGCTCGGATCCGTCCAGCTTCAATCGATTGCTGGCATCGGGCCTGGCCAACCTGTTAATCACCGACAGGCTCTCCGCGGATCTCGTGCATGTCAACCGGAGCACTTTTCAGCTCGAACCTTCCCTGGCCACGCATTGGGAAGCGGACAAGACCGGGCGCATCTACACCATTCATCTGCGGCACGGCGTGCGTTTTTCGGACAACACGCCTTTGACCGCGGACGATGTTCTCTTCACATTCCAGACACTCACGGATCCCAAGATCGCCTGCCCTCTGGCCGGGCAGATTGAAATAGACGGCGCCTATCCTTCCACCGCCAAGATCGACGACTTCACGGTGCGGCTGACATTTCCGCGTCCCGTCGGCATGGGCCTGCGGATGCTGGATTCCGTGCCTATCCTTCCGAAAAAGCGCCTGCTGAAGGCATACCAGGACGGTCAGTTTTCGGCGGCCTGGGGCCCGACCGTTCATCCGCAGGAGGTTGTGGGACTTGGACCGTTCCGCCTCAGGGAATATCAGCGCGGTGTGAAGATAGTCCTGGAACGGAATCCGTATTATTGGAAACAGGACCGTGCCGGCGTAACGCTCCCTTACCTGGACACCATCACGCTGCTGGTCATCCCCGATTTTAATTCTGAAGCGCTGCGATTTCAGCAGGGAGAGCTTGACTTGATGAGTTCTCCGTCCCTGAGCCCTGAAAACTATGCGATGCTACGCCGCGCGAAGCGGGACTATGTCCTGCACGATCTCGGCCCGGGACTGACGATGGATTACCTGTGGTTCAATCTGAACCGCGGCGTCGACGGCGCGGGGAAACCGCACGTCGAGCCCGAAAAACTGGCTCTCTTCGAAAGAGCGGAATTTCGCCAGGCTATTTCCTATGCCCTGGACCGGCACGGGATGACCCGTTCCATCCTGCTTGGGCTCGGCGAGCCTCAGTATGGGCCCGTGAGTTCCGGGAATGCACAATGGTATGATACGGGGATTTCAAAAACCGAGTACGACCCTGCGCGCGCACGGGAATTACTGGCGCAATGCGGTTTAAGAGACACGAACGGGGACGGCATCCTGGAATACGGCGAAAAACGGCGTCCATTGGAAATAAGCCTTTACACGTCCCGCGGCAACAATATCCGCGAAAAGGCCGCCCAGGTAGTCCAGGATAATCTTTCGAAAGTGGGCATCCGCGTGGGCGTGCAGCATCTGCTCCCGAACGAAATTGCCGCGCGCTTTCTCGGCACCTTCGAATATGAGGCGATCCTGTTCGGGTTCACTCCCACGGACGTAACGCCGGATCTGCAGACCAACCTGTGGTACAGCGGCGGAAACATCCACTTCTGGCAGCCGAACCAGAAAAAGCCGGAGCGCGCATGGGAAGCGACCATCGATGCGCTGATCTCGAAGCTGGTCATCAGCACGGGAGACGCCGAACGGAAAACGAGCTTCGACCAGGCGCAGGAAATCTGGGCAAGGCAAATGCCGGCGATTCCTCTGATCGCACCGCACGTCCTGGCCGGATGGAGCAATAAGCTGGGTAACGTGCGGCCATCGATATTGGCGCCGCATCTGATCTGGAATGCCGAGGAAATAACAAAGCGTTGATGGAGTCCTATTGATATGCGGATAGCGGCTTTTCTCCTGAAACGTGCGGTGCAATTGGTCCTGCTTTCGCTTCTCGTTGCATTCGTGACATTCCTTGTGTCTGCGCTCATCCCGGGCGACTTCTTCAGCACGCACATGCTGGATTCATCCGCCCGAACGGAAACGATCGAGCACATGCGCCATGCGTACGGACTGGATGCTCCCTTTTATGTTCAGTATCTGCACTGGCTACGGAACCTATTTCGGCTGGACTTGGGCTATTCCATGTTCTACCAGAGACCGGTCCTGCAGGTCGTGGCCGACGCGCTGGCGAAGACCCTGTGGATGGGAATCCCTGCCCTGATTTTCGGCTTTGGCCTTGGAATCGTCGTCGGTTCCGTGCATGGAGTTTTCGGATCGCGACTGCCGGGGCGGCTGCTCGACTTTCTGTCATCCGTCATCCTGTCGCTGCCTTCCCTTTTGTTGGCGTTGGCCGCACTTCTGCTGGCCGCTCACACGCACTGGTTCCCATTGGGAGGCATGAATTCAGCCGCTGATCCGAACGCAGGTTTTCTGCAGTGGGCCATCGACCGGATGCATCACCTCATCCTGCCGGTGATGTGCCTCGCGATCCCGGTTTTTGCCTACGTGGAACGGATTCAGTTCTCATCGACGAGAAACGGTCGCGACGCTCTTCCTGTGCGCTTCGCCCGTTCGCGCGGGTTGAGCCGCTCCCGCATCTTCTTTCAGTACATCCTGCGTCCCGGACTGAATCCCGTGCTTTCGATTTCGGGACCGATGCTGGGGGGCATTCTCAGCGGGAGCCTTGTCCTCGAAGTTATCTTTTCCTGGCCCGGCCTCGGCCAGATTACCTATGACGCTTTATTCAACAGCGACCTGTTCCTTCTGGCCGGGTGTGTCGTCGGCAGCAGTTTCCTGCTGGTGGTGGGAAATCTGCTGGCCGATTGCGCCCTAATGGCGCTCGATCCGCGCACGCGCTCTTTGTCATGGAAGGGATTATGAGAAAGCTGCGAGGCGTTCATCTGGCCGCCGGATTCTTTATTCTGCTGCTGCTGATAGCCGTGTTTGCCGACTTTCTGTCCTCCAATCCGCCCGCATTCCAGGATCTCGATCACTTTTATCACCCGCCGGCGAGAGTTCATTTTTTTGATTCGCGGGGACAGTTCCGGTGGGAACCGTTTATCTACAAAACGGAGCTGACGGAACCGCTGGATGCAGTCTATAAAAGCGAGACCGGGGAAGCGTACCCGCTGGAATTCTTCTTCCATGGATACCGGTATGGCATTCTCGGAGTATTCACTTCGGACCGGCACCTGGTCGGGAGAGGTCAGGGTCCGCGGTATTATCCTCTGGGGACAGACGAACTGGGACGTGATGTTCTTGCGCGGGTTCTGGCAGGCACCCGGACATCCTTGCTGGTTGTCGGGGTGGGCGTTGTTCTCTATGCCGCCATCGGGCTCGTCGTGGGAGTATTTGCCGGTTTGTTCGGCGGATGGGTGGATTCCCTGCTCATGCGCTTTTCCGAATTCGTCCTGGCTCTGCCGGCGCTTTATCTCGTGCTGGCGCTGCGGTCCCTCTTACCCATGCACACGCCCTTTTTGCAGACACTGCTCTGGGTCGTCGGAGCCATCGCGGCGGTCGCGTGGCCGCCCATGGCGCGCGGAGTGCGGGGACTGATCCTGCAGGTCAGAAACTCCGCCTATGTCGAAGCGGCCCGCTCACTGGGGGGCACGCCCGGCCACGTTTTCCTGCATCATATTCTTCCGTCCCTGACATCTTTTGTTCTCGCGCAACTGGCGCTTGCCGCGCCTATTTTCCTTCTGGGCGAAATCGTCCTCTCGTTTCTCAACGTGGGATTCCAGGATGCGGGAGCTTCCTGGGGCTCCATGCTGCGAAGCATGACAGACACACGTGTGATTACAGACTACTGGTGGAACCTGATGCCTCTGTGTATGGTTTTCCTGACACTGCTGAGCCTGAACGTCCTCAGCAGCAGCGTACGCGGGAGGGAGCCGGAAGATCAGATCATGCGGATCTGACAGAATCAGGCCCCTAGAACCTATGACTGGCGCAGTACTATCTCATCCCAATCAGGCAGATTCTGAGGGCCCGATCCTACCTTTGCGAGAGTGTTGCCTACTTTTTTCCAGGGACCACGGCATCTTTGCACGCCTTGGCCACTCTGAATTTCACAACCGTCTTGGCCGGGATCTTGATCGCGGCGCCGGTCTGTGGGTTGCGGCCCATTCTGGCCTTGCGCTGTGATTTGACCAGCTTGCCAAGTCCAGGGATCACGAACTGGCCATTCTTCTTCGTCTCGGCTACCGCAGTGGTTGCGATAATTTCGAGAATCTCATTTGCCGTAGCTTTCGTTAAACTCGCTTTCTCTGCGATCAGCGTAACCAATTGTGCCTTCGTCATCACTTTACCAGCCATTCAACTCCTCCAATGAAAGTCGGTTAAGAATCTACCGGAAAACAGCAAACAAACTATAGACATTTTGCGGATATTCTCAGAAAAAGCAATGGTGTTTTTTAAAAAACCCGCGATTTATCGATATCCGCCAAAGATCTGACGGATGCATCCGCCCCGGAGTAAACCCGGATCACGCCTGTCCCGCCGGTACAACCACGGCCGGGATGCGGCGTCTTCCGACACCGCCGTCGCAGGAACGCCCCGGAACAATCCTCCTGGTCCGTCCCCGATCACGATCATAGTTCCTATTCCTGTTGAAAATAGGGATTGCGCCCGGCCGCATGATCCGTGGTGTCGAGGATTTCGCCCACTTCGGGAATTCGTTCCCGAATCACTCTTTCTATGCCCATCTTCAGCGTCATCTTGGCCGATCCGCAGCCCTGGCAGCCGCCGCCCAGCTTCAGATAAACCGAATTCCGTCTCACGTCGATGAGTTCCACCCACCCGCCGTGATTTCCCAAGGCGGGGTTGATCTCTTTCTCGAAAAGATCCTGCACCTTGGCCCGGATCTCGGTCTCGGGCGGCAGAGTGGTATCGTACGCGGCGTCGACCGCGGGCTCGCCGGATCGTATGTGCTCCCGGATTTTCGCGCCGATCTGCTTGCCAATCGCCGGCCATGGATCGAATCCGGCCTTGGCCACCGTCACCTGGTTCTCTGCGATCAGAACATTTTCGACTTCGGGAATTTCAAAAATCTTCTTCGCCAGGGGGGAATGCTCCGCCGATTCGCGATTTTTAAAATAGGCCGAGCCTCCGGCATACACGGGCCGGTCTACCGTGAAGCTGCACGCCGCCGGATTTACGGTCGGTTCGCCAATAATGGATATTTCTTTGTCCACGCTGTTCTCCTTGGTTATTTCCAACCAATCAAGGTACCCGACATGCGGCTCCCGTGTCAACACGCCCGAAGGCTGTCGTTGGCCGGAATGCCCGCAACCGGACTCAATTGGGGCAGCCGGAGAAATGCGGTGCAGCGACACACGATTCCGGTTCCGGTTCCTGGGACGATTTCGATATGATGGGAAGTATGCCGATCCGATATTTACGTTGTGCTCTGCTGCTGGGGGCGGTTTTGGTCTCGATCTGTGTCATCGCGACCGGAGAGCCCGGGCAGCCGTCTCTCCATGTGATGCCCGTGCCGAAGAGCATTGTCTGGAGCTGGGGACGATTGACGCTCGATGGCGCGTTTCATGTGAGTTTAACCGGGCATAAAGATCCGCGACTGCCGGAAGCCGTAGCCCGGATGCTGCAGCGGCTTCAGAAAAAAACCGGCATCCCGCTGTCGAATGCCCTGGTTGCGGATCCGAAAGGGGCAGCACTGGAAATACACTGCGGGGGAGCCGGAGAGCCGGTCCAGTCGCCCAGGGAGAACGAATCCTACGCTCTGGATGTTACGGCGCAGGGCGCACGACTGCAGGCGTCGACACCCATCGGCATTCTCCGCGGACTGGAAACCTTCCTGCAACTGGTGGACGTCGAGGACCGGCCGTTTTTTGTTCCCGCAGTGAAAATCGATGATGAGCCGCGTTTTTGCTGGAGAGGTTTGTTGATCGACGTCTCCCGTCATTGGGAGCCGGCGGATATCATCAAGCGAAACCTGGATGCTATGGCTGCCGTGAAGATGAATGTCCTGCATTGGCATTTATCGGACGACCAGGGATTTCGCGTAGAGTCCAGACGCTATCCCAGGCTTCAGCAGCTTGCATCGGAAGGCAACTATTACACCCAGCAGGAAGTCCGGGACATTATCGCGTACGCCCGTGATCGGGGCATTCGGATCGTGCCGGAATTCGACATGCCGGGCCATACGACGGCGTGGCTCTCCGCCTACCCGGAACTGGCGAGCGCGCCTGGACCGTACTCCATCGAGCGCGCCTGGGGTGTCTTCGATCCCTGCATGGATCCTACCTCCCGGAAGCTGTACGAATTTCTGAATTCCTTTATCGACGAGATGGCCGGACTCTTTCCCGACGAATATTTTCATATCGGCGGAGACGAGGTGAACGGCAAACAGTGGAATGCCAGTTCCAGGATTCGGGCGTTCAAGGCGAAGAAGAAACTGCGGGACAATTCGGCATTACATGCTTATTTTAATCAACGGCTGCAAAAGATTCTCGAGAAGCATCACAAGAAAATGATCGGGTGGGACGAAATTCTTCATCCCGCTTTACCGAAAAGCGTAGTCGTGCAGTCCTGGCGAGGCCATTCCTATCTGGCCAAAGGCGTGCGCCGGGGCTATGCCGGCATTCTTTCCTACGGCTACTATCTGGACCAAATGCGGCCTGCCTCGTTTCACTACGACAACGACCCCCTGGGCAAAGAGGCAGCGAGCCTGGCAGATCGTGAAAAAGCGCTGGTCCTCGGAGGCGAAGCCTGCATGTGGGCCGAACTCGTCAATCCCGACAATATCGAATCCCGGATCTGGCCGAGAACGGCGGCGATCGCGGAAAGGCTCTGGTCCCCGCAGGAAATCCGCGATGAAAAGGACATGTACCGGCGCCTCGAATTCGTCAACGGAGAACTGGAAGCCTTGGGTCTGATGCACCGGGTGAAGCATCTGGAGGCGCTGCAGCGACTCGCCGGAGCGGAAAACGCCGCGTCTTTGAAGATCCTGGCGGATCTGCTCAAACCCGCCGCGCTTGGCGTTCGCGTGAAGACCCGCGAGTACTCCAGCCTCGTCCCTCTGAACCGGATGGTGGACGCGGTTCTGCCGGAAAGCGATGCGGCGCGGATGTTCGGCGATCGAGTTACCCGCGCGATCGCAAGCCCGTCCGAAGCATCCGAGGCTTTTCAGCAGATCCGCAAATTGCTTTCTGCCTGGAAAGAAAATGCCGCAGCCTTAAAGCCCGTTGTCGGGCAATCCACTTTACTGAAAGAGATCGAACCCCTGCTGGACTTGCTCCGCGATTGCGCCGATACAGGGCTTCAAGCCCTGGATTTCATCGAATCCCGGCATCAACCCTCACCAGAATGGAAAGTGAATGCGGCCGAAACAATCGCGCTCGCTGAAAAGCCCCAGGAAGAGATGTTCCTGGCCATTGCCCCCGCCCTGAAAGCGCTCGTGGAAGCGGCAAATACACTTCCCTGATCTCTTTACCCCGGATGCCGAAATACTCGGAAGCTGCCTGATTTAAAGCATATCGGCCGCAGAGCGGCCAACTTCGGAATCGAGGTTCGGCCGAAAGGCATCGGCGAGAAAGAATTCAGAATCCTCCCGAAGATGCCGAAATGAAAAGAATGGAAATGTGGAAGACCAAGAGGTTTGACGAACTCAAGGCGACCGGTCAACTCCCGTCTCCCACAGGCGTCGCGATGCAAATTCTCAAGATGGCGCAAAGCGACGATGTCGGCGTAGCGGAAGTGTCGCGTCTGGTCCAGGGCGATCCTGCGCTGGCCGGACGGATTCTCAAGCTGGTGAATTCGGCACTCTATGCCGGATCCCGTCAATTCACGGCGATTCCGGATGCCGTTGCCCGGCTTGGGTTGAAAACGGTATGGCAGGTCGCACTGGGCTTCTCGGTCATTTCCAGTTACCGGCGCGGCCGCTGTAAAAAGTTCAGCTACGACAATTATTGGTCGCAGTCGCTCGCGTCCGCGGTTGCCGCGCAGAGGATGGCACGGAGCACCCAGCTTGCGCAGCCGGAAGAAGCTTTCACCTGTGGGCTTCTGTGCCAAACCGGACGCCTGGCCCTCGCATGCATTTTTCCGGAAGCATACTCCAATGTCCTCGATGCTGCGCGTGGCGACGAGGCGGATCTGCTGAATCTCGAGCAAACCACTTTTGCACTGGATCACCGCGAGCTCACGGGCGCTATCCTTCAGGACTGGGGCCTTCCCAACAATTGGGTGACCGTCGCCCGATTCCAGGAGGATCCGGACGATCCCAATCTTCCGGCGGACGGCAGAACCAGACAGCTTGCCCTTCTCATGAATTCGTCGCAGCTCTTCGGGACTCTCTGCATCGCGCCGGCGAATGCGCGCCCCGACTGGCTTCAGAAGGTCATGGCGCAGTCGAATCGGGTCAGAATCGCCCAGGAGGATCTCTTCGCTCTGTGCGACGGCAGCGTGCGGGACTGGAAAAACTGGGGCAGCCTGCTGGATATAAAAACATGCGACGTGCCTTCGATGGAAAGCCTCCCGGAAGCGGCACAGCTGATCGCATCCTCCAATCCTGAAGACGGCGAATCCAGTGCATCCGAAAGCGCAAAGATCCGCGTCCTGGTGATCGATCCTGATCTCAAAACCGCGGACGCCGTTCGCGCCTGCCTGCCGCCGGAGGCCAGTATCCAAATCGCGTCGTGCGACGCGGATGCCCTCAGGCTCACGCTCGAGTTTGATCCGCAGATCATTCTGACGGAGTGGGAGACACCGGGACTGAACGGCGTGGAGCTATGCCGGTCGCTGCGCCAGACAAAAACGGGACAGCCGATCTACATCCTGGTCTTTACCCGCATGTTTGATGAAGAAATGATAGCGGCGGCCCTCGAGGCCGGAGCCAACGAATATGTCATGAAGCCCATCATCCCGAGAGTGCTCGAGGCCCGCATCAAGGGCGCATTGCGCATGATCGGGCTCCAGCAGGAAGTTCTCCGCGACAAAGAAAAGATTCGTCAGAATCTTGCGGATATGGCGGTTTTGAATCGCAATCTGGAACAGGCAGCGTTGACCGATTCCCTGACGGGTTTGCCGAACCACCGCTACGCTCAGGACAGGCTGAATGAGGAATGGGCGGCGTCGGATAGAACCGGCAGTCCGTTTACCCTGATGATTCTGGATCTGGACCACTTCAAAAAAGTCAACGATACATATGGGCATGATGTCGGGGATATCGTGCTGAAAGAAGCCGCGAGGATGCTCCGGAAGCCGCTCCGGGCGACAGACATCGTCTGCCGGATCGGAGGCGAGGAGTTTCTCGTCCTCTGCCGCGATACGGATTCCAAACACGCGCCGATGGTTGCGGAGAGGCTTCGGCAATCCATAGAAGAAGACCGCATTGCAGCGGGAGGCACCGAAATCCGGATCACGATCAGCATCGGCGTCGCTTCAAAAAACGCAAGTACCCCCGATGTTCAAACCCTCATGAAAAACGCGGACCTGGCGACCTACCAGTCCAAGACGTCCGGAAGAAACCGGGTCACCGTCTACTCGGCATCCGCATAGTCCGTTCTATGATGCGCATTGAACTTCCGCGGCTTCCAAATCCTGAACGGGTTCAATCTGGCTGGCAATCCACTCCGCCGGGAAACAGGCCGTAAAGGTCGAGCCTTTTTTCAGCTCGCTTTCAACCGATATCTGCCCGCCCATCATGTCGCAAAACCGCTTGCAGATCGACAGGCCCAAACCGGTGCCTCCGTATTTGCGCGTGGTGGAGACGTCGGCCTGGGTGAAGTCTTCGAACAGATGGCTCAGGTGTTCCGGAGCAATACCGATTCCGCCATCACACACGCTGAAGTAGATCGAGTCTCCTTCCGCCGTCTTGGCTCTCCTGGCGGATAAAAAGACATGGCTATTGTGCGTGAATTTCCCGGCATTGCTGAGCAGGTTATAGAGGATCTGGCGGATCCTGGTTTTGTCGGATGTCATCGTTCCGATTTGTTTTGAGATATCAATTTCAAACCTGTTGCCGTTCTTTTCCACGAGCGGAGCCATCGTCACGGATAGGTCCTGAACGAGCCTGTAGATATCGAACGTTTCCGGCGCGAGTTGCATTCTCCCCGCTTCAATTTTCGAGAGATCGAGAATGTCGGAGATGATTTCGAGAAGGTGCTTCCCTGCAGAGTGGATTTTCTGCAGATCGGGAATGAGCTCGGCGTGGCCTTTGGACTCCGCCTCTTCCTGGAGCAATTCGCTGTAGCCGATGACGGCATTCAGCGGTGTGCGAATTTCATGGCTCATATTCGCCAGGAACGATGACTTGGCTTTATTGGCGGCTTCTGCCGATTCCTTTGCCTCCTTCAACTCTTCCTGGCCGATGCGGCGGCGCCACGCTTCAAAAGCCAGAGAAGCGAGATCGGCGATTGAAGCCGCAAAGCTTTGCTCCTCCAGTGTCCATATCCGCTGCTCGCCAACCTGCTCGTGAGACACGATGCCGATCACCTGTCCCCCGATTTTGATGGGAGCATCCAGAAGAGACCGGATCCCTTTGGGATTCAGACAAACGTCCTCCAGTTCGCGGGTACGCGGATCCTTGTACGCATCCGTTACGGCAATAATTCTTTCATTCTCCAAAGCCTTGAAATAGGAGGGACCGTCGGTAATGTTGAGGAGCCGCCCCTCCGAGTGTGTCCGCGACCAGAAATCGTAGTCATCGATGCAGCGCAACTGCTTCCGGTCTGTGGTATACAGCCACAGGTTGACGCGTGAAACCAGGAGAGTCGCGGCGGAAGTTTCGGTGATGCAATTCGCGGCGACTTTCAGTTTCCCGTCGTGGAGCTCTTTTTGGCTTGCCAGAAAAGCCAATGCATCCTTCTGGGTCTGCAGCCGCTCATCCCGGGTGTGTCTTGCGTCTGCCGCACGCTTGCGCTCGCTGATGTCCACGGCCAAATAAATAATGTCGCGGGATTCAGGAAGCTCCGACTCCATCGATGCAATGGATAAGACCACCGGAATTTCCCTGCCGTCGGTCGCGCGAAGGCTTCCCTCACAATTCTGCAGATTGGCGCTGCCGGAAACCTGAATCGGTTTCAACCTGGCTGTATTCAGAATTTTGCCTATAGGCTGGCCGATCAGCTCGGTCTCCTCAAAACCCAGGAATTTGCAGGTGGCGCGGTTCACCGTCATGATGACTCCATCCGGCGAACTCACGATCAGCATGTCGTTCATCGACTGCAGAATATTCCGGTTGTAGTCCCTGGAGGCTCTCAGCTGAAGATGCACCTGCTCCAGGTTTTGAGCCATATGATTGAGGGAAGCGCCCAGAGCCTCCACCTCATCTCCCGAGCGAATCATAACGCGGGCCGAAAGATCTCCTCCCGCAATGCGTCGCGTGGTGGCCATGAGGCCAAGGAGAGGCTGAACGATGCGCTTGGTGTGAAGGATGGTCACGGCCAGGCTGAGCAGAAGGCCGACAAGTCCCAATATGGCTGCACGTTTATACAGGATCCAGACCCGGTGGTTGTATTCATCCAGTGACATGCCGATGTAGATCCAACCCCAGTGTTTCCCGGAATCGGTTAGCGGGTGCGAGAAGAGATAAATTTTATCCCGGGAAAACTCGGTGCTGGCGATGTTTCCTGTGTTTTGCCGGAGATCTCCTTCAAGCCACGGCCCCCCGAGTTGCCGTACTGACGTGCCGTTTGGCAGGTGAACAACCGATGCCCCGTCCTTCCTGGTAAATGCGATGAACCGGACGGGACTTCCCTGCGCCACCATTTTCGAGCAGTTGTCTTCCACGGCTTTGTGGCCGTCCCGCTCGATTGCGTTTCCCTCCATGTTTTCAATGAACGTTGCCAGAAGCTGGGCTTTCGAAAACAGGTATCGGAGAGATTCCGACCGGTGTCCCGTAATAATCGCAGACGTGAAGATCAGGATGATGCTGACGGTGATCGTCCATGAAAATATTACCGCCTTGGCAAGGATGCCAATGCCCCTCTTTCTCATCCGCCTGGAAACTGGAGGACTCTGTGGTTGACTGGATTCATTCATAATTTCGGCAATGTCGCGGAAAGCGAATAAGGCTCTCCCCTATCAAGCATTCTCAAAGCTTATCGCCGGCAATGACGGGGACTTTAGGGAATGCCTCTGAGCCTGAAGCAGTGCCGGTTCATAATTTCATCACTTGCCACACAAAAACCCTAACGAACCTTGCAGTTTGGCCGAAAGATGCAGTTGAGACCTATGACTCGCATTCTATTAGTGGAAGACAACGAGCTGAACAGGGATATGCTGACGAGGCGTTTGGCGAGGCGGGGGTACGACGTCAAAATTGCCAGGGACGGCAAAGAAGGCCTCTCTATGGCCGACACCTGTTTGCCCGACCTGATTTTGCTCGATTTGAGTCTGCCGGAAATGGATGGCTTCGAGGTGCTGCGGCACCTGAAGCAGGATTCCAGAATGAAAAGCATTCCCGTCATAGCTCTCACGGCCCACGCCCTGGTTACGGATCGCAACCGGGCGCTTGCGGCGGGATTTGATGACTACGACATCAAGCCCATCGAACTGCCCAGACTGCTGCAGAAAATGGTCACGCTCCTTCAAAGCGAGGCCACGTTATGACCCAGGAAGCGTCGAGGCTGCTTGTGGTTGACGACGACAGCATGAATCGCGACCTGATGGTGCGGCGGCTGTCGAAGCGCGGCTACGATGCCTCGGACGCGGACGGCGGGCAGAACGCCCTGGATTGGATCCAATCGCACAACGTCGATCTGGTATTGCTGGATGTTGAAATGCCGGGCATGAGCGGCCTGGAAGTTCTCTCCGCTTTGCGCCAGACCTATACCCCCGCCCAATTGCCGATCATCATGGTCACGGGAAAATCCGGGAGCGAAGATGTGGTGACCGCATTGGCCGCCGGAGCCAACGACTACGTCACAAAGCCCGTTGATTTCGCCGTGGCTCTGGCCAGGATCCAGACGCAGCTGTCCCGAAAGCAGGCGGAAGACGCTTTAAGGGAAAGCGAGGAACGCTACGCACTCGCAGCGCGTGGAGCGAATGACGGCCTGTGGGACTGGGACCTGACCAAGGGAAAGACCTATTTCTCTTCCCGATGGAAATCCATGCTGGGATGGTCAGAGAACGAGATCTGCGACGATCCCGATGAATGGTTCCGCAGAATTCACCCCGATGACGTCGACCGGGTGCGCTCCGACATCAACGCTCATCTTGAAGAACAGACGCCTCACTATGAGGATGAGTACCGCATCCTGCACCGGGACGGCAACTATCTGTGGATGCTCGGTCGTGGGATTGCCGTACGGAATAAAGTCGGGAAAGCCACCAGAATCGCGGGATCGCAGACAGACATCACGCGGGGCAAAGTGATCGACGTTCTGACGGGGCTGCCAAACCGCGTCCTCTTCATGGACAGGCTTGGCCGCTCTTTTGAACGGGCCCGGCGCCTGAAAGACAAAACTCTTGCGCTGATATTCCTGGATCTTGACGGCTTCAAATTGATCAACGACAGCTTTGGCCATTTGATGGGAGACCAGCTGCTGGTTGCCATTGCAAATCGCCTCGAGGCAACGGTGCGTTCCAGCGACAGCATCGCGCGATTTGGCCGGAACCACACAATTGCCCGACTGGGCGGGGACGAATTTACCATTCTGCTGGAGGGCATTTCGAGCACGCAGGACGCAACGCGCGTGGCCGAGCGGATCGCCAGCGAGCTGTCCGCGCCATTCGCGCTCGGCGGACAGAAACTGTTCCCTACGGCCAGCATGGGAATTGCGCTGTATAACGCATCCTACCAGAATCCCGAAGAACTGCTGCGCGACGCGGACACGGCAATGTACAGCGCCAAGGCTCTCGGCAAAAAGCGATATGAAGTATTCGATTCCGCCATGCGCGCCCATGCCATTTCCCGGTTGCAGCTTGAAACTGAACTGCGCGTTGCCCTCGAACGGAATGAATTTGAAGTCTACTACCAGGCGCTGGTATCGCTCGACACGGAAAGGATCCAGGGATTCGAGGCGTTGATGCGATGGAATCACCCGACGCGCGGCCTTGTTTCGCCCGGCGAATTTATTCCGGTTGCGGAGGAAACCGGGCTCATCGTACCGATGGGTCAGTGGATTCTCGAGACCGCCTGCCGTCAAGCCCGCTTGTGGCAGGCGCGCTTCGGAGACGGGACTCCGCTGTCCATCAGCGTGAACCTGTCTCCCCAGCATTTTCTCCAGCCCGCTCTTTTACAGCAATGCCGCGATATCATGCGGGATATGGAGTTGCCTCAGGGAAGCCTGATCCTTGAAGTCACAGAAAGCGCCATGATGACGGATCCCGACACGGCGATCGAATTGATGCGCCAGCTCAAATCGCTCCGCATTCAGATTGCGCTGGATGATTTCGGCACGGGATATTCGTCTTTGAGCTATCTTCACCGTTTTCCGCTGGACTGTCTCAAAATCGACCGATCCTTCGTGGCCCGGATCATGGAGGACGACGAAATAGTCCGCACGATCATAGCGCTGGGCCGGAACCTGGGTTTAAGGCTGGTTGCGGAGGGAGTCGAGACTGTCGAGCAGGCGGAAAAGCTGCGGGACCTTGCCTGCGGGTTCGCCCAGGGATATTACTTCTGCGTACCGATCAGCGCTCCGGAAGCGACCGACCTTCTTGCGGCCAAGTATCACAGGTCGATTCAGGCGTCGGCGCCCAGAAAGGCAGGCATCGAGAATTACGCCACCTCGATGGCCGCCGGCCTGTTCCAGGGAGGCATGAGCGAAAGCCAGCCTTTGATCGCAAAAATCTGATCGAGCTTCCCCGCAATTTCTTCAATCCTGCTTCAAAACAACGACGGTGGCCCCGTGGTCCATGGCATCGCGAAAAGCGATTACCTTCTCGTGTGTCTTCAAAATAGAATGTACGATATTGCGCTGAACGCCGGCACCCCTCCCATGAATGATGCGCACCTCACGGTATCCTCTTTGCAGCGCCTGATACAGGTACTCCTCAACCAGGTCCGCGATCTCCTGCGGCCGAAATGTGTGCAGGTCAATCGAATCCTCGATGGGCAACTCCACAGGTTCCGTCATCCCCAGGCCCTCCGGAAATAATTATATATCCGACCTCAGTGCGGCGGTTTGCCGCCGCTTTAGCCGTTTACGCGTTTCCTGTTTCCGGTTCCCGGTTTCGAAAATAGGATGTCGACGGGGACCGGGAAACCTCAAAGAGCAAGCAAGCTGTGGTAGTTCGGGCGCCCCACGTTCTGCTTGTTCCGCGGGCCATTATGCCCTATAAAGATCCAAGTCCTGTTTGAATTTCTATTTAACAAAGGAGACAACCAATGAAAAAATCATTGCTTGTAATCCTGCTGCTGCCCGTTTTCGCTTGCGCACAGAGTGCATTTGACGGCACATGGAGATTTGAATTTCCTCGACCCAAGCCGCATAGGGTGCTGTTGCGGGGCGACATCCTCCGGATCCCCGATTTAAAAATCAATGTCAAAGCGGACGGTACAGACCAGCCGGCACAGGGATTGCAGTCCTATGATACGATCGCGGCCAAGGTGGTGGACGACAAGACGGTACAGATGACTTACAAAAAAAACGGCAAGATTGTCGCGTCGCAGAAAGACACGGTTTCCGCTGATGGCAAGATGCTCACACGTGAGATCACCTATCCGGATCCCGGGAATCAGCCGGATACGCCCAAGTTTACATTCATCCGCGCCGCTGCCGGCGCATCCGGGTCGCACGCGATTTCCGGAACCTGGATTCAGCAAATTCCCACGACCTATACAATTCGCTATAAAGGTTCGCCAGAGGGTCTGACGATGTTGACGCCGACCGGAGAACCGGCGTCTGATGCAAAATTTGATGGCAAGGATTACCCCGTCAAGAGTGGCATGGCCGGTAGAACGATCTCGCTGACCAGGGTGAACGACACATCGATTGACCAGACCACAAAGATTAACGGCAGAATCGTGCAAGTCGATCACCTGACGGTCTCTGCCGACGGAAAAACCCTCACCATACGGTCAGAGGTAAAGGAGACCGGCGGCACCTTCACACAGACAGGAACCAGGCAGTAGCCAATCAGCCGAAATAGGCAAAGAGCGCATCCAGTCCGCCATATTCTTAAGGCAGCACCTGCCTCATCCTCAGCTTCCCTCAAGACGGGCTTCCTGTCCGGTACTCTAAAATGCGCTTGACATTATACGATATTTCGACAAATATAGAAGTATCATCCTGAAGGGGCATGCAATGATGGCAACGAAAGTGACACGGGGAAAAGTGATTCGGTATGCGGACATGCTGTCGGCGATGGGCAGTGAACCGCGGCTGCGGATTGTGCGCTTGCTTTTATCTGCACACCCGGAAGGATTGGTGGTGGGGGAGATCAGTGCAGACCTGGGGATCGCTGCGAGTACGCTCTCGCATCACCTGGATAAACTGAAGAACCAAGACCTGGTTCGCGTCCATCGTGAAGGGACATTTTTGCGCTGCAAGGCAAACATCGATGGGTTGGAAGAACTGTTGGGTTTTCTGTTTGCGGAGTGTTGCACTCGAAACAAGGCGATTGCGCCGCAAAAAATCGTGGTATGCAAATAGGGGAGTGATTTATGGGCGACATCAAAAACATAGTGAAAAAAAAGTATGGGCAAGCGGCATTGCGTGTTGTTGGCGGCAAGCAGGCCTGCTGCGGGAGCACGCCTTCATCCTGCTGCTCGCAGGGCGACGTGATTACCTCGGATCTGTACAGCCAATTACAAAAGAATGAGCTGCCGGAGGCGGCGGTCCTGGCGTCCCTCGGGTGCGGGAATCCGACGGCGCTCGCCGAGCTGAAACCGGGTGAAATCGTGCTGGATCTCGGCAGCGGCGGCGGAATCGACGTATTGCTCTCGGCAAATCGGGTAAAACCGGGAGGGAAAGCCTACGGATTAGACATGACCGATGAGATGCTCGCCCTCGCTCGCGAAAATCAGCGGAAGGCGGGGGTACAGAATGTTGAGTTCTTGAAGGGTGAGATTGAGCAGATCCCGCTGCCGGATAATTCCGTCGATGTCGTCATTTCCAACTGTGTGATCAATCTCTCGGCTGACAAGGACAGGGTTCTCCATGAAGCATTTCGTGTCCTTAAACCGGGTGGGCGTTTTGCGGTCTCCGACGTCGTGACCCGCGGTGACATTCCGGCAGATCTGCGCAAGAACATCCTCTTGTGGGTGGGCTGTGTCGCCGGAGCGCTTGAGGAGACGGAATACCGGCAGAAACTCGCTGCGGCCGGGTTCACGAATATCGGGGTGGAACCGACGCGGATTTATCGCGCAGAGGATGCCCTGTCATTTCTCACAGATAAGGGCATCGACGTCGCAGAAATCGGGCCTCTGGTTGACGGGAAGTTCATGAGCGCGTTTGTCCGCGCACAAAAGCCACGACAGGCATGTAAGTAGAAAATAATGCGAGCTAACGGCGCGTCAACAGCGGCGACAGGCAGAAATTGGAGGAGTTCGTCCGACCGGTGAGGGTCTTGCGGTTTTGACCGTCCAGGCCGATGGAGTATATGTTCCAGGCGCCGGAATCATTGGAGCAAAAAATCACTCTCCTGCCGTTGGGCGCGAAAATAGCATTTCCTATTTGCCGCAAACCTGCTCCCGCCGAGAGCAGCACCTGCTTTCGCCCGTTCGGGTCGATGAGGCGTGCGGTGTTGGCGGACTGCAGCAGCAACATGTTACCATCTAACGACCACAGGACGTAGGAAACCGTTTCCGCATCCACACGTCTCTTGCCGGTGCCGTCGGCGGCGATGACGAAAACACCTGCACTCTTGGCATCTGCGTCGGTCTTTGGGTACGCGACGTACGCGATGCTTCTTCCGTCGGGAGACCAGGCGGGGCGGAAATCAATCGTTGCGCCATCCGTCAATCGTTCGTTTCGCCCGCCATCAGGACTGATCAGATATATTCCGCAGTTTTCTCCATCTCCGAAGCCGACGGCCAGACGCGTGGCATCCGGCGACCAGGATGCAGAGCAGTTCCGTCCCGACCCCGGCAATCGATTCCTGACACCGGTTTGCATGTCGAACACGTACACGGAAGCGAGGGGATTCCTGGTCCCGTTCAGCACTTCCGGCGAGCTCCGGTCGGGACTTTCAAATGCGGAGATGACGAACAGGCGCCGGCTGTCGGGAGCCCACCCGAAATCCATGACAGGAAAATCAAGGAGCCGCTTCTGGTTCTCGCCTGTCGCATCCATGACGTAGAGCAAATACTCGTTGGCCATGCGGTATTTGTCCAGGATGTTCTGATCCTGGCCACGGAGCGTGTAGAACGCGATCCTTTTCCCGTCCGGAGACCAGGATGCAAACCGGACCTGCGCCATCTTGTCCGCGACGAGAATTTTCGAGCCGGTGGTGTCAGAGTTCATCGAGAAGACGCCATACTGCCCGGGCGTGCTCGGGACGAACGCGATTTTAAAACCGTCCGAACCTCCAGGAGGCGGCGAACATCCCGCGCAAAGAAATAGGGAGAAAAACGAAATCCATAATCCAGCCCTGTTCACGGTCGCTCCTGTTTGTCGCCAAATGGCTGACGCTCCCATATTCGTGCACTTGGAAGAGAAATACCAGCGCGAAGTTGGAGTGCTGAAAAGTGCAGGACACCGCGGTTTTCAAATAGCCGATTGATCCTCCGGGTGCCAGTAAGCATTGCAGATGCGGTTTCCCATATCGGACTTATGGCCCGGAATACTGTATCGTGATCAGCAGGATTCAGGTTGCGGCGCCAGTCCTTCCGGCCGGCACAAGTTATTGCTGGGCGGCTTTCAGCGCCTCGAAAGACTTGAGCATGTCCTTGATGCGATCCTTCCCCACAAAGGGCGTCCGAAAAAAGCGTTCAACCGCGGCGTTAAAGCGCGCAGGCTCATCGTAAGGAATCATGTGTGTCGCGTCCGGGAAGATGCAGAGCTGGCTGTTGGGGATGTGGTGGTAGATCTCCAACGTGTGCTCGTCGCGGATCACATCGTGATCGCCAGCCAGAACGAGCGTGGGCGCCGTGATCGTCTCAAGCGCCTTGGCATCAATGTGCGGCTCGACGAGCATCATTTGCGTCACCTTCAACTCCCGCCTGCCCTGTGGGGTTTCCTTGGCGTCCGGCGGTATCGATTCCACCATGGATTTTATCAAGGCGAGGACTTCCGGTGTTAAGGCCTCACCGGTCGGATTCAGGTTCGCGGCCATCGCCGCGATCTTCTTCACCTTCGCCGGATGCCGGATGCCGAGCAGCAGCGCCTCGATTCCGCCATCGCTCCAACCCAGCACATTCACTGGCCCTGTTTTCAGATGGTCAAGCAGCGCAGCAAGGTCGTCCGTCATCTTCTCGTAGGTGATCCTGTCCGGGCTGTCGCCGGACCTGCCCTGGTCCCGGCTGTCCATGGCGATAACCTTGTAGCTCTTGCGGAAGTGATCGATCTGGGCCTTGAAAGTGGCGATGCTGCCGCCGTTGCCATGCACGAGTAAAAGCGGTTCGCCCGATCCGTAAACTTCGTAATAGAGCTTGACGCCGTCATGCGTGAAGGTCCTGCCGGCGGCGATGTTTGATCCATATTTCACAACGGGTCTGGGCGTTATCTGCGCCGCCGCGTGGGGTGTGGGCTGCGATTGGGTTTGTGCGTAGAGGTTGCAAGACAGGAGGATAGTACAAATGGTCATCAACCTTATTTTGAAGAGCATTGTTCACCATCCTTGTGAGCGGTAGGACTGTGTGAGCGTCTGAATAGCCGCAGCCCAGAGAATCAACCCTGATGCCATAGCCGCCGCTGCCGTTGGATTCCAGGAATTCAGCGCCGTCATGGTCAAGATGTCCCAAGCAACCATCAGACCGCCAACCCAATAATAGGCAGCGGACTTAAAGATCCTTCCCAGCGGAATAAAATGCAATCCGACAACAAGATTGATCCCTACAGCAGCCCAATCCGGTCGGTGGAGAACGCTCGCCAGGATGAGGACGATACTGCATCCCACAACCTCAAGGACAGCCACAATGCCGAAGGCCTTGCGTCTCTTCTGCCAAAATTCGCTTCGTGACGCACCCTGCGATTTCATCATCTTCTTACCTCGCCGCAACGCTTTTACGGCGAATATCATCAGCACGGCGGCTGCCAATAGGTACGCCACCAGCATAGCCGAAGGGATACCCCGAAGCGCCGCAATGCCCCATCCGAACCAAGCGAAACCGGCTGAAGATGTGATAAGGGCCGCAATGCCCCTGCCATATACGGCGCTTGCTATTTCGGCTTGATATTCCACCCCAACCCTCCGGCCCGTCCCAGTATACTGGCACGTCCGATACTTGGAAAATGTTAAATCCATCCGCATGCACCTTGCATACTCAAGGCTGATGAAAACCGCGCTCCAGACCTAATCCGCCCATTCCGTCAATGTGACTTTTTCGATGTTCCTTTGAGATCACAAGTCCGGTTTTTTTCGACAAACCAATCAGGCAGCCTATTTGTCCGTGTGCATCGTTCAACGTACCCTCAAATAGAAGTTATGTTTTGGCTACCTTCTGCTTTAAGTTGTTGGTGGTGTTGCTCAATGCAGTGTTGAGCTTCATCAGGTCATGTGCTAACGCTCTTGGAGCAAATTGCCACCGTTGAAGCACGCGCAAAAGCAGGTGGACGAGTGGGACGTCCCCCCTTCCATGGATCCGCTGTGCTTCCGCAAGGCAATTGCATCCCTGATTGCCGGCCTGGAGAAACCTCAATCTCCGCCAACTCGGCCTGAGGAGGCTGAATAGGCAGGCCAGGTAAATCAACGCGATTGCGGGAAGTTAGAAATCCCGGTGGCTGAACGCGCGTAGCGGAAACTGCTACATTCCGATGGTCCCATTCCGATTACGCGACGATTCCTCCGCCGGGAGTGAATGCTTCTTGGAACGAACCTCAGGGAAATATGAGGATCTCCGGGGATCCATCCTTTTTGAAGGCAAAAGTGATTGAAGTCGTCGTCGTGACCGGAATCGCTTTGCCATTCAAAAGAGTCGGACTGTATTTCCATTGCTTCACAGCATTGATTGCGGCGCTATTGATGCCCCTGACAACGCCCGCCTGAACGCCGCCAACCCAATCGCCATTGCTGTCTCTATCCGGCGGCACCGTCTGCGACTTTTTAACTTCAGCACCCGTTACAAGCCCTTCCTCATTCATGTTTATGTTGAGCAATACTCGAATGCCAACGTGTGCCTTGATGGCAACCTCCGGATAGATGGGATCAACTTTATGGATAAGTTTTGATGCCTGAATTTCGCCGGAGACTCTGGAAGGTTTCGGTGATGAAACGTCGAGAAGAACGCACATGCCCTGGCCGGGTTTCCCATCTTTTTCGCGCGGCGGAAAAAAGACTGGTTTGCCGGTTGCCTTATCCTTTGTGCCGATGACAATCCCGCACAACAGAGAGTATCTGACCTCCTTATCCCGAGAATTCGCACCGCCCCCCCGAGCTTCAGACCTGGCTTGATCGAGATCCTGCCCCCCGCCTGACGTGCTCGCCGATGCACCTGATTCTGAACTCTGCGGAGGAATCGTGGCTAATAAGGCGGAGCCTGCCGCCGTTGCGATAACGAAAGAAACCGCGAAGAGAGTAATGCAAAAAGCTGTAAGGTAATTCATTTTCGATATCTTCATTTCAGTCAACCTCCGGATTCTTTGTAAGAGAGGGGAACTGCTCAGGGCAATGACCGGTATGGAAGATCGGAATTGCTCGGCCTGTGAAAGCGCGCGGACATAAACTAATGTGTCGCCGCAGATGGCCACCGCGTCGTCATCGCAGCAAGCCTCACGTTCGGCACGGACACTCCTGGTTACCCACCACATGGCAGGATGGAAGAAAAGCATGTCCTCGACGACGGTTTGCAACAGATTCATTACGCTGTCATGGCGCCGGATGTGCGCGAACTCATGAGCCACGAGCGCATCCAGCATCGGACGATCGAGTTTTTCCAAAACGCCTTTGGGCAGCAAAATAACAGGCCTGAACCATCCGGCAACGGTCGGGGAAGAAACTAGGTCGGATTCCAGGATGGGAAAGTCGGCAACTCCTGCACGGGCAGCCAATCGGTGAAAGGATGCAGTCGTTTTTATTTCGCAACGACCTGCTGCCTTCTGTTGAAGGGATCGTACCTGAAGGACGCCCCCGATGGTCTTCAGCAACCGCAGCGCCATCCCGAGAAACCAACCTGCGGCGATCCAGGGAATCAACGGCGCGACACGCTGAGATACATCGGGGCGAAAATCCGGCTTTCGATCGATTGGGATTGCAGTCGCGGTTGAACCCGTGAAGGATGCCGTCTCGAACTGCACGGTTTCGTATGCCGCAGGGATATTCGAATTGCTTCTTTGCGGCTTGCAGAGAAGGAAAACGGGCAGCGCCGCCATCAGGAACAGGCAAGCAAGGGCGAGCGCATATCGAAGCCTGGAGGAGGAGCGTTGCCCCAAAAGCATCAATGCTCCCTTGAGTGCCAGCGCGATCACAGTCCCCTGCCAGAGAAAGTGGAGCAATGCCCATCCCATCCTCAACACGGCGGGGTTGTCGAAAATAAATGGGATCATTTTTCACCTCGCTCGAGCTTATTGAGAAGCTTTTCGATTTGAGCCAATTCACCGGGTGATGCTTTTTTCACTTCCAGGGCCTGCATCACAAGCCGCTTGGCAGAACCGCCGAAGGCGCGGTCAACCAAGTCCTTGATCAACTGGCGCTCGGTCTGTTCTCTCGGGAGGCAGGGGCGATAGAGTTGCGGGCGGCAACTCTCGTCCCGCTCCACCAAACCCTTGTCCGTCATGATCTGCATGAATTTAAGCACTGTCGTATAGCCGACGTTCCGGTCGCTGTTAAGGATTTTGTAAACCTCTCGGACCGTGCTGGGGCCCCGGTCCCAGAGAACCTGAAGAATTGTTAATTCCGCATCGGTAGGACGTTTGATATTCTGTTTCATGAGGATCCCCTCTTCCACTATGACGAATCTGTTCGTCATTATGACGAATTCTTTCGTCATTGTCAAGAATGATTTTCATAACGCCGGCTGCCATTGAGGCGGTCAAAAAATGGAAATTTGCACCGGCCATGGATGAGTCCGGCAAGCCCATCGAATCGGAAGCCTTTGCAATCTGCGTCTATCGCGCGCGGACTTTTCGGAGATAGCTCGATTTATCCCACTTGAGAAAAGAATTTTTTCGATGAGATCCTTGTCCAGTCCTTGCCCTCCTTCCGCAAAGTGAATTAGTGTTTCCTGCCGTATCTTAGCCTTGCGGACTACAACCCAGGCAGTCGTCACAACGACTGCTGCCCAAAATAGCCAGAATCCAAATGCACCCAAACCACTGATCGCTTCACTCCTCTGACGTCAATACTGCTTTCTATTTACCTATATAGTTCCACTTTTGGGGCTATTGGATGCAGAATGAAATATTGATTGATATTTTCCGCGATCCTGCATCCCGGGAACCGCGCGCCAGAATAGGAGATGTCTTGAGCAAATTCAGCATGACAGCGATTTCGGGTACCCTTGTCCTCGGCTGCTGGATTGGTTTCTTTGCATACTGGATTATCAACGCGCGGAGGGTAAAGGTGACTGCGGAAAGGCAAAGCGTATGGTCCGCCCTGGCCCATCGAATTCCGCTGGGATTCAGCTATTATCTGCTGGCCGCCTGGTATTTGCCGCCAACGCTGAATGCATCCGTGACGTCACATGCAGATTGGGCGATTGCAATGGGCGGATTTATTTGCGTCCTGGGGTTATTCGTAACGCTTTGGGCACGCCGGACGCTGGCGGGCAACTGGAGCAGCGATGTAACCTTCAAGCAGGGGCACGAATTAATCCGGCGCGGGCCTTATCGCTTTGTGCGGCATCCCATTTACACCGGCCTATTGACGATGGGTCTCGGCACAGCCATCGAAATCGGCAGGCTCCGCGGCTGGGTGGCGATGCCCTTAATGATGGCCGCTCTTTGGCTCAAGCTCAAGCAGGAAGAAGCGCTCATGCTGCGGCATTTCCCCGATGAATACCCGGATTACCGGAAACGAGTGAAGGCGATTGTCCCATTCGTGATCTGAAGGACGAAAAGACCTTTAAACTTATTTGTGTAATCCGTGTTAATCCGTGGCTTGCTTTTTGCAATTGAGACTGACCAGATCTCAGGAATCTCCGACGCACTCCCAAGGCGACCGCACCAATTTCGTGATTCCGGCTCCCTCCGGAATTAACTCCTTGATTTTAGCCGGCGGCTTTGTTCAATCTTAATCAGGGAGAAATGCGATGCAAACACGATTTGAAAAGGATTCTCTGGGCGAGCGGGCAATTCCGGCAGATGCGTATTACGGCATCCAGACGGATCGCGCAGTCGAAAATTTTCCAATCAGCGGCTTGAAGCCGAAGCCTTCCTATGTCGAAGCAACAGTTCGCATTAAAAAAGCTGCCGCCGGAGTCAACCGGGACCTCGGGCTGCTCGATCAACGGAAAGCCGACGCAATCATCAAAGCCTGCGAGGAAATTCTGAGCGGCAATTTGCGGGAATGGTTTGTCGTGGATGTCTATCAAGCCGGCGCCGGCACTTCGCACAACATGAATGCCAATGAAGTGATTGCCAATCGGGCCATCGAGATCCTGGGCGGACGCAAAGGGGACTATTCCATCATCCACCCCAACGATCACGTTAACATGGCGCAATCGACCAACGACGTCTGCCCCACGGCGATCCGAATCGGGGCGGTCGCCCTCTGCGAATCCCTATTGTCATCGCTACGGGAGGCGGAGAGCGCCTTGGCGGCAAAGGCAATGGAATTTGACGGCATCGTCAAGTCGGGCCGGACACACTTGCAGGATGCGGTTCCGGTTCGCCTCGGCCAGGAGTTCGGGGCATATGCAACCTGTCTGCGCAAGCACCATGAATCCATCCGCAGAGCTTCGGAGTCGAATCGGGAGCTTGGGATCGGAGGGACCGCAGTCGGGACCGGAGTCAACGCACATCCCCAATACCGCCCGATGATGGTCCGGGAACTGAGCCGGGACATCGGAAGCGAATTCCGCATGGCGGAGGACTATTTTGAAGCCATGCAATCATTGAGACCCTTCGTGGAGCTTTCGGGCTCGGTGCGGTGCCTGGCTCAGGATCTGATCCGGATCGCAAATGATCTTCGCCTGATGAGCTCCGGGCCCAAAACCGGCCTCGCGGAAATTGCGCTGCCCGCTGTTCAGCCGGGATCCTCGATCATGCCCGGGAAGATCAATCCCGTCATGGCCGAAATGCTCGACATGGTCTGTTTTCAGGTCATCGGCTGCGATACCACGATCCTGCTGGCCGCGCAGGCAGGGCAACTGGAATTGAACGTGATGATGCCGGTGGTTGCATTCAACCTGCTGCACGAGATAGAAATTCTCGGCAATGCCGTCGGCGCATTCACGAAGTTTTGCATTGCGGGAATCCAGGCTGATGCCGGACGATGCGAAACACTGGCCGCCTCCAGCATGAGCATCGTGACGCTATTGAATCCCCATATCGGATATGCCGCCGCAGCGGAAGTGGCCAAGGAATACCTTTCCTCCGGCCGTCCCATTTCTCAGATTGTTTTGGAAAAGGGCCTCCTGACAAAGGACAGGCTCGATGAAATTTTCAATTTAAGAAATATGACCGAGCCCGGAATCAAGTAACCGGCCATCGTCGAAACCGCGCACTTGAAATTGTCGGATTGCCGGTGTGGTGCGCCATAGATTTCCCGACATTTGATCGGTATGAACTAAATCTACCCAAAAACCTCAAAAACAAAAATAGCCACAGATTACACAGCGCGGCCAGCGGCCGCAACCCAATTGAGGTGAGTGCATGGCCGGCCGCGCTGGAGCTCTCAGCCGTCAGCTCTCAGCGATCAGCTTAGCTTTCAGCTTGAATATAAGCAATATCCTACGGCATTATGTAAGAGTACTTGATCAGTCTGATCGATGCTTATTTATGATCGATACCTATATTTTATGCCCCATGGGCTAAAGCCAATTTTGGCAAGGATCCAATAGAGGACGCGTATAAATAACGCTTGGTGCTGGCAAAGCGTTTTTGCGTCATTGATAAGCGCAGCTATATTGCTTAAACGCTTCGTAAGCCAGTTGCCATCCCTAGTCGGTTGGGTGGGGTTTTTTCCCTGCTATATGTGGAGATCTGTTCGACGCACTACACTAGGGGATTTTGAAATTGGGAGAAGGATTTGGCTTGGGAGAGATCGGCGCCGGGGACTAGCCTCCGGCGCCGATTTTTTTAGAAAGGACTAGAAAACACCAGTAACCTTTCCGCTTTCCACATCTACATCTACTCTTCTATACGCAGGATCCGATGCGGTACCCGGCATCAGGGTGATGTCCCCGGAAACCGGGACAACGAAGCCCGCACCCTTGTAGGTCAGGATGTCGCGGATCGGCAGCGTCCAGCCCTTGGGAGCTCCCTTGATATTGGGATCGTGGGAGAAGCTGAGATGAGTCTTCACCATGCAGGTGCCGAGCTTGACAAGCTCAGGATCTTTTTCCATCTTGGAGAGCTTCGCCTTGGCGGCCGGCGTGTAAGTCACACCATCCGCGCCATAAATTTCCTTGGCGATGGTCTCGATTCTCTTGCCGAGCGGCATGTCGAGCTCATAAAGGAACTTGAAGTTGTTCGGCCCGTTGCAGGCGTCGATGACGGCATCCGTCAGTTCGAGCGCGCCGTCGCCGCCCTTCAACCAATGCTCGGAAACAGCCACTCTGGCGCCGATGGCTTCGACGTTCTTCTTGATGCACTGGATTTCGGCCTTGGTGTCTGTATAGAACGAGTTGATGCAAACCACCGGATTGATTCCGGCTTTTTTCACATTCTCGATGTGCTTGAGAAGGTTGGGCAAGCCCTTTTCCACCAGCTCAACATTTTCCTGCGAGTAAACAGGATCCAGCTTTTTGCCCGGAGGAACCGGAGGTCCGCCGCCATGGCTCTTGAGAGCGCGAACCGTGGCAACCACAACCGCGCAATTAGGCGTCAGTCCGGAGTAGCGGCACTTAAGATTCCAGAACTTCTCGAATCCGATGTCGGCGCCGAATCCGCTTTCGGTGATGTGATATTCCGCAAGCTTCAGAGCCAGCTTATCCGCCACGATGGAGGACTGTCCGATGGCGATATTGGCAAACGGTCCGGCATGCACGAAGATCGGCTGTCCTTCGATCGTCTGCAGCAGGTTCGGATTGATCGTGTTGACCATCCACGCGCACATGGCACCGTCCACTTCAAGGTCGGCTGTTGTGACGGGACCGCCGTTCTTGTTGTACGCGACAACTATTTTGCCGATTCTCTCGCGCATGTCCTTGAGGCTTGTGGCAACCGCGAGAATGGCCATCAATTCAGAGCTGACCGCAATGGCGAATCCGGACTGCATCAGGAATCCGTCCATTTTGCCGCCCTGGCCGATGGTGATGTTGCGCAGCGCCTGGGCGCAAAAATCAATGACCCACTTCATTTCAACGTTTCTGGCATCGATATCCAGGCGTTTCAGTTTCTTGGACGCGAGCATGGCGTCATCATAGTTGTATTCATGCTGCATTCTGGAGGTGAGTGCTATCATTCCCAGGTTATGGGCATTGATAATGTCGTTGATGTCGCCGGTCAATCCCAGGGAGAACGGGGTGAGAGGAATGCACTGCGCCAGTCCGCCGCCCGCTGCGCTTCCCTTAATGTTCATGGTCGGTCCGCCCGAAGGCTGACGGATTGCGCCGGTAACTTTCTTCCCGCGCTTTCCCATGCCCTGGACCAGGCCCATGGTGGAAGTGCTTTTGCCTTCTCCGAGAGGAGTCGGGGTGATCGCCGTAACGTCGATGTATTTGCCGTCCGGTTTGTCTTTTACTCTCTCCATTATGGCCCGATAATCCACCTTGCCATAATAATGTCCGTAAGGAATCAGTTCCTTATCCTTAATTCCAAGTCCATCCGCAATCTGCTTGACCGTTTTCATGTCTTTTTCGCATTCAAACGCGATCTGCCAGTCAGCAAGTTTAGTTGGATCAAGATTTGCCATGTGCCATCCTCCGTAAGTTCTATTGAGCTTTCTTTTTTATGGGTTTTATTATGATGATACCGAGTTTCTTTCCGCGGCTGATTTTGGTGCCTTTCCCGATTTCAGCCCCTCGCAACAGGCCGCCTGCCAAATTCAAAACACATAGAATACAAATATTCTCCCGGATTACAAAGTCCATTTTTTGCGGGCAATAAAATCGACTTCCACCCCCGAAGCGGGTGACGAGAGGAAGCCCTCAGAATGGGGGCAAAGCTGGAGGCTTTAGCCTATAGGCCGTTCAAAGCGGCTTAAGCAGTATTTTTGGAATCGGTATCGAATTCTACGTGGGTTTGGATTGGAATAGGTCCAGCGAGCTGTGATCCACGCATCCGGGATGCAAACAGCCCGGCTCCCGCCAGACAGAGAATCGCTCCCATCAACATGGTCGTCGGCGCCCCCGCATGCGCCGCAACCGCTCCGGCCAAAAAAGCACCGAACGGCGTCATCCCCAGGAACATCCATACGTGCGTCGCCATGACGCGCCCACGCAGGTGATCCGGGACGATGGTTTGTATTAGTGTGTTTGTGCAGGCCATCGCCATCATGAAGGACATGCCGACCGGGACGAGGAATACCGCGGAAAGCCAGAAGTAACGGGAGAGCGAAAACAACACGAGCCCGACGCCGAATCCTGTGCTTGCGATGGCAATGAGTTTCCCAAGCCCGCGGGTGCCGGACTTGGCGGCGAGCATGCCCGATCCGATCAAGGCCCCCAGTCCTGTCGCGCCCATCAGAATACCGAGACCTCGAGGCCCGCCGTGAAGAACCTTGTCGGCAAAGATAGGCATGAGCACCGAGTAGGGCATTCCGGCTATGCTGAACAATCCGAGCAGCAGCAACAGCGTGCGTATGGGGCGGGTGCGGCGCACGAAGTGAAATCCTTCCAGAACATCGCTGACGGCCGACTCTTTATGGCGGATGCCGCTCCGCGGCTTCAGTTTCATGAGAAGCAGCCCGGCAATAACCGCAACGTAACTGATTCCGTTGGCAAAAAAGCACCAACCCTCTCCGATTCCCGCAATCAATACGCCCGCGACCGCCGGCCCCATCACGCGCGCCCCGTTGAAGATGGAAGAGTTGAGAGCGATCGCATTCATCAGATCCTCCCTCTCCACCAGTTCCACGACGAAGGCCTGTCGCGCCGGCATGTCGAACGCATTTACGACACCCAACAGAATCGAGAGGACGAAGATATGCCAGATGCGGACCGCGCCGGTAAGCGTCAGGACAGACAACGCGAGAGCAAGAATCAGCGATGCCGTCTGGGTGGCAACCACGATCCGATGCCGGTTGTATCGATCGGCGATCGTTCCGCCGACGAAGGCCAGAAGAAAAATGGGAATTTGCGATGCAAAACTGATGGAGCCGAGAAGGAACGATGAGCCGGTCAGCCTGTACACCAGCCAGGACTGGGCGACATTCTGCATCCATGTTCCAATAAGGGAAATAAGCTGGCCGGCGAAAAAGAGTCGGTAATTGCGGTATCGCAGGGCCCGCAATGCATTACTGAGTTTAGGCATACCGCTTATCGAGAATTCGGCCCAACCGCGCTGGGGAGACTAATGCTATTGTCCCTTGGATCTGAGCTGTGCGTCATTCTGCCTGATGAAAGCGCGTATATCTTCCGTCATTTCCAGAAGTCGAAGCCACTGCTCTTTATATAGTGTGACAGGGAACCTGCCAAGCCCATAGACCGAGAGTGCGCCTTTTTCGCTGACTTTCATGGAAAGCCCTTTGGAAGAAGACCTCTTGAGAGCCTCATTCTCAGCCCTGAGCCTTTCTACCTCCGACTTCAGATCTTCATCAACCATTGGATTATCCTCCCCCTCATCTCCAAAATTTGAGACTGCAACCCGGCTGCTTCCACAACCGCGGGAAGCATGGCTCATACCTTCAAGCAGGGTGATTTTAGCACGGCTAAGCCGGTAAACGCGCCCTAATTTCCCATAATGCCCGGAACGCTTTGCTCGGAGAAATAAAAGCGGGCCAAATTTTGTGTAATGCGCCCAACAGATCTTTACATATGTCAGGCAAAAATAGCTACGGATTCCACAGATTACGCGGATGAAGGCATGGGCGGCGGCGCACCGCGCTCGCGCATGCAACCGTTATTTGAATCTGTGGATTCCGTGGAATCCGTGGCTATTTTTGTCAGGATTGACAGGGGAACAACAAGGGGACTATCGTACAGTAGGAAGAAAAAAATGATCTCACGGCGTGATTTTCTGATAACGGCAGCAAAGGTTGGATCGACGGTCGGAAGCACTTTTGTCCTTGCCCAGGCCGCCGTCCCGGATCGCACCGAAGAGCTGATGCGAGCAGCGCCAAAGGCGCGCTATTGGATCTCCACCGCATCTCCCGGCATCGACTGCCTTCAATGCCACACGCCGGATCTGAAACTGGAGGTCAGAGCGCATGCGGGCAAACCCGCAATCGTCCGGTGCCTGTTATGCGCCCAGTCGTGCTTCATCAAACCGGGCGAGCGGGGCAAATGCCGCGCCCGGATGAACATCAACGGCCAACTGCATAGCCTGGTTTACGGGCACCCGGCCACCATCCATATAGACCCGATCGAGAAGAAGCCTTTTTATCATTTCCTTCCCGGCTCTGAAGCGTTTTCCTTTGCGACTTCGGGCTGTCCTCTTCGTTGCAAATTTTGCCAGAATTGGGAAATATCTCAATCCCGGCCCGAGGATTTCGATAACCGGTTCATATCGCCAACAGCGATCGTCGAGGAGGCGGTTTCGAGGCAGTCTCCGGTCATCGCTTTCACCTACAACGAGCCGACGGTATTTATAGAATACCTGGCGGACACTGCAACACAGGCCAGGAAACAAAAACTGCGTTGCGTCCTGGTCAGCTGCGGATTCATGAATAGCGAGCCATTGAAGGAAATGTGCAGCGTTCTGGATGCGATTAAAATCGACCTCAAGGGGTACAGCGAAGATTTTTATCGCAACGTCTGCAGCGCAGAGCTTCGGCCCGTTCTCAACAGTATTCGGCAGGTGGCCCGAAGCGGCGTTCACCTCGAAATCGTCAACCTGATGGTCCCCACATTAAACGATTCGGACAAGATGATGAACGGGCTGTCCGACTGGATCATGGGGGAGATCGGCCCCGATGTCCCGATCCATTTCACGCGGTTTCATCCGGACTATCAGCTCCAGAATCTCCCGCCCACGCCGGTGGCAACGCTGGAGCGTGCGCGGAATTACGCGATGAGCAAAGGAATCCACTACGCCTATGTCGGGAATGTACCCGATCATCCCGGCAATCATACATACTGCCCCCAGTGCGGGAAGGCAGTGATTCGACGCAATTCTTTTTTCATTACGGAAATGAACCTGGTGCGCGGGAACTGTAAGTTCTGCGGAAGATCTATCGCGGGCATCTGGTCGTAAAAGCGATCTTTTGCGCCTGGCTGTCGCGGAAGGCATTGAAGATTCACCGGCTTCAATCCCCGGGGGGCCGACCATGAAACGAGCCTTTGCCCTGCTGGCATTTCTGGCTTTGTATACGGGTTTCAGTCTTCGCGGCGATTCAAAACTGTCTGAAACGCGACCGCCGGCCGTCGCCGGTCAGTTCTACCCGGCGGATCCCCAAAAGCTGAAGCTTGCCGTTCAGCAATATCTGCAGGATGCCGTTGAAATTCCCACGGAGAAACCGATTGCGATTATCGTGCCGCATGCCGGGTACATCTACTCGGGTCAGATCTGCGCGGATGCTTTTCGCCAGGTGATGGGACGTGCCTATGACTCCGTTGTGCTTCTGGGAGTGAATCACACAACCGCCAATTTCAGCGGAATTTCGCTCGGCGATTACGGCGCCTTCCGTACGCCCCTGGGCACCAGCACTGTCGATGAAGAAATCACATCCGCGTTGCTCGCCGAGTGCAAGGACTGCAATCGAAATCGCGAGGTGCACATCGGGGAGCATTCGATCGAGGTTCAGCTTCCTTTTGTGCAAACGCTTTTTCCGAACGCACGAATCGTGCCGGCGATCATTCATCCGCCGGACGCCAGAATGTGCCAACGCTTCGGCGAAGCGCTGGCAAAGGTTTTAAGGAACCGGCGGGCTCTGATCATCATCAGTTCGGACCTATCCCACTACCCCTCGAGTATCAATGCGCAGAAGGCCGATGCCCTGACTCTCACGACAATCGCCGGCCTCGATCCTTCCCGGGTGAGTTCCCTGATGCGGACATTGGACCTGCCCAATCTGGAAACGAGGGCATGCGGGGAAGCAGGAATCCTGGCGGGCATTACGGCAGCCAAGGCTCTCGGCGCCACGCGCGCCGTGGTTGTGAGCTACGCGAATTCCGGCGATGTCCTGATTGGGGACACGTCGCGCGCCGTGGGATACGGAGCGGTGGTCCTTGCGCCCGGAAAAGACCCAAGCAATACGGCCATCCTAAATCGCGCAACCCCTCCTGCAAGCGCGACGCTGCTGCAGAACCCGGAAAAGAAAACTCTGCTGGCGTTCGCACGGGAAGCGATCCGCCGTTACCTGACCACGCAAACGGTTCCGCTGGCCCGAAATTTTCCGGCGCGAATGGATTTTCCTCAGGGCGCCTTCGTTACTCTTAAAAAGGCCGGACAGCTTCGAGGGTGCATCGGACACATTCCGGGAGACACTGCGCTCGGCAAGACGGTGGGATCGATGGCGCTGCAGTCGGCGTTCGGCGATCCGAGATTTGCCCCCGTGGAACTCAACGAGCTAAAAAGCATCGAAATTGAAATCTCAGTCCTTACCCCTATGAAGGCTGTCGCCTCCGCCGATGAAATCGTCGTCGGCCGCGACGGCGTCCTGCTGTCGAAAGCGGGGACTTCCGCGGTATTCCTTCCACAGGTGGCACCGGAAAATCATTGGGACAGGGCGGAAATGCTCGACAATCTCTGTGTGAAAGCAGGCCTCCCGGCGGGATGCTGGAAACGCGATGCAAGGTTCCAGGTCTTTCAGGCAGAGGTCTTCAGCGAAGCTCAATTCCGATAAGTATGCTCGAGCTCACAGCCAGATAGAGAGATCGATTGTTGCCCGGATATTTATTCAGCATAGGATTTGTCTCGATTCTTGCCCAGGCAGTCTTGCTCAGGGAACTCAGCGTCGCTTTCTATGGCGTTGAGTTGATCTATACGCTCGCGCTCGGGATCTGGTTGCTTTGCAGCGCTTGCGGAACAATGCTTCGCCGGCAATCGCAACCGCCTCCTCCTTCCCGCATTCACCTTCTTTTTCTGTTGTTATCCGCCAGCATTCCGCTCGACGTGGCTTTCATACGTTCCTTCCATATTCTCTTCTCGGGTGTGCGGGGCGGATACCTGCCGCTGCACGTTCAGATCGGCGTCGTGTGCATCTCTCTGCTGCCGGCAGGACTCCTGCTCGGCCTGCTGTTTCAGTGGACGGCGAGGACATACATTTCAGGCACAAAATCGCTTGCCACAGCCTATGGGATTGAAAGTCTCGGAGGACTGGCGGGAGGCATTTGCGCGACGCTTTTGCTGAAGTTCGGGTGCCAGAATTTTCTTATCGCCTTGCTTTGCGCGCTGGTTGCCGCCGTATCCTCATTCGCGGCTTTGAACAAAGGCTGCTCGCAGTGGCTTCGAGCGGCATCCGTGATTCTGGCTGCAGTGCTAATTATGCTCGTCTGGAAGTCTTCTTCGGTCGACCGTTTCATGACTTCGTGGACTCATCCAAACCTTGTGGAGACCCGGGACACTCCCTACTCCAGAATCACGGTGACCTCGCAGGAGGGCCAGGTTTCGGTATTTGAGAACAATGCGCTTCTGTTTGATACCGAAGGAACCAAGGCGGAGGAATTCGTCCATTTAGCCGCTTTGCAGCATCGGGATCCAAAGAGAGTGCTGGTGCTTGGCGGAGGGATTGATGGAAGCATCCGGGAGGTCCTGCAGCATTCACCGGAATCGATAGACTATGTGGAACAGAATCCCGCCCTGGTCAAAATAGCTTCCGCCACTCTGCCGGCGGACATCAGAAATTCTCTCCGAGCCAAAGGCGTCCGGATCATCTATGGCGATCCGCGCAAGTTCCTTCAAAACGCGCCGACCTATGATCTGATCCTGGTAGGCATGCCGGAACCGACATCGGGCCAAGCGAATCGGTTCTTTACGCAGGAATTTTTCAGGCAATGCTATGCAAAACTGAACGCTCATGGCGTGATTGCATTCAGCCTCCAGTCATCGGAGAACCTGTGGACACCTCAGCTCACGCGGAGGATGGTAAGTATCTATCGGGCCGCCAGATCCGTTTTTTCCGAAGTAATATTCATTCCGGGAACGAGCAACGTCGTCCTTGGATCCATGGATCCTTTAGCGAGGGATCCCTCTATCCTGGCGGACCGGCTGAAGTCGAGAAGAATACGGACTAGGATCGTTTCGGCTAATTTTCTCCGATACCTCTACACCAACGACCGCTTTCAGGAAATTGCCGGAACTCTCGAATCGGGAACGGCCCCCATCAATACCGACATTCGGCCTATCTGCTACCAGTACACACTGATGATCTGGCTTTCGAAATTCCTCCCTTCGCACCTGTTCCAGGACTTGCCTGTTACTGATTTCGGCTTCCTTCCAAAGGCGCTATGGGTTCTCGCGTTCGGGCTCCCAGCACTGTTTTTGATGCGCACGCCATGGTCGATCAGACGGACAACGCTTGCGGGCGTTGCGGGTCTTGTGGGAATGGTTTTGGAGTCAATTTTGCTCCTCTATTATCAAACGAAAAACGGCATTTTGTACCAAGATATCGGAATACTGCTTACGGGTTTCATGGCCGGGCTTTCGGCCGGCGCTTTCGCGGCGACGCGGATGAAGCATCGATTATCCGGGAGACTAGGCATCTCCCTGATGCTCGCTTTTGCGGCCCTGAGCGCGGCGATCGGTCTGGAAATCAGGTTCAGCGGGGGCGCGAGCCTGCCGACAATTTTTTGTCTGCTGGCGCTGACAGGATCCTTTGTAGCGGGCACGTTCGCTTATGCCAGCCTGGTTTCCGCCGGCGATCAGGGGAGTGTGGTCGCGCCGCTCTATGCCGCCGACCTGATCGGCGGATGCATAGGATCATTCCTTGCCAGCCTCGTCCTGGCGCCACTGGCCGGGCTGATGTGGACCGCCTTCCTGCTGATACCGATCGCGCTGCTGTCCATATTGCTGCTGTAACTCATGGATCGGCGGCGCAGGGCTTGCTTGGGCCATTCATTTGGTCCATTGTATAGGGCATGCGCGTGCTGGCGCGGTCAAGCCAGAGACAGACGGAACAGATCGATGCAAACTGACAGTTCGAACCGAAACGTTCTTGTAACCGGTGGAACAGGCTTTGTGGGCTGTAATCTTGTCGAAACCCTGGTGAGTCGGGGGTGCCATGTCACTTGCCTCGTGCGAGAATCAAGCGACACCCGGTTGATCCGCAAACTGGGGGCGCGCCTGGTCGTGGGGGACATGAATAACCCCGAATCAATCCGGGAGGCTGTACGGGGCGTTCGAACCGTGTACCACCTCGCGGGATTGATCAAGGCCGCCGGGCGCGATCAATATTTGCGGGTGAATCAGGCGGGAACCCGCCTGCTCCTGGATGCGCTTGCAGAAACGGCGCCCGATTTGACTCGATTTGTTCACATGAGCAGTCTGGCCGCCGCCGGCCCAAGCAAGGGCAGCCAGGGATTGGTGGAAGAAGATAAACCGAACCCTATTTCCTGGTATGGCGAGAGCAAGCTTCTGTCCGAAGACGAAGTATTGCGTTTTTCGAACCTGTTCCCTGTCACGATTCTCCGTCCGTCGGCAGTGTATGGCCCATACGACAGCGAGACTCTTCTCGCCTTCCGCATGATCAAGCGCGGTTGCCTGCTCACTCCCGGACGCCTTACCCGACGATTCAGCCTGATTCACGTCCATGATTTAACGGCTGCCTGCATTCAGGCTGGCGAACGCAGTACACCATCAGGATCGATTTACTTCATTTCCCGACCTGAGATCTACACGTGGGAGGACATCGGCCGCGCAATAGCCCGCGAACTTGGGAAACGCTATCGGCAAATTTCGTTTCCAAGGTGGCTGGCGGAAGCCGTGGGCTCCGCAGGAGATGCTTGGGTAAAGCTGACGGGGCGGGCCGCAACGCTGAACAGCCAGAAAGTCAAAGAGCTTCTCGAGGAATCCTGGATTTGCGATTCCTCCAGGGCTCGAGCGGAACTGCAGTTTAAACCCGAGATCGATCTGGATCGCGGAATCTCCGAAACAGTTCGTTGGTACCAGGGCCAAGGATGGCTATAATGGACAATGACAATGCCAGCAAGTGGTAAAACCCATTGCAAGTCTGCCCGAAAAGGGCTATGTTCGACAGGCAGACCAGGAGAAAATGGAAGAAATAATTGCCAGGTGGGATTCCAAAGGCAATTCAGTATAATAGATATCCGCCCTGCCGGGAATTGGGCCAAATCCTGCTGGGGCGTGTGACGCGATACCCTGACAGGACGAGGAGGATATGGAAGAAACGCTGAATGCGATGCGCGATGCGGTTGCGCACATAGAGCATAAAGGCTACACCTTCCTTGACGATGATTTAGCGCCTTCCGACTGGTCATTTGCGGACATCAGCAAGGAGGCGAAGCGAATCGGCGCCCGCCTTCAAGCCCTCGGATTGGCGAAAGGGGATCGCCTTGCTCTGATCTTGAATGCCCCGGAAAGCTTCGTTCTGTCTTTTCTTGGATCGATCAGCGCGGGTGTGATGCCGGTGCCCATGTACCCACCTCTGGCACTTGGCCGGCTGGACAATTACATAGACAGGGCCATCGGTATATTGCGCGTTTCTGGCGCAAAGGCATTACTCACCACCAAAGATCTCATCCCGGTTCTCGAGCCTGTGCTATCCAAGGTCCCGACGCTAAAGAGCGTCCTGGACATCGAAATGCTGCAGAGGATGAACGGAGACCTGGAGTTGCACGAGACGGCAACGCGGCAGGATGAGCCTTGCTTCCTCCAGTTTACATCGGGCTCCACTTCGGCGCCGAGAGGCGTCATCGTTACACACCGCAATTTGCTCGCCAACGCGAGGGCAATCATCAATTCGCTCGAGATTAATTCCGACCTCGACAAAGCCGTCAGCTGGCTTCCTCTCTATCACGATATGGGACTAATCGGATTTGTGATTGCCACACTGGTCGCCCAAATCCCGGTTGTCTTCATCCCGACAATTGCATTCGTAAAGCATCCCGGCATTTGGATGGAAACGGTTCACAAATACCGAGGCACGGTTACCTTCGGGCCGAATTTTGCTTTTGAGCTGGCGGCAAAGCGGGCTGCAAAGATTTCCCGAAGCACCGATTTGTCCTGCTTGCGCGTGCTTGGCTGCGGTTCGGAACCGATCAACCCCAAAACGATGGAGAGCTTCATCTCAGCCTTTGCCCCCCTGGGCCTCCGGCGGAAGGTCATTCTGCCCTGCTATGGAATGGCAGAAGCCACGCTCGCGATCGCATTCGATAATCTGCACAAACCGATGCAGAAACTCGTGATCGACCGCTACGCATACGAAACCCTGAACGTTGCGCGTCCGATCGCTCCGAACGATGACGCAACGGAACCCAAGAACCGCTTCGAGCTGGTCTCCTGCGGGCGCACGATTCCGGATCACGAGGTGCGGATCATGAACGACAGGGGCGAAATACTGCCGGATGGGCGCGTGGGCGAAATCGTGTTCAGAGGTCCGAGCGTCACGCCCGGATACTTCCGGAATCCGGAAGCCTCGCGTCAGCTGTTGCAGGGAGGCTGGCTTCACACCGGCGACCTCGGATTCATCCTCGACGGCGATCTCTATATTTCCGGGCGACAGAAGGATCTGGTCATCATCAACGGGCGCAACTATCCGCCACAGGCGATCGAGTGGATTGTCGAGGAAATTGCCGGTATTCGCAAAGGCAGCGTCGTGGCCTTCTCTGTCAACGGGGATTCCACTGAAAAGCTGGTGATCATCGCGGAAACCACTATGACCGACAGTGCGGGCCTGACACTGGCGATCAGCGAACAAGTGCGGTCCGCGCTCGGCCTTTCGGTATATCGAGTCGTTCTTGTCGGGCGTGGATCCATTCCGAAAACTTCCAGTGGCAAACTGCAGCGCAGGCAGACGAAGGCGCTGTTTGAGGGCGGCCAGCTCGGTTTTCCGGACAACGGTACGGAATCTTCTCGAGCAGAAGGCATGGCCTTGCGCTGACGAAATCCGGGGTGTCGTCTTTCGTCTTATACTTCTATTTCATCTCTGCCGATGCAGGTGTGTGCGCCCGGCAGGTTTCTCATAAAAGAGCGTTTTCAAAATGCAAAGCACGGATCAGGAACTGATACACGTTCTCAAGGCTGCGGTTTATGACATCAGCCTGAAAGAGCTCGGGGACATTACCCCGGAAACAAGAATCCCGGAACTCGGTCTGGATTCAGTCGCGGTCATGGAGCTGATCGGCGTCCTCGAGGAAGAACTATCGATACGCATACCGGACGAGGACGTGGCCGCATTGGGCACGGTGGGAGATCTGCTGCAACTGATCCGCAGGCTGTCCCCGTCCGGATTGGCGGCGCAGATTGAAATACGGGATATCAAGCAGACTGTGGCAACGTCAAAATCGTCCTCTCTTGCCTCCGAGTGCTGGAATATCGCCGACTTTCCCGAAGTCAAAAACCTGGAATCGCGTCTGCATGAAATCGCGCGCATCGGGCTCGAAAATCCCTACTTCCGCGTCCATGACGGGACGGCGAAGAATCGGAGCATCATCGAGGGCGTCGAGATGCTCAATTTTTCGAGCTACAATTATCTGGGTTTCTCCGGACACCCCGAAGTGGTTGCGGCGGCCAAGGAAGCCATCGATCGGTACGGGACGTCGGTGTCGGCGAGCCGCCTGGTTTCCGGCGAACGCCCCGTTCATCGCGAACTCGAATGCGGGCTCGCCAAGCATATCGGCGTGGAAGATGCCGTTGTTTTTGTCAGCGGCCACGCCACGAACGTCACGACCATTGGCCATCTGTTCGACAAGAACGATCTGATCCTGCACGACAGTCTCTGCCACGACAGCATTCTTCAGGGCATCTACCTGTCCGGGGCCAAACGATACTCGTTCCCGCACGCCAGCCTGGAAGAGCTCGAACAAGCGCTGGCTCAGTACCGAAGCCAGTACCGGAGAGCGCTCATTTGCACCGAAGGGCTGTTCTCCATGGATGGAGACATCTGTGATCTGCCCGGGCTGGTTGAATTGAAAAAGCGTTACCAGTGCAACCTGATCATCGACGAAGCGCACTCGATCGGAGTGCTGGGGCCATCCGGCCGCGGCATCGCCCATCATTTTCCCGGCATCGATCCAACCGATGTCGACCTGTGGATGGGGACGCTTTCGAAGTCTTTTGCCAGCTGCGGCGGCTATATCGCCGGCAGCAAACCGCTCGTGCACTATTTGAAATACACGGCACCGGGATTTCTCTATTCGGTGGGAATGCCCGCACCGAACGCGGCAGCGGCACTGAAGTCCCTGGAGTTGATGCAGCGGCACCCGGAAATCGTCGAGCAGCTGCGCCAACGCTCGAAACTTTTTTTGGATCTTGCCCTCAGCAAGGGCGTCAATACGGGCTTCTCCGCGGGAGCAGCCGTGATTCCCGCCATCATTGGCAACTCCAATAAGAGCATGCGGGTGAGCCACGCAATGGCTGCACGGCGCATCAACGTTCAGCCGATTGTCCATCCTGCAGTCGAGGAAAACGCCGCCAGGCTTCGATTTTTTATCAGCGCGACGCACACCGAAGAGGAAATACGCCAGGCAGTCGACGTGCTGGCGGAGGAACTGCATGCGGTCGGGTGTCTCTGACCTTCAGCAAAACGACTAAATCGATCTTTCGTAAACGCGGTAACGCTTGTAGACCTCGGCGCCGAAAAGACGCATGCTTCGATTAATCAGATCGTTGGTCTCCAGCGTCCAGGAAAATTCACAGCTGCGATACCCTGCCTCCACGCCGCGGCGGAAGGACTCATAATACAGGGCAGCGCCGAGGCCGCTCCAATTCTGCACCTTTTTAGCGATCCCTAAGGCCAGGACGCGCACCTGGTGGATTCGGCGTCCATAAAAAAGCAGCTTGGGCAGCCCAAAAGGCAGAAGCCTTCCGTTAATCTTCGCCAGCGCCTGGTTGAAGTCGGGCAGCGCCAGGGAGAACGCTGCCGGCTCCCCGTCTTTCTCCGCAATGAGGACGACGCGGGGATCCACGATTGTCTTCAGATCCTTGGCCATGTGATGGAATTCGGCGTCCGTCATGGGCACAAATCCCCAGTTGGTGCTCCACGCATCGTTGTAGATCCTCTCCAGGATTTCGACTTCATCCCAGAACCTCTTCATGTTGAGAATGCGGATCCGTATTCCTTCTTCCTTCAGCACCTTTTCCCCGACTCGAATGATTTTGGGATTCAGACCCTTTTCCGTCAGGAGCCACCAGGCATATAGGTCCATCGCCTTGCCGAACCCTGCATTTTCGATGAGACCGGGGTAATACGCCGGGTTGTGCGGCATCATGAGGCAAGGACGGGAATTGAATCCTTCGACGAGAATCCCGACGGTTTCGTTGGTCGAATAATTCATCGGTCCGCGCAGCCGGTTCATGCCCCGATCCCGCCCCCAGCGGACAGCCTGATCGAGCAGCGCCGAGGCGACCTCCTGGTCGCGGACGGATTCAAAAAAGCCGAAAAAGGCGGTGTTTTCGCTGTGATACCGGTTGTGGTTCTCGTTCTGAATGGCGGCGATCCTGCCAACCACTTCTCCATCCCGAATCGCAACGAAAAAATCCGCCGATGAATGTTTAAAAAACGGATATTTCGTCCTGTCGAACATCGACTTCATGTCGATGATCAGCGGTGGAACCCAAAAAGGGTCCTCCTGATAAATTTTCCACGGAAGCCGGATAAACTGGCTCAGGGTGGCGGCAGTTGTAACAGGTAGAATGTCCAATCGACTCAAGATTCTCTCTCCGCGTAGTTTTCCAATTCTCCGTGAGTATATATCACGTCGGGGCGTTTTATTTCTCCAAGAATGCGGCAAATACCGGACCGTGATATGATGCCCGTGGATTATTGCCCCGTTCGGGGGAAACCACGCGGGCGAAGAGGTGACCCATGAGCCATCCATTTCGGAGACTGCTGCCTGTCATTCTGCTCCTCCTGTCGATCATCTTGCTCGGCATCATGGGATACATCCTCATCGAAAAATGGTCGCCGCTGGAAGCGGTGTACATGGTCATCACCACGCTTTTTACCGTCGGGTTTCAGGAAGTCCGGCCTCTTTCGTCGGCCGGCAAAATTTTCACGATGTTCATCATTGTCGGGGGCGTCGGCAGCGCAGTGTATGCCGCCGGCCAGGCGGTGGAGATCATTGTTGAAGGCGAGATGAGCGGATACCGCAAGAGGAAGAGGATGGACAAAAAAATCAGGGAAATGAAGGGTCACTACATCATCTGCGGGTACGGCAGAGTGGGCCACCAGGTGGCGCAGGCCTTCGAAGCATCCCGAGTCCCTTTCGTGATCATCGACAGCAAAAAGGAGACCCTGGAAGAACTCGAGGAGAAGGGTTTTGCCGGCATCGTCGGGGATGCCACAAACGACGGCGTTCTGGCGGCAGCCGGCATTCTCCATGCCAAGGGGCTTGTGGCCTGCTCGGATTCCGACGTGGCCAATGTTTATGTGACGCTGTCTGCGCGCGTCCTGAATCCCCGCCTTCACATTGTTTCACGAGCGGGCATCCATGACACCGAAAAGAAGCTCATCATGGCGGGCGCGAACAAAGTCATTTCGCCGTACTTCATTTCAGGTGTCCGCATGGCGGCCCTGGCCACCCGGCCTGTGGCCAGTGACTTTCTCGATCTCGTGACACACGGCGGACAGGTTGATTTCAGCTTGTTTGAAATCCCCATTCCCGAAGATTCCCCCCTGATCCACAAAAGCATCGCCGAAGCCGACATCCCAAACACTTCAGGCGCTCAAGTTCTGGCTGTTCGCAAGGCCGACGGTTCCTTCGAGCTGCAACCCAAAGCAGTTTCGAAAATAGAAAAGGGCGACGTGTTGGTCGTGCTCGGAACACAGGAACAATTCGAAGCGCTCGAAAAGGTGGCAAAACTGCACAAGTTATAGATCGCCGAGAGAATGCCGCGATATGAGATTCGATTATTGAGGAACAGGGAAATCTTCTTCCACGACTGTGGCGTAGTTCTTAAACCCTCTGGCAATCAGGATGTCCATGTTCGTCAGCCGCACACCGGTTTGATTGATGCGCTCGTAAATCCCGCAGACACCAGCGATGTCATACCCTTCCAGACTGATCAGCGGAATGCTGTAATCCGTGAAAACGAATTGCAGTTGCTCCAGATTCTTCTCTGCCGATTCGGAAAACCCGCGGAGAGAAGCGAGGGAATGGCGGTAGTCCGCGGTTAGATCTGGAGCATCGTTCACACGGATGAGAAATGCCGGATCGGAATCCCAACGATGCCTGTAATAATCCTTTTCGAAGAAGAATTCCGCTCTGCTCAGATCAAAATAGAGCGTGAAGTCGAAGGAAAACTGCTCTCGGATTTTACCCGCTCCCCCATAGAAAGATGCCACCAGAGCTGTCGCCCTCTGCTGCCCGTCAAGAATGTAGGCGTGCATCGTTTGGCCGGATTCGTTGCCTTCCGGGAGGAGAAAACCTCCCAATCGCCTGTGGACATGAAGCCGCGTGTGGGTTTTCCAGCACAGGATGCTGCCGATCGGATAGCATCGGTAGATGCTATCCCAGAGATTGACAATGTGTTCCGGATCCCAGATGAACAGGCGCTGAAACGTCGGGATCAGAAACTTTCCGGCGGCAAGCTGCTGAATAAACTCACTGAGGTTTATATTCCTTGTGTTTATTTTCCTGCTGCGGTAATCCAAAATTCCCTCCGGCCGCATCCGCGCCTGCAGCATGATATCAAGCCGAGCAACAGCGCGAAAGCTGCAATTCGAGCGCATGTGCGCGTCGCTTAAAAAGCAAAGAAATAACAGGCAATAGCCGATGTGAGAACAGAACTGTCGAAGAGTGCCCCTATGATTTGCCCAAAATGCGGATTTCAACAGGAAGATGGGATTGAATGTTTGCGCTGCGGCATCGTCTTTGCCCGATACCACTCCGGGGGAGAGCCATCCCTTACCAAACCGGAACCCATCTCAAATCCCGCGAAGCCGGCTGCCGGACTCTTCCGTCGATTTTACCGCGTTTTCCGCTGGGTTTGCCTTGCCGGCGTTATTCTCATGCTGTTCCTGATGCTCCACCCCGCCGCTCCACCCCCGGTTGAAGCATCTCCTGAGGCCGCCCAAAGTGCGGAACAAAAGATTTCAGAGTTTCAGTCGTCCCTCCGACAGGGCACCGAGCAGAGGCTTGAAATGGATGAATCCGAGCTGAACGGATGGCTGAGAAACAACCTCGCATTGAAAAAGCCGGCGGGATCCAGGCCTGCGATTCCGCAAAATACAGGATCCCTCCTGGAACTTGCGAAGGTTGCGACCGGGGGGCAACCCGTCCGCAATCAGGATCTGGAGCAAGAGCAGACCACGATGCGCGACGTAAGGATAGAGCTGCTCGAAGACAGTCTGCTCATTTACGCGCTCTTTGACCTTCACGGAATGGATCTGTCGTTGGAGCTTGAAGGGCAACCACTGGTCCGCGACGGCTACCTCAGGCTGAATCCCTCCGGCGGAAAACTCGGGTCCATGCCCCTTCTGGCCGGCACGCTGCAGAGCGCGATCACCCGCATCTTCGATTCCCCGGAAAATAAAGAAAAATTCAGACTGCCGCCAGGGATCCGGGATATCCGCGTAGAGCAGGGCCGACTCGTCGTCACTTCTCAGTAATAGCTAAAATTGTATTCCACCGTTGATGCTTCATTGGTTCATTCCCTACGGCACGATCGGGAGCTCGATTGCGCTCGCTTGTGTATCGGTACGATAGACGCGCTGCGTCGCTTTGCGGAAATCCGACGGCTTTGCGAAGAAGATATTGTCTACATAGGTTTGCGGATTGCGATCATAAAGCGGGAACCAGCTTGATTGAACCTGCATCATAATGCGGTGCCCCGGGAGGAACACGTGGGACGCGGTCGGCAGGTTCCAGCGGTATTGCTCCACTTCTCCAGGCTTGACTGGCAGCGGCCGCGAAAAGTTCCTGCGGTATCGGCCTCGCAGGATATCGGCCGCAATCATCAGCTGGTACCCTCCAAGCGCGGGCTGCGACGGGTACAGGTCGGGATAGACGTCGATCAGCTTCACGACAAAATCCGAATCGGTGCCGCTGGTCGAAACAAATAAGTTCGCGATCGGCTGGCCGCTGATCGCGACAGGTTGCGTCAGAACACTCGACGCGTAGCTCAAAACGTCAGGGCGGGCCGCAACGCTGCGCTGATCATCCACCAGCCATTGTGCCCAGGTGGAATCCTGCGCATAGGTCGGGCGCGCCGGGCGAGGCCTGTAGGGCACGGGTTTCGCGGGATCGGACATATACTCGTCGAAGGCAATCGTCGCGGATTCCGGCTTGCTGAAATCAAGACGGAAGCCCGGTCGGAGATACATCGAGCGCATGCCCGCGGGGCATCCCGATTCACAACTTCGCGGCCACGCATCGTAGCGCTGCCACGCATTCCTGCCGGTTTGGTACGCGAGCACCGGAGGCGTGTCCGCTTTCGGCGCTCCCTCCTTCAGATGCTCATTCAAAAACGGCAGCAACACCGTGCTGCGGAAGAAATAAGCCGTATCCCCGTTAAACCTGATAGGCCCCAGCGAATTCCCATTGTCGTTTGAACCGCTGTGAGACCAGGGACCCAGGACCAGATAGTTCATATCATTTCGCAGGTCTTTGGATTCGGTTGCACGGTAGGCCGCCATCGCGCCATAGATATCTTCCTGGTCCCACAAACTGTGGACATAGAGCGTGGGAACCTTCAGCGGCTGACTGCCGAGAATTTTATCAAGCGCCTGTCCTTGCCAGAACGCGTCATAGGCCGGATGCTGCAGAAGCTGGCGCCAGAATTCCAGCTGCTCCATTCCCATGCGGCGTCCCAGTTCCCCGGCGGAGACGGCATTCATGTAAAGATCGAACTGGTCGTATGTGCCGTTCCACCAATTGACAGACGAATCGCGCGAGGCTTCCTGATCGTAAATATAGTCCATCATGATCTGACGGAACGCGCCGTTGTGAAACCAATCATCTCCCATCCATGTATCCACCATGGGATTGATCGGAACTGCAGCTTTGAGGGCGGGATGCGGATTCACAAGGCCCATAAGCACCAGGAATCCGTCGTACGACGTGCCGATCATCCCGACGCGGCCGTTGTTTTCAGGCACGTTTTTCAGCAGCCACTCGATCGTGTCGTACGTATCGGTCGAATGATCGACATCGGATGGATTCAGCGGACCGCGAAGCGGCCGGTTCATCCTGTATTCTCCCTCGGATCCGTATTTGCCGCGCACGTCCTGAAAAACGCGGATATAACCCGCCGTGGAAATAACGTCATCCCCCCGCGGCAACACGGCTTCGAGGCGCGGGCTCTGCTCTCGCGTGGAGCGCCGCGACGCGCCGTACGGAGTCCGCGTCAGCAGGATCGGCATGCGCCCCTCCGCGCGTGGAATCAAGATGACGGTGTACAGCTTTGCCCCATCCCGCATCGGGATCATTTCTTCGCGCCTGGCAAAATCGAAACTCTGAGTCTGAATCTGAAACGTGGCGGCGAGCTCTTCGGGGGCGTGACCGTCCATCGGCGGCTGAAGGATCTGCGCGATCGAGTGCATTTTGACTGCGCCGGACAACAGAATCGGCGCCGTCAATAAGACTTTCCACAATTTCATTTCAGGCGCTCCCTGAATACAACGGACTGGCATTACTTGCGGCCGCAAGCAGCACCCTCTTGTGTGACAGGGCAGAAGTAGCGTCGAACAGCCGAAAATCATCGAATCTCGAAAAACGTATCCAGATCGTCGACGCCCTTTTTAACCTCAGCGGCACTGGCATGAAGCAGGGCCAGTTCCGATTCATCGAGGTCCAGTTCCACGATTCGCTCGATTCCGTTTTTTCCCAAAAGAACCGGCACGCCGATGAAAAGGTTCTGGATTCCATACTCTCCCCGCAAATACACGGCGCACGGAGCCAGCGTTTTGCGGTCGGTGATGATGGACTCGACCATCTCCGCGACCGACGCCGCGGGTGCATAATAGGCCGATCCGGTTTTGAGGTGCGCCACGATTTCCCCTCCACCGTTGCGGGTCCGATCCACGAGCCGGTCGATGACGGATTTCGCCAGCAGCTGCGTAATCGGGATGCCTGCGACCGTGGTAAATCGCGGCAGCGGTACCATCTGATCCCCGTGCCCTCCCAACACCATCGCATGAACGTCGGAGAGCGCGCACTGGAGCTCCTCCGCCACAAAGTAGCGAAAGCGGGTCGAATCGAGAATGCCGGCCATGCCCACGACGCGCCGCACGGCAAAGCCGGTCGTCCGGAAAGCCACGTGGCACATCACATCGAGCGGATTGGAAACGACGATTACCGTTGCATTGGGCGCATATTCCGCAATGTGCTTTGCCGCCGATTTGACGATTCCCGCATTCACCTTCAGCAGGTCCATCCGATCCATGCCGGGTTTTCGGGCCACGCCGGCCGTGATCACGACGACATCGCTGTCGGCCAGGGCGGAAAAATCGTTCGTTCCGCGAATGGAAACATCATATCCGCGCATGGGACCTGCATGAAGAAAGTCGAGCGCTTTCACCTGCGGCATGCCCTCGACGACATCTACCATGACAATGTCGGCGATCACTTTCTCCGCAATGTAATAAGCGGAAGTTGCGCCGACATTGCCGGCGCCGATGATGCCGACTTTTCGCCTAGGCATCGCGCGCACCTCCCGTTCGGTCGAACCAGCCCCCTGCGCGCTCTATCGACGCACGCAACGACGCCGTCGCGATTTCAAACTCCTCACGCTCTCCCTCACTCATTTCGATTTCGATGATCCGATCCGCTCCCTGAGTGCAAATTCGAGCAGGGACGCTGACGGCAATTCCGGCCTGGCCGTACTCCCCCTCCAGCCTGATGGAAACCGGCAGCACGGATTTTTTGTCCCGCAGGATCGCATCCACCAAAGCGGCGATCGCGGCGCTGGGGGCATAGAACGCGGCGGATTGCTGCGACATATAAAGGATCGTGTCGTCGGCTTTGCGCACTTCCGCAACGATCGAATCGAATTGCTCTCTTGTCAGCAGCCTGTCCGCGGGGATCCCGGAGATTCTGACGGTATTTCTCATCACAACCATATCCGGAGAGTGCGGCCCGACCACCATGCCGGTAACCTCGCGCGGCGAAACGCCAAGCGCTGTGCTGACCAGATATCGCAACCGCGTTGCGCTCAACAATCCTCCGACTCCGAGCACCCGCGTGCGGTCGAATCCGAGAAGCGTTTGCATCAGCAGAGTCGTCATGTCCACGGGCTCGATGACGTTGATCACCACAGCCTTGGGAGCGAATTCACGGATGTCCGCGCAGATCCGCGGGAGTATCTGCCCATTGTCACGATAGAGATCCTCACGGCTTTCGCCCGGTCTGCGGACCCTTCCTGCCGCGATGACCACGATGTCGCTTCCGCGAATCGCCCCGATATCGTCGCTGCCGCGGAGTGCCGTATCGTAGTGGCGGATCGGCCCCGCTTCCGATATGTCCAGGGCCTTGCCCGTGGAAAGCCCCTGCTTCACATCCACGAGCAGAACGGATGCCGCGCGATTTTCCGCGATGAAGAAGGCGCAATTCGCACCCACGTTGCCGCTTCCGATCACCGCGACTTGTTTCATGGCCGCACCGCCGGGAAATATTCGAGCATGTGTTTTTTATCTCTTCTCAATCGGCACATAGTGCCTTTCCGTTGGTCCTTGATATACCTGACGCGGCCTGTAGATGCGCGCTTCGCTGTCGTCCAGAATTTCCTTGTAATTTGCAATCCATCCCGGCATCCGCCCGATGGCAAACATCACCGTAAACATATCGATCGGAATGCCGATGGCTCGCATGATGATTCCGCTGTAGAAATCGACGTTGGGATACAGCTTCCGTTCCAGGAAATACGAATCGCTTAACGCAGCCTCCTCCAGCCTTTTTGCGATATCCAACAGAGGGTCTCTTTTATTGAGCGCCACGAGCAGCTGATCGCACTTGACCTTGATGATCTGTGCCCGCGGGTCATAGTGCTTATACACGCGGTGCCCGAATCCCATCAATTTTTTCCCTGATTTGTGGTCCTTTGCCTGCTCTATAAATCTCGATCCGTTGTCTCCCGACTGGTGGATCTCTTCGAGCATTTCGAGGACGGCCTGGTTGGCCCCGCCGTGCAGCGGTCCCCATAGGGCGCAAACGCCCGCCGCCGCGCAGGCAAACAGATTGGCTTTGCTGGATGCCACCATTCTCACGGTGGAGGTCGAGCAGTTCTGCTCATGATCCGCGTGCAGAAGAAAGATCAAATCGAGCGCTTGAACCACTTCTGGCAGCAGGCCGTAATCCTCGTACGGCTCGGAGAACATCATGTGGAGCAGATTTGCCGAATACTTAAATGTCGGTTTCGGGTAGATGATGGGCAATCCAAGCGACTTGCGGTAAGAAAATGCAGCAATCGTTCGGACCTGGGACATCAGGCGGGCGACCTGAATAACGAATTTTTCGTCCCCGGGCTCGAGCACTTGAGGAACAAAACAACCGGCGGCATTGATCATCGAGGAAAGGATCGCCATCGGGTGTGCATGCGTGGGAAATCCCTCAAAGTGAAATTTCATATCCTCGTGGAGCATCTCGTTCTTGGTCAGCAAGTGCGAAAAGTTGTTCAGTTCCTGAATCGTCGGCAGCTTTCCCCAGATCAGCAGGTACGCCGCTTCGACAAACGTGGATTGTTCCGCCAATTCCTCGATGGGAATTCCCCGGTAGCGCAGGATCCCCTTCTCGCCGTCGATGAAGGTGATTTTGCTCGAGCATGAACCTGTGTTCCCGTAGCCGTCATCCAGCGTTATGTATCCGGTTCTGCTGCGAAGAGCGGAAACATCAATCGCGTGCTCGCCTTCGGTTCCTACCACTTCCGGAAATTCGAATTGTTTCCCGTCTAATTCCAGCTTGGCCATATTGGTTCAATGCCTCCGTGTGGTTTCGTTGCAAAGTCTCTTTTTTAAACATACCACAACCGCCGCATGGGAAAAGGAAAAGTGGAAGGCGCCGGTTCTCCAAGCGCTTGCATGGGAGCTTGTCGTGACCGTACTTGCGAAATAAGTTGCGAAATCAGTATAGTAGGATTGTAATCGGATCTTCCGGCAGGGACCATACGGTCGCCTGCGAGGGATTTTGAGTCCGGATGGATGCCCGGATCGCTGAGGGGAAGTTGTTATTGGATTCATAGTATCGGCTCTTGCCGCCGCGCCGGCTTTGGGCGCTGTTTGAGCAGCGTTGCAGCCCGGGGCGGAACCCGCATTGTTCATGTTTCATTTTTGAGGAATTACTGAAATGACTGCTCCGACAGGGAATGCCAAGCTGATCGACTGGGTTGATGAAATCGCCAAAATGACCGAACCGGATTCCGTCGTCTGGTGTAACGGTACGAAAGCAGAATATGACGCCCTGATGAAGGCTGCACTGCAGGCTGGCCTGGCGACTCCGCTCGCCCAGCGCCCGAATTCTTTCCTGTTCCGATCTGATGCTTCCGATGTGGCGCGGGTGGAAAACCGAACCTACATCGCCTCCAGGTCCAAGGATGACGCCGGGCCGACCAACAACTGGATCGATCCGGGTGAGCTGAAGAGAACCCTGAAAAAGCTGTACACCGGATCCATGCGTGGGCGCACGATGTACATAATCCCTTTTTCCATGGGCCCGGTGGGATCGCCCATCGCCAAAATCGGGGTTCAAATCACCGATTCTGAATACGTGGTCCTGAACATGCACATCATGACCCGGGTGGGCCTCCGGGTGCTCGAAGTTCTCGGAGACACCGGGGATTTCGTGCCCTGTCTGCATTCTGTCGGCAAACCGCTGCTTTCCTGTCAGGATGATGCCGGGCAATGGCCTTGCGCTCCGCTGGACAAGAAATACATTGCGCACTTCCCCGAAGAAAAGACCATCTGGTCCTACGGTTCCGGCTATGGCGGGAATGCCCTGCTCGGCAAAAAGTGTCTCGCGCTGCGCATCGCATCCGTGATCGCCAGAGACGAAGGATGGATGGCGGAACACATGCTGATTCTCAAACTCACCAATCCGGAAGGCAAGGTAAAATATGTCGCGGCCGCCTTCCCGTCCGCGTGCGGCAAAACGAACCTGGCGATGCTCGTTCCGACCATTCCGGGATGGAAAGTGGAAACGATTGGAGACGATATCGCATGGATGAAGCCCGGCAAGGATGGCAGGCTTTATGCCATCAATCCCGAAGCCGGCTTCTTCGGCGTTGCTCCGGGTACGTCCGTGAATTCCAATCCGAACGCCATGCGCACGATACAAAAGAATTCCATTTTCACAAATGTCGGCCTGACCGAAGACGGAGACATATGGTGGGAGGGAATCGGCTACGAAGCGCCGGGCACACTGATTGACTGGACAGGCAAGCCGTGGCGGGCCGATCAGGCGAACAAGGCGCAATCTCCCGCGGCGCACCCCAACGCGCGCTTTACCGCTCCGGCCGCGCAATGCCCCTCCATCGCGCCTGAGTGGGAGGATCCTGCGGGGGTTCCAATCGATGCGTTTCTTTTCGGCGGTCGCCGGCCGTCCACAATCCCCCTGGTAATCCAGGCGTTTGACTGGAATCATGGCGTATTCATGGGATCCGTGACAGGCAGCGAGGTGACTGCCGCTGCGCTGGACGTCAAAGCAGGCTCCGTACGACGCGATCCGTTTGCCATGCTGCCATTTTGCGGCTACCACATGGGGGATTATTTCGGGCATTGGTTGCGAATGGGCCAGAAGACACCGATCGCATCCCAGCCAAAATTCTTCTTCGTTAATTGGTTCCGCAAAACCAAAGAAGGCAAGTGGCTCTGGCCCGGCTATGGGGAAAACAGTCGTGTGCTCCGCTGGGTATTCGAGCGATGTGACGGCAGTGGAGAGGCCGTGAAAACGCCCATTGGCTATATGCCCGCGAAAGGAGCCATCGATCCTCCGTCCGGAGTGACGTACGAAGATATGACCGAACTCCTCAAAGTGGATATCGAGGGCTGGAAAGCCGAAATCGCCGACGTCAAATCGGCCCACTACCCCAAGTTCGGCTCCAGGCTTCCGAAGGAGCTGATGGACCAGCTCGATGCAATCAGTGAAAGACTAGCCACCCTGTGAGATGCACGGACATTCACGTATTTCGCGGCGTGTTTTGCCAATTTCCCGAGAAGGGAAATCCCGAATATTAAACGGAGATCATCATTATGAGCCGATATAACCCCCTCGCTGAAGCACTGAACGCCGACCTGGAGGCGGGAGCGCCGCAAATCCTGGGCATGCTCTCCAGGCGCGGCAAAGCCATCTATTTCCCGTTCAAGGGGATCCTGGGCCAGACGGCCGAAGCGAAAGCGGCGAAAATCAACGCGACCATCGGCACGGCCTTTGAAAATGACGGTTCACCGCTCACCCTCGAATGCATGGAAGCTCTGGTCAATATCCCCTCGGAATCGTTTCTCTATGCACCCAGCTTCGGGCTTCCGAAGCTGCGAGAGGAATGGGGCAAACTTTTGACCATCAAGAATCCCGGGCTGCAGGGCAAGACATTCAGCCAGCCCGTGGTGACGGCCGCACTGACGCACGGTCTTTCGATTGCCGGTTACATGTTCCTCGACGCGGAGGATGAAGTAATCATCCCCGACCTGTATTGGGACAATTATGAATTAGTCTTCACCGAGGCCTACGGAGCAAAACTCTCTTTCTATAACACATTCGTAAACGGTGGCTTCGACGTAGCCGCTTTCGGCAAGGCACTCCGGTCCGGCAAACCCGGGAAGAAGTTCGTCCTGCTGAATTTCCCGAACAACCCGACAGGCTACACGCCGACGGAAGCCGAGGCCAGGGCACTGGCAGAGGAAATCCGAAAGGCAGCCGAAGCCGGCAACCGGGTAGTCGTGGTGCTCGACGACGCATATTTCGGACTCGTGTATGAAGAAGGCATTGCGAAGGAATCGCTCTTCGGATCGTTGCTGGATTTGCATCCCAATGTCCTTGGCGTGAAACTCGACGGCGCCACCAAGGAAGATTACGTGTGGGGATTCCGCGTCGGTTTCATCACATTCGGTTTCAAGGGCGCAACGGCGGTTCATCTCAAGGCATTGGAAAACAAGGCGGCCGGTGCCGTGCGCGGCGGAATATCGAATGCACCCTGCGTCTCCCAGTCCATGCTGCTGAAAGCCTATACCGATCCGGCGTATGCGGCGCAAAAGAAGCAGAAATACGAGATCCTGGCGGAGCGCGTCGGAAAGATACGCGAAACGCTAAAAGCACATCCGGAATATGCGCAGAGCTTCGAGGTCATGCCGTTCAACTCCGGCTATTTCATGTGCGTGAAGCCGATCGGGGTCGACTGCGAGCAACTGCGCAAGGAACTGATCGCAAATTACAGCACGGGGGTGATCGTGCTCGTCGGATTGATCCGGCTGGCTTTTTCGGCAGTGCCCACCAGTTTGGTCGAAAGCTTATTTGCCAACCTGCACGCCGCTATCCGGAAACTGCGAGGGTAGGAGCCTGCCCGAGGGCGACGGCTGTGCGTTTGCGGAGATCGTTTTGGAAACATCCAAGTCCAATCTGCGCGGCTTGCCCCGTAATCTATGGGTCGTAACAGCGACTTCTTTTCTGACCGATATCTCGTCGGAAATGATCTTCAACCTCATTCCGCTGTTTTTGGCCAACGTGCTCAAGGCGGGAACGGCAGCGATCGGCCTGATTGACGGCCTTGCCGAAACTACGGCCAGCCTGACGAAGATGTACTCGGGGGCCCTTTCCGACAGGCTGGGGACGCGCAAATGGATCACTGTCGTTGGGTACGGGCTCTCTGCCTGCGCCAAACCGTTCCTGTATTTTGCCGATGCCTGGGGCTGGGTGCTGGCGGTGCGGGTGTCGGACCGACTCGGCAAAGGAATTCGCACGGCGCCGCGTGACGCGCTGGTCGCAGACAGCATCGACGAGGAACGCCGCGGCCTCGCGTTCGGCCTCCATCGCGCGGGAGACACCGCAGGAGCCTTCATTGGAGTTCTCGCCGCCGCAGCGATAGTCTGGATGACGGAACGCAATGCAGTCGATTTAACCCGCCGGACTTTCCAGATCGCGGTCCTGGTCAGCATACTTCCCGCAATATTGGCCGTGCTGATCCTTGCTTTCGGCGCTCAGGATACGGGCATCCGCAGTAAGTCGAAGGTACCGATTCTGAGCATGAAAGGAATGGACCGGCGGTTTAAGCTTTTCATGCTTGCACTGGCACTATTCTCGTTGGGGAACTCTTCGGACGCTTTCATCATTCTTTTGGGCCAGAACCGTGGTTTGACCGTTTTGCAGGTCATGCTCATGATGATGTCTTTCAATCTCGTTTATACGATCCTTGCAGGTCCCCTGGGAGCCGCTTCGGATAAGATCGGGCGACGGAAGCTGATCCTCTATGGCTGGATCGCCTACGGCCTCGTCTATCTGGGATTCGCTGCTTCCAAGACCGGCTGGCATGTATGGATCCTGTTTGGCCTCTACGGGATATACTATGCAGCTACGGAAGGTTCGACCAAAGCATTCATCGCGGATCTTGTGGCACCCGAACAGCGCGGCAAAGCCTATGGCATAAGCAACGCCGTCATCGGTCTGATGGCCTTCCCGGCTTCGGTGATCGCCGGATTGCTTTGGCAGGGAGCGTTCGCGTGGAGCGGATTTGGCCATCCGGCACCGTTTTTGTTCGGCGCCGGGATGGCTATTCTGGCAGGAATTCTGTTCTGGAAAATGGCGCCCGCGCAACGCTAGAAACGGTACACGGCTCCGAACGCCAGCGAGAGATTATTCATCCCATCTCCCCAGTGTCTGGAATAGAAATAATCCATTTGAATCGGCCGGATGGCGAAGCGCTTGCTGACCTTCACATCCAGTCCATCACCCAGCGCAAATGCAAATCCTTTGTCCGACCCGGCGTCGATGCTTGCTGTCGTTCCCGAAATGGTCGCGTCCGAAGTCACCTTGGCTCTGTCAATGCCGATCAGAAAGTGAGCGAAAGGGGTTATTGCCTCATTCCTTCTCAAGGCATAGCGAGGACCGAACAAAAAGGCAAAATCGGAATATTTCACCTTAAATGAATTCAGCTTTCTTATCGATACACTCCCATTTTATACAACCGAACTCCGGCAAGCAACACGCTTTGACGCCGCCCGACTGTCCGCCGAGTTCCGGGTGTCTGCCCTAAAGTTTTATCAAGGAAAGTAGTTTTACCGCATCAACCGGCATCTCCGGGAGACGGAGCTATTGCCCCCGATCGATCCCGAAATCATAGGCGGGCACCGCGTTGCCCAGTACCAGGAGGTATTCGCCCGGCGGCAGGTCCTTTTCGGGAGAGATGGAGAAAGAGCCATCCGGATATGTCTGGGAGACCAGTTTGAAAATATCGCTTTTGCGGAACCCTCGCTTGTTCTCCACGGTAACGTTTGAAAAGGATGTTTTGTAGATCCTTGAATCTTTCTTTTTTGTCAACCGCACGAGCAGCGCATCTTTTGCCGAACCGACCGCGCGGCTAACCAGCGTTGGCCTGGGGACGGAAATGCGCATGGAAGCCTGAGCTCCGGGACATGCGATATTTTCTCCCATATCCGTGTACCCGCCGGTGTAGACAAACAGCTGAACGCCCCTCGCGTTCGCATTGGAGGTGACCGCGGGCTGCATCAGGACCCAGTCTGACTCCGTCTGCCGGAAATAAACGCCTGTGGCCGCAGGGACGGCCGGAGCCGTTGACGTTTCGGCCGCCTGCGCAAAAAGCAAAAACAGAATGCCTAGTCCAATCATGCTGCAATCGTACCACACTCCGCTCACTCGAGCGACTGGGCCGGAATCAAGGATCCGCGCGCCGATGCTCACGCGTTTTTCTCGTCCGTTTTGTCCGAGGCGATGCGATTCGGCAAACCGATCGATTTCCCACTTTCCCCGAGATGGATGTCCATTTGAGGAAACGGCATCTCGATTTTTCGAGCGTCAAACGTGTTCTTGATGCGGCGGCGCAGTTCTCGGCCGACGCTCCACTGTTTCAGCGGTAACGTCTTGATCCGCATTTTAAGGATCACCTGCGAATCGGCAAAATCGTCAATCCCCAGGATTTCAAGAGGGGCAAGAATCGACGGAGCGTAAGCCGGGTCCGCCCGCAACTCCTCGCCGATCTGTGCGAGCAGTTTCATTACCTCGTCCACATTTTCCTTGTAAGATATCCCAAGTTTGATCACGGAGAAGGAAAATTCCTTGGTGAGGTTTGCGACTTGCTTGATTTCCCCATTGGGGAAAATGTGCACGGTTCCCTCGACATCCCGCAACACCGTGGTTCTCAGCCGTATGCCCTCTACCGCGCCCCCGATGCCATTGATCCGCGCGACATCGCCGACGCGGATCTGGTCCTCCAAAATCAGGAAGAATCCGCTGATGACATCCCGCACCAGATTCTGGGCTCCAAAGCCGACGGCCAGTCCGGCGATCCCCGCGCCCGTAATGATCGGAGCGATGTTCATGCCGAATTCGCTCAGGATCATCATGATCGAAACGCTTACCACAATGACGATCGCCGCGCTGTTGATGATCTTGCCGAGAGTTCTCGCGCGTTTTTCGGCCTCGGACATGGTGGAACCCTTGGTCTCGACCATTCGTTCCATTTGTGCGACCGCAAGACTCACAATTTTCGAAATAACATAGGCGCCCGCGATGATGCCGATGATTCGGGCAAGCCGGATTCCCTCCCCGGTGATATTAATGCTCAATGCCCTCAATATCAGTGCGGCCGCGATGAGCACAAAAATTACGTTTGAAAGAGTCCGAAATGGCTGGAGGTACTTTTGCCGCCCTTCCCCGTATTCACCGGCTAGAGCCACGATTGACGAAGCGAGCCTGGCCGTCAGAAAGGCCAGAACCAGGATGGCGCAGATCAGAATACCCTTGTGAAGATATTGCAGCGTTCTTCCCGAAATGGGAAGCCAGTGACTGAGCCCATACAAAATAACGATCAGTACGAGCGGCGCCACCAGCCGATCCAGATATGCGATGACCAGGTCGTCTATTTTATTTTCAGTCTTCTTCGCCCACCTGTGGAGGTAGCGGCCGATGACAATTTTTATGCAGGCACCAAGGACCAGCGCGACGAATGGATACATGACATAGCGAGCTTCAAATCCAAAATACGCGGTCAGCTTTTCCATAGGATCCCTTTGCGTTTGTTTGAAGACCCCATGGTACCATTCCGGAGGCTCTCAAGATTCGTTGAATTTGGTTTTTTATCTTCGGAATCGGGATTTTACGGATTTGTCTGGACTCTGGTATAGTGTCAGCGCGAGCGCTTATCAAACGACTCGTTCGATCTAAGCGGCCGTCGCGCAGGCGCCTGCAGATTCGCCACAGGCAACGGGAATACCGATATGTATATCGACTATTTTAAGCTGAGCGAACCGCCTTTTTCGCTGACACCCGACCCGCGTTTTCTGTATATGAGCGAGCGGCACCGTGAAGGTCTGGCCCATTTATTCTATGGCGTCCAGCAGCCCGGGGGGTTCGTTCAGTTGACCGGTGATATAGGCTCCGGCAAAACGACTCTCTGCAGGTGCCTGGTCAAGCAGCTTCCACCCGGAACTGACATCGCATTGATCCTGAATCCTCGCCTGACCGTGCTCGAACTATTGGCCACCGTATGCGATGAACTCGGGATCCCCTACCCGGCAGAAACGGCCAGCATCAAAATTCTGATCGATGCCCTGAATCAGCGACTGCTGGAATCGCATGCCATGGGCAGGCGGACGGTGCTCATCATCGACGAGGCACAGAACCTGGACGAGGATGTGTTGGAGCAAATCCGGCTTCTGACGAACCTGGAGACGTCCAAGGAAAAGCTTCTCCAGATCATTCTCATCGGCCAGCCGGAGCTCCTTTCGATATTGAAGCGCCGGAAGCTGCGGCAACTCGCGCAGCGAATCACCGCACGCTATCATCTGCTGGCTTTGTCCCGGAGCGAAACCCGCGCATACATTCAGCATCGGTTGCTTGTGGCCGGAAGGAGAGACTCCCTTTTCACAAATATGGCTACGCGTCGCGTATATCGCCTTTCACGAGGGGTGCCGCGGGCAATCAACATTATCTGCGACCGGGCTTTGCTTGGAGCGTATGCCCTGGACCGGCAGCGCGTCAGCGCCGGCATTGTGCGCCGGGCCAGTCGCGAAACGCGGGGTCTCGTCCCCTGGTACCGCCGGGTTCGTTATGCATTCATCGGCGCGATCCTGGGGATTGCCGTTCTTATCGCCGCGGCGGCGCTTTTCCTCACACCCGAAATCCGATCCCGCCTGGCCAGAAAAGCGGGATCGGTGATCGCGCACGGCGCACAACTGCCTGCAAAAGATTCCAATTCGAGTCTTTCGGTTTCAGCGGACGGACAGAACGCCGCCGTTCAACCCGCCGGACCTGCAGCCCAGGGCGCACCAATCCATCACTCGGAATCCCCGCCTCCCGAACTCGCACAAACGTCCAACGCCACAAAAACACGGGCAATGGCTGCAACGGATGACCTCAGAGCATCTCTCAAGGGCAAAACGAATCTGAAACTTGCGGAGATTCTTGCCGAGGCTCCTGCAAGCGCCAAGAACAACTACAGCTTCGCCAATCTCTACGTCCAAATGGGCATCACGCTCCCACCAAATCCTTCGGATCTCGGATGCAGCAACCTCCGGGCCCAGGGATACGATTGTTTGTTCCAGGTCGGGAACTGGCTCAAATTGCGCCGCTACGACCTTCCGGCGATTCTCGAAATCGAGTTGCCGAATGGAACCCGGCGGCAAGTGGCGGTCGTGTCATTGGAGGATGAGACAGCAACACTGGCCATTGGAAATTGGACGCATGTATTCTCATTGTCGGAAATCAGCCAGGTGTGGGACGGATCCTTCATTCTTTTCTGGAAGCCTCCCTTCCCTGCACGACAGCTCTCGATGGGCTATCGCGGCAAGGAAGTTGTTTGGGTCCGGAACGCGCTGGACACACTCGAAGGGAAAGGACCGGCTTCCGCCGATCCGGATGTGTTCGACGAAAACCTCAGGCAGCGCATCCTGGCTTTTCAGCGCAGCCAATCTCTGATTCAGGACGGATTCGTCGGCAGCGAAACGCTTGTGCGTCTTTCGATCGCGATTCAGGGATCGAATGTGCCATCGCTGTCCCGCCGCGCTCGCTTCTAGAGAGGAACCGGATGCTATGTCGTATATCCTCGACGCGTTGAAGAAAGCCGAACGGGAGCGGGACATCCGGCAGGTGCCGACGCTCATGGCCGAGCACGAATCCGGGGCGAATCCCCGGAAGCTTCCCTGGATTATTCTCGCGGCGTTGGCGCTCTGTATCGGGGCGGCTGCCACATGGACGCTCTTTCTCCACAGAGCCGCCGGCCCGGCGGCGCCGGTTCCCGCGGCCGGCGAATATGGCAGGGATGCAAGCGGAGCAAAAACGGAATCAACGAGCGAACCGTCAGCCGGAGCGACGGCGCCGGCTTCACGGCCCCTCATCCCCTCTGATCTTCCTTCGGCAAAAACAGTCGAGAACAACCCCCGCCTCCCCCTGGTGGTCGAACGAACGCCTGGGCCCGCGCAGCAGGGCGACGCAAGCAAAGACACCTCCACCACAGAGATATCCCGAAACCAGCCGGCGCAGGTGCCGGCTCCCAAACGTGCCACAAAATCAGAGGTGTCTGCCGCTGACGAATCCAAGGAAAAATCCGTATCGCTCAAAGAAGCGCTGAATGGAATGACCATGAGCGTTCTGGTATTCGACGAGAACAAGGCGGATCGAATGGTTTTCATCAACGGCCGAAGATACGTCGAAGGAGACTATGTCGACGACACGTATCTGATCGAAAGCATCACACTCGAGGGCGCCGTCCTGACATATCGCGGCGAGCGCGCCCTGCTTCGACCGAAGGCAAAATAATCTACTCACCTTCCTGTTTGTTTCCCCCTGACATGAATGGATGACTCGCCGCGTCTTTTGTTTCCAACTCCACGCTTGTGGCCATTCCGATGTTGTGCGAAAATGCGATTCTTTCGATTGCGAGAGGGAGCAGAATGCAATGAGCGGAAAAATACCGGTGGGCGTCCTCGGCGCGACTGGGGCCGTGGGACAAAAATTCATCAAATTGCTGGAAGGACATCCTTGGTTCGAAGTGACCGAGGTGGCGGCTTCCGAGAGAACTTCGGGGAAGCTTTACGGAGACGCCGTCTCGTGGAAACAGGTAACCCCCATCCCGGAAACCGTTCGACCTCTGGAGGTCAAACCCTGCACACCGGACTTGAAGTGCCGCGTCGTTTTCTCCGGATTGGACGCGAATGTCGCGGGCCAGATCGAGGAAGATTTCGCGCGGGCCGGGTATGTCGTCCTCAGCAATTCCAAAAATCACCGGCTGGACGAAGATGTGCCTCTCGTCATCCCGGAAGTGAATCCCGAACACCTGGGACTGATACCGATTCAGCGTGAGAATCGAAAATCGACCGGCTATATCGTCACCAATGCCAACTGCACAACGATGTTTCTCGCGATGGCTCTGGGACCGATCCACAAGGCCTATCAAGTCGAAAAGGTCTTCATGGTATCGATGCAGGCGGTCTCGGGCGCAGGTTACCCCGGAGTCCCTTCGCTGGATATCCTCGGCAACGTGATCCCCTATATCGGCGGCGAAGAAGAAAAGGTGGAGATCGAAACCCGGAAAATACTGGGCACTTTCAACGGCCGGGCCATCGACCTGGCCGATTTTCCCGTCAGCGCGCAGTGCAACCGCGTCGCCGTGGAAGACGGCCACACGGAATCCGTCTCAATAAAGCTCGCGAAAAAAACCACGGCAGCGGAACTCGCGGACTTGCTGAGGAATTTTTCCGGCGTGCCGCAGAAGCTTCGATTGCCGAGCGCTCCCGAAAAGCCTTACCTGGTCATGGATGCTCCGGATCGGCCTCAGCCCCGTTTCGATGTGAATCGCTTCAACGGAATGGCAACCTGCGTGGGGCGTATCCGCCCTTGCTCGATCCTCGACTTCAAACTTACTTTGATGGGCCACAACACAGTCCGCGGAGCGGCGGGAGCCTCCATTCTGAATGCGGAACTGCTCAAGGCCCAGGGACTCCTGGAATAGATCATGATAGTCTGCAAATTCGGCGGCACCTCGGTTCAAGATGCGGAGGCGATGACGCGCCTGGCGCAAATCATCCGCGCAAGGATCAAGCAGCAGCCCGTTGTCGTAGCCTCCGCCATGGGCAAGACGACCAATCAGCTCCTGGAAGTGGCGCAAACGGCAACAAAAGGAAGGCGGCAGGAAGCGCTCGACCTGCTCACCAGGATAAAAGAAAAGCATTTCAAGGAAGCGCAGCGGCTGGGCATCGCGGTCACAGAGGACTGGGTATCCGAAACCATCAACGCTTATTTCAAAGAAATGCGCGACCTGGTCAAAGGATTGGCGGCGCTTGGCGAGCTGACTCCGCGGGTCATGGATGCGATGGCCAGTTACGGAGAACGGCTGTCGACGGCGATCCTCACGCAGGTCCTGGAAAACAACGGCATGCCCGCTCAACTCATGGACGCCAGGGAATGCATCGTCACCGACGACAATTTCACGAGGGCCGGAGTCCAGTTCGATCAAACGGATCCCGCCATCGTCGCGCATCTTAAACCCGCCCTCAAAGCCGGGAAGATCCCGGTCTTCCAGGGATTCATCGGCCGCACCTCCGGAGGAAGCACAACCACGATCGGCCGCGGCGGCTCGGATTACAGTGCCGCAATCGTCGGCGCCGCATTGGATGTGGACGACATTCAGATATGGACCGACGTGGACGGTATCATGACTACGGATCCGCGCGTGGTCAAAGAGGCGCGGCGCATTAAATCCATTTCCTTCGATGAAGCCGCCGAGCTCGCTTATTTTGGGGCGAAAGTGCTCCACCCGGCGACCATCATCCCGGCCGTGCGCAAGAAGATCCCGGTGCACGTGCTCAACAGCTACAAGCCGGACCAGGAGGGCACCATCATCACGGACGAGGCGCCTCCCTGCGAAAACCCTGTCAAGGCGATCGCTTTTAAAAGCGGTATCACGGTGGTCAACGTTGCATCCACTCGCATGCTGATGGCCTACGGATTTCTGAATAAGATCTTCGAAATCTTCGCTCATTACAAGGTGCCGGTCGATGTCGTTGCCACGTCGGAAGTCTCCGTCTCGCTCACTGTGGATGAAACGTCCGAGCTTTGGGACATCGTCACGGAGCTCAAAAAGATCGGCGAGGTCAATGTTGAAGGGTCCAAATCCATCGTGTGCTGCGTCGGCGATAACCTCAGAAATATTCCGGGCGTCCCTTACGTCGCTTTCACAGCTCTTCAGGATTTAAAGATACAGATGATTTCGCAGGGAGCGTCGGCCATCAACATCACGTTCGTCATCGACGATGACCGTCTCCCGGAAGCCGTGAGAGGATTGCATGATGCGTTCTTCAAAAAAGTCGATCCGATCGTCTTCGAATAGCGGAATCATGGTTGTTGTCAGATGAAACGATAGCTTCAGCAAGGAGATCCCCCGATGCGAATCGCGCTTTTAGGCTATGGCAAAATGGGCAGATTGGTAGAGACGATCGCTCTGCGGGAAGGCTGGCAGGTCAGCCCAAAGCTGGATATCAACGACAATCCGGACGGCAGAGGCATCACGCCCGCCGCCATGGAAGGCGTCGATGTCGCCATCGAATTCAGCCAGCCCGGGGCGGTGATTGCCAACATCGAGGCGGCGGCGCGGGCAGGCGTCAACATTGTGGTGGGGACAACGGGATGGTCCGATCAGCGCGCCGACGTGGAACGCATTGTCCGCGACACCGGCATCGGCCTGATCTACGGCGCCAATTTCTCGCTCGGGATGAATCTCTTTTTCGAAATCGTGTCGCATTCGGCACGCCTGGTCGGGATGCTCCCGCAATACGACGCATATCTGTCCGAAGAACACCACAAGGCCAAAAAAGACGCGCCTTCCGGAACGGCATTGAACCTGCTCGACCTCATGAGGCCCCACCTGAGCAATCCGAATCCGGGTATCGCAAGCATCCGCGCCGGCTGGATTCCGGGAACGCATGTCATCGGCTTCGACAGCGAGGCGGACACCATCGTCCTGGAACATCGCGCGCGCAGCCGTCAGGGGTTCGCGGAAGGAGCAATCCTGGCCGCCCGCTGGGTCGCAGGGAAAAAAGGATTCTTCGACTTCCGCCAGGTATTTCGTGAAATCGTGGGAATAAAATAGATTTCAAATTCCAGATTCTCGATTCCAGATTCAGCCTCCAATCTGCAATCTGGAATTTGGAATCTGGAATCAATAAAGGGGGTTGCTATGGGCAATCTTGTAGGGCTTAAAGGCTGCGGCACCGCTTTGGTTACGCCGTTCTTGCCGAACGGCAGCCTGGACGAAAAGGCGCTGGCGGCGCTGGTGAATTGGCAAATCCAGGAAGGGATTCATTTTCTCGTGCCCTGCGGCACCACAGGCGAGAGTCCCACGCTGAAGCACGACGAGCACCTCGCCGTCGTCGACATCACCGTAAAGACAGCTGCGGGACGCGTGCCTGTCATCGCGGGCGCCGGCGGAAACGATACGGCCAAGATCATTTCGCTCATCGCGGAACTGAAGAAAGTCGGCGTGGATGGAATCCTTTCCGTCTCCCCGTACTACAACAAACCGACGCAGGAAGGAATCTATCAGCATTTTCGCGCGCTCGCAGAGTCTACCGACCTGCCGATCATCGTCTACAACGTTCCCGGCAGAACGGGCTCGAACATCCTGCCTGAAACGATTCTTCGCCTGGCGCAAGTTCCCAATATCGCGGGAGTCAAGGAAGCCAGCGGAGATATTTCCCAAATCGGGGAGATCTGCACGAAGGCGCCTGCCGGATTCCGGGTTATGTCCGGGGACGATTCGCTGACTCTGCCGGTGATCGCACTCGGCGGCCATGGGATCATATCCGTCGCATCCAACGAAGCTCCGGGAATGATGTCAAAATTCGCGGCGGCCTGCCTGGAGGGGAGATGGGTTGATGCCCGCGACTGGAACCGCCGACTCTACCCTCTCATGAAGATCAACTTCGTGGAAACCAGCCCGATCCCGGTCAAAGCGGCGCTTTCTATGATGGGCAAAATCAAGGAAGTCTATCGCCTTCCGCTGGTCAGGATCTCCGATGGAGCTCGCGCCCGAGTTTCCGCGGTCCTTTCTGATCTTGGCCTTTTATAGGGACAGAGGATCCAGGGAACAAAGGATCCTGGAGCGTTGGAGGATGCGTGGCTGTCGTATACCCGTTCAAGGGATTCCGCTACAACACGGAAATTGAAGGCAACTTAAGCCGGGTTGTCACACAGCCGTACGATAAAACCACGACCGCCATGCAGGACGCTTACTATCAAAGCTCACCATACAACGTCGTACGCGTCACCTTGAATGTCGAAAAGCGGGACGACCCTGAAACCACTTACCCGGATGCGGGCGCGACTTTCAGGCGGTGGGTCGAACAAAAGGTTCTGGTGCAGGATCGGCTGCCGGCAATATACGCCTATTACCAGGAGTATGCTGCCGACGAATCCATAAAGGTGCAGAAGGGATTCATCGCGCTATTGGATTTGAAAAACTCCGAGTCCGGCGTCATTCCGCATGAGAATACGCTTGCGGCCCCCAAACAGGATCGCCTGCGGTTGATGCGGAGCATCGAGGGGAACGAAGATTTGATCTACATGCTGTATTCGGACGCCCAGCTGAGGATCAACAGGACCATGGATGCAAGCATTTCGGGGCGGCAGCCTGAGATTGAAGCAATCGATGAATACGGTGTCACTCACCGTCTCTGGGCAATCGCCGATCCGGAGGCGATCGGCATCATCCAGCAGGTCATGCGTGCACAGACGCTGTTTATCGCAGACGGTCACCATCGGTTCGAAACGTCCGTCAATTTCATGCGTGAATGCGAACAGCGCCGCTGGAAGCCGGTCGGCGCAGAGTCTTTCGACAAACGCATGGTTGGCTGCTTCAACATCATCGGCGGCGTTACCATACTTCCTACGCACAGGCTGGTTCGAGACATTCCCTCCTTCGACGCCTCATCGTTTCTGCACACCTTGGAAACTCGTTTCGCCATAGAGGCTGCCTCATCTGCGGCCGAGTTGTGGCGGAAGATGAGAGAGGGGTGTGACGATCACGTCTTCGGATTTTATCCCGCAAAACTCCGACAGTTCTATCTCCTTCGCCTGAGTCAGGAAGCCCGGGAGGGCGAGGATCCCAAGGACTTGCTGGATGTAAGCATCCTGCACTCCCTGATCCTGGATCGGGGGCTCGGGATCGATGGGACCAGGCTGGAAGCTCAGACCAACGTGGATTACGAGAGGGAACGGGAAACCTGCATCCGGATGGTCGACGAAGGCAAATATCAGGCAGCCTTTTTCCTCAATCCGACTACCGCGGAACAGGTTCAGCGCATCGGTTTGCGCGGCGAACGCATGCCGCAAAAATCCACCGACTTCTACCCCAAGCTTCTCACCGGTCTTGTGTTCATGCGAATGAACATTGCTAAGGGCTGACAATTTACGGTTGACGATTGAAAAACCAGTTCACTGTTGTTCATCCGTCAATCGCAGATCGTCAATCGTCAATGAGCCTAAAGTTTTTCCGATATCGCTTTGGCTTGAGTAAATAGCAGCAGGTAATCTCGCCCTCCGGCTTTGGAATCCGTGCCGCTCATGTTGAAGCCGCCGAACGGATGCACCCCGACAAGCGCGCCGGTACACTTGCGGTTGATATATAGATTGCCGACGTGGCATTCCTCTTTTGCGTGCCGGATCAAATTCCTGTCCCTGCAATAGACGGATCCCGTAAGACCGTACTCGCTATCGTTTGCGATCCGGATCGCGTCGTCGAGGTCTTTTGCCTTCAGCACGGCCAGGACGGGACCGAAGATTTCTTCCCGCGCGATTCGCGCGGACGGGTCGACATCTGCAATAACCGTGGGATTGATATAAAATCCGTCGCCATCCGCAAGCCCGCCGCCGGCCACAAGTCTTCCCTCTTTCCTGCCGATTTCAATGTACTGATGAATGCTCTTCATCGCGTTCTCATTGATGACGGGGCCCATATAGGATGATGGATCCATCGCCGGGCCGACTTTGAGTTCCTTGACTTTTTCCGCGAGTTTCCCGACAAATTCGGGATAGACTTTCTCGTGGACGATGAGTCTCGAGCAGGCGGAGCACTTTTGGCCTTGAAACCCGAACGCGCTGGCCGTAGCTCCGGCTAGCGCAGCGTCGAGATCGGCATCATCGTTCACAATGATGAAATCCTTCCCCCCCATTTCGGCAACCACCCGCTTGATCCAGATCTGCCCCGGTTTCGGGCGGGCCGATTCTTCCACGATATTCAACCCGACTTCCTTGGAACCCGTGAATGACACGAAGCGGATCTGAGGATGCGCTACAAGCGCATTGCCGACTGTGCCGCCGCTGCCCGTGACAAAGTTCACGACACCCGGCGGCATTCCGGCGTCCTGCAGAACGCTCATGAAAAACGCGCCAATGGCCGGGGTATCGGAAGACGGTTTCAGCACCACGGTGTTGCCGCTGACGAGGGCTGCGGTGGTCATTCCAGCCAATATGGCGCAAGGGAAATTCCACGGCGGAATCACGGCTCCAACGCCGAGCGGAATATACCGGAGTTCGTTGTCTTCCCCTTTCAGCCGCGTGAGAGGCTGCGGCCCCGCATAGCGAAGGGCCTCACGCCCATAAAACTCGCAAAAATCGATCGCTTCTGCGGTATCGGCATCGGCTTCCACCCAGGTTTTTCCAGCCTCCAGGATCATCCACGCATTATTCTCAAAACGCCGCGCGCGCATAATTTCCGCGGCTCTGAATAATACGTCTGCTCTCTCCTGTGCCGGCACTTTCTTCCATGCCTCGAAAGCTTTTGCCGCAACCTCGATCGCGTGAATCGCCTGTTCCGGAGTGGCACTCTGGAAATACCCGACGACCTCGGACTTTTTGCTGGGGTTGATCGATTTGAATGTCTTGTTCCCTTTTAGTCGCCGGCTCCCGATGATCAGATCGTACTCGCGCCCTAATTGGGATTGGACAAGCGCCAATGATTCCGCTTGTTTTTTTCGGTTCGATTCTTGATTGAAATCCAAGACCAATTCGTTTTTGAAATCGGCTGGCATAGAGAGCTTCCTCCTGAAATCTGTAATTCTTAATATAGCAGATTCAATTGATTTCGGAGAGTGTGCAAGAGAGATCGCGTCCTTCGTAGAACATGTGAAGAAGGCTCTGGAGATCCGTCTTGACAATTTTGCCAAAAGCGGCAGCAAGATGCCCCACTCCGAAGGTTAAATTGACGGTATGAGATTCATCTCATATAGTTTCAGTACTGAGAATGGGCGACGTCATGAGCATCAATCCTAATACAGACCGGGTTCCGCCGTTTCAGACAACCTGGGCCAGGACCTCGGACCTTTTAAGGCTGACGAAGCCAAAGCTGCTCTCGCTCGTATTGTTTACGACCATGGTCGGGTTCTGTACCGCCAATGCGGGTCCCATGCCGATGCTGCTTCTTGCAAACACCTTGATTGGCACGGCCCTCATCGCAGGGGGCGCCACAGCATGCAACATGTACCGGGAGAGGAAATTGGATGCACGGATGAAGCGTACGGCCCTTCGCCCGCTGGCATCGGGACGACTGCCTTTGCCGCAGGCAATGTTCTTCGCACTGGTGCTGTCCGCCGGCGGCCTGTCCTATCTGTTTTCCAGAGTCAATCGCCTGACGGGAATTCTGGCCGCGCTGGTTTTTGCCTGCTATCTCTTTCTCTACACTCCTCTGAAAACAAAAACGTGGCTTAGCGTTTTTGTCGGCGCGGTTCCAGGAGCCGTGCCCGTGGTGATGGGATGGACTGCGGCGAGCGGGCGCGTCTCCCGCGGCGCCTGGATTCTCTTTGCCATCGTTTTTTTGTGGCAGGTGCCGCATTTCTTCTCCATCGGGTGGATGCATCGGGACGATTATGCGAATGCAGGTCTGCCCGTCATTTCCGTGGTAGACCGCGATGGGCGGAAGACCGGGCGGCTGGCGGTCCAGTTTGTCGTCGTTCTGGTCGGCGTCACGCTTTTGCCTTTCCTGTGGAGCTTTGCGGGTCGTACGTATTGTGCCGGCGCCGTCATTTTAGGATTGATATTTCTGGGTTGCGCAATCCGTTTTGCGACGCTGCGCGATACGCGATCCGCCCGGGCGCTCTTCATGGTTTCCGCTCTTTATCTCCCCGCCCTGTTTGTTTTCCTGGTGCTCGACAAATCCGTCACGCGCTAATCTTGCAGCGACAAAATTGTCGCATTCCGGGCCTCGGGAATTATGGCGAAATGGATTCAATGGAATTGCCGATAGGACCGTCTCCTGCTATTCTAGCGTCTGTATACATCCCAAAGGAGAGAACGCCGATGAATCTCAAAAAATCCCTTGTATTACTGGTTTGTATTGGTTTGGCGGTTTCATGTTTCGCCCAGATGAAAATGGCGCCCAGAGGAAAAGCGGAATTGAGCGCGGGTACGGGGAGCATCACGGTGGACTATGGACGTCCCGAGCTTAAGGGCCGCGACATGCTATCCCAGCTGGCGCAGGGACAGTTCTGGAGAATGGGCTCGAACATGGCGACCGTGCTCACTACTCCGGTGGACCTGACCTTTGGATCGACCAAGGTGCCAAAAGGCGCTTACAGCCTTTGGCTGAAGCTGGCGGCGCCGGATCAATTCGTGCTGGTATTCAACTCTCAGACGGGTCAATGGGGCACGCAGCACGATCCTTCCAAGGATGTTTTCCAGGCTCCGATGAAGAAGTCGGCTCTACCCAGCTCGGTTGAAGCTTTCACTCTCGATCTGAAAGGCGCCCCCAAAGGCGGGGTGTTCGTTCTGACTTGGGGCATGACTTCACTTTCAGCCGATTTCCAGTTCGCGCAATAGGCGAAGGCCTTCGAATCTTCGAGCTGAAAAGCTCAAAGGCTCAAGGCCCATGGCAGTTGTATCGCTTTCATCCGGATAGGTTTGGATATGAGTGATCCTGAACTGAGGAAGACTGCGTTGAATACCGTCCACCGGCAATTGGGCGCCCGCATGGTGCCCTTTGCGGGATGGGACATGCCCGTGCAATATGCCGGACCGATGCAGGAGCATCTAGCTGTCAGGACCCGTGCCGGCATCTTCGATGTCAGCCACATGGGCGAACTGGAGATCAAGGGACCGAACGCGCTGGCAACGATTCAAAAGCTCACATGCAATGACGTTCGGTCGCTTGCCATTTCTCAATGCCAGTACTCTGCCCTGACCACTCCGAAGGGAGCCTTTGTCGACGATCTTGTCATCTACCGCATGGCTTCCGACCACTTTTTCTTGTGCGTCAATGCATCGAACCAGGAAAAGGATTTTGAGTGGATCCGTGAAAACGCGCTCAGCAAAACGGAAATAATCTTCAGCAGCGACGATTTTTCCCAGCTCGCCATCCAGGGGCCCCGGGCTCTTGAAATCTTGCAGCCTCTGACAAACCTCCGGCTCGCGGCTATAAAGTATTACTGGTTCGACCGCGGCCAGTTCGCAGGAGTGGACGCGATCGTTTCGCGAACGGGTTATACGGGAGAGGATGGATTCGAAGTCTACTGCAACCCGTCGAAAACAGAGACCGTCTGGGCCCAAATCATGGAGTCCGGGAAATCGATCGGACTGGAACCCATCGGCCTTGCGGCCCGCAACACGCTTCGACTGGAAGCAGGTCTGCTCCTGTATGGCAACGATATGGATGAGACGACATCCGTTCTCGAAGCCAATCTCGCCTGGATCTGCAAGCTCCAGAAAGGGGATTTTATCGGCCGGCAAGAACTCCTCAGGCAGCGGGATGCCGGCGTCAAGCGTATCCTGGCGGGTTTCGAAATGATTGAGAGAGGCATTGCCCGCGATCACTATGTTGCAGAGCTGAATGGCACACAGATAGGCGTCGTCACGAGCGGCAGTCCTGCGCCCTTTTTGAAAAAGAACATCGGCTTCGCGTACCTTCCCGCGGAACGCGCCGCGGCGGGATTTCAATTCAACGTCGTCATTCGCGAAAAACCGGCTGGCGCGCAAGTGGTTCCCGCGCCTTTTTACAAGAGAACCCGTTAGCTGGATACAGATCAAATCGACAATTGCGGAGGTGGATCGCATGTATTCCGAGGACAATCTCTATAGCAAGGATCACGAGTGGGTTCTGGTTCAGGATACCGTTGGGACAATCGGAATAACGGACTTTGCCCAACATGAATTGGGAGATGTCGTCTATGTCGATCTCCCCGAAGTCGGGGACACGTTCGAAGCCGGGGATCCGTTCGGATCCGTGGAATCGGTCAAGGCGGTCTCCGAAGTCTTCTGTCCTATCGGCGGAGAAGTGATCGAGGTAAATTCGAAACTGGAAGAAAGCCCGGAACTGATCAACCAATCCCCGCACGACAAGGCATGGATGATCAAAGTGCGCATATCAAATCCCGATGAGCTCAAAGAGCTTCTCAATGCAGAAGAATACGAGGAATATCTCCAGGAACAGGCGGAAAGTTAACGGCAGACAGTCGTCGGATTTTGGCAAACGACCGGCTGGAAACTAACGGCCGACGGATTGACTATCCATAGCACCGGTTCCACAATACATGTGACGTGTAAAACTTTGAAGAAAAGGGTGCATCGAAGGAGGCGATTTAGAGATGGTGGAGGAAGCGGCGGGAGTCGAAAGCGACGAGGAAAAAAGAAAAAAGACGAGGCTGGGAAAGGCGGCCAAGGTCTCGCTCGGAGTCCTCGGCGGATTATCGCTTCTGATGGGGTACATCAGCGCGGCCGGGATGGAAGAATCCGAACGGGAAGAAGCGGCCCGCAAGCCTGTCGATGATTTCTTTGCAGCCCTGAATGCCCGCGATATCGAAGGATGCAGAAAAACACTGCATTATCCGCACATACAAATTGCAGGAAATGAATTAAGCATTCTGAGCGACCCGAAATCGTTTCAGATCGACTTTCAGTTGCTCTCGAACGAAGGCTGGACATACAGCACTCTGGATTCCTGCTCCATGAGGCAAAGCTGCGATGAAAAGGTCCATTTCGAAGTGCAGCTCAGCATGCATAAGCCGAATGATTCCCGATACGCAACATACCAGGCTCTATGGGTTGTGACGAAAATCGATGGAATATGGGGAATCCAGTGCCGCTCGATTTTCCCCAGCGGGGTCCGTTCTTCTTAGCCTTCTCCAGAATCAGCTTTCCGCTTATCTGCAATTCAGACTGTCGAGTATCCCCCTGGGTATCGTGGCAGCGTGGTTGACGGCTGCCATATTGTTCTCGGCAACAGTCAAAAACTTGGCATGGTAGTCAACTGCCGCTTTTAACGAGGACAGCGAGTATGTCTTGCCCGTACCGAGAGAGAACGGGATAAACGACTGCATCTCCTCCGGCTCTGTAGCATTGCCGGGATTACTCCCCTTAATTTCTTTCTTTTCAATAGTTTTTGCTGATTCAATTTGAGGCTGCGGGACTGACGTGAACTCTACTCTCATGCATTTCTCCTGGAACTAAGACCGGATTCCCGGGAAGCGCCGCACAATCCCGCACCCGGCGGGTTGTGCAGCCAAACCCTCAAGTTCCATTGTTTCTAAGCATGAAGCATGCCAGCGCGGCGGGAAGCATGGGCATTTATCGCAGGCTTCGGAGAGGAGAAGGGAGATGTGGTTTAGGCAGTTTCCAAAAACACGCGGGTTGTGGGAGTGCGGCGGCCTGCTGTCGCTTTAGTCATTTACGCGTTTCCCGTTTCCGGTTTCAAATTCAAGATGTCAACGGGGAACGGGAAACTGGAAACGGGAAACCTCAAAGCGCAAGCAGGCTTGTGCACTCCGAAAGATTTACACACGCAAAACCATGCCGCATCAGCCCGCATTTCTTAAGGCGTTTGCAAAACCGAGCGCATGATCGTGTTTAGAGAAAATGCTTTCCAGGAGGCGGGGGGCGATCCGCATCGTTTGTTCAGCGCTTAAACAATATTCCATGGAACTGAATTTTCCTCTGTATTCCGCCACTTCGCCGGCCAGCGTGTTCTTTTTCAAAACGATACCGGCAATCAGGCGGGCGAGCCCTTCAAAATCCGGTTCTTTCATCCCGAACCGGGTCATCTCCTGAACGCCCATGCGGATGCCGCTCGGATGATAGAAGGTCTCATCGCCGGGCAGCGCCTGGTAATTGGTGATGATATTGTTCGCTTCGAGGCGCGATGCAATTTCCTTTGCGTCTCCGAAAGCGTGCACCCGGAGAATCACCTGATGCGTATGCGTATATCCCTCGGCCTCCCCTCCTTCGACAGGGATTCCCTGAATGGCGCATGCACGGGCGAACGCGCGCGCGTTGGACAGCACCTGTGCCTGATAGCTACTTTTGAACGCATTCATTTCGATTGTGGCGGCAAGCATCGCCAGCTGCGTACCGAGATGGTGGTTGCTCGTAGATCCCGGGAAAACGCGAGCGACAATTTCGGTCCACAGCTTGCGGAAGGGCGCGCCGTCCGGCAGTTTCGCCGCGATGATCCCCCGCTGCGGTCCCCAGAACGTCTTATGAGTCGAGCCCGTCACAACCTCCGCGCCCTCGGCTAATGGGTCCTGGAACAGGGATCCCAGAATGCCCAATACGTGCGCTGCATCGTACATGACCAGCGGCGCATAGTTCGGAATGCCCTGAACGCATGCGCGCAGTTCGCGGATCGGCTCGGGATGCAGGAACATGCTCTTTCCGAACACGATCAGCGCCGGCCTGTGTGTGTTCACAAGCTCGATCATCCTGGGCACATCCATTTTGTATGGGTTTTTCGCATCGCAGGGGAAATTGATGATATTTTCTTCCGCGAAGTTGAACAATGCTCCATAGGGTTGAGCCGAGAGGTGACCGCCATGATTGAGGCTGTTGTTCATCACACACTGCAGGCGGCCCGTCGGGCTGAGCTTGGGGAATCCTTCGGGACCGGAGGCCAGGAATTTCACCAACCCTTTGAATACCACTTCGTTCGCCATCTGGCCGCTGATCGGACGCGTCTCCACATCCTTCCCGCCGATGAATTCGGCGAACTCGGCCTTCAGGCATTGCTCCATGTGGTAGATGAAATCGGCTCCCTGGTAGTAATAAACCTGGTCTCCCTTCAGAGCCCCGGTTCCCGCGAGGGATTCCGTTTCTTTCTTGAGAGCCGTTTTGTGTTCGGCGTAGCGGCCTGACGGATCGCCGATTTCGCACAGCTTCACAAACAGCGAAGGCGTGTTTTCGGATGGTATGAGGTTAAAGCATTTTCTTTGGCGCCACAGATTATTATCGGCGACTTTTTCGGCCAGCTCGCTCAGCTTCTGCTCCAATGCATTCATTCTTATTCTCCAGTTTTCAAAGGTCCAAACACCCCGCGGATCTTCCGCCGCCTCGAACCCGGTCTACGGATTGGGATTTATACCACGAAGTTTCTCCGCCACAATGGCAATATCCGAGCGGCTGGACATGTCCAGCACCGCAGTCTGGAATGTCAGCGCCTGAAATCGCTCTCCCAATTCATCGATCGCGCACTGAACCGCATCCGTCAATTCCAGCTCGCCACGGGCGGAAGGCTGGATGGCCTGGCACGCTCGGAAGATGATGGGCGAAAAAACCCAGCAATTCATGCTGACATACACGGGCTTGCCCAACGCGCGTACCGCCTCCTCAGAGGGTTTTTCAAGGATCCGCTCCAGGCACCCGTTTGTATCGGTTTTTGCCAGGGCAAACTTCAGCACACGGTCTGCGGGGATGTTGCTTTCCGCTACCAAACGGTTGCGGTCGAATAGTGCGACTCCTGCGCCGCCCAGATTGCGCATCGCGCCCAGCACGGCAACCGGGTAATAATTGTCTGAATTGATGACGAGAAACAAATCGTTGCCGACAAACTCCCTTGCGGAGAACACCGCATCGGCCGTACCCAGAGGCTGCCGCTGCACGGCAAAGCCGACACGAATGCGCCGGGGCGGCGACTGAACCGTATAGTAGCTGCGCATCACATCGTGCTCCGGACCGATCACGAGACACACGTCCGAAAATCCTGCATCCGCAAGACCGCTGAGGACGTAATCGAGAAATGGCCGCCCGATGGGAATCATCGCCTTGATGCCCGCGCCCGCAGCCGCAGACTGCTCGCTGTCCAATGCCGCAGACTCGTCCTGCTTTCGCATTCGCGTCCCGAGTCCGCGCGCCATGATGACCGCTTTGGTCACTTTTTCCATCGCATGATCATACACGGAAATCCGTAAAAGAGGAGACAGAATACAGAAGACAGCTTTCAGCGATCATACGGGATTGTGGAGAAATTCCCGGTATTGTGCGATGATTTCAGTGCATTGGTAAAAACTTGGTTTCTTTTACTGTCTTCTGAATTTTATCTCCTGTCTTTTTAAGAACATGGAACCCGTCGATACAAAGCTTGCCGAAAACGAGTCCAGTAACCTCGACTACTGGATGTCGCGTGCATTGCGCGAATGGGATCGCGCGTGCGACGATTTCGCGCCCGAGCCTGTTCATGATCTGCGCGTGGCGCTGAGGCGCTGCCGCTCCATCGCCGACGGATTCATGGTCTTCGACCCTCACCCGGGATGGAAGCTGATGAAACGCGAAGGGCGCCAGCTCTTCCGGCAACTTGGCGCGCTTCGCGATACTCAGGTCATGATGGAGTGGGTATGGGAGATCGCTCCAGCACCCGATGAAACCTCGGTACTGCTGCATCGGTATCTGGTTGGGCAGGAGCTGCAGCACAAAGAAAGCGCCGCGGAAGCCCTGCAGGACTTTAATCGCAAGAAGTGGGCTTCGTGGACTCGGCTGCTTTCCAGTCGTGCACAGCGGATCCCGTCCGGAAGCCTGGCGTTTCAGCACCTGGCGCTGGAACGCTGGTCTGAAGCGCACGCCCTGCACAAAGCAGCCATGCGCAATCGCAGCCATGCCTCCTATCACAAATTGAGAATCGCGCTGAAAAAGTTTCGCTACACCGTTGAAAACTTCATGCCTGAGCGATATGCCGCGTGGGGCACGGAATTGGGGGATTTTCAGGACATCCTGGGAGAGATGCATGACTTGCACGTACTGTGGCAAACTGCTCTGACCATCAAGGCGTTCCCCAATGAAGACAGTCACTCCCGATGGCGGCTTCGGATTTCCGATGCAATCCATCAGCGGCTCGAGAGATACCGGAAAACGATGCTGGGAAAGGAATCGCGATGGTATGTCTGGCGGGCGGATCTTCCGCAGCCGGACCACCTTGGGATGGCCGCGCTGGCCCGCTTGCGCGCTTGGGCTTCATTCAGAGATCCCGATTTTGCCCACTCGGCACACGTAGCCAGGCTCGCCCTGCAGATTTACGACGGGCTGGAATCTCTGGGACTGACGCAGGATGCAAATTTGGCAAACACCCGGTTCATGCTTGAGGCTGCAGCCCTGGCACACGACACCGGGATATGGCAAGGAGACAAAAAGCACCAGCTCGCATCCTACCGTTTGATACGCAAAATTGCTCCTTCACCGGGTCTGGACGCAGAGAGTCTGAGGATGATTGCCTTGCTTGCGCGATTTCACCAGGGCCCCCTGCCTCGTTCGGAGCAAAAAGCCTTTTCCGGCATCCCGGCCGAAAACTTAAAGGCGATCTTCCTGCTTTGCGGCATCCTGCGGCTTGCGGATGCTTTCGATTGGCGGCGTAAGAAAAGGATCCGGCACCTTACCCTGACCCGAAGCACCGAAATTCTCCGCATTCATGCGCCAGGCTATGAAGAGGACGACGCCTCGGCGGAGAAACTGTCCGCCGCACGTCATCTGCTCGAAACATCCTGCGCCTTGCCCATTGCTATTTGCCCCCTCTAGGGGCCTATCCAGTGCCAACAGCCCACTGCTTTTCAGTCTTTTCTTGTAATGATCTGGCTATTCTAATAAGATCGTATTACCCGTTACCTTTCAGGGTTCTTTGTCAATGGGTGCTGTGGCGGCTGTCTTACCCCTGTGCTGACCCGGAGGTCAAATGCATTTCAGGGGCACCAGACGCAGAACGTGCTTTAGTCCAGTTTCGATCTCTTTCGGAGGACCCCGGGTTAGCCGGATCCTCCGGCTTCAATCTCACTTGAGTTTTTAAGACACATAGAGGCCCTATGCCGAATAAGCTTTTTATTGGAAATCTGGCTTTTAGTATCACTGACGCAGAGCTGACGGAGCTTTTTGCCAGCGCCAGCATTCCGGTTACAGAAATCAAAGTGATGCGCGACCGGGATACGGGTCGCTCGCGAGGCTTTGCGTTCGCGGAACTGGCTCCTGAAGCCGATATGGAATCCGCCATCAATCAACTGAATGGCAAAGTCCTGGAAGGGCGCCCCCTAACGGTCAATGAAGCACGGCAGCAGAAGCCGCGCAGCTTCGGAGGAGGGGACAGAGGCGGCGGATTCGATCGGAACCGAAACAGGCCCAACCGACGCGGCGGCGGCGGCAGAGACAATCGTCCCCCGCGCCGCGATTTCTAGTCGATGGTCATTAGTCGATAGTCGTCAGTGAGGGATTCACTGCGGACTATGGACTACTAACAAACGGGCGGCTTCGTATTGGGCGGCGGCGGGTTTTTCATGCCGATGCGGAAAAATTCACCGGTAGCCTTGCGCTTCCAGCCCGCCTTCTGACTGAGCGGATGCTCCATCCGAATAGCACCCGGGACGGGGCAGTGTGCGACGCAGCTGCCGCAAAACCAGCATTCATCCGGATACAGGACCATTGGCGGTTTGTCTTTTTCCGGATTGGGAATCAGGACATCCGTTCGGCACACCTCCACGCAATTCAAGCAGCAGGTGCAGAGATCGGCGTCGAACAGGATAGCTTTGCATGCCGATGACGGATTCGATACCAGGTACGCCTTCTCAACCATAACAGTTACCTCGAAATCCTCGTGTCTATAGTTCGCTGTGCTTCCGGTAGTTTTCCTCGTAGTTCGGCGCGTATGGCGGCAGGAGCCAGTAACGCATCGGAAGCTCTCCAACTCTGACATTGTTGTTCTCCTGCCGGATGGTGACAATTTTGTTCCATTCCGGGGGATCCATCTCGGGAAAATCCAACCGCTTGAAATCCAGCAGAGCGCTGCTCGCCTTGCGTGCCAGCGACGCCTGCATGATGATTTCGCCGATCGTCATGTGCGTGAAACATTCCATGACACGGCACAACTCATGTGGGTTTCTTGCGAAAACCGTCGGGGCTTCGCTTTCCCGGATGCTGCGAATCCACTGAAGGCCGGTTTTAAGAATCGGCTCGCTCTTGAATTCTCCGCAGTAGTCCTGCATGACGCGACACAGTCCCGCTCGGAGCTCCTTCCAGCCGATGCCGTCTCTGCGCATGACGGGAGCATAAATGCGCATCTTTTCTTCGGCCACCTGCTTCCGGTCGATCTGTCCCAGTTTCGCGTCTTTCGCGTGCCCTGCGGCCTTTCTTCCTGCGTATCTCCCGGTAGCCGCTGCATGGGCGTGCGTTCCGCCGGAATACTGCTGGCTTCCCGCAACATAAAGCCCCTCGACATTGGATTTCAGGTCCCAGTCAAACACGATACCGCCGCCACCGCCGAAGGCTCCTTCTCGCCACTGTCGAGGTCCATACGTTTCCCAGGCCGGCCCTCGGCCGTATTGCTCCGGAGGCATCACCGGCAGTTGAAGCATATCTTTATCGGGATCGAATCCCGCCTTGCAATAATTTTCGTAGATAATGCTGCATTTGCCTTCGTTATAAATCATCAGGCCCCAGATCGCTCTTCGTTCAAGCTCCGGCATGCCGGGCAGATCCGCGTAGAGAGGGAGGGCATACTCACCCTTTGCAATGCGTTCTGAGAGATCGGGGATGAGTCCGGGGCCCCAGATCGCCTGAGGGCCCATGCGGCCGTACATAAAATACTTCTGACCGGGGGCAGGCCGGTAGCGTTCCGAAACGGTTTTCAGTACGATCCCTTCTCTATCCACATACGGGACCTCTTTGCCGTTGGCATCGACAATCGTGCATGCAAACCAAGTGTTGTTGTGGTCGCCCGTCCCATAGGGCGGATAGCGGAAGAATCCGCTCGCCAGCCCACGGCCGCTTCTTTCCATCAGAGCAAGTTCGGCACCCGCGATCCAGGCCATGGCGGTACCATCACCAGAATTATTCGGATCATTAAATATCGAGCCGAAACCGGTCAGTTCCGTGGAGAACACCCATTGTCCGGCAAACACGGACATCGAAAGTATCGCAGCCTTGGCATTGAAAACGTAGAACTCACCGGTGCGGACGTCGAACCCCGTGGCACCGACCAGGCGAGTCCCCTGTTTTCCGCCCTCGGTGAGCAGGCGAGTCACCATGATGCGGTCAAAGATCTGTACGCCAAGTCTCTTGAGTTCGTTATAGAGCGCAACTTTGATGTGGGCACCGCCGTTGACGCGAATGCAGGTCCTGTTCACGTAGTCGTAAGCGAACATGAGTTTGGTTTTTTCGTCGCGGAAATCGGCGCCGGCGAATTCATCATCCACGTCGCGGACCTTTACTCCCATTTTTTCGACATCGAGGAGGGCGTCGTAGCTTTCTTTGCACTGGATATAGCAGGTGATCCCATTGCCATACTCATGATAGGAATAATCGCCGAATACACGGACAATCTCCATCATGTCTTCCGGCGTGACTTTGGAACAAGGGTTCGTGCACGCGGCGTGCCAATGATCGACCCCCGCTCCGCCCGATCCGCTGCGGATGACCGGTCCTTTGTCGACTACAACAACCTTCGCCCCTCGCCTGGCTGCATGGACGGCCGCATGGCATCCGGCGATCCCTCCACCCAGAATGATGACGTCGGCCGTCACCTCATTTTCTTTGCCGTAGTTTGTGGGATATGGCCATGCGATAGTCGGAGCATTGAATTCACTCATCCGATTCCCTCCTTGCAGATCTGTCACTATATCCGATTTTGCACAGGCAAACTCCATTGGAACAGGAAACTTCAATCACGGCTACCTGTGCGGTTTGCGGCTGGGTTTGGGTGGTGGTCCTTCGAGCCATTGCTTGATGCGGTTGGCATCGCCTAAACGCGAGTTTTTGCCGGTGGAGTTCAACAGCACCATGAGGACCGGACGTTGGCCCACTTGCGTCTGCATGACGAGACATCTTCCCGCTTCTTCGATATACCCTGTTTTGGACAGGCCGATCTGCCAGTTCGGATTGCGCACCAGGGCGTTCGTGTTCATGAAATGAAGCGTCCTCTTCCCCGACCGGATCGTCGTTTCCGTCTCAGTACTGTACATGCATATCAGCGGATACCCGCATGCGGCCTCCACTATTTTACTGAGGTCTTGAGCCGACGAGACGTTGCTGTCCGAAAGCCCTGCGGGATCCTCGAACTTTGTTTCGCTAAGCCCCAGAGCTTTGGCTTTGTTATTCATCGCCTTGACCAGAGCCTGGATTCCTCCGGGGAACGTGCGCCCCAATGCACGCGCGGCCCGGTTTTCCGAAGCCATCAGGGCTACGAGCAGCGCTTCGCGCCGTGTCAGTTTCGTGCCTATCTGCAAATGAGAGTGGCTGTTGCGCAGCCGGTCCTTGTCCGCCTCCTCGACGGTAATTACCTGGTCCATGTCCAGGTGGGCGTCGAGAACCACCATTGCTGTCATCAATTTGGTGAGGGAAGCGATCGGCATGGCCACATCCGCCCGCTTGACCATCAGAAATTCGCCGGTGCGCTGATCTTTCACGAGAACAGCCGCGGAGCGGAGCTTCGGGAGAGGTGTGGCCGCAATCGGGCCGGCGGAGAGATTGAAGGAAAAACCGGAAACAAGGAGCACCAGCGAAATAATTCGAGATTTCAGTGTCATGCAGCCCCGATACCCTTTCGTGAAAAAAAGACCAACGATTGAAAAGATATGTGTACATTTGATTGTGCCAAAAACTGCGCAATAAATAAACCCGTAATGCGAAGGTTTGAGAGAGGGAGAGCATTAGCAATCTTCTCTCAGCTGTCGGCAATCAGCTTTCAGCTATCAGCGATCGGCTTTCAGCTGGCAGATTGGATTTGGGGGCCGAGTCCAATCGATTTGCTGAGAGCTTACAGCTGACCGTCGCCGCCCATTTCGTGTTCACTCCCATTCCTAACCATTCCCATAACCTCAGCTTCGACACAGACCTTATCTTTTGCTGACCGCTGACAGCTGTCAGCTAATACCATTTGACATGCCTGTATCATCTGCTACTAATAGGCAGTAAACAAGGAGGACAAAATGGCAGGCGGATATACCGGGAAAATTTTGCGCATCAACCTGACGACGAAGGCGATCAGCACGATGGACACGGCTAAATATGAGGAATTTGGCGGTGGCCACGGGATTGGCTCGGCCATTTTCTTCGAACTTGTCGGGGACCAGTTACCCTTCGAAGCTTTCGATCCCAGAAACGTGATCACCATCATGACCGCGCCTTTTTCCGGCACTTCCGTTCCCGGTTCTCCCCGCTGTGAGGTGCAGGGGCTGGCACCGATGTATTACCCCATCGAGTGGTTCAACCGCAGCAATTGGGGCGGCCGGTTTACGGCCGAACTGAAATATGCAGGCTGGGACGGCATTGTCCTCGAGGGGGCTTCGGACGAACCCGTCTGGGTCAACATCATCAACGACAAAGTCACGATCGAAAAAGCGGATGGCGGTCTGTGGGGATGGGACGTTGTCGATTCGCAGCAGGAAATCGCAAGGCGTGTCATCCCGAGCCTCCGGTACGGCGAATGGGCGGACCTGGACAACAGCTCCACAACCCAGATCCCGGCTATCGCCTGCATCGGGCTCGCCGGTGAAAACAAAAGCCGGATCGCTTCCATCGTCCATGGTGCGGGCAGCAGCGCGGCGCAGGGTGGATTTGGCGGCGTCTGGGGATCCAAAAAGCTCAAGGCGATCAGCGTCATCGGTACGGGAAGCGTGCCGATAGCAGATCCCAAGGCGCTGATGGATGCCCGGCTGTGGTTCAACAAATTCCAGTGGAAGGTCGATCATCCGCTCGATCCCAAGATGGAAACGCGGGCCTTTATGCTGTTCAACGGTGCGCCGAGCGGAGGGAATACGCACAACATATCCATTCCGCTCGAACCTGCACGGGCTGCGGCTTGCGCCGCCTGCCCGCGAGCATGCCGGATGCGCCTGGCAGGAGGGAAAAGCAACGAAGCCACATGCGCGGGAACGGTTTCGTTTATGAGCATGCAGGGTGCGCGCATCGACAAGATGCGCGCGACGGATCTACTGCACGCATACGGGATCAATCACTGGCATATCGCCGGCCCGATGGCTTATATTTACGAGCTCTACAAACTGGGCGTCCTCGGTCCCGGTAAAAAGATCGCGTGCGATCTGCCTTTCGATCAATACGGCAAGCTCGAATATGCGGAGGCGCTCATGCGCCGGATCGCGATGCGCGAAGGCATCGGCGAGGCGCTGAGCGAGGGGCTCGCCCGTGCGGCCATCCAATGGGGCCGATACGAAGAGGACACCGCCAGCGGTCTCCTTCCTCTGGCCTATTGGGGTTCGATGGAGCACTACGATCCGCGGGTTGAGGTGGAGTGGGGCTATGGCTCCCTGCTGGGAGAACGCGACATCATGATGCACAGCTTCAACTATCCGCTGCACTGGATGCCGATGGCGATGATGGGGGCCGGCGTGGAGCCTTACCTGACGGCAGAAAAGGCCGTGCAGATGGTCGCGGCCACCATGATTCCGTACGAGAACGACGCCTTCATGATGGATTACGGCGAAGGGCCTACGGGAATCTACTCGGAACACAAAGTCAAACAGGTGGCATGGCACCGGCACTACGAAAGATTCTGGATCGACAGCACCGGCTTCTGTGGCTGGCGCTGGCCGATGTTTTTCACCAACAACACCGAGGACAGAGTGGGGGCAACGCCTGAGGCCGAACCGAAATTCTGGAATGCCGTCACCGGAAAGAACATCACATTCGCCGACGGCATGGAAACGGGCCGCAAGATCTGGAATATGGATAAAGCCATCTGGGTGCTGCAGGGCAGGCACCGCAATCAGGAAGTATTTCCGAACTACCTTTACAACAAACCATCCGAAGCCCACGTATTGCCGGTCTTTCATAACGGCGAGTGGACGTACGCCGCAAACGCCGGCCGAAAACTGGACCGGGCCAAGGTCGAAGAATGGAAAACGAAGTTCTATGACTTCGAAGGATGGAACACCGACAACGGCTGGCCGAAGCGGAAGACGCTCGAATCCCTGGGCATGAAAAAGGTCGCGGATACGCTGCAAAGAAAAAATAAGTTGGGCTGACCCATTCATCGCAATGGAAGGCTTCGCCTGTCGGGACGATCCGATTGAGGGGAAGGTTTGTTCGTTTCGCGTGTCAGGCTGCGGATTCCAGAGTTCAACGGAGAAGGGGACACACCGAAGCGGGGCTGCAGGCTGCCACATTTCAAATTTCTTATTGGGCCCCCCCCAGGACGGAATGGATCTTGCCGGTGATCAGGTCGATCGCAACATCATTGAACCCACCCTCGGGGAGGATGATGTCGGCGTAGCGCATCGTCGGCGCAACAAACTGCTGGTGCATCGGGCGCACTGTCGTCAGGTACTGATCGATCACCGACTCGATGCTTCGGCCTCGTGCATGGATATCGCGTTGCAGGCGGCGGATGAAGCGGATATCCGCATCCGTGTCCACAAAGATCTTGAGATCCATCAGGCTCCGCATCCCGGCGTCGAAGAAAACCAGGATGCCTTCGACAATAATCACGGGCAGCGGTTGGACGCGAATCGATTCCTTCTTGCGTGAATGCGTCACAAAATCATACACGGGCCGGTCAATGCTCTCCCCGGCGCGCAGCGCCTCGAGGTGCCGCAGCATCAGCACGCCGTCAAATGCGTCCGGGTGATCGAAATTGACCCGTTGCCGCTGATCCAGCGGCATGTCCTCGAGATTGCGGTAGTAGGAATCCTGCTGCAGATAAACGGCGTTGGACTCGCCGATGGAGGCAATGATCTTGTGCGCAACCGTGGTTTTGCCGGAACCGGTCCCACCGCTGATTCCTATGATCATGCTTTTATAACCATTCATACAGTCAGTGTACCAAATTCCGGAATGAGATTTTCTGATCCGGCGCCGCGCTATTTTGGCGTTTCGCCGGCGGATCCTGCTTCCTTGAGAAACGACGTCACGTGATCCGCCAATTCCTGCAAGGACAGAGATGCTTTGACCAGGTATCCCGCGGCTCCGAGTTCCATCGCGCGCTGCATGTCTGTTTCCAGCGACGAATTCGATAGGATCACGACGGGAATGCCGCGAGTTTTCTCGTCCTTTTTCAGACTTTCGAGCGTCTCCAACCCGGACAGCTTCGGCATGAGCATGTCCATCAGAATCAGGTCAAAAGATTCCGTGCGCGCCTTCTGCAACCCCTCTTCGCCGTCGTTTGCGGTTATAACCGCAAAGCCTCGCTTTTTCAGGCCGACCTCGCAGGCCCTCCGCAGGAATTTGTCGTCTTCAATCAGCAAAATTCTGGTTTCGCTCATTTATACCTCTTGGACCGGAAGCGGAAGGGTGAATGCAAACATAGAACCCACGCCTTCCTCAGATGTGCACCAAACCTTGCCGCCGAATTGTTCCACCATCAGCCGTACCAGGTACAGTCCCAGCCCTGTTCCTTCAGTTTCGACCGCCTGGGCGTTTCCCGCCCGATAGAACTTTTCAAACAGCTTCCCCAGATCAGATTTGGGAATACCGATCCCCGTGTCCGCGACTTCCCAGCGCAAACGGTTATTCTCGCGTCGCAGGGTGATGTTGATTTTCCCTCCGCGGGGAGTGTATTTCATCGCGTTGGAAATGAGATTCAGGACTACCTGCCGCAACATTTGCGTATCCGCCCATATCGGGTGCAAACCATCTTCAATCTGAACCGAGACAATCTGTCCCTTTTCCTGCATGAGCGGCGAAATTTCACCGATCACGCTCCGGGTGAGTTCCGCCAGATCCACCGCGTGACAGTTCATTTGAATCGTGCCGCGTTCCAGGCGCGAGACATCCAGGAGGTCGTTCACCAGCCGGATCAGGCGATCGGTCGAAGCGCGCGCGTCCTGGACATACGACCGCATTTCTTCGGAATCCTCAACCTCGCCGCTCGCCAGTTCCAGCATCCATTTGATCCCTGAAAGCGGCGTGCGCAACTGATGCGTCACGAAAGATACAAAATCCGATTTCATCTTCTCCGCTTTTTTTCGTTCCGTGATGTCGCTCACGACGCCGATCAGGCGGATCGGGACGCCTTTCGAGCTCCGGATTGCCGTTGCACGATCCGAGATTGTGATGCTGGCGCCCCTGCTGTCGAGGATTCGATACTCCTGGGAATAGGGTTCGCCGGTCAGCAGGTGTTTCTTGAGGGCCTCGCGTACCGCCGCGCGGTCATCGGGGTGCACCATCTTCGAATATTCTTCGCGTGTTTTCGGCAGCATCTCGTCGCCTCCCCAGTTTCGCCCGAAGAGTGTGCCGAAGAAATCGACGTGATCATCCAGCATGTCCCAGTCATAAACAATGTCGCTGGCGCATTCCGCGGCGATCCGGAATCGTTCTTCCGAATTTTTCAGCGCGTCCATCAGCCTCGCGTTATACACCGCTCCGGCGGCATTGTCGGCAAAGAGAGACAAGAGACGGGCGTCTGCGTCCGTAAAAGTGCGGATGCTTCCGACCACCTCGTGCACGCCCAATACCCCGATCAACTCCCCCCTGCGAATCATCGGCACGCAGACGGTGGCGCGGATCGGAAGCTGCATAAGGGCCTTGGATCGATAGGGCCAGCTTTGATAATCGTTCACAATAACCGGCTGCAGAGTCTCGGCTACGCGTCCTCCCAGCCCCTCATGGCTGGACAAGCGGCTGCCGATGGGCATACCCACGCCGGACTCCACGGCTATCTGGAAATCGTCCCGATCGGCCTCATAGAGAAAGATGGCGCAGCCCGCCCCTCCTAACAGCGTCGTCGCCCTCAAGGCGATGGATTGCAGCAGCGCCGCCAGGTCATGGTGCGCGGAAACATCCTGCGTTATATCGTACAGGGCGGCGATTTCGACCGTGCGCTGCTTTGCCTCCTGCAGCACTTCCGCGTGTTTTTGGGCGTCGAGGACGGCTTGTTTCGCTATTTTGAAACCGTAAATAATGGTGCCGGCAAGAGTCAGGACGCCGATCCAGTTCAAGAGATAACTGATTCGGCTCAGATTGACGGAGCCGGTGATTCCTTTCTGCAAAAACTCTCCCTGCAGAAAAGCAATCCTGTTGCCGAGCAGCGCATTGAGATACACACAGCCGAGGAGGGATAGGGCGGCGCAGGCAGCCAGGACGAAGTAGCGGCGGCTCCGCCGCAGAATGAGCGACGTCCCGGGTTCCGGCGGGTCGCGGAAAAGGAATCGAAACAATTTCATGCCGCTGCAAAACCTTGAAAAAGGACTCATTCCACGCCTCAGGCCGGAAGCAGAATCGGGCCGAGTCGCCCATTCCGTCGAACCCTATGATCTTCATGAAGCGACACGGATTCCCCCATAATGAAGAGGCTCCCGCCGGAAACGTCGATTCGCTTTTATCCTGCCGAAGCGCATGTTCATTCAGCGGCCCTGTTCGCGAACCAGTATGGTGAATTCCGGCAAGATGCGCCCCATTGCGGACTCGATCTCGGCCAAAACCTGTTTGGTGCTTGCGGAATCGCGCTCACGCCCCATCGTTTCCAATGTGAACAGCCTGTCTCTCATGGCATTGAGGCCGAAAAACGCGAGCCTCCCCTTCAGCGTATGCGCCGCTCTTTCGAGTTCGGAGTGATTATTCTGCAGAATCGCACGCCGCATCTCTTCCACCAGGCGCGGATAATCCTGCAGAAAAAGCTCGGCGAGTTCGGCGAGGAACTGGATATCTCCGTCCACGTGGGATAGGGCGATCTCCAGATCCATTTCCTTTTTGGCCTTGTCGGAATCCGTCATTTCACTCTCTTTGCGCCGGCGATGCAACAAATCAGCATCTTTGCGATGATAATGCAATTTTCGGACAGATGAAATAGCTTGTTCGGTTGCGGCCTTTGAGTTGTGCAGCCTTCAGGGTAAACTCAACTTGAGGGGCCTGCGCAGAAGGTGCGGCACCTCGGGATCTTTTTGGAATCCGGGCGCAAAACTCAGTCAAAGGGAGGATGCTTTGAATCAGGACCTGGCTGTTTTGGTAAACGAACTTAAAAACCGCGCGAGAATTTACATCAACATATACCGCGAACTCTCGAGCGAAATCGGCGCGGAAAAAGCGGCGGCCATTTTAAAAAGGGCACTCTATGCAAGAGGCAGGGAAAAAGGATTGCAGTTGGCTCAAAAAATCGGCAAGCCGAACCTGCACGAGTTGGCTGCTGCATTCATGGAAGGCAAAACGGATATGGACGCTTTCGGCCATGAGGTTGTCGAGGAGCGTCCCGATTCCATCGTGTTGCGGCTGAACCGCTGCCCCCTGGTGGAAGCGTGGAAGGAAGCCGGCCTTTCGCTGGAGGAACAGAAAGCGTTATGCGATATCGCATACCAGGTCGATTTCGGGAAATTTGAAACAGCCGGGTATAAACTCGCTTTCAGCTGCCGCGCCGCGGACGCATGCAAAAGCTGCGACATGAAAGTCACACTGTAGCGCGCCGTCGCGATTTTCGCAGGGCGGCTTCCTATTTTGCTTTGTGCGAGATCTCGATCATCACCATCCCAGCGCGCACGGCTTCCGGAAGCTTGCCGAAGGAACCAAATTTGCCGATATTATAGGCGTCCCGGATGGTTCCCCGCACCGCAACTCTTGCTCCCTCACGAGGCACGCCCTTATCTGACACAATCCAGAGTTTGCCGGTGCCGTCGTCTACCTCATAGCCCCCCTTTCCCAGCACAGAATAGCTTTGGACCACCCTTCCGACGATTCCGACCTCTCTGTTGGAGTAGTGGCTTGGGTTCGCCATAATCTGGTTAATGGTTTTTTGTTCGCACGCCGCCATGACAAGCGCCAGCAAAACGACCACGGCGATTGAAGCGCAGTATCCGTATTTTCGCATTGCCATAAATATCTCCCGTGCATGATATGAGACAACCATAGCGCATTTGTTTCAAAAAAATGATGCCTACGAGCTTGTTCGATTCATAGAAGCGGCCTCTCCTATTACCCGGACAGGCTCTTTGTTTTCCCGAGAATTCCTCAAATCCACTGCCTTGTGTTGGCGTACGGAACTATTCCATAAACGCGGCAACGCTCGGCGCGCGGTATTATATTTGAGTTGAAGCCGGATAAAACACTTTAAACTGGCAGGAGGGGATTCATGGCAGAACCGTCGAGCAGTCAGACAGGAATTGACGTAGGGTATGGGTACGGAAGGGTTTTGGATTTGCCGTTCGCAGCGGCCGTGCAAAAGGCGCGGGAATCTCTCAAATCCGAAGGATTCGGAGTCTTGTGCGAAATCGATATCAAGGAAAAACTCAAAGAAAAGCTTGGAGTCGAGTTCGTCAACTACCTGATTCTGGGTGCCTGCAATCCACCTCTGGCCTATGGCGCCCTGCAGCAGGAAATCAACATCGGCCTGCTGCTCCCCTGTAACGTGGTCGTATATGAAAAAGGCTCGACGGTATTCGTGGCCGCGGTGGATGCGGCGAGGATGCTGTCGATCGTCGGCAATTCCGCTCTGGCGCCGACTGCTGATCAGGTTAGCCAGAAACTGCGGCGCGTGATCGATCATCTATGAAATGGAGGAGCATCAAGATGCCTGGCTGGCTGGTTTTCATTCTTGTGTTTTCGGCATACCTTGTTCTGATGCGATGGGTACTGCCCGCCGTGGGAGTTCAGACCTGAATGTCCCGATCCTGCAGCGTCGAGTCTCGGCGCGAGTCGAAGGCGGAGAAGAAGTAGGTAGAGGCGGGACTGAAGTCGCTCGAATGTAGCTGTCAGCTATCAGCCTTTGGCGATCAGCTCAAAAAATGGGGCCGAATAAGCCGATCGCGATTTCCGATGCAGATAGCGAAGCCTACTGTTTTACTGATGGCTATTCGCTGGGAGCTGACAACTGGTATTGAAGTATGCACAGGCGGGAAATGGTGCCGAAGGGGGGACTCGAACCCCCACGAGTTTCCCCACCACCCCCTCAAGATGGCGTGTCTGCCAGTTCCACCACTTCGGCACTAAAAAAAACAAAACACAGCGTGATTCCCGAATGAGGCTTTCGGGAGTTATGACAGCCAATCTACTACTTGGAGGGCGGTTTGGATTCAGCCGGCTTGGCAGCCGGATTCTCATTCTTGGCCGGAGCCGTCACAGGCGCGACCTGCTGTTTCGCTTTTGCCGCCTCCGCCGCTTCCTGCGCCCTCTGGATCTGCTCCCGCGTAGGCACCTTCGGCAGAATTGAGGAAGACTGCTTTTTCTCCGGCTGCGACGTCGTTCCTTTTGTAGTTTCGAGGATCGACTTGCTTTCCATGCTGGTGCGCGTGGAGATCATCGCCAGCGAGATGCTGGTCAGCATGAAAACGATCGCTGCCGCCGTCGTCATTTTCGACAGAAACGAAGCGGGCCCCCTGCTGCCAAAAGCCGTTTGCGTCGCGCCGCCACCGAAAGCACCCGCCAAATCCGCGCCCTTTCCCGACTGAAGGAGCACCACCAGCACCAGGATGACGCACACAATTACATGCAGAGCCGCTATCGAATAATAGAGAAGCATCCCCAAACCTGCTTTCCGACGGCTCCTATGATTGATAGTGGATGATGCGCAGGAAGCTCTCCGCCTCCAGGCATGCTCCACCGACCAGAGCACCGTCGATGTCCGGCTTCAGCATCAATGCATCAATGTTTTCAGATTTGACGCTGCCGCCATATAAAATGCGAACTTCCTGCGCCTCTTTCCCGAACCTTCCGGAAAGCCACTCGCGGATCAAACCATGCATTTCCTGAGCGGTTTCGGGTGACGCAGTACGACCGGTTCCTATAGCCCAGACCGGTTCGTAGGCGAGAATAATACGCAACAGATCCTGGCCTGTCAAGCCATGCAGTCCGCCCGCAAGTTGTTGTGATACTACGCTATGATGCTTCCCGGCCTCGCGCTCGGCCAGGGATTCTCCGATACAGACGATCGGCTGCATCGTGGAGTTCAACACGGCGCGCACGCGGCGGTTCACGGTTGCATCGGTTTCGCCGAAGTATTGGCGCCGCTCCGAGTGGCCGATAATGACCATTCCGCAGCCGATATCCTGAAGCATGGGAACACTGATTTCGCCCGTAAAAGCTCCCTTCGGTTCCCAGTACACGTTCTGCGCAGCAAGGATCAGCGGCGTCCCTTTTATTTCTCCCGACACGGCGGCCAACGCCGTAAACGGGGGTGCCAGAACCACCTGGCAACGGGTCCCGTTCTGCGTGCCCGTCCTGACAGCGCGGGCCAGCGAAACGGCTTCCCCGCTCGATTTGTGCATTTTCCAGTTCCCAGCAATAACCGGCACCCTCATACCAACCTCGCTAAATTAGCAGAGTCACCAATACCCTGACGTGTGAGTTCTCACGTAATTCGTCATTCGTAATTCGTCATTTGTTATTGAGCGCGGCCACTCCCGGCAAAACCTGTCCTGCCAGGAATTCAAGCGAGGCTCCGCCGCCCGTCGAGATGTGCGTGATCCGGTCTGCGACACCAGCCTTTGCGACCGCCGCTGCGGAATCTCCGCCCCCAATCACCGACAGTGCCTTTGAATCCGCCACTGCTTTGGCAACGTTCACCGTCCCTGCTGAAAACGCATCTTTTTCGAAAACGCCCATCGGCCCGTTCCATACGATGGTTTTTGCAGATCGGATTATATCGGCATATTCAGCCGATGTCCTGGGGCCGATATCCAAGCCCATCTCCTCCTCCGGGATTTCGCCGGCAGGCACGGCGTGCGCCGAACCTTCGTCCTCGATGCCCGAGCTGGCGATGGCATCGACGGGGAGCACGATGCGTGACTGCGCCCGCGCCATGAGTTCGCGTGCCAGATCCAGCTTGTCGTTTTCGCATAGGGATTTCCCGATGCTTTTTCCCTGGCTCTTGAGAAACGTGAATGCCATAGCGCCGCCGATGAGCAGGCGATCCACTTTGCCGAGCAGGTTTTCGATCACCTCGATTTTATCCGAGATCTTGGCTCCCCCCAGGATGGCCACGAATGGGCGTTGCGGCGATTCCAGCACTTCTCCCAGGTAGCGCAATTCCTTTTCCATCAGGAATCCGCCGGCAGCCTTCTCGACAAAACGGGTGATCCCTTCGGTGGATGCATGCGCCCTATGCGCACTGCCGAAAGCATCGTCTACATACAGCGGAGTCTGCGCAGCCAGCTTTTTGGAAAATTCGGCGTCATTGGCCTCCTCCTCGGGATGGAAGCGCAGATTCTCGAGCAGGATTACATCCCCGGGTTTCGCCTCGCGAACGGCCTTTTCAACTACGGGGCCAATGCAATCCGATACAAATGTGATCTTTTTGCCCAAAAGCTCGGACAGCCGCTCGGCGGCCGGCGCCAGCGAAAATTCCGGTTTGGGTTTTCCTTTGGGACGGCCAAGGTGCGAGGCGAGCACGAGTATCGCTCCATGCTCCATTCCGAATCGTATCGTCGGAAGTGCTTCACGGATGCGCAGATCGTCGGTGACCTTTCCGTCTTTGATCGGGACATTGAAATCCACGCGCACGAAAACACGCGCCCCTTTCAGTTCCAAATCCTGAATCATCAGTTTGTTCACGGACGATATCCTCCCGGTGCCTCCGTCGCAATCCTCAGGCGTCGGATGGGCACACTATTCCATTCTCCCCGGAATATTCCGGAAAGCCAGTTAGCCAACGTATTTGACCAGGTCACGCAACCGGCACGAGTATCCCCATTCGTTGTCGTACCAGGCCAGCGTCTTCACCAGGTTGCCCATGACCTTGGTTTCCAACGCGTCCACACAACCGGAAAAGGAACTCTGCATATAATCCGAAGACACCAGCTCTTCTTCGGTATACCCGAGAATTCCCTTCAAGGAGCCTTCCGACGCTTCTTTCAAAGCCTTGTTCACATCATCCTTGGTTACCTTTGCCTTCACGATGGTTACAAGATCCACGAGAGAAACGTTCGGAGTCGGGACCCGGATCGCAATGCCGTCAAGTTTTCCGGCGAGCCTCGGCAGGACAAGACCAATGGCTTTGGCCGCACCGGTCGTGCTCGGAACCATATTGATGGCCGCTGCGCGTGCGCGCCGCAGATCCCTGTGCTGCAGGTCGAGCAAATTCTGGTCATTGGTGTAGCTGTGGATGGTCGTCATGAATCCCGACTCGATTTCGAACTTTTCGTCGAGCACCTTGGCCAGGGGCGCGAGACAGTTGGTTGTGCAGGATGCGTTGGAGATCACGTGATGTTTGGCCGGATCGTACGTTTCCATGTTGATTCCGATGCAGAATGTGCCATCCACATTTTTCCCGGGAGCAGATATGATTACTTTCTGAACCGTACCCTTTAATTGAACCTTTGCCTTCTCACCTTCGGTAAAGAGGCCGGTAGACTCCACGACGACCTGTGCGCCCAGAGAGCTCCAGTCCAGTTTGGCAGGGTCTTTTTCGCTGAACACCTTGATTGGCTTGCCGTCCACAAGAAGATTGCCATCCTTGAGTTCTACCGTTCCCTCGAATCTTCCGAGAACGGAGTCGTATTTGAGCAAATGCGCGAGGACTTCGGGCTTCGTGATGTCGTTGATGCCCACGATTTCGATTTTGGGATCATTCCTGGAACACCGGACAAGGTTTCTCCCAATCCGTCCAAATCCGTTTATGGCAACTTTTATGGTCATGGCATATCCTCCGAAATGATTCGTTAATAAAGAAATATCATTATAGCGAGGAATTTTGGTGACAGTCACCATAATTTCCTTCGCGCCAGAATCGCCTTCATCGGCAACGTCCCTCCGCCGGCATATGAAATTATGGCGGCTGCCACGGAAATTTCCAATGTTACACTATGGGCATGAATCTCAAAGAGCCACGCACGATCGCTTCCCTGTTCGATTTGCCCAGCCCCATCGAGGTTTTTGATTTTCCCGAAAAGGGCAACATCAACCGCGAAACCTATCTGGTTACAGCCGGCGCTCTGCGCGTTTGCTCGGAATATATCCTGCAGAAGCTCAATCCCGGAGTTTTCAAAAGACCGTCCGAGGTGATGCGCGCCATGATTCTCTGCATCGAGGCTCAACGGAAGGCCATATCGGAGGGCGCGCTTTTAAAAGATGAAGAATGGGAAACCATCCGTCTGATTCCAACCAGGGAAGGCGAACCCTTCCTTGACACGGTAGACGAGGAAGGCCCCTGTTGCTGGCGCATGATGGCAAGGATTGTGCAAACTCGATCCTACAAGAGCCTGCAGCAGATTGCCGGTTCACGCGACCGCCTGCAGGCGGCGGAAGAAACCGGCCGAGGGCTCGCCCTGTTCGGCAACTTGACCGCGGCCATGGACCCCCTTCACTTCGGCTGTCCTCTCCCCGGATATCGGAACACCGGACTCTATTACGACCAGCTGCATTCTGTGCTCGCGGGCAACCGCACGCCAACAGAAGCAATTTCCTATCTGCCTGTCGATCCGGAGCTGCGCGAAAGCACGGAAGACAACTTTCTGGTTCGAATCGAGCCCGGGGAATACCGGCGCAGACTGGACGATCCGGCTGTTCGCCGGTCCATCGATCTCTCCCTGGAGCACGAATCCTGCGCACTGAAGCTGGCCGAGGGACTGAAGTCGGGATATTTGAGAACGGCAGTCATTCACGGCGACACAAAGATTGAAAACTTTCTTTTCAGCGCGCGCACCGGAAGAGCAATCGCACTTGTCGACCTGGACACCATCATGCCGCACACCTGGCTGAGCGACTGGGGAGACATGGCCCGTTCGCTTATAAATCCGGCCGGAGAGAAAGAAAAGGATTTAGCCAAAGTGACGGCCGATCTGGAGATATTCGAATCTGCGGCGCGCGGTCTTTTGAGCACTGCGCGGCACACGACAGAGCAAGAAGTCGCTTTGATGGCGGACGCAGTACAAATCATGTCGCTCGAATTGGGAACTCGATTTTTAACCGATTACTTGCGGGGCGACACCTATTTCCGGCTGGGATCAGCCGACGAGACCGATCTGAACAAGACCCGGGCCCTGGTGCAATTTAGGTTGTTTGAGGACGTGTGCGCCAAAACAGGCCGCATCAAGAGCATTCTTTCGGATTGCTCTAAAAGGATCACGGGATTAACGAGGTAAAGATGGGTGTTTTGGAAGTGAGATTTGTTATTGTAATGGGGTCTGCAGGGATTTCAGATGATCCTTTTTCGGGAAAAAGTATACAAATCTACTGGCAGAATTTGTAAGACAGGCAATCATCGCAGGGTTTCAATGCTTGCAGGGCTTTGGCAGAAGCGGATACTAAAATCACCGTGTTTAATGCTCTTACGTTGTCTGATGCATCGGATGCTAAGAGCCCGTCCGAGTAATAGGAGGGATCGCGCGAATGGGGCTTACACGGCGAGCGCAAGGCGCGAGGAGGAGGCGATGTCGGTGCACATCGTTGACGACGAGCAACGCAGCGATCGCCCTGTAACCCCCATGCACCCTTCGGGTTCCGGCCTGGCAGGGACATCTGCTTTGTTGGCGCTCTTCGACGATGTGCATCGACATCGCCTGCGTCGCGCCGCCTCGTATCTGCCCCTGCCAGGCCAGGAACGCGGCCCCTCCTATTACTCGGACAGGCTCCTAGTGTGTATTGCAGCCGTATCGCTTTTGATTCCGGTCCTGCAGCGGGCGGCTTTTTCACAAGCCGTTCAGGAGAATATCAGTGGACGGTTCCGCGCCGAAATGCCGTATCGCGACGGTATTGTGATATTGACATCCGATCAACTGGAAGAAGTTTCCGAAAACCGCTTTCGCGCGCAGGGCAACGTTGTCGTCACGTTTATGGACATTGTGGTTACCGGTGACGCAGCCGAGTACGACAAGGAAACGGGAGACGGATTATTGACGGGGCATATCCGTTTCAGTCAGAAAGATCTCTGGCTCGTCTGCTCACGAGCCGAGTTTAACGTCCATACACAGACCGGTGTGTTTTATGACGCTTCCGGCCATATCGACAAGCAATTTTTTATAACCGGAAGAACCGTTTTCAAAACGGGACCGGACATCTATAGAGTCGATAATGGGATCGCGACCACCTGCCGGGACAAGCTTCCGAAATGGAGCTTTTCGGCGTCGCGGACGGACATCCGGATGGACCACACGGCTCGCATGCATCACACGATTTTCAAGGTCAAGGGAATCCCGGTCTTCTATTCCCCTTTCATGATATTCCCAATGGAAAGAAAGACGCGCAGCAGCGGTTTCGTGCCGTTCCAGACGGGGAATTCGACGTCAAAGGGGAGGGTTTTCAGCGAAGGGTATTACCAAACGTTCGGGAAGACCGCCGACCTCAGGGTCTATGGCGACTATTTCAGTCTGCGTGGATTGGCGGTGGGAGGCATTTTCAGAATAAGGCCGAACCCGGAGACGCATTTTACGCTTCAGGCCTATGGCATCCACGACAAATTGGACCAGGGGGGCATCCAGCTGATTGTCGACGGTGAGTCGATGCTGAAGGGCGATTGGCGTGCCGTAGCCAAGGTGAACATCTCGTCCAATTTCAGCTTCCGGCAGGCCTTCGCCGAAAGTTTCAAATCGGCAACGGTATCCCAGGAACGAGCGATCGCTTTCCTGACTCGGAATCACGGCAGCTTTTCAACCAACATCTCATTTGACAGGGAAGAAGTCGTTTTCCCGCTCCGCAATCTCGTAATCCGGAAAATCCCTTCATTGGAATTCTATTCCCTTGGAACACCCCTGGGCAGCTCGCCTTTCATTTTCAGTCTCCGGGCTTCGCTGGATGGCATGTCCAGACTGGACAGCGAAATAGAGACCCAGCGGCTGGTCCAGCGGCTGGATGTTTATCCCCGCCTGACGCTCCGCCTGCCTTCCTTCCTGGGTTTTTCGCTCCTGCCTTCGGTCGGAGTCCGGGAGACATATTATGGCGCCCAGCTATCGGACACAGCCTCTTCCGGAACCGTGAATCAGAGCCTGCACCGGCGCTATACCGATGTCAGCATCGACCTGCGCATGCCCGTCCTGGAAAAGGATTTTTCATTCTCGCATTTCGGCGACTTCACTCACACAGTTGAACCTTTTGCGGTGTATCGTCGGATTCACGGGATACAGGATCTTGACAGAACCATCCGCTTTGACGAACAGGACGCCATTGCCGATACCAATGAAGTCGAATACGGGATCACGAACCGCATTCTTCGCACAACGCGGACAGAATCGGGCACCGAAGAAAAATACGAGTTCATGTCTTTCAGCCTGATTCAGAAGTATTACTTTGACCCGACTTTCGGAGGGGCATTTCGCCCCGGTGAGTCCAATGCGTTCTACCCGCTGGATACGGTGACCGGCTTCTATCAGGCTACGAGATTAAACAGCCTGGCGCCGCTCACCTCGATTTTCACTCTTTCCCCGCAAAAGAACATGCACAGCGATGTCCGATTCGATTTCGATACCAGAGTTCAACGCTGGCGCAGTGGCAGTATTGCGACCTCCTGGCAGCAGGGCAAGCTGTTCTTTGCTGGGACATATTTCAAAACTCGGACACTGGAAACAGCCGTCCTCACAAGCAACCACGTCCAGGGTCAAGTCGTTTATGGTTCTCCAGACAGTGGTTTCTCTTCAAGTGTGGCAATCAGCTACAATATCAGGACTTCCCAATGGTTGAACAGCACCACAAGCCTGTCTTACTACTGGGATTGTTGCGGCCTGGCTGCGTCTTTTAATCAATACGATCTGGGTCAAAGGACTGAATCAAGGTACACATTTTCATTCATGCTAAAGGGCATCGGAAATTTCGGACATATCCGGCGGCCGGAGAGTTTATTTTGAGAAAACAAAAAGTCGGAAGACAGGAGACAGGAGACAGAATTTAGAATTCAGGATTCAGAATGCTTGGATTCGTTTGGCGCATATTCTGTATCACTATTCTGTCTCCTGTTTCCTGTCTTCTTTCAACGCAATGAGCAGAGCATTCATTCTGGCGGGAACCAACCTGGGGAACCGGGAAGAGAATCTCAAGTTCGCACTGGAATCATTGGCGCAGGGCGGGACTATAGTAAGGACTTCGCCCTGCTACGAAACTGAACCAGTCGGTTTTTCGGAACAGCCGTGGTTCATAAACCAGGCGATCGAAATGGAAACAAAACTGACTCCTCACGAATTGCTATCTGTGTGTCAGGGGATCGAGGCAGCCTGCGGAAGAGTTCGGTCATTTCCAAATGCGCCCAGGACGCTCGATCTGGACATTTTGCTGTACGGAGACATGGCGATTGGCGATGACAAGCTGGTAATTCCTCATCCGCGCCTGCAGGAACGGCGGTTCGCATTGGAGCCACTGGCACAGATCGCGCCGGACTTGGTACACCCGGTATTGCACAAATCGATTCGGTTGCTGCTCGAAATCTGTCCCGATCCTTCCCGTGTTTGCCGTCTCCCGACATCCGATCCGCAATGTTGTCTATAAATTGAATAAACAATTTTATGTATGTTATGATACGCCCTGTCGTGAAGCGGATGAGTATTGCTGTCGATAGAGTAAAGGTGGAGATATTTCAGGTTTATTCCCCCAGAGGATTGAGAGATTGTCGAATCGTCTGCACAGATCGCTTACCGTTGTCCTTCTGACGTTTTTTCTGATTTCCGCAGTCGGACTTGAGAGCAGGGCAAACTCTCTCGAGTCGATCCAGGCCACCATTGCCAAATATCTGAAACGTCCGGGAGTCCGCTCCGCGCTGTGGGGCATTCAAATCCTCGATCCGGAGACCAGCAGCGTCTTGCTCGAGGTTAACCCGGATAAGACTTTTCTTCCCGCTTCCGTGTTAAAGGTCTTAACTACATCGGCGGCGCTTGAAAAACTGGGACCCGATTTTAGATATCGCACCGGCGTTTACACGAACGGGACCATCGACTCGAACGGTGTCCTGTCGGGCGATCTGGTCCTTGTGGGGCGAGGCGATCCCAATTTGACGGATCCTTACGGAGAGTTGTTCGGAAAGCCTGCCTTCCTGGAATTAGCGCAAGAGCTCGACAGCCTAGGAATCAAAAAGGTCGAGGGCGATGTCATTGGGGACGACAGCTACTTCAGCTCCGACAGCACGGGCAAGGGTTGGACGGCGCAGGCTCTCAAATCCTTATACGGTGCGCCGAACGCGCTGAGCATCAACAACAATATGCTCGTGGTCTATGTCCGGCCAACGGCATTCAAAGAAAAGGTCATTGTCGGCATGGAGCCGCAGAATTCCTATTTCCGGATTCGGAACCTCGCAAAAACGGGAAGCAGGCGCGCCAAGCAGACGGTCCATGTGCGGATGATTCGCGGGACTAACACGATCGAGGTCACGGGAATCCTGCCATCTACAAGGTCATACACCCAGGATCTTCTGCTCGAGAGATCCGCCGAGGTGGCGGCTTCGATGCTTCAAGATGCACTGCGTAAGGAAGGCGTTGCCGTCCAAGGCAAAGTGTACGCATTCCACTCCGGGGACGTACCCGAGGAACAGAGAAAAGGCTGGAGACTGCTGGCAGAACACACTTCCCCTCCCCTGATTCGAGGATTGGAAATCATAAATAAGAAAAGCCAGAACCTTCACGCGGAAATGCTGCTCCGGACGCTCGGGGCAGAGATCAAGGGTTCGGGAACAAACGAGTCCGGCTTGCTCGCTGTAAAGGAGTTTCTGGTGGAAGCGGGAATCGACAGCGAGAAGATAAAGCTGAACGATGGGTGCGGGTTGTCACGGGAGAACCTGGTCACGCCGCGGTTCCAGACTTCCCTGCTGCAATTTCTCTCGCAACGATACTACTCCGATCTCTTCCGCAACACGCTCGCGGTCAGTGGAACCGACGGGACGCTGAAAAACCGTCTTTCGGCGCTTGATGTGCGAGGATCCATTCATGCGAAAACCGGCACGCTGAACGGGGTTACCACACTGGCCGGCTACATGACGACAAAGTCGGGCCGAAATCTCGTTTTCAGTATTTTTGCGAATCGAGTGTATGCTGTGGCCCGCGTCAAAAAAACTATTGATGAAATCTGCTCCCTCTTCGTAGACTTGTATTGATGAGCCTTCGCATTCTTTTTTTTGCATCTTTGGCCGATATTGCCGGAACGCGCGAAACCTTTGTGGACGCAGCGGGATTCACCACCGTGCGATCCGTATTTGAAAAGTTCGCGAAGGATTTTCCCAAGCTCGGCAATCATCGTACGGGCATTTTATTCGCCGTGAATTCCGAATTTGCCGGGCCGGAATCCCCGATCCAAGATGGTGACGAAATCGCCTTTTTCCCGCCGGTCAGCGGAGGGTAGTGTGTTCCAACTCGTACGGAATCCCATCGACGTCCGGAAAATAACGGATGAAATTCAGAAGCCCGAAGACGGGGCTGTCGTCGTATTCGAAGGAGTCGTGCGCAACAATGCGATGGGAAAAGCGGTGCGCTTCCTCGAATATGACGCATACGAACCGATGGCGCTGAAGAAACTCGAAGAGATCGGATCCCTCGCCAGGCGCGAGTTCGAGATCCGGGACATGGCAATCGTGCACAGGCTGGGCCATATGGATATCGGGGAATGCAGTACGGTCATCGTCGTAGCCTCGGCGCACAGGGGACCCGCATTTGACGCCTGTCGATTCGCCATCGATAAAATCAAAGAGATCGTCCCGATCTGGAAAAGAGAATTCTACGAAGACGGCGAAGTCTGGATCGAAGGCACCCACTAATCATTACGAATTACGAATGACGAATTACGAAAGTGGACATACGTCTGTGTCATTCGTAATTCGTCATTCGTAATTCGTAATTTGGTTACAATTCGTGGCGGTGTTCCAGGGCTTTGGACATGGTTACTTCGTCCGCAAATTCCAGGTCACTGCCGACCGGCAGGCCCAGCGCAATGCGGCTCACCTTGACCCCGATCGGTTTTAACAGCTTGGCAAGATAAATGGCGGTTGCTTCCCCTTCCACATTGGGGTTGGTTGCCAGGATTATTTCCCTGACATTCCCTTCCCGCAGCCGCTCCAGCAGGTTCTTGAGTTTGAGGTCTTCGGGGCCGACGCCGTTGATTGGCGACAGGACCCCGTGTAGGACGTGATACTGGCCGTGATACTCGCGTGTCTTCTCGACAGCCAGGATATCGTTCGGCTCTTCGACAACGCAGATCGTCTCGTTGGAGCGCGCTCCGTTGCTGCAGTAATGACAGGGGTCCCGGTCGGAGAAATTGTTGCAGCGGGAGCAGTACCGTATCTTTTCCTTCACGTCCAGGATTGCGCTGCTCAGGCTCTCTGCATCCTCCTTGGGCCGGCGCAGAATGCTGTATGCCAGACGCTGTGCGCCTTTGGCGCCGATTCCGGGAAGCTTTCGGAGTTCGTCGATCAACCGCTCGATCGGTTCCGCGTAGTCGCTCATGAATCTATCTTTTCTGCCTTTACAGGCCCCGGAAAGACGTCGAGAAAGGATTTTACGATCGGTTCACGCTTGGCTTTTTCGAGAAGATCATCGTCGTTCGTCTTCGCATTTTGCGTCGCCTGAGGATTCGGCCCCGAACGTGTGCCGGGTTCTCCCAAAATAACGGCAACATTACTGCCAAGAACGCGGGTGGCGGCTCGAGTAATATCCGGCAGATTTTCCTTGATCTGTCGCCGGACAAACTCATTCGCCGAACCCATCTGGAGCACCACCTGGTTTCCCTTCAAAATGGCGCCCTCGATGGTTTGGAGCAGCGATTCGAGAGATTCTCTCCCCACAGAACCCGCAATTTTGAACAGGAGATTTCTTGGATCCGCAACCGGGGAGGCTGTTACACCGGATCCCGCCGCCGGGGGCATGGAAGGAGCGGCGCGCTCCGGTTCCGGCACCGTCAATTTTTCCTTTGCCGGAACGGCCGGATGTCGTATTCCCGTCTTGACTGCCGAGGGGCCGGAACTCGAAGGCGCAGGTGTGAGCGCCGGGGGAGTCGATTGAGGGCCGGGGTTGCGCGGAAAGTCTCCTTCTTCCGCAGCGGAAAATTCGGCAATCAGGTCCTCGATCGGGCGCAACCTGGCAATGTGCGCAAGCTCGATCAATCCCATTTCGAGCTGAAATCGCAACTGGCTGGCATATCGCATGCCAGCCTCGATTTTCTGAAATGCGTCGAAGAGCCGAAGGAGGTCTTCGCGGGAAAACAGGTCTGCCTGCTGACGCAGATCCGGCAGGATGCTCTCAGGAATGCCCAGGAGCGCGGGATCCGAAATGCCCGCCTTCAGCACCATCAGGTTCCGGAACTGGCCGGAGAGGCGCCGACAGAAGTTTTGAAGGTCCTGCCCGACTTCCACGAGGTCCGCAACGATTCTGAGAAGGGCGGCAACGTCGCTGCCGGCTATTGCCCGCACCGTTTGCCCCAGGACCTTCGGCTCGACCAACCCCAACAGCGTTGTCACATCTTCATCGCGCACTTTTGTGCCGCTGAATGCGATCACCTGATCCAGCGCAGACATGGCATCCCGCATGCTGCCGCCGCTGGAAAAAACCACCTGCTCGAGAGCGGCGGTGCTGATCTCGATCCCTTCCGCTTTTGATATTTCGAGCAGGCGATTCATGATCTGCGGATACGGAATGAGCTTGAAGCTGTATTGCTGGCATCGAGACAGGATGGTCGCAGGGATCTTGTGATATTCGGTTGTTGCGAGTATGAAAACGACGTGTGCCGGCGGCTCCTCCAGAGTTTTCAGCAGCGCGTTGAAAGCCTCGGCCGTAAGCATATGCACTTCATCGATGATGAAGATTTTGTTCCGGTCTCTCGCGGGGTTATAGCGCGTCTTCTCTTTCAACTCCCGAATTTCATCGATGCCGCGGTTGGATGCCGCATCGATTTCGAGAACATCCATGCAGTTACCCGCGGCGATTTCGATACAGGCAGGGCATTCGCTGCAGGGCTCGCCGGGTTTACCTTTGTGGCAATTCAGAGCCTTCGCCAGAATGCGCGCCGTCGTTGTCTTGCCGCTGCCGCGAGGTCCGGAAAACAGAAAAGCATGGGCAACCCGGCCGATTTGGAGGGCATTCACCAGTGTCCGGGAGACATGTTCCTGCCCCACAAGCTCATCGAAATTTTTGGGCCGCCATTTGCGGGCGAGTACCTGATATTGCATAGGAAAAAGGGTCGAGCCTCGGGGATCCTGTTGCACATATAGTTGACCTCTTAATGCTGCTTCCTTCCGGACCTGACATGGTTCGAGGGTTATATTGCACAGGGCCCGAGGCCCGTCATGGCCTTTCGACCGAAAGCCTCATGTTACGGCATCCGTTTGGCAGAGACAAGCGGCAAAAAGCAGCCGGCAGCTGGCGATCGGCAATCAGCACTGAGTGGTTTATTGAGGGAGGGGTGTGTTAACCTTGGGGCTAGTAAAAACAGAAGGGAATCCCGAGACAGGAGTTTGGAAAGTATGCGGATTCTTCATGTGGACAGCGCGCGCACCTGGAGAGGAGGACAGAACCAGGTACTCCTCACAGCCCAGGGCATGCGACGCCTCGGGCACGAGGTGGCCGTCGCGGTCTGCAGAGGCGGAGCGCTCGAGACGCGGGCACGCGCGGCCGGGCTGGAAACGTGTCCCGTTGCGTTCCACGGGGATCTCTCCCCCGCAGCGGTCACCCAGCTGGCGAGTGAACTGCGCGCGCGGCGCCCGGACATCGTCCATGCCCACGACCCTCACGCATTAAGCGCAGCCCTCTTCGCAATCCGGATTGCCCGCACGGGAATTCTTGTCGCCGGGCGGCGCGTCGATTTTGCTCTGCGGGGTGCGTTCTCCCGTTTCAAATACCGGCAGGCGCGGCGCATCGTTGCCGCAAGCCGGGCAATTGCGGCCGTCCTGGAAAACGATGGCATTCCGAAGGAGCGCATTCGCGTCGTATACGAAGGAGTCCGGGATCGCGATCCGAAAGAGGGAGGGAGAGAACTGCTTTATGGTCTGGGCGTGCCGAAAGATTCTCCGGTTGTGGGAAACATTGCCGCGTTGACGGATCATAAAGACCACCTCACGCTGATCGAGGCAGCCGGAATCGTCCTCAAAAGCCGCAATGATGTTCGCTTCGTCATCGCCGGCGAAGGCGAATGCCGGCCGATCCTGGAGCAGCGCCTGCGTAAGACCGCGCTCGATGATAAAGTTCTCCTGCTTGGATTCCGCGACGACATCGACGTTCTTTTGCCCACTTTTACGATATTCTGCCTGTCCTCGCACATGGAAGGGCTCGGCACGAGCCTGCTGGATGCAATGGCATTCGGCCTGCCGATCGTCGCCACCAAAGCCGGGGGAATCCCTGAAGCCGTGGAAGACGGCGTCACGGGCCGAGTCGTGCCGGTGCGGGATCCCCACAGGCTGGCAGAAGCGTTGCTCGACCTTCTGGAGAATCCGGAGCGCCGTTCTGCGATGGGAAACGCCGGCCGCGCTTCTTTCGAACGGCGATTTGTTGTAGACCGGATGGTCGAAAGCACCCTGGGAGTTTATCGAGAACTGATGTCGCATCCAGAATCGCCCGGTGCCCGATGATTAAAGTATCCGCGTGCCTGATCACTCTCGACGAAGAAAACAACCTGCCGCGCGCTCTGCATTCTCTGGTCGGGATTGCCGACGAAATCGTGGTGGCGGATTGCGGCAGCACGGACCGCACCTGCGCGATTGCCGGAGAATTCGGCGCCAGGATTCTCGAGCGCGCATGGTCCAGTTATTCGGATCAGAAGAATTTTGCGGCGGAGGCGGCGTCCCACGACTGGATTCTTTCGCTGGACGCCGACGAGGAGTTGAGTCCCGAGTTGCGGAAGGCTCTGCTCGAATGGAAGCAGAGCATGCCGCAGTTTGAGGTCTACGAATTTTCTCGCCGCGCCCATTACCTCGGAGCCTGGATCCGGCATTCGGGCTGGTATCCGGATCGGCAACGGCGTCTCTACAGGCGCGATGCGGCCAGGTTTTTCGGGATCATCCACGAGTCACTGCGCTTCACGCGAAAGCCGGGACGGCTTCCCGGCGATATCCTTCACTACACAATCAGCTCGTTTGCCGAACACAGGGACAAAGTGGAAAACTACAGCACGCTGGCAGCGCGGCAGATGCTCGAGTCGGGTAGAAAACGCTGGCGCACGGGCGCATGGCTCGCTGCGCCGTGGGCAGGCATCCGCTGCTATCTCCTGCGCTGCGGTTTTCTCGATGGTTACCGCGGTATCCTGATCGCGCGCATGGCCGCGCGCACTGTCCGCCTGAAATACCGCAAGCTGGGTCGACTCTTAGCCGGGCAATTTGGGCCAGGCAGCGATTGAGAACGATCCGGGGGCCATTTCCTGGCAAAATCCGCTACAGGTTGCAGATTGCAAATCTTGGAATGGCCTGAAACCTGTAACCGGCTTTCGTGAAATCGGCCGCGATTTACTTAAGATAGAGGCGGAAGTCCAGGGCGAAGTCATGCAGGCCCGGCAGGCTTTTGAGTCGGGCTTGTTCGAACCGATAGTAGTAATACCAATCCGGGCGTTTCCTGGCAGGCGCCAGCTTAATCGGGTGATTCTCCAGCCTGGAAACATCGGTCGTGAAGGGCTCGTATACATCTTTCCAGCGGTGCCAGTTCGGATACCAGCCCAGAGCCCGAAGACCACGACGAATTCCAAAAGAGTAGCTTTTGCACAGACGAAAACCGCGTCGCTCCAGCAGCTCGAGCAGAGCCTGCCGGTGAAAGAAAAACAGATGCCCGTCCTTGCTCCGACCCGGGCGTCTCTCTTCATGATAAAACCTGATCAGGCTGTGGCTGTCCACCCATCCGTTCGGGACGCAAAGGCAAAAAGTGCCCCCGGGCCGAAGTATTCGCCGGCACTCATTCAGAAATCCGATCGGATCTCTGACGTGTTCGAGTACGTTGTTTACATGCAAAAAATCTACGCCTGCCGTATCAAATCGGCCATCGGCCAACTCACCCTCGCGGACATCCAATCCCAATTGTGTGCGTGCAAACCGGACGCTTTCATGGGACCATTCGACACCGGCGACATTCCAGCCCGAGTGGCGCCGGATTCCCTCGATAAAATGGCCCAGGCTGCATCCGACATCCAGAAAAAGCCCGCGAGTGAGCCCTGAAAGCTCCCGGCGCGCGAAAGCCATTCCTTTCCCCAGCTGTTTATACCAATCGCCGCCGTAATATTGCGGCGAATAAAAATCCGCCAGCTGCCGGTCATCCGGCATCGGGTTGAAATAGCGGATTTTGCAGCGATGACACTCGTCCAGCCCGAATTCCTCCGTCCCGTTCAGGAGCACTCTCGCTACAGGCAAGGTTTTGTCGTTGATTCCGCAAATCGGGCAGGCTGAGAAACTCAAAATCGCGATCCCCCCTTATAATTCGTGGTTACTAAAATAACACTAAACAATCAAGATCAGCTGGCGTATTTGCATACGGCTGCAATTGCGGGTACATACTGCCGCTGTTTTGGTACAACGCAGGCTCCTAGATCTTCATATTGTCTTGACGTGCGCCATGATGCTATTGTTCCGCTTCGGCCTGTTTTATTTCTGACGCCGAAAAAAAAGCAGTTCTTACCAACTCATTCAGTGCCATAAAAGGATCCATGCATTCGAGCATGCGCATACGCCTCATTCGCTTTCTGCTTCCCCTGATCATCCCTTTTGTGTGGGCGTGCGGAATAAATTCTCAGTCCGTCCCTACCTCGCAATCCGCACCGGCTGTCCAAAATCCGCCGAATCCCCCGAAACCGGTTGTCGTGAAGCCGGCCTCCATTCTTTCCGACAATACATTGTTTACTGTTTATGGGCGATTCTTCGGCCGTGCGCCTATCCTGGGCCGGCTCGGGGCTTACAAGGATTTTGCGGAAATGGAAAAGGATATCGCCCCCTGGATCGAGGGGATCCAAAAAAGGCATGATAAAAAAAACGTGATCCCGGCGGTCCACCTCATTTACGCCATGGCCACTCCGTGCCAGGACAGCCCCGATTGCCTGCTCTACATCGAGGGCAGCATCAAAGACCTGGTGCGCAGCTACATCGAGCCCGCGGCAAAACGCGGGTGGATGGTCGTGCTCGACACGCAGCTCGGCAAGTCGGATCCCGTGAAACAGATCCGGCGCATCCTCGATAAAGGATATTTGAAATACGAAAACGTTGCCGTGGCTCTCGATCCCGAGTTTCACGTGTATCCGGGCAGAGAAACTCCCGGCCTGCCCATCGGGACCGTGGACTCATCGCAGATCAACGAAGTGCAACAAATGCTCGACGACTACGTCCGGACGCAGAAATTGCAGAACAAAAAGATCCTCATTGTGCACCAATTCGGCGACGCGAATATCGACGACGGAGTTCCATTCATGATCAAGGAGAAAGACAAGATCAAGGCTTTCGACAACGTAGAACTGGTGCTCGACATGGATGGATTGGGACAGCGGCCGATCAAAGTCGTCAAATACAATAAAATCACCGACGCCGGCGTTTACCCTTTCGTCAAATTCAGAGGGATCAAAGTCTTCTTCCGCAATCGCTGGGAGAAGCATGGCCACTTCGACAAACCGCCGCTGGACCTCGACGAGATTTTTGGCATCAAGAAAGTCAAAGGCGGCCCGAAGATGGAGACCAAACCCGATGTGCTGATCATCGCCTGATGCATGATTCCGGGGTTTCAAGGATCCAAGAGATCGAGGGGAAACGTGGGTGGCAAGAAATGATACCGTGATGGAGACCGGGAACGCAGGAAGAAAAGTGGCGTGCCACAAGTGCCGCTACTACAAAGTGACATGGGATCCTCAACAGCCGTATGGCTGCCTCGCGCACGGCTTCAAGACTCACAGGAATCCGGCCATTATCGTATACGAAACCTCCGGCATCGAGTGCCAGCTCTTCGAACCCAAAACGCGCCCGGATTCCGACTCCTGAATTCTGAAGACCGTCTCCCGTCCCCTGCCTGCTCAAAACGAGTCTATTCGCGCCGCCAGGATGTTTTGCAGCCGCTTCGGATTGCGCTTCAGGTGAATGGTTTTCCCTTTTCTCACGTAGACGAGGCCGGGTTTGGCTCCTTTCGGCTTCTTCACATCCTTAATTGGGGCGAAATGGATGTCCACCGTTCCGGCGTTCTTCAATTTGGAGAAATGTGCTGCAAGCTCACAGGCATCCAGGAGCGAAGCGGACGGGGGATCCGTCCGCCCTTCGGTGCGCAGAACTACGTGGCTCCCCGGATAGCCTTCCAGATGGAAAAACAGGTCGTTGCCGCGCGCAAGGCGCGTCGTGAGGTAATCGTTCCCCTCATCACTGCGTCCCACCCAGATCTCAAGTCCGTCCTGCGTCTTATAGCGTTTTGGGAGAAACCGGCTCGGGATGTCGCTTTTTTTCGACACGCGCGCGGGAGGCGCCGCCGGTTTTCGCTTTGGTGAGTATCTGTGCAGCAGTCTGCGCACTTCCGGCAGTGCTTCGATGCTCTCCAGCTCCTGAAGATTGATGGGTTCCTGCCGAAGCGCTGCTTCCAATTTCCGTTCAACCGTATCCAGCCCGAACTGCGCAGATTCCACTTCCTCAATTTGCGTTCGTATGACGAGCTCGCCTCTCGACTGTTTTTGATAGCGGGCAAAGTACACTTCCAGGTTTGCCGCCGGGGAAATTTTGGGATCGAGCGGAATCTCCACACTCTCGCCTGTCCGGTAATCCTCTGCCACGACTTTCTCGTCGCCGTGCCGGATTGTATGGAGCACGTTTTTCAGCAGTTCCCCTCTTTTCTTGTTGGCTTCGGCTGTCAGCGCCTCTCCGAGGTCCTCCCTCAGGTTGATCGATTTCCGGTCGAGGAAAACCCTTTCTTTTTTGACGGCCTGTTGAATGCGTCGTCCAATCAGTTCCGCTCTGCTCTTCAACTCCAGCTGCCGATAGGTCTTGTCCACGGCCTCGAGGTACAGGTTGTCCGGCAATTCTTCCCAACGATCTTCCCCCGCCGATGGAACGGCCCCGCGGGGCTGGATCCAGGCTTCGCCCATCTTCAGTTCGTGGCGCGTTTCATCGAGGGGACGCATCGAATGCACAAGCTTGTCTTCGGCGTTCAGCAGATAGAGATTGCTGCGCGGTCCCAAAATAGAAAGAATCATCGTGTGCGAATCGGAAAGGGAGCGCAGTTGTATGCTGACTTGCCGGTTATGCTCGGCGCATTCGATTGCGACAATGCTGCTCGCCGTCAAATGAGCTCGCACATATTCATAAAAGGAGCTTGTCGAGGCGCCGGCTTCCATCCTCTCGGTGAGGCATATGCGAGCGTTTTCGGGGCTGCAAGCCAGCAGCAGATGCTGCTTCCCTGTCAATCCTTCAAATGTCAGAGCCAGCTCGAGCGCATCCGGTTGAACAATCCGCCGAAGTAAGGCTCCCGCAATCTTTCCGCGAATAATTTGAACCGCACGCCGGAGTTCGCGCAGGCTTAACATGAATCCTCGCAGTTCAGAAGCCAGAGGACGGGAAAATAGGTCCCGATTTATGTCACTTCCTTGGCTAAATCGTCAGTGCCCGTACTATAATGGCCCGCTCCGGCGGCACTCGCAAGAGGTATGGGCATCTCATGCAACAAATATCCTGAATGGATCGGGTGATGGCCTTTAGCGGTGGAATACGGAAATGGGTATGGGCAGGGGCGCTGCTCGCGGTTTGCATCCTGTTCGCGAACCCGTTAAGGCACGTCATCTTTGCGGTGCGCGTCGGACTTTCGCTGCAGAAACTGGCATCGGGAGCTGAGGTACAGAATCCGGACGTCAGGGAGGCAACAGTGTCTCGCCGGGTTGGTGCGCGCAGCTATGAAGCGCTGACATACCGTCCCGCGAAATCCCCCGCAAAAACGGCCATCATCATCGTCGCCGGGCTCAGCGAGCTCGGATGCTATCATCCAAGACTGGTTGCGCTTTCCAAAGTGCTGGCAGACAACGGTATGTTCGTGATCACTCCCGACATTCGCGAATTCCGGCAGTTTCAGATCACGGCCGAACCCATCGAGCAGATTGTGCTCTGGTACAAGGAGGCGTCAAAACTGGCGGGGGGGGAAAAAATACAACGGACCGGGATTGCCGGCGTTTCCTTCTCGGCGACTCTTGCGTTGATGGCCGCGGCAAAACCGGAGATTCGCAACGACGTCGGTTTTTTTATTGGTATTGGTCCCTATTCGAACCTGGCCCGATGCACCCGGGGCTGGTTTGCAGCCGATCCGGCGGCCGTGCCGAAAAATTATTATCCCACCAGGTTCTACGCCAAATGGATCATCATGCGTGCCGCACTGGATATGGTCCCTGCCGAGAAGGACAGGATTTTTCTTCGCGGCGTGATCGACGCTCTCCTGCTGCAGAAAGAAATTCCCCCCGCAGACCCAAGCCTGACTCCGGAGGGGGTGCGTTGGTACGCGATGGCAATCATGAAGGAAAATCAGACGGATGCGGAGCTTGCGGCAGAAATCGAGCGCTACCTTACGATACGCATCTATCCGCAGCTGAACCCCGCGGATGCGGTGTCTCACCTGCGCTGCCCCGCATTTTTTATTCACGGGGCCTATGACGATTTGATTCCACCCGAAGAAAGCGCGGAGTTACATAAGCGGATTTCCCAATCTTATCTGCTCATCAGCCCTTTCCTGACGCATACGCATCCGACCGACAAGCAACTGTCTCTTGGACAAAAAACCAGGGCCGCTCTGAACATGGCGGTCTTTTGCTACCATCTATCCCGGGCAATCCAATAGCTTCCTTAGACAGGCGTCGCCATCCGGAAGTTATTTTGCGGCGACTATCTTCCCGGTGAATTCCACCGCCTGCACCCACGCCATTTCCGCTTTTCCCGTCTCCGGATTGATGTACCAGTTGTCCTGCCAGATCATTTTATTGTTCAAACCCCAGTCCACGATTTGACCAATCTGGTATTTTTTCCGCGTAGGCAGGCATTCCTGGATCTGGTGCTGTTGTTTTGGATCTTCGCTCCGAATTACCACAAGCCGCGCGTCGTTCACCTGTCGCTTACATTCAGCATCCGCATAAAAGGCCAGGTCCGCATACAGAACTCTGTAGGGCCGCGCCGGCATGGCGTGAATCACCTCGGGATTTGGATCGAAAACTTCAGGCACGTCCGATTTCTTACGGCCGGAAAACAAGGCCATTACACATTCCTCCAGTCAGAATCCATGTTGATCAGGAGCGAATTTTAAGTTTTCGACGAAAATAATGTCAACTGTCGTTTATATCGATCACGCTTATTTTCCCAAATATCAGGAGGTCTTGGCGGCGAAGATCGCATCCGTTTTGGCGGCCATGACAAAGTCGTTTCGGTGCAGGCCGCGGATTGCGTGGGTCCACCAGGTAACAGTGACTTTGCCCCATTCCGTCAGAATGGACGGGTGATGTTTCTCGGACTCCGCCAATTCACCCACTCGAATGGTGAAGGCGATCGCCTCCGCGAAGTTTTTAAACCGGAAGGATCTCTGCAGCTTCCGTTCGCTTTCGTTCAGGATCGCCCAGTCCGGGACTTGCGGACCGAGCTCTGCAATTTCCGAATCGGTAACCAACGGCGCACCCACGCGGCAAGCCTCGCACCTTTCCTGGGATAGTCCAGCCATATTTTCTCCTCTCAATCCAAAATCTCTCGCTTTTTTCGGCACATCTTTTCCATAGGAAAAACCGAGTCCTTCTGAAGTTAAGTTAACACCCCTCGATCACGGATGCAGGTCTGATCTACAAAAGGTTTGAAGATAACGAAGGCATCGCGACTGGGCACGGGGGCGGCCGGGCAGCACTGTTACCGATGCCCGCTCGCAGGAACTGGCCGAGATGCACGAGCGGCGGCGCGCGGAGCGCTGCGGAGGCGGCCGGGAAAGACGAGTCTGTGCCGGTCGGCTCCAACCCACAACGCTACCTGAGGTTTTTCGCGAACGCCGTCGTGTGTTCGAGCATTTCGTGCCTGTATGCCAATGTGAGGAGATTGTGTCTGATACCTTGCCTCTAAACTAAAGCGAAATGTCGGCCTGGCCGAAAAAGTACATGGCAGGGATTGTCTATCGGATCTACTACTTCTGCAATTTGAAATGGCAGCAGCAATGAGGGACACGGAGATCCTGTACATATCGCTCGCACGATCCTCCAAGCGAGCAGTGAGGTCATGATGAAGAACCTGTTGATTGCAGTCGGCTTGATAGTGAACATTCTGGCCACAGCAGCGTATGCAGCAGCTCAGGGCTTGCCTCCGCCGCCGCCTACCGTACCCGGCCACTGCGAGAACTGTGGCGATGATAATGGCCGATCCGGCCAGTCGTCATCTGCCAGTGATCGCCGGGAGGCGCGGGAATACTCTCGCTATGTTGCGGCCTATAACCACGCACACGATCTCTACAGCAAGGCAATCCATGCCCCGGCAGCGCAGGCGCTCCGGATGAATCAGCAGGCCTTGGCCTATCTTAATGAAGCCCTGCGGCATCAACCATCAGACGCGGATGCCCTGAAGCTTCATCGCCAGGCCGAAGCCTCGGAAAAGACCTGTCTGGGGGAACTTGCGGAAGCAAAGGGCGACTACGACCAGGCAATTGCGTTCTATCGCGAAGCTGAGCAGCTCTATCCCGAGAGCAATGCTCTCTGGGAGACGCACATCGCGCGGGCACAGCAGAACAGAACCTGGGCTCGCGGATCCGAACTGCAAAAACAAGGGGATTTCCACGGAGCCGAGGCGCTCTGGAGGCAAATCCTGGCTTCGGACTCGGTGAATGCAAACGCCTACTTTAACCTCGCCGCCGCCCTATCCGGTCAGGGTCGTGATGATGAGGCTTTAGAGGCATTCCAACAGGCTCACCGGTTAAACCCCAAAGACCTAGACACCATTTCCAGAATCAATAAACTGGAAAAAACCATCGCAACAAACCACGAGCAGCAGGCACTCAAGCAACAGGACAAAGCCGCAGCCGCGAACATTTCTTCTAGTGTCGGAGCATTGCTCAATGATATCGGCTCCGCAGATGGGCAAACGCGGTCAACGGCTTTAACGGTGAACGGCAAGCAGGAGGAATTTACCGTCCTCGGACACCCTGAATCAGGGCCGTCCAAGGCGCTCAGCCAGTTGCCTGGCATTGCCGGCGACGACAAGCAGGCCGCAGGAACCGTCCGCAACGAAGGCGCGGACGCTAAAGACCGACTTCAACTGGGTTTTGACACTGCGGGACATGCAAACGGAGCGATTTCGCCGGTGGTGGTCGGCGACCAGGGACCTCGGCAGGCTGCCAATGATAAAGACCTTTTAAAGGATCCGCAGATACTTAAGGATTCGCAGATCCAGGGATACCTCAAGAAAAAAGCGCAGGCCGAAGAGAGGTACCAGGAGCTGAGCGGCCAGCTAAAGACCATCAACGGCAAAATAGCCGGCCAGGATGGCAATAAGGGAGAGCTTCAGGTGACGGCCAACCAGGTTCTGGACCAGATGGCCGCCGCCAAAAGCGAAGCTGATGCCGCCACGATCAACGCCCAGGACAGAGCGCACAAGCTCAGCTTTACGGTTGATATGACCGAGACTCCGCCAAAACCTAAGCGGGTGGAGCCGCCAAGCCCATCACCGGCCGCGGGAAGCCAGTCTCGACAGTAAGAAGTTGCAGGAATTCGGCGATCGCCAATGATCGCTGTCGCGCATCTTGGGATGGCGATTGGCACATGAGCAGGCGCGTGATAACAAGGAGGCCGCAGGATGAAAAACGGCATTAAAAATATTTGCCGGCACAAAGCAATTTTCAGCATCGGCCGGATAGCAGCGCTGGGATTTCTGATTACATCTCTGAGCTACATTTCGGCTAGGGGGCAGGAAACCTCTCTGGCGGAAAAGGCCTACCAGCGTGGACTGGTCGCATCCGATCAACAGTCCTGGGACCTGGCCATCGCCAACTTCACCGAGGCTCAAAAGAAATCGCCGCATGAACCGCGCTATCTCTACTCTCTGGGGCTGGCCCATGCCAAAGCCGGGCACGATTTGGCTGGGGCTGCGTGGCTCTGTGCCTATCTCGCAGCCGCGCCGGATGCAGCCAATGCGACCGCGGTGCGCGCCGAAATCGCGCGATTGCAGCAATCGACCAGAGACAATGCGAAGAAAATCTTCGCGGCTGCGGCTGCGGCAGCACGACAGATTCCCTGGGAAGACCTGCGCTGGCAGCGATTGGCTCGGATAGCGGGCCGTGAGGCAACTGTCGGTTTCCTCGACGAAAGCCTTGCGTTAGCCCAGGAGGCAAATGCACTCGCGCTCAAGATCCCCAAAGACCGGCCGGAGATTCCAGGCGGAGAGCGCGTAGAGATCAGAAATGCCGGCTGGCTTCAGTCGTGGATTTGGGAACATCACATGGAGTCTTTGGTGCTGCTGCATAACGTCAATAAAGCGCAGGAAGCACTCAAACAGGTTACCGACCCGGAGGCCAAGATTGCCGCTCAAATGGAAATAGCCAAGGGCTTGAGTTGGGAGTGCCAGTCAGAGGGAGCCTCAAAGCTCCTGCTGGAGGCGGAAACAGCGATCAGTCGCCTTCCGGATCCCTCGGATCAACTGAACTGCCTGCTCGATCTGGCTGACGCCTACACGGTCAATCACCAGCCCGACGTGGCCAGAAAGACCCTCGACAAAGCCGTAGCCCTTGCGAAAAATAGCGGCATGACCATCACGGATCAGGCAATGAAATACCGCCAGGATCGCATCGCAAAGGCCGACCAATCAATCTACGATGCGGATCGCTTCGACTATATTGACGAAGAAAGCATCCGCATCGAGGTGGCTCAAGAGATTGCGGATGAAAAAGTCGTTGTGAATCTGAAAGGAGAGCTCGAGCGCGCCAGACAGGCGGATGCGGGCGCATCTTCGGGCAGTCAAGCGAACTCCATTGCCATGCAATTATCGGAAAACGCATGGAAACTGGCAGAGGCGGAGATTCTTGTGCGCTCGTACGACGCCGTGGATTACAAGGGTAACCAAGCCGGGCTTCAAATGAACACGTGGATCACCTTCACCATATTGCTTCCCGACGCATCCGGCAATACCAACGGCCTCGATTTTATGGACAGGTTGTATCAGTCTAAAGATAAAGCATGGAAAGAAAGCGACAAAGGCATTGCGGTCAATGCAGCGGTCACTTTCCATTCGAGTCTGGCAATAAGCCTTGTTCGAGAAGGCGGCGGCTGGAAGGAGGTCCTGTATCAAAAGGGTGGAAACAAGCCGATTTGCGCAACAAAGACGCTCTTCCCGGACCTGAATAGCCTTGCGAACAAAGTGTTCAGCCGGGATCTGCCCAAGGAATTGGTAAATGAATGCATATCCGGCGAAGCCAACCCCTTCCGCTCCGCTTATCAAGCAGCGCTGGAGGCAATCCGTGGCGAGACGCTGCCGGCGAAATGACATTGCGGGGATTATGACGCAGCGGAATCGCCAATGGGGGACCATGAATAATTTCATCAGATTTCTTGTCCTTGCCTGCCTGGGGATTGCCTGTGCGAAGTCGGCGTGGGCTCAGGTGCCGGCGCTGCGCGATGTACCGGATGGCATTCCAGCCGCCGTGCGCGGCGCGCTGTTAGCCGAGCATAACCTTCTGGCCACGCACCGCGAAGAGATCAGGGCGAAGACTGCCTCGCACAATCAGCGCTGCTCGTCGGTCGACGAAGGCAGTACCGCTGCGGCCAGTTGTGCGCAAGCGCAGGCCGAGCTGCAAAAAATCATCGCCGCCTACGGCGCCGACGTGGAGCAATTCAATCAGGAACTGGATCGCGCCGAGCAGAATGCGCGCAACAATCCTTTCGTTGCCGCGGATTCACAGTCGCCGCAACAGCATGTACGCATGGGTGCCGCGGCTAATGTTCGCGGAACGGTTTATTGGCTTACCGGCGACGGCCGCCGGGTGCCCATCGTTGCCGGCGGTGCGCTCTACACCGGAGCGCGCATTGTTACCGGAGTCGATGGCCACCTGCAGATACTTCTTCTCGACGAAACTGTATTTACCATCGGCGCCAATTCCGACATGGTCTTGGATGAATTTGTCTACGACCCGAGCACTAATATTGATAAAGTCACGGCTCGATTGGCCAAAGGCATCTTTCGTTGGGTCACCGGCAAGGTCGCCCGGAAGTCACCGGACCAGCTCAGAGTCAAACTTCCTGTCGCAACTATCGGCATCCGGGGCACTGATTTTGAAGTGAAGTACGAACCGGGTGTGCCCGGTTCCATTCGCCTCTTCAGCGGCGAGTTGGAGATCGGTGAAAGCCGGACGGGCAAATCATTCATGATGCACGCCGGCCAAGCAGCCACCATCAGCATGGATGGAAGCATCTCGTTAGATTGAGGGGAGCATAACGATCAGTCCATGTTGGCCCTCGAGCACTATTTCTTCCCCGTATATGCAATGTCAGCGATGAAGGAAGTGACGACTGCCTTTCCTTCACGGCGATTCACATTGAAATTCCGGAAGAAAACCTTAAGCTTTTGACCGTTCTGCTCTGCCGCTATCGCCATGCTTTCCGGTTTCATATTGCGGGGAGTATCCGTATTGCCATTGTCGCGCAGTAACTGGTCCGCGAAGGCTGCTATATTGATCTGCACCGCGTTGAGCCCGGTTTGCCCGCTACCGATAGTGACGTTCATGGAACTAAGGTCTTTGTTCACTTCATAGGAGATACCTTCCCCATCGAAGTGCCATTCTCCGCTCACGCTTTGCTGCCTGAGCAACCGGTCATAGCCGGAAATGTCTATCGCCTCCCTGCACTCGAAAACGTAGATGGGCCGACTGCCTGTGCCGCGTCGATAGCCGGTTAACTCAACGCCCATTTTGCCGAGCACATCGGGTGGAGATGCATTGGCAGTTCGTCGTGACTTCGTGTTTTCCGTAAGTTTATCCGCAAACCATGGTTGAATGGATTTATAGCCGTGAGTATCGTGCAGATAGCTGACGATCGAGTTTATTTCTTGAGCATCTTCTTGCGAGACGCTGGTATGTTCTCTCTGTACCATGCCGTTGACAAGAATTCCATTTTTCGTCAGCAGCCTGCTCAAACGACCGACCTGGCTGCGCTGGGATACGCTGAGCATTCCCCACGGCCCGGAACTCACCACAAATGCGAAGAGACACAGGGAACCGATCGTAAACTTTATGCTCTTTGATTTGCTGAAGAGGAAATAGAGCACCTGGACTGCAAGCCAGATCCCGAGAGCAATTCCGGAATAGCGGCTCTCGGTAATTCCATAGTCGCCAACTCGCTCCATTACAGCGAGAAACAGGACCACGATAAGTGGGATAAGCACAATGTACAGCCATTTCCCTGCCGCTCGAATCCAGGCGTTTTCAGACCGGTCCCGTATCGGATGCACCAGGAGCAGCGATACTATCGACGTCGCCGAAAATCCGAGAATCAGGCTGCTGACCCATCCCTTGGGCCAACTCCATTGCGTCAGGATTTTCAGAAGATACGCATACAAAATCAGCAGATACACGATCACCAGTGACAACAGGATATATTGCGCAAAGATTTTCAGGCCTTTGGGATATTCCTGAATCGCATCCAGACCTTCTAAATCTTCAGGAACTCCGGCCAGGAAGAACCATGGAGCGAACAGGCCGGCGATCAGCACCCAGAGTTCCCCATACCGCTTGCCGGGCACAGAAATGCCGAACAATTTATCCAGCGCAGCCAGCGCAATCGCCAATCCTGCATACAATACAACGGAAAAGATAACGGCAACAAAAAGGCGAAAATAGAGAGATCTGTTGTATTGCCAAAAGCCATTCACCTCGCCCTTCTTCAGATAGGGCGCGATCATTACCAGGAGAACCAGTCCGGCCGCCACGAGTGCAGATCGTATGAAGAAATCGGCCTGTTCGGGCGGAAATGAGGTGGGCATGAAGAAGCCGGATCCTACCAGCAGCAAAACGCCGACAAGCTGAACTCCTATTGAAAGACCGGCACTCCATTTTCGCTTTTCGGCGAAAAGCGCCAGTGCGGTCAACAAAGGGATGCCGAGGGCAGCGGCATATATTATGGGGAACCCGACGCTTTGCTTCGGCTCTGTTTCAATAAGCCTTAACGTTGTAATGGAAAATGCGAACGCGCAGAACAACACAAAGGGGAAACGGCGAGCAGCCCGCGCAGATTCCGAACAAACCTGTTGGATGGACGGCAGTTTCATTTGGACTCCCAGCGATGCGAAAGACGCTTTGCTTCCATGGACCCATTCGATCTCTGAGTACAAGATGCGCCGCTTGAAGCCGGCGAGCATGTGGCGCCACGGATACCTTGTATCGAGCGCATAGGCCTGTACGTCAATTATTCCATATCTGACAATTTTTGTATTAGAAATTCCGCGCCGACGGCGCAGCGTTCCGGAACTAACGATATCTGCAAACCGGCAAGCACTCCTTGGAATAGTCCAGCCTTACTCCCTCCTCTCGATCCTCAAACTCTCGCTTTTGTCGGCACATCTTTTCCATAGGAAAAAGCGTCCGTCTCAACTAAAATTAACACCCCTTGAACATGGATGCAGGTCTGATAATGGCACTTTATACGATCATCATGGCGGGCGGGCGGGGAGAGCGGTTTTGGCCGCTCAGCACAAGCAAACTCCCTAAGCCGTTCATCCCGCTTCTGGGCCCGAATTCGCTGCTCCAGGAAACGGTTGCCCGTATGCATCCGCTTGTGCCGCTCGAGAGGATCTTGATATCCATCGGGAAAGAGCACGAGCAAGTTGCGCGGCAACAACTGCCCCAGGTTCCCGCGGAAAACTTCATTGTCGAGCCGGTAGGCCGCGACACATCCGCCTGCCTCGGTTTTTGCGCTCTCCATATTGAACAGCGCGACCCGGACGGAACGCTGCTTGCATTGCCGGCGGATCACTTCATCGGGAACCGGGACGCGTATTTGAAAACCATCCGGAAAGGAATCGACAACCTGGATGGCGCCACGGCAGTCGTTTTCGGAATTGCTCCGTCTCGAGCCGAAACAGGCTATGGGTATGTTCAGGCGGAAAAGCCCGCAGTGAAGGCGGACGCCTGGCCGGTGATTCGTTTCATCGAAAAGCCGGATGCGGCGACAGCGCAACAGTACGTGGCTTCGGGAAACTTCTTCTGGAACAGCGGGATGTTCCTCTGGCGCAATCGCACGCTGATCGAGCTTTTTCGGAAGCTGATGCCGGAAACCTATCGCGGGCTCTGCGCATTGCGGCCATGGCTCGGCAGGCAGGATGGCGAAGCGCAGCGGGCGGAGATCTTTGCATCCCTGCCGCGCATCTCCATCGATTATGGGATCATGGAAAAATCTTCGGGACTGAGGCTAGTTCCCTCGGATTTCGCATGGGACGATATCGGGAACTGGGCGTCACTGGCGAGAGCCCTTACCCCCGACGCACAGGGCAACATCGCCCAAGGCTCTCACGTGACCCTGGATTCAAACGGCTGCATCATTTATGCGCAGTCCGGAACGGTCGCGACCTTCGGCGTTTCGGATTTGGTAGTTGTTGAGGCATACGGCAGAGTTCTTGTCTGTTCCAAGGACAGGGCCGCAGACCTTAAGCGGTTGGTCACCGCCCTGGGCCCGGATATGGGCTAATTGGAGAATGGTTTCATGAGTGTAAAAGCGAAGAAAGTCGTTTTGGCATACAGCGGAGGGTTAGACACCTCCATCATCATCCCATGGCTGAAGGACAACTATGGCGCCGAAGTCATCGCTTTCGCCGCCGATATCGGCCAGGGAAGCGAACTGAAGGGCCTGGAAGAAAAAGCCATCCGGACAGGCGCCTCAAAGTGCATCATCGAGGATTTGCGCGAAGAATTCATATGCGAATTTGTGCTCCCGACGCTGCGCGCCGGGGCGATTTACGAAAGAAAATATCTGCTCGGAACTTCTTTTGCACGCCCGCTCATCGCGCGACGGCAGGTCGAGATCGCGGAGCAGGAAGGCGCGGATGCCGTTTCGCACGGCTGCACCGGCAAGGGGAACGACCAGGTGCGATTTGAGCTGACCTACAAGGCACTCAACCCCAAACTGAGGATCATCGCGCCGTGGCGCGAATGGGATCTGAAATCCCGCGAAGATGAAATCGATTATGCGCAGGATAGAAAAGTCCCCATCACGGCGACTAAAGAAAAGATCTACAGCGAGGACAGGAACCTCTGGCATCTCAGCCACGAGGGCGGCATCCTGGAAAATCCGTGGGCGGAGCCAGAAGAAGGCATGTACGCGTTGAGCGTGTCGCCCGAAAAGGCGCCGAACACGCCGCAATATGTGGAAATCGGGTTTGAAAACGGGACGCCGATCGCTGTCGATGGTAAAAAACTTGGGCCCGTGGAAGTGGTTGAATTGCTGAACAAGATCGGTGGATCGCACGGAGTGGGCCGCGTCGATCTGGTGGAAAACAGGCTCGTCGGCATGAAATCGAGAGGCGTCTATGAAACGCCCGGAGGCACGCTCCTTCTGGCAGCGCACCGGGAACTGGAGAGTTTAACACTCGACAAGGCGACTCTCCACTACAAGGACATCCTCGCCGGCAAGTATGCCGAACTGGTTTATAACGGCCAGTGGTTCACGCCGCTGCGCTATGCGATGGATGCGTTCACCGATTCCGTCCAGACCCGCGTCAGCGGAACCGTCCGGCTGAAGCTGTACAAAGGAAATATCGTCATCGCCGGCAGAAAATCACCCTATTCGCTGTACCGTGAAGATCTGGCCACCTTCGCCGAGGATTCCATCTATAACCAGAAAGAAGCAGAGGGCTTCATCAACCTCTTCGGTTTGCCCAACAAAGTGGAAGCACTGCTCGATCTGGCAGGCGAGCGTGCCACCATGTATCGGGAAAGACGGTATAAGAAGTAGTCGGCAGTGGGCAGTGACAGGTGCGATCAAGAAACACCGATCATTTTTTATGCGGCGGTACCGTTTACCGCAGGCACACTGCCGACAAACAACTGCCGACTGCCAATTGATTTCATATGGCAAAGGTCGAGGACATCCCTTTTCGCAATATACCGCATCAGTCTTCAATTTTCTTAAGCTACATCGATCTTGCGCCCGGAGCGCTTCGTTTCTATCGCGGCGCTCCGACACTGCAAAACCTGGTCCAAACCGCGCAGGGAATTGCCGGAAGCTATCGGGTCCCCCGTGCGGAAATCGCTTCCATCCTGCGCCGTCAGAACGAGGCTTTCGGAATCGACCGCGAGACGGTGCGCAACATTGACTGCCTGGAGAATCCGGACTGCGTCGCTGTTCTGACGGGGCAGCAGGTTGGTCTTTTCACAGGCCCGCTCTATACCGTTTACAAAGCCCTCAGCGCAATCCAGATCACCGAAGAGCTGAAAAAGCGCGGCATCCCCGCGGTGCCAATTTTCTGGCTGGAAACAGAAGACCATGATTTGCAGGAAGCTACGCGCCGCACCCTTACTTCAGCCGATCACTCCCTGTGCATCACCGATTATCAGGACATGCTTTTCAAAGACGCCGGAGTGCCACTGGGTTCGGTCGGCCGCATGCAACTGCCGGAAAATATTCGTCCGGTCGTACGGGACTTCATCGATCACCTCCCCAACACCGCATGGAAAAAGGAGGTTCAGCAGCAACTCGAGTCCGCATATAAACCAGGCGCGACCTTCGGCCAGGCCTTTGCTCGGCTTTTCTCGCAGATTTTTCGCGGTTCCGGGATTATTCTCTTCGATCCCCAGGACCCGGACGCAAAACGACTGGTATGCGATGTTTTCCAGGCAGCCCTACGCGATGCGGATGCCATCCGCGAAGCGCTCATGGAAAGGAACAAGGCTCTCGAAGCCGCAGGATTCCATGCGCAGGCCGGCGTGTTGGAAAATTCAACGGTGCTCTTCTATTTTCAGGATGGGGCGCGCTATGCCCTTGAGAAAAGAAAATCGGGATTCTTCCTGAAAAACGCCGATTGTCGTTTCAGCATGGACGACTTGCTCCGATGTGCGGAAAAATCTCCCGACAAATTCAGCCCCAACGTTCTCCTGCGCCCCTTGATCCAGGATCATCTGTTCCCTACTCTTACATACGTAGGCGGTTCCGCGGAGCTGGCATATTTTGCCCAGATAGAAGTGCTTTACAGTTTATGGAATCGCCCGATGCCCATCATCTGGCCCCGAAACAGTTTTACACTGATCGAGCCGGAGGTCAGCGCCGAACTCGAACGTCTGGGGGTCGGAATGCAGGACTGCTTCCATGGAAGGCAATTCCTCGCCGAGCAAGCACTGCGCAGCTCAGGCTACTCGGAGGCCGCGGCGAGCCTGGGAGAATTGGCAGAGCACCTGGATCACGGCCTGACAGAAATCCGGCCTGAAATCCAATCGGTCGATCCCACGCTGACAAGCGCACTGGAAATGGCCAAAAGGAAAATTCTGCAAAATGTGCAGCGACTGAAATCTCGTGTAGTCAGGCTGGACGCGGCGAAGGATTCCGTGATTTCAAACTCGCTCGACCTTTTGCTGAATCACTGTTTCCCCAACCAGAAACTTCAGGAACGCGAACTGGGGATACAGCATTTCTGGGTTCGGCATGGATCATCCATTCTGGACGCAGTCCGCTCCTCACTCGATGTGGAATCGTTTTCCCACCGCGTCCTTCACTTGAGCGAGGTTTCTGAAAAAAGGAAGGAATAGAGAGCTCAAAGGGAAAGGGAGTGCATATGAAGCGATCCTGGTGCGTCACTTCGGCTTTGATGGTATTGCTGGCGGTGGCCGGCCTGGGGGCCGGCAATCGCAACGTGTATCAACTCCCTGAAGAACGAGGGACGGCGGGAGCGTTAGCGGCTCTGGAAAAATTGCCTGTGTATGTCAGGGTGCTGCATATCACCGCCCACCCGGACGATGAAAGTGCGGGCACTCTGACCTGGCTATCGCGCAAATACCACGCGCAGACGGCCCTGTTCTCTTTGACTCGGGGCGAAGGCGGGCAGAACATTCTTGGGAACGAAAAATACTTGGCCTTGGGAGTTGTCCGTTCCGGAGAACTGTTCGAAGCCTGCAGGTATTATGGGGCGGAACTCTATTTCGGCTCCAACATGGATTTCGGATTTTCCAAAACAGCCGAAGAAACGCTTTCAAAATGGGGGCATGAAGCTGCGCTTGAAGAAATGGTGCGATTCATCCGTCGGTGGCGGCCCACGATCATCATTTCACAATTTCAGGGCAACGCGGGCGATGGACACGGACACCATCAGGCAGCCGGCATCCTCGCCAGAGAAGCCTTTCGCGCCGCAGGCGATCCCCAGAGATTCCCAAAGCAGATCGAGCAAGGGCTCTATCCCTGGCAAGCGAAAAAACTATACGTGAGATCCCGCGGCCGGGCCGCCTCGACCGGCGGCGGACAGAAAGGAGCACCAGCAGAGATTCCAGTCGGAGATTACGATCCTGTACTGGGGCGGTCCTATCGGGAAATCGCGAGCGAAGGATACAGCAAACATCGCACACAGGGCAATGGGACCAATTTCGCGTTGCCGGGCCGCGCCAACGAGAGCTTTGAGCTTACGGATTCGACCACCGGGAGCAAACGGGACGGGAGCTCGCTGTTCGATTCCATCGACACATCGCTCGCGGCGATCCCTGATTTGGCCGGAGATGAAAAACAAAACGCGCGCTTTCTAAGCGAAGACCTCGCGGAGGTTCAGATGGCAGCCGCAGATGCGCTCGGATCTTTTCAGATTTCACACCCCGAAAAGAGCGCGGCGGCCGCGGGCAAAGGCGCCCGCATTCTCGGCGAAGCGCTGAAAAAAATCGAGGCCGCTTCACTCTCAAAAGCCGCGAAGGAGATCCTTGCGGAAGCCCTCAACGAAAAACTCCGGGATTTTCAAAATGCGGTTCAGGCAGTGCTTGGGATACGCTTCGTCGCAAGAACCGAAGACGCCACAGGCATACCGGGCGAAAAGATTCCAGTCAGCCTCAGCTTTTACAACCAGGGGGCAGAGAAAGTCAGCATGAGCGGTGTATCGCTGAGGGCGCAACTCGGCAGAGGGAATTCTGAAGTCCCGGAAAACTGTCTGGAGGGCAATGTGCTGTCGGAAGGCGATTCTGCGTCCTGCAAGCTCACATTTGTCATCTCGCCAAAAACCGGCTTCTCAGAACCATTCTGGTATCCGGAAAGCACGACCGGCGCGCGCTATGCGCTTCGGCCCACACAGGATGAATTCGCGCCATTTGGCCCGCCCGAAATTGAAGCGGAAGCCCGCTTCGTGTACGAAGGAATGGAATTCCCGGTCCGCGCAACGGCCACGGCGCAGGGGGGAGATCCACTGCGCGGATCGGATTTCATCGATTTTCAGATTGTGCCCAGGATCTCGATCGCATTGAATCCGGGAATCGTGATCTCTCCCGCCGGCTCCGGCACAAACAATTACGAATTTCAGGTCTCGATCCTGAATAATGACAAAAGCGGCGCCGAAGGAACACTGAAGCTGGTCATTCCCGAACAGTGGCGTGTGGAGCCACGGGAATTGCAGTTCAGACTATCCCGCAAGAACGAAGCATTCGCCGGTAAATTCATTCTGCAGGTGCCATCCGGAATCCAGCCGGGCACCTATTCAGTCTCCGCTGTCGCCACGTTGGGAAATCAGGACTTTCACGATGGTTATCAGACAATTTCCTATCCGGAGAACTGGACCAGAAACATATTTAACCGGGCCCTGGCCGAAATCGAAATATTTGACATCAAGGTGGCGCCAAACATGGCCATTGGGTACATTCCTGGAGCGGGAGACGAAATCCCCGCAGCCCTTGAGCAGCTTGGCGTCAAACCTCAGATTCTCACTGCCGCGGATCTGGCTTTCGGCGACCTGAACCGTTTCTCGGCCATCATCACCGGCATTCGGGCATACAACGTAAACGACGATCTCGGCGCCAACAATCAGCGACTTTTGAACTATGTCCTGCAAGGAGGAACGCTGATCGTGCAGTATGTCCGTCCCATGGGAAGGCCTGGAGCGTCCGCCGCTGGCGCGGCGTTCCCCTTCGGCCCCTATCCGATGACCGTTTCAGATTCCGACAGGATTACCGTCGAGGATTCGCCGGTTCAGATCCTGGATCCGATGAATCCGATTTTCAATTATCCCAATAAAATTACCGGGGATGATTTTAAAGGCTGGGTGCAGGAGCGAGGCCTGTACTTTATGAATTCGTGGGACGGACGCTACACGCCGCTGCTGTCGGGAAACGATCCCGGCGAACCTGCTAAAAATGGCGGCATGCTGTATACGCACTATGGCAAGGGCTTCTATCTCTATACCGGGTACGCATGGTTCCGCCAGTTGCCGGCCGGAAATCCCGGAGCATTCCGCATCTTCGCAAACATGATCAGCCTGGGCCATCGATAGATTTCAGATTCTCGATTCCAGATGCCAGACGGCGAAAATGCCTTGAGTCTTGCATCGCGAATTGGGAATCGAGAATCAAGCTTATACGCCGTTGGCGGCACGCTTTTTCGCATACCACCGAATCAGGAAGAGCACAAGAAGGACAAGGATAACCCAGGCACAGACTGTCAAATGCCTTTCGACCGCCTTCAGTACGGCGGACCACTGGTCGCCGAACCCGTAACCAAGCCATACAAATGTGGTTGTCCAGATCAGAGCGCCCGCGTAAGCAAATACCGCGAATAAATGATATTCCATTTTGGAAGTGCCCGCGACCACTGCAGTAAAGTGACGCACGCCCGGAACGTAATATCCGAACAGAAGCGTCCATCTGCCAAATCGGTCGAACCACGAATGCACCCGATCCAGGTCCTTCTGCGAAACCCGAAATAAGCGGCCATAGTGATGGATCAGGAAAAGCCCGAGGCTTCGACCCAGACCGTAGCTGACGGTGATGCCGCACATGCTTCCAAGCGCCGCCGCGGCGAAGGCAGGCCAGAATTGAAGATGGCCCTTGTAGATAAGATATCCGGCGAATGTCAGAAGCCACTCATCCGGTACGGGGAGTCCCACGATCCCGAGAACGAGAAGCAGGAAAATGGCCATATACCCGTAGTGGGCGATCCAGAGCGCGATCGTTTCCATAAGCGCTTCAAAATACCATATGATTTCCGAGGCGCAAGGGTTAATCGAGGAAGATGCGTCTTTGTGCTTCCGGGGATCGGCGCTATAGTGACGCCAAGCACCGGAGGTACAGCCATGGTTTCCCCCGAGTTCATGTATTCCATAAATCCGGCCACAGAAGAGGTCTTGGGATCCTACCGGATTCACTCTGACCATCAGGCGCAGGAAGCGCTCGATCGGGCGCAAAAAATCTTTCGGACGTGGAGAACCGATAAATTTTCGGCGCGCTCGAACTTGATGAGAAGAGCGGCAGAATACCTGCGTCAGCGGAAAACGAAATTCGCCGGTCTCATGACAGCGGAGATGGGCAAGCCGATCGTCGAATCGGAAGCCGAAGTCGAGAAATGCGCGTGGAATTGCTACTATTATGCCGACAACGCGGAGCGGTTTCTTCGAGACGAACCCCGTGTTTCGAGTGCCGCCGAAAGCTATATCGAGTATGCGCCGCTGGGAGTGATTCTGGCGGTCATGCCGTGGAATTATCCGTTCTGGCAGGTTTTCCGTTTTGCGGCGCCCGCCCTGATGGCCGGGAACACGGCGATCCTGAAACACGCATCGAATGTGCCGCAGTGCGCCCTGGCCATTGAAGAAGTTTTCAGAGAGGCTGGGTTCCCGGAGGGAGCGTTCCAAACCCTTCTGGTTCCCGGATCCGGAGTCTCCAGGTTGATTGAGCATCCTGCCGTCGCAGCAGTCACGCTTACCGGGAGCGAAGGAGCCGGCAGCCAAGTGGCCGCGTGCGCAGGGCGCGCGATAAAGAAGACGGTGATGGAACTCGGCGGCTCCGACCCATTCATTGTGCTCGAAGATGCGGAGATTGACACCGTCGCTAAAGCCGCGGTGCGCGCCCGCTATCAGAATACTGGACAGAGCTGTATTGCTGCGAAGCGCTTCATCCTTGCCGCACCTGTCTTCCGGGAATTTCAGGACCGTTTTGTCGAAGCGGTGCGCACTTTGAAGATGGGCGATCCGATGGACCGATCGACGCAAATTGGCCCGTTAGCCAGGCCGGAATTTATCAAGGATCTGGAACGGCAGGTGGAGGAGTCTGCACGGGAAGGCGCCGTCCTTCTTCTCGGAGGGAAGCGTTGCTCGGGGAAGGGATACTTTTTTGAGCCGACCGTCCTGACCGACGTCAGGCCGGAAATGCCCGCGGGACGCGAAGAAGTGTTCGGTCCCGTAGCCGCACTCATGCGAGCCGACAGCGCAGAGGACGCAATTCGGCTCGCAAATCAAACGCCTTATGGCCTCGGCGCGAGTCTGTGGACGCCCAATCTTGAAAAGGCGAGGGGATTGGCCCGCAAGATCGAAACGGGACAGGTGTTTATCAACGGCATTGTTGCCTCGGATCCGCGTCTCCCGTTCGGCGGGATCAAACGTTCCGGTTACGGAAGGGAGCTTTCAGAACTGGGCATCCGGGAATTCGTCAACATCCAAACCGTATGGATCGGCTCCTAGCCCGCATTATTCA
>DATJPG010000174.1:0-193293 GCA_035506515.1 Acidobacteriota bacterium
CAGCAGCCGGGTTCTCGCAACAGTGTTCCACCTGCCACAGCACGACTGTCTGGACCGGTGCAACCTTTAATCACAGCACAACACCGTTTCCTCTGACCGGATCCCATACAAGCGTGCAGTGCTCTACCTGTCATAAAAATAATGTCTATGCCGGTCTTTCGACGGACTGCGTGTCCTGCCATTTGACGGACTTCAATGCTGCGACCAACCCAAATCATGTCCAATCCGGATTTCCGCAGCAGTGTTCGATGTGCCACACTACGACCGTCTGGACAGGAGCCTCCTACAATCACAGCACAACGCCGTTTCCGCTGACCGGCGCCCATACGAGCGTGCAATGCTCGACGTGTCATAAGAACAATGTCTACGCCGGGCTTCCGACGACCTGCGTTTCGTGTCACCTCGCAAATTACAACAGCACGACAAATCCGAACCACACGCAGGCCGGTTTCCCGCAGGACTGTTCTCTTTGCCACTCCACGACGACTTTTTCGGGAGCAACTTTCGATCACAGCAAGACACTCTTTCCTCTTACGGGTTCCCACGTCAGCGTGACATGCGCAACCTGTCATGCGAACAACGTCTATGCCGGGCTTCCGACAACCTGCGTTTCGTGTCACCTCGCAAATTACAACAGCGCAACGAATCCGAACCATGCCCAGGCCGGTTTCCCGCAGCAGTGTTCCACCTGCCACAGTACGACATCCTGGGCAGGAGCAACGTTCAATCACAGCACGACGGCGTTTGCTTTGACTGGCGCACATGTCAGTGTGCAGTGCAACCTGTGCCACATTAACGGCACCTATGCGGGAACCCCGAAGGACTGTTATTCCTGTCATTCGGCTGAGTATAAGAACACCACAAATCCAGGTCATCAGGCTGCCGGCATCCCCACCACCTGTGCGACATGCCATACCACAGCATCATGGGCGGGAGCGACGTTCACCCACACATGGTTTCCCACCGGTCATGGAAGTGCAAAAACGTGTAGCGACTGTCATCTCAATCCGTCGGATTACTCGGTTTTCACTTGCACAACCTGTCACACAAAATCCCAGACGGATTCGAGACATTCAGGGCGGAGCGGCTACGTATACAACAGTGCAAACTGCTATCAGTGCCATCGATCTGGTGGAGGGAATTGATGATTCTGCGATTGGGATCGAAAAAACATGGCCGCGTTCGACCACGAGGGCAAAGCTCCCGATTCTTCCCGTGCCGGAGCACGATCCTGGGCGTTCGGGCGTTCCTTGCGGGGCTGCTTCTGTCGCTTTCATTGGCTGCGGGCCTGTGTTCGGCACAGGATCAAGGCCAGACAGTCTTTGGAGTCAAATATGTCTCGGCAGATGCCGTGTATCTGGATGGAGGGAGTGCTGCCGGTTTGGCTGCAGGCCAAAAACTCGAAATAAGACGAAAGGGTACCGCGGAGACAGTGATCGCTCAGATCCAGATCGAATCGGTCGCATCCTCGTCGGCCGTTGGCAAGATCCTATCCGGAAGCTCGGATATCAGGCCCGGAGATGTCGCATCCCTCTCGCCGGAAGAAGTGGAAAAGGAGAAGTTAGCCAAGGGCAAACCCCAATATCCGCAAATTATCAGCTTCACACAGGACGATCCCCTCGATCAGGAGGTAAGGGAGAATCTGCCCAAACCTCCATCGCCTGAAGTCAACCGGATCCGGGGACGGATTGGATACGATTTCGGCTACATGCAACAGTCAAATAACAGCACGTCGTCTCTGGTTGGCATCACATTTCGCATCGATGCCGCGCGTCTTGGCGGTACGTACTGGAACCTCAAAGGGTACTATCGTGGCTATAGGCACTCAGAGAACGGGAGTTCAGGGACGCCGTCACTTGTCGATCTTGTCAATCGAACATACCACTTGAGCCTCAGCTATGATAACCCCAACTCACGCTGGGTTGCCGGCGTGGGCCGCCTGTATGTGCCCTGGGCCAGCAGCCTGGATACCATCGATGGCTTTTACCTGGGACGGCGTTTTGGGAAAGCGACTGCGGGGATCTTCGGGGGGTCGGCACCGGACCCGACCTCGTGGAATTACAATCCCCATCGGCAGATGGGCGGGGGATTTGTGAATTTCGAGGGAGGCAGCTACGATTCCTGGCGCTTCACCAGCACCTCAGGGATTGCGTTTTCACGCGTCAATTGGCAGCCGGACCGGCAGTTTGGCTTTTTCCAAAATGGGATCTTCTACAAGCGATACCTCTCGGTTTACAGCGACGTGCAGGTTGACTTGCTTCGCGGTTCCAACAATGCTGTCAATTCCTCCTCCACTCCCGATGCCACGCAACAGACGGCACAGAGCGGTCTGGAGCTGAGTCGCAGTTATCTCACCGTTCGCCTCCAGCCGACAAAAGTGCTCAGCCTCGATTTTAGCGAGAACTATTTCCGTAACATCCCGACCTTCGATGAGAGACTTCTGACCACTGGGTTGCTGGATCGATATCTCTTTCAGGGGTTCAGCGGCGGATTTCGGCTCGAATTGCCGTACAGGCTCGGATTCTATTCAACGATCGGCCGCAGCAATCGAACCGGCGATGCGAAACCTTCCTGGGATTACCTGATGGGAGTGACGGCGGCGAATATCCTGCACACCGGCATCCGGGCGGATGTGAAATACTCCAAGTTTGACAGCTCATTCGGGAGCGGAACATACCGGTCCCTGACGCTGTCTCGCGACATTGGGGAGAAGCTGCAGTTTGATGTGCAGATTGGGCAACAAAACACGTTCTCGTCCTTAACCAGCCAAAGCCGGGCGCGGTTTTTGAACGGAAATCTAAATTATTCTTTGGGGACGCACTACTACCTTGGCCTGGGAATGACCGTTTATCGCGGCGGTGTTGATAGTTATCGCCAGTCATTTTTTACCATCGGGTATCGTTTTGATAATCGAAGCAAGCACAAATCCCGGTAGCAAGCCATGCAATTCCTGTTTTCCATCATCCGGCAACATTCCAAGTCTTCTTCAATCCGGGGATTGAAGAGTCTTTCACCGGCATGCCGTTTATTGGGTGACCTATGAAACCATCAAAAGAAGGTCTGAATCCGTTAAGCAGGACCATCCTTTTACTCTGTTTGAGTCTGCTGCCTGCGGCTGGGATGGCTGCGGGAGATCCCGATGCGCCCGCTTCTAACGCAACTCTAAACAGGATTCTCGTACAAGCGCATAAATCCGTCGGGGACTTCTGGCACCAGTTCCAATCGGTGACATGTGTTGAAAAGGTGGCTCAGGAAAAGCTAGGGAAAAAGGGGGACATCGAGTATTTGCGAAAATCCACTTACGACTACCTGGTCCTATCGGATGAGAACCAGGATGGCTTCTCGCTCGAAGAGTCTCGTCTGCTTCAAGGAAAGGAAAGCAAAGCGCAGAAAGTCCCTTTGCTGATTACCAGCGGTATCTCTACGCTCCTTCTCGTCTTCCACCCATTTTATGCGGAGGATTTTAGCTACCGGCTTGATGGCGAAGAGATGGTGGGTACACAGAAGCTGCTGAGAATCCGGTTCGAGCATATTCCGGGGAAAAGATCGACAACAGCGCTGCGGTTGCGAGGGAAAGACCTCTCCCTTGAGATTCAAGGAGTTGCCTCCATGGATCCGGAAACAGGCGCCATCCATAGGATAGTCGCCGGGCTCTCTGCGCCAATGAGTGATATTAACCTCAAGGTTTTGGAAATGGATGTACGCTATGATCCCCAGGCGTTCGGGACAGCGGGGGATATCTATTGGCTCCCATCGACGGCCGCAATAAACATCCAAACAGAACGCCAGCACTGGCGTAACGTTCATCAGTATTCGAACTACAAGAGATTCAGCGTCAATACTGAAAACAAAATGGCTAATAATCCTTCTCGATAGCACTGCTGCCGATTGCCGTGCATCCATTTGATTCCCGCAACAGGCTGCTGAATTTCTGAGTGTCCTCAATGTCACCCGGGTGTCGCGGAATTTGATCACGAAAAACACGAAATACACAAATCAATTTGGAGTCCTTTTTAGTGTATTTGGCGTATTTCGTGGTCCGTTTTTTGGGGCTGAGCAATAATGGACTAGCTTTGGGATTGCTCTCCCGATAAACATCCTGCTGTTTCAATTTCCGCCAGTTGCGTATAAGAATTAAGAGGTGCTGTGTCATGACAAAACGGATGCTATACCTGATCGCCTGGCTGGTCCTTCCCGCCGCATGGCCGATGGATCCAGTCGCACCGCAGGATCCACGCGCTATGGCAACACTGGATGCCCAGGTTCGGCAGTTTCTCGATAGTCACCGGGGAACATGGAATGACCTGAATGTGCCGGAAGCAGACGGCCAAAAACTTCACGACATCATTGTGGAACACAAATACAAAAGCGCCCTTGAGATCGGTACTTCGACGGGTCATTCGGGTATCTGGATTGCCTGGGCTCTCTCCCAAACAGGTGGGAAGCTGGTTACCGTAGAAATCGATAGGGATCGGCATCAGCGGGCCATAGCGAATTTTCGAGCAGCGGGCGTTGCCGGTTTCATCGATGCCATTTTAGGGGATGCTCATGAGGCGGTCCCGTCTTTAAAGGGACCTTTCGATTTTGTTTTCTGCGATGCCGACAAGGACTGGTACACCAACTACTTTGAGGCTGTTCTCCCCAAGCTTGCCGTCGGTGGCTGCTTCGCCGCCCACAACATCTCCGAGCAGGTCTACGAAGCGGGTTACAGCCGCAGATTCCTGCGATTAGTCCGGAGTTATCCGTATTTGGAAACGGCTTTGTTTACTGGCGGGGCTGGGATGTCGATAACGTGTAGGAAGGCTCTAAAGTAGCCGCTGATTTGCTGAACGGTGTATTAGAGATGTCCCGCGAAGCTGGAGGAAAGAGATGCAGAAGGCGAGCCTTTTTATCGCTACACCTTGTTACAATGGCAATGTGCAGTCCTTGTATGTCATTTCGATGCTGGGATTGCAGCGCCTGCTCATGCAGGAACATGGGTATCGATCCGAGACCCGGGAGCATCGCAAAACGCACTGAATATGACCGTAGCTACTTCCTCTGCATCACCGTGTTGTATTTGTGGGCGTCATAATCGTACTTCGTGTATTTTGTCTTTTCCTCCACAAGGTTGACGCCAAGCGCCTCACCGCCGACTTCCCGCTTGAACTGGACGTGTCGGCAGCAGGCCCAGATGAAGTCGTTACCGGGATTATCCTCAAAAATCTTGGTGAGCAGGAGCCCGTTGGCGGTGTTGCTCCATAAAAGCCGCGTTCCCGCCTGTTTGACGCTCTCGGAGTAGGTGATTACATCCGGATCGTCCGGGTACAGGCGCATGTTGGGGCAAGTATGGAATGCCCGGATGACGCTGTCCGGCACTCCCCAAAATGTTCCTTGAATCACTTTGTAATCATCGCCACCCTTCAGTAGCTTTGCATTTTGGGTATAGAACGTGATGGAGCTGTTCGCCGGGACCTTGGCATACCCGTCAGCTGGATTCCATCCGCCGTGACCACATAGGAAAATTTTCATTTTGCCCTCCTAAAAGCAATGGGATTATCCGGACCATCCGCGCAGCACAAAAGCTGTACTCGCGGCGCTGTTCAGCCATGTGCGGTTGACGTCCGTCTGCATTGCATTCGCCGATGCTCAACGAGCAGACGGTACAAAATGCTATTTTCTCAATCCTCCGGTAGAATGACTTGCCACAAACCATATACTGAAAATTATACAAAAAGAAATCCACGCATGACCAGAAGTCCGGTCGGGAATGACGGACAAAGGCTCCTGATAAATTTTTAAAGTATAATCCTATCGGGCTCAACGCTTCTGTTATTAATAAATTTCTGAAGAGGAGGAAATACCGTGCTCAAGGGTTTAAAAAGGGTCTTCTATCAGGTTCCCGATTTAGCCGAGGCCAAAAAGTGGTATGGCAATTTCCTCGGAATGGATCCGCTTCTTGATACTCCCATTATGGTGGTCTTTCCTATCCAAGGGATTTCACTCGGGCTTATCCCGAGCAAGACGCCGTTGAAGGAGGACAATGGCCGGACTTCGGTCTTTTGGGAGGTTGATGATGTGGATGCAGCGTTGCGCCGGATGATTGATCTTGGGGGGGCTGTCCATACCGGACCTGTCAACTTCATGACCATACGGTCGGCGAAAGTGTTGGACCCGTTTGGCAATATTATAGGACTGACAGGAAACGTTCCTGGGGCAATATCCAAGAACATCGAAAGTCACCCTTCGGAAACAGCCATAACGGTTTGCTATTTCCGAGCCCTGGCAGCCCGGGATAAACGATCCGAAATCAGGGGGCCGGATACCTTCGCCCGATTGTTCTTATCCGATGAATGGAATCAGCGTCTCGCCGAATCATCCTTTGGTGAGAATGACGTGGCCCGGTTCATTAACCACACTCTATATGGTTATTTCATTGCCAGAACAGCTTTCATCGACCACGTTTTCAAAGAGTCGATTCGGAACAGGATCCCCCAGATCATTTTCCTCGGCGCAGGCTATGATTCGAGGCCTTATCGTTTCTGCGACCAGCTTGGTGAAACAAAAATATTTGAGTTGGACGCTCCCGCAACTCAAAATCGCAAAAGGGAGATTCTCTTGCGGCAATCGGTGCCCATGCCTCCGCAACTCTCTTTCGTTCCAATCAACTTTAATACCGACGATTTAAGCGCGGCGCTCGCAGGAGCCGGATTCAGCCGGAATCAGAGGTCTCTGTTTATTTGGGAAGGAGTCATGTATTACCTGGGGGAGGCAGAAGTCGATAGAGTCATGGATGCCCTCAGAAACAACTGCCTTCCCGGCAGCTGGTTGTGTTTCGACTATGTGGCGGAAAGGCTGCAAACGAGCAATGCCGGCGAACAGATGAAATTTTGGATTGAAAAAGCGAAGATCCCGGCCTATTTGGGATCCCGTGGGTTTAGAGTGCTGGACCACGTGGATACTGAAGAAATGACCAAACGCTATCTGCTGCTCCAGGACGGCACGCCGGTCGAGAAGCCGCCGTCTCGGATGCATTTTGTTTTAGCTGAGCGGCAATAGCTCTGATGGTCCAGCTGTTCCTTCGGCTGTATGGCGACAAGGAAACTCGAAATGTGGAGGTCACGGATAGATGAGCAATGAATACACTGCAGTGAACGCTGCATGGAGAAAGAAACTTCTGGCACTCACGGACCGCCTTTCCGACGCGGACATGGCCAGAATGGTGAGCGGTCAAGGCTGGACTGTCGGAGTGGCGCTTGGCCACCTTGCCTTCTGGGACCAGCGCGCAAGGGTGTTGCTGAAAAGGTGGAAGGCAGGCGGGATTGGAGACTCCCCGAACGACATCGACGTGGTGAACGATTCCATGATCCCGTTTCTCAAAGCCATACCGCCGGCCGAGGTTCGCAGGCTCGTCCGCGAGGCGGCGGAGGGCATTGACGCGGAGATCGATAACCTGGCGCCGGATTTCCTTGCTCGGGTGGAATTGAATGGCAAACCCATGCGGCTGGATCGCGGCAAGCATCGCGAGCACCACGTGGCGCAGATCGAGAAGACACTGAGCTTGTGAGCTAGCCGTAGGACTGTTTCGGACAAATCTATGCACTTCTCAGTGTGTTTGGTGCCTTTCGTGGTCAATTTTTTGGGGCAGAGCAATCATGGACTAGCTTTGGGATTGTGCTCCCGATAAACATCCTGCTGTTTCGAGCTCCCCCAGTCTAAAAGTTTCCATTCGGCATCTGAAAGGCAGTAACGTATCCTGCGCTGACACTGAATTTTATGTTTAGGCGCTCGCCCAGTCCCATTTCCGGGGAAATAAAAATACGGTCGGTGACGTAAACTCGAAATCCGAAGCGCACCGTGAAGTTTGCGTGAGTGGTTGTGCCTGCACCTTTTTCGAACCTAATCCAATCGATTGTTTCAGCCAAACGGCCATAAGGTTGAAAGGTGACGGGATTATGGCGGAAATCCGCGCCAAAACTCGGCGTTAGCGCAAATCCTCGATAGTCAATTTTCTTCTGGTTGTGATCGAAAAGATAAAGCAATTCGACCTCTCCATTAGTTCGGGGAGTGGGATAGTAAGCAAACGCACCGCCTATTGCAGTGACGAGGTCTTCATCGTAGCCGTAGGCACCGTACGTTATCTTGACTTCCGCCCTTGGCGATCGTTCTTGTGCGTTTGCGGGGAGAGAACCGCAGCGCCATAAAAAAAGACAGCCCAATCCGATCAATACCGCCTTTATGTTTTTCATGGAATCTCCCTTAAATTGTTTCGTTCAGAACCGATAGGCCGAAATCATTAATTTCAGGGATGCGATGCAGGCAGAGTCCCTAAATGTCTAATGCGAAATTGGAAAGGAAAAGAGCTCAAATCTGGAAGTGGGCAGCAGGCAGCCAGCAGTGGGCAGTTTTTAAGTTGGGAGCGCCATCGTTGGGCCTGATCAAGGCACACGCTATATTGCTATGTACAGATACTCGCGAACCGAATGATGATGGACCAAAGCTACCAGGCTTGTGCACGTGAGGATTCATCAAGAAGGAATAATGATTTGATACAAGTTACCAGTAAGAAACATCTCATTATTATATTAAGCGTTGAAGTGTGAAGCGGCTGATGGGGTGGAATCCAGGAAGTGAAATAGTCCTCTACAGGGGTTGTGTATGGGGCTAAACGACATCCGAATCTTAGTTGCCGGAATTGGTTCCCTGATGGCAATGCTTCAAGCGGCAGCGCCGCTTCCATCTGCCGCATCATCCACATATACCGTCACTAAACTTGCAGACACCAATGATGGCCAATGCGACAAAGATTGCTCTCTGCGGGAGGCAATAACCCTTGCCAAGCCGGACAGCATTATCGAATTTGCTTCCGGACTGAGCGGCACCATAGCTTTGAAAAGCACGCTAACTATTAACAAGAACCTGGTTATCAATGGTCCGGCCACAAAGCCGATCACAATCAGCGGACGCAACGCGATACGCGTCTTCTATGTCGACTCCGACGCCCGCGTTAAGATCAGAAATTTAACGATTGCAAACGGCAGTGTTGAGGGAAAGTCAGGATTCGTGGGCAAGCCAGGGCAACTCATGCTTGCAGGTGGATTTTTTGGACGTGGCACTTCTGGTGGGGCGGGTGGCACTGCTGAGGGCGCGGGTTTATACAATAATGGCGGCGTTGTGACCGTTGAGAACAGCACTTTTTTGAATAACAGAGCAAAAGGCGGAGCAGGAGGCAAGGGCGGCCTTTCAATGAGCAATTATTTTGACGCCGGCACTGGCGGCATGGGGGGCGATGGACTTGGGGGCGGTGTGTACAATTCCGGCATATTGTTTCTGATCAACAGCACCTTTTCCGGGAATAGGGCAATCGGCGGCACTGGTGGCGATGGTGGAGCACACGGCGGCATCGAAGAGAATCTAGCGTCCGGTGCTCCCGACACCCATGGCAAAGAGAACAATGCGGCGAAGGGGATGATCTTTGGTGCTGGGGGCCCGGGCGGAAATGGATATGGAGGCGCCATCTATAGCACTTCTGATGCATGGATGGTCAACTGCACTTTTGCTGCAAATAGTGCCCTCGCAGGCAACGGAGGCTTGGGCGCTCCTCCGGGCAACGGCGGTATTCTCACAGGTAAGGACAGCGGCAGCCGTAATGGGATACCGGGTTCAGGTTTAGGCGCCGCAATCTATCGACCCGGCGCCCTGCCTGCGGGCGAGTTTGCGGAAATCAATCGTTCTAACCGGATCAAAATCAAGAACTCCTTGATAGTAGGAAATGAACCGGGCGGCAACTGCGAAGCGGCGATCGAATCCGAGGGGTACAACATCAGCAGCGATGGCACCTGTCATCTAACCGCGACGGGGGACCGAGTCGTCCCTACCATGGTGCTCAGGCCGCTCAGATATTACGGCGGCCCAGCCTCCACGTATGCGTTACCGGCAGATAGCCCAGCCGTTAATGGTGGCAACCCGGCGGGATGCACCGATCAGAGTGGAGCTGCCATCCTCACCGATCAGCGCGGACAGAGTCGTACCTGGGGAGGACGATGCGACATCGGAGCTTTCGAATTTGCCGTGGAGCCGCAAAAGTGAGGCATAAGGAATAGCGATGTATATTATGCCGGATTCCAATGTCCTATAACGTCGTTCAAACGGAATTGGAAAAGGCATCAGGCGGCCGGATCCTAATGATTTTCTGCAGCATTTTAGGGCATTGAGTGAGTTTCACAACGGGAATAAGCGAACTCTTATTCGACGCCGAAAACAGCGGACCGTTGGGCAATTTTGTTTAAGCCGGGATCCTTGACGCTGACACTGAGTTCATAAACTCCAGGTTTGAGCCCGGCAAGGTTTAGTTTTCCCCCAACGAAAACCTGCCCGTCCCGGTCCATGGCTTTTTCGTCCGCGGCAATCGACATCCATCGACTCTGCCTGATGGGTTTTCCGCCCTCCAGTAACTCGGTTTTTAGCGTCAGGTTTGAGCCAATGGGAGTTTTCACACTGCGATAGACGCGGAAAAGATAGCCGCACGTATTGTCTCGCGGATACAAACGGATGCCCTGCAACATCCTGACCGGCTTCAGTTCATCAGCGCCTGTTTGCTCCGCGACTGCGTCATTCCCGGGAAGAATATCGAGAAGCATCAGGCTGCTGAGCGCCAACCTGGTGCGTGCGATGTCCGGCACTTCAATCCAGGCGCTGGTTGTACCCATGAGATCGGATTCCATCTCCCGCACTCCGACCCTCGCCTGATAGATACCCGGTTTCAACGTCAACAATTTTGAAAACAGATACCCATTGCTCCGGCCTTTGTCGACCCGCTCCTGTGCCAAAGTCCCTTCAACCTTGGTTGCCAGAGAATCGACCTGCTTGCCGGATGAATCGAAAATTTCGTACACGATCTCGACATTAAAAACCTGGTGTTGATCCTGCTTCCGATACTGGAGTTTGTCGCCGTCGAAACAGACCGTCAGCGTGACCTGTGGCGTATCGGATCTGGATTCCATGAAATCCATCCGTGCGGAAACATTGAGATTCGTCTTCGGCAGGATTGAGTTCACGGCGCGAATCAAAGACTTGTTCTGTGTATTTCCAACATTGTCTTCAAGGACACTTTTCGTGTCCGACAGCGAGAATCCCTTGGGTGTTCGGACAGTGTACTCTGGATGATTCCGGACGCGTGCTGTGATGCTGCGGAACTGAAGGAGATCTTCCCCCCGTGTCAAATAATACGCGAGGACGTAATAGCACCGATTCGCATCCATGGCCTCGCCGAGTGCACCTTCGAGATTGTTGGTGTTCATGAACAACTCACCGCCCGTATTCTTTGCCAGGGCGGACAAAGCATCCAGCATTTCATACTCGGAGGCAGCTGCATAGCCGTTGATGTCGCCACCGCCCCCTCTTTGCAGCAATTTTGCATCGATCGCATAGACCACAACACCGGAGCGCGCGGCGCGGTTTATGGCCGACTGAACTTCATCGTATTTGGGCCAGCCATCCCTTCCGTGCTGGGTGAAGCCCTCGGAAAAAATCGCGATCATCCGCTGGCCGGGCATGCCGATCATCTGCTCGATGACCGCTTTGAGCGTGACAAGCGTTGATTCTCTCAAGAAGGAAACCTCGTCGAGAATCAGCAAGGCACGTGCGCGAGTCATCGAACCGTATTTGTCATCGATGCCCTCTGCCTTCAGGATTTCTTTCCCTACTTCCAGAGCGACAGGATCGCCAAGCGTGATTCTGGCTGCCAGGTAGGCTGTCATCCCACGATCAATGGCAATCGGTCCCATGGATACCTGGTCGATGGCATAATGTAACGCCTGCCGATCGCGGGTGAATTGCTGTGCGATGCCCGAAACGGAACTCGTGGTAACCAGCGCAACCGAGTCCTGTGCCGTCATCTTTTCATTCACGAAACGGTGCAGCTGCTGCTTGACCCAGTTGAGGTTGTCAAATTTCATGTGCAAGTTGTCGACAAATAATACCGTTGTTCTTGCCGGCGGTTCCGTCAGCCGTTGGCGCAGAGTTTTTGGCTGAGTTCTGCTGCCTGGCCCCGGCCGTCCCGATTCGTCCTCCAACCGTGACATGGAAAAGAAGCTGATCTCCTGCGACTTCTTGTTTTCCAGCAGTTCGAAATCTTCTTTCGTGAGATTGTCCACGACGCGTCCCTGGCGATCTGTGACGACAGCGTGAACTTCTATGAGTTCTGTTTTAACCTTGATGGTTTTGTCCTGGTCAGCTTCCTTCGACTTTGTCTGCAAAACCGCATCACGGCCGGCAATGGCAAGAAAAAAGAAAAATAGCGCTGTGATCCCGAGGGATCCTAAGAATTTGCTTGTCATGCCGTTCCTTCCCGAGCCTGTTTGTTGACGAACACCGTATGAATCTTGATTCAGAGTCGAACCCCCGGGGAATTATCATCAACATTCCCGCAAGGTTCATTCGGGCGTCCTGGAATTTGACCACGAAAGACACGAAATAACCAATAGATTTGAATCCTCTTTAGTGTATTTGGTGTATTTTGTGGCCAATTTATTTTAACGACAGAGCTATATGGATTGGCCCAAGATCATCGAGGACATCTTTGACGGACAAGGTTTCTTGTTCGGCTCTTACGCGGCCGGCTTCCAGGCCCAAAATTCAATTTGCTATTTTTTGCCGGGAGTGGCTGAATAATTGAACTGTTATGGCGGAAACGCCATCAAAAGCATAAAGAAATTGCATTGCCATCGATTGTGCGAGGATTGCCCAAAATGGTGCGAGTAAGTTGGTTTTTGCCCCTTCTTCGATTGCGCGGTTTGGTCCGCATTGGTTTCATTGGGGGATGGATGCTGCTATCGGCATTGTCCTGTGCCTCTCTTTTCCCGCAGGATGGAAAGAAGAATAAGGAAGAGCAAGCCGGCAGCCAGGCTGTATTCAAAGTTCCGGTCAACATCCTGGTTGTGAATGCGACGGTAACTGACAAAAATGGAAATCCTGTAACGGACCTGACGTCAAAAGACTTCAAAGTATACGATGACGGGAAACTCCAGGAGATCCAGACTTTCGCGCTGGAATACTATGGCCCTGAGGAGTTAGAGGAAACAAGAACGCCGAATATTTCACCCAAAAGGGAAACAGTAGAGCGTGATGCCGCCCGGCCGCGGATGATTTCGCTGGTGATCGATGATCTCACGATGGAATCCGTGGTGAACTTTCCGCGGGTGATTAATGCCATAAAGGACTATGTGGCAAAGAACATGGGCCCGCGGGATCAAGTGGCGATTTTGTCGGGCTCTGGCAAAGTGCAGGTGCCATTTACCGATAACAAGCAGAAGCTGCTCGATGAACTTGAAATCATCTATAAGAAACTGAACCTGAGTCCGGCATCGCGATCCACCTGTCCTACAATGACCGATCTTGAAGCGTGGCGGGCAGCGGATGCAATGCACGAATTTCAAGTCGACCGCGATAAACTGATCACTAAGACTGTCGCATGCATGGGATTAACCGATTCCATCGGAGGCGGCGACAATAGCTATAAACGATCGGCGGAGACTTATCTCAGGTCGGCAGCATCGATGCAAAAGCAGGTCGTTGAATTTCAGACTCTCAACCTTTTAGACATCCTCCGGCAGCACATCAGGACGTTGAGGCACTTCGAAGGCGCCAAAACCATTGTGCTCTTTTCGGATGGATTTCTTTCCGAAAGCGAAACCCCGGAGGCCTACAAAATCCAGGAATTAATAGATATGTCCCTGCGCTCCGGAATTGTCCTTAACGTGGTGAGTATCCGCGGTGTCGCGCTCGAAGGATACGAGGGGGGAGTCTATACGGCCGCAGACGACGAAAACAGGAAGTCAAAGGAAGCGCCTCTGTCTCAAATGGCGTATGAGACAGGCGGCATGTTCTCTCAGAGCCGCAACAATCTGTCCATGGGGATCCAGGAGATCGCCCGTCGCCAGACCTATTATTACGTTCTGTCATATGGCATCCCTTCACACAAAGCGGACGGTTCCTATCACAAGATCAAACTGGAGTTGACGCGCCCGGACCTGAAGCTTTCTTATCGAAAAGGGTATTACACACAGAAGGAAGAGCTGAGATACGAGAACAGCAAAAAAGAGGACATCATCGACGCTTTGAACGCTCCCGGCAATATGAGCGAAATCCCAATGACCCTGGCATATAATTATTCCCAGGAGCCGGACTCGACCTACACGGTTTCATTCGTGACCAAAGCGGATATCCGCAAGCTGCAATTTATTGAGGAGGATTCCAGGCGGAAAAACATGGTCAGCCTCATTGTGGCGGTTTTTGATGAGGCCGACAAATATATCAGCGGCCTGGATAAATCGGTTGAGTTCCGATTGCTCGAGGAAAGCTATGCCGGCCTGCGCGGCCACGGCCTCACATCCAGGGTCGAACTGAAACTCCCGATGGGCCGCTATAAGGTCAAAGCGGTGGTGCGCGAAGGCAATCAGGGCAAAATGGGTTCCGTAACCAAATCGGTCGAAATCCCGTGAGTGCCCAATCTGGAGATTCGAATCCTGAATCCGAGGGAAATCATGTCATTTAAATTCCGATTCATCCTGTTTCTCTTATTTCTGTGCTTATTAGGCTTGACCCCCGGCACCGCGGTCCAGGGCGCGTATGCCCAATCGGAGGAACCTCTTAAAGTGCGTGTGGATGTCGAGACGGTGACTGTCGACGTGATTGCTCTCGATAAAAACGGAGACCCGGTGCGCAACCTGAAAGCAGGAGACTTCCAGCTTTACGAAGACGGGAAAGAGCAGGAGATTCTCAGCCTGGACGAAGTAAACGCGCAGTCTGGAAGTTCTGCCTTGGGAGTGCCTCTCCTCGGTGGTGGGCAGCAGCTTCGAGGCAAGACTGTGTTCATCATTTTCGATGACAGCTCAATCTCGGCCGAGTACATCAAGACCGTTCGGGACACGGCGGAGAGATTTGTCAGGGAACACATGCGTCCGCAGGACCTCTTTGCCGTGGCGCAATACGACATGTCCATGAAAATTATTCAAAACTTCACTAGTGACCGGGAGCAGGTGCTGGCGGCCATTCAGCGTCCCGCTTCGTCCGCGGCTGGAAGTGCAATTTATTTTGAGAACATGCTGCGGGCACTGGACGCGATCAGCCTGGCAATGGCTCCGATCAAAGGTCAGAAGTCGGTCCTGATCTATTCGCAGTCGGGATTTTCCATGGGGTATAGCACGGCGACTCTAGGCAATACCTACGCGAAAACACTGCAAACCGCAAAGAAATCCAACGTGGTTTTTTACACAATAAGCCCGGGGTATTTGGGCGGACCGGGCGGCGGCATGGGAACTCCGATTGGAATGTCGGGCCCAGCCGGCGGTCCTATGAGAGGAGCGCCAGGGGGCGGCGGTAGGATGGATGCCATTACCAATCTGGGGCCCGCCGTGACATTGAGATCTCTCGCGACCGAAAGCGGCGGCTATTCAATTTTTAATTCAAACAATCTCGATGCCGAGCTGAATTCGTTTGACCGGAAAATCAGCAACTATTACGTCCTTGGGTTCCAATCCAATAATCCGAAACACGACGGCTCCTTCCGCAAGCTGGAGATTAAGGTCAGGACAAAAGGCGTTACTCTGAAACACAAGCCGGGCTATCAGGATCGTCATCCCGTGGATGTTCTGGCCAGTTCCAAACAGGAAAGAGCCCTTTTAACGGCACTGGCATCGCCGGCCACCGCAACCCAATTGCCGGTCGCTTTTCGACCCGCGTATTTTTACGATTCGCCTCAATCGGCAAGGGTGTTTCTTACGGCAAAGATTCAGACGGAAAAGATCGTGCTCCGGAAAAAGGGTGGGCAAATAGGCACAGACCTCAACGTCATGGGCGTAGCCTATGCCGAAGACGGCAGCGTGGCTGCCCGTTTCAGCGAAACCCTGCCCATCAGCTTCGAGAAGGAAAATGAGGCGGAATTCCGCAAGACGAGCTTGCCGTACCGCAATTATTTCAGGCTGCGTCCCGGAAAATATCGCTTGAAACTGGCCGCCTCGGACGAGTCCAACAATCTGGGCGCGACGGAACAGCCGCTGGAGATACCCGCCGCTCCCGAACAGGGATTTTCGGTGAGCAGCCTGGTCTTAGCCGAGGGAATGTCAGAGCTGCCCGATTTGATAAAAAACCTTCAGGCTCGATTGCTGGATCAAAACGATCCGTTGATCTATTCAAAAATGCAAATCGAGCCAAGCGTTGAGAATCGATTCCCGGTCCGTTCCACCGTTTCCACGCTGTTCCGGATATACAACTGGCCGAATCGGCCGGAAGCATGGGATCCACTGGCCACGGTAAAGCTGATCGAAAATGGCAGAGAAAAATTTGCCATGGCACCCATCCACCTGAAGGATCGAATGTCCGTCGCGAGCCCGACGGAAGCCGTCGTTAGCCTCCCGCTGGCGTTTCAGGCAGTGCCCGCGGGAAAATATCGCCTATTGATTGAGATCGCGGGCAGCGGTTCTGTGCAGACCGCAACGCTTCAGGCAGATCTCGAATTCGTTCAGAAAGATCCGGGCCGGTGAGAGTAACTGCCGGAATCGGATTTTGGGTTCTTCTACATGTTCTTTACCAGTGAGATTGCGGCCGTTGGACAGGTGTCCACGACCAGCACGCAATCACAGGTTTCGTAATCTCCGGGACAAACGCGCTAAGTCCTGAATTTAACTATAAAAACGCAGGCAGGCGATGTCAATTATTTTGGATCAAAGGGGCAGGTCTCTCCAAACTGAATCCTTTCAGTGTATTTGGTGTCTTTCGTGGTTCATTTTCATAAACCCAAATCTACAAGTTTAACCATTAAAATTGTCGAACCCGCCGTTTGCGAATAGCGTATGGATTGGTGTGCCTTTGATATAGCGGCTTAGATGGGAGTCCCACTATTCGGAGTTCTGAAAATGAAGGAATCCCCCAAGCACCCGGCATCCCAAATCCTCGGTATTATGAAGGAGCTTTTTTGTGTATGTACCGCAGTTCTGTTCATCAATAGCTTCGTTCTGGCATCTTTTGAAGTACCGACCAGGTCCATGGAAGACACGGTCAAAGCAGGCGACCGACTGTTAGTGAACAGACTCATCTACGGCGGGACAACGCCGTATACGATACCCTTCACCTCGGTCCGCATTCCGCATTTTCGAGTGCCCGGGTTCCGCAACGTTGAACGCGGGGACGTCATCGTTTTCGATTGGCCGGGAGAAAGGGATCAAGTCGAAAAACCAAAGCAGATGTGGTTTTTGAAGCGATGCATCGCCTTGCCCGGAGATACAATCCGGATCGATCGGCGGCTCGTCTACATCAACGGACGGAAGGCTGACTATCCCGCGCACGGCAAATTCCTGCGCGCGTTCTCCCAGCCTGCCGACGATTGGAACGCCCAAATATTTCCGCGCGGCGCAAAGTTTAACGAAGACAACTACGGGCCGATCGTGGTGCCTAAAAAAGGAATGACGCTGCGACTGGAACCGGAAAACTTTGATTCCTGGGAGGTCTTTATCCAGCGCGAGGGCCATTCAACTGCAATGATCGGAGGCAGGATTTTTATAGACGGGGCGGAGACGAATCGATACACCGTCGCCCGTGACTATCTGTTTGCTATGGGAGACAACCGCGACGACAGTCTCGACAGCAGGTTCTGGGGATTCGTCCCGGTGGAGGACGTGATAGGCACGCCGATGGTCGTATTCTGGTCCTGGAATCCTAAGATACCGTGGTATTACCTTGGCGCGAAGATCTATTCCATCAACCCGTCACGGATCGGCACCCTCATCCGGTGACTTGCATCTGCCCGGAATTACTCCTGGGCTGAGCTGATGAAACGAGCGTTTTCAATAGACTTCCTGGAATGTCCCCGTTGGAAAGGGCGCAGGCGAATCCCCTGCGCGATAAACCTTGCGGAGATAATCCGCAAATTTCTGAATTATCTCGGCCTGCGCTCGCGCCCGCCGCATCTTGTTCCGGCCAGAATCGCATAGCAATTTGATCATTTCTAAAAACCCGGCCCGTACAAAAAGGCCAGCTTGAAATTCCCATCCCTTCATTTGTGCGGGGCGCAATAGTCAGGTGTCCAGGAATCCAGGAATTTTCCGGGAATTTGACCACGAAAAACACGAAATACACAAAATAATTTGGAATCCTTTTTAGTGTATTTGGTGTATTTCGTGGTCCATTTTTTGGACGGAACCATCAACGCCCTTGATCAAATAATGACATCCCGGCTTCATTCGCTTGAAAAGGGCTATACCGAGAGAGTAAATAGTAGCGAAATAGAAACTTGAGCGAATCGTATGAATTGATGGTGCCAGCAGAGATGACAATTTACACCCTCAGCCAGCAAGGTCAGGGAGGACAGAACATTATTATGAGTTTGAAAATGAAACGGAAACCACACAACTTCGTCATTTGGGTGCTTATCGCGGGTCTTTCCTGTCTCCTTTCTTCCTTGATTCTACAGGGTTGCGCGCAAGGCACTTCCTCCGCCAGTGGTGCGAAGAAGGGAATGAGGCCTGGGGGTGATAGTTCTGTGCCGGTCACGGTCAGCAAAGTGGTGCGAAAAAATGTGCCGATTGAAATTGAGGCCGTAGGGAATGTAGAGGCCTATCTGACGGTTACGGTAAAATCTCAGGCCAATGGCGAGATTACTCAAGTTTTTTTCCACGAGGGGGATTTCGTAAAGAAGGGCGATCAGTTGTTTACGATAGATCCGCGCCCATACCAGGCCCAACTAAACCAGGCTCAGGCCAACCTGACTAAAGACCAGGCTGTTTTGGCACAGGTTCAAGCCAACCTGGCCAGGGATCAGGCGCAAGCGGAATATGCCAACTCGGAAGCAGATCGCTACGCAAATTTGTTTGACCGCCGCCTTGTTTCCAAGGAACAGGCAGATCAAATGAAAAGCAATGCCCGCGTAGCCGCTGCTGCTGTGCGCGCGGACGAAGCAGCCATTCAAAGCGCCCAGGCAACGGTAAAGGCGACGGAAGCTGCAGGTGAGAATGCGAAGGTGACGATGGGGTATACGGTGATTCGATCCCCACTGAATGGCCGGACAGGCAATCTGGATGTAAAACTGGGGAACGTGATCGGCGCCAACTCATCGTTGATGACAATCAACCAGGTCGAGCCGATCTATGTGACCTTTTCCGTTCCTGAAGATCAGCTGAACTTGATCCGCAAGGGTCAAATGGTGATGGTCTCTCCTCAGGAGGATGCATCCCAATCGCAAAGCGGCGTTTTGAGTTTCATTGACAATACGGTGGATTCGGCGACCGGAACGATCCGATTAAAGGCGACTTTCCCAAATCCGGATCATAAACTCTGGCCTGGCAAATTTGTCAGAGTAACCCTGAGGCTCTCTACCCAGACCAATGCACTCGTAGTTCCCAATCAGGCCGTGCAGACAGGGCAGGATGGGATGTACGTGTTTGTCGTCAAGCCTGATCGAACCGTGGAGTCGCGTCCGGTAGTTACGGGTGCAAGAATTGACCAGGACTTGGTGATTGAAAAGGGGTTGGCATTCGATGAAACCGTGGTTCTGGAGGGACAATTGAGATTAGCTCCCGGCAGCCGCGTGCAACTGTCGGGGGAGGGTCGAGGCGGCCTTGGCGGCCAACGCGGAGGCTCCGGCAGTGCGGGCGAAAGAGGACGAGGCAGGGGAGGTAAAATGCCTTGAACATCTCGGCACTTTTCATCAGGCGCCCTATTGCCACAAGTCTTTTGATGTTGGCCATCGCGCTCTTCGGTGTGCTTGCATATCGTGCCTTGCCTGTCAGCGACATGCCGAACGTGGACTACCCGACCTTGAATATCGGCGCTGGCCTGCCGGGTGGCAATCCTGAAACCATGGCTTCGGCTGTTGCAACACCGCTGGAGCGTCAATTCACGACCATCGCCGGAATTGACTCCATGATCTCGTCCAATTCGCAGGGATCCACGCAAATCACTCTGCAGTTCGATTTGAATCGCAACATCGATGGAGCTGCAGTGGATGTGGAAACGGCGATCAGCGAAGCGATGCCGCTGCTTCCAGCGGGAATGCCGGCGCCTCCTTCTTTTCGCAAAAGTAATCCCGCCAGTTCGCCCATCCTTATGCTTGCCCTGACTTCGTCCACGCTCCCGCTCTGGGTGCTGGATGACTATGCGGAAATTACTTTGGCGCAGCCCATCTCCATGGTAAACGGAGTCGCAGAGGTTCAGGTCTTTGGATCCACCAAGTATGCTGTGCGCGCGCAGGTCGATCCCGTAAAACTTGCTGCCAAAAAGATAGGGATCAATGAAGTCGATAATGCCCTAAAAACCTGGAACGTCAATATTCCCACCGGGGCGCTCTATGGCCCGCATCAGGCCTACAACATCCGGGCTTCCGGACAACTCATGAATGCGGCGGCTTTCCGTCCTTTGGTCATCGCATATCGCAACAAAGCGCCGGTGCGCCTCGAGGAAGTGGCAACCGTCCTCGATGACGTGGAAAATAACAAAAATGCGTCCTGGTTTGTGACCAAGTCCGGCAACCCTAGAGCCATCAATCTGATGGTAATGCGCCAGCCGGGAAGCAATGTGATCGAGGTCGCGGATGCGGTCAAAAAGCTGATGCCCAATTTCCAGGCTTTGCTGCCGCCGGCGGTCCATCTGCATATTCGGGGCGATCTTTCCAAAAACATCAGGGAGGCATTTCGGGACATCAAGATGACGATGGTGGTAACCCTGGCCCTCGTAATCCTGGTGATTTTCGTTTTCCTGCGCAATGCTTCTGCCACGATGATCCCGAGCATGGCGCTGCCGCTTTCCATTCTCGGCACCTTCTCTGTCATGTATATGCTGGACTTCACGCTGGACAACATGTCCATGATGGCGTTGATCCTATGCATAGGGTTCGTGGTCGACGATGCGATTGTCATGCTGGAGAACATTGTGCGCCATATGGAGAAGGGTGAAGAACCACTCCAGGCGGCGCTGAGCGGATCGAGAGAAATCGGGTTCACCATCGTTTCGATGACCTTGTCCCTGGCAGCGGTCTTCATCCCGGTGCTGTTCATGAGCGGAATTCTGGGCCGGCTTTTCCGCGAATTCGCCGTGACGATCACGGTTGCAATTCTGACTTCCGGTTTGGTCTCGGTAACGCTTACCCCGATGCTCTGCAGTCGCTTTCTGCGCCCGCTTAAGGAGGGAAAGCAGCGCTCCGGAAGGTTGTTCAGGGGCATGCTTCATTTCTACGATTTGAGCCTACAGTGGGTTTTGCGACACCGCCCCGTTATGATTGTGATCTTTTTGGGAGTTTTGGGGGCGACTGCTTACCTCTATGTCACTGTTCCCAAAGGATTCATCCCTGATGTCGACAACGATCAACTAATGTGCACCATGGAGGCTGCACAGGGAACCTCGTACTACCAGATGGTGACCTATGCGGAGAAACTGACGAAGATTCTCCAACAGGATCCATATATAGACGCGATAGTTCCAAGCGTCGGCAATACCAACTCGGCTCGCTATCAGATCCAGTTGAAACCACGCAGCCAAAGAGATTTGAGCGCAACCCAAATTGCCGAAAAGCTTCGGCCGAAAGTATCCCGCATTCCGGGCGTCCGAGCATTTTTGACGGTTCCGCCGGCCATTCGAATTGGCGGGCGCATGTCAAAGAGCTCGTATGATTTTACCATCCAGGGCCCCGACACCGACCAGTTATATCGAGAAGCTCAGAAACTCGAGCTGGAGATCGGCAAGATACCGATTATTCAGGATGTCACCAGCGATCTGCAGATCAAGACGCCGCGGATTAATGTGGAATTGGACCGGGACAAAGCTGCAGCGCTGCAGTTAAACATGCTGCAAGTGCAAGACTCGCTTTATGACGCTTTCGGTCCGCAATGGTCTTCTACAATTTATGGTGCCGAAAGCCAATATCACGTATTACTCGAGATCCTGCCGAAATTTCAGGAGCACGCGGATTATTTGTCTCTGCTGCAATTTAAGACGCTTTCGGGCAACCTGATTCCGTTGAGTACCTTCATCAAATTGAAAAGCGATGTCATGCCTCAAAGCATCAATCATTCGGGACAACTCCCGGCCGTGACAATCTCATTCAACTTGAAGCCGGGAATATCGCTGGGAGAGGCCACATCACAGATTCAACAAGTTGCAGACCGAACACTACCCGGCACCATAACGACCAGCTTTCAGGGAACGGCAAAAACCTTTCTCGATTCGCTGAACAACCTCGGATTGCTTCTGCTGATAGCGATCATGGTGGTCTATATCGTTCTTGGAATGCTTTATGAGAGCTATGTGCATCCGTTGACGATTCTCTCGGGGCTGCCTTCCGCGGGCTTTGGCGCTCTGCTGATTTTGCTCCTGTTCAAGGTGGAACTGAATATTTATGCCTTCGTGGGTTTGATCATGTTGATTGGTCTCGTGAAAAAAAACGCGATCATGCAAATTGATTTTGCATTGGAAGCGGAGCGCAAGGAAGGCAAGACTCCGGCGGAAGCGATTTACGAAGGGTGTTTGATCCGCTTTCGTCCAATCATGATGACGACCATGGCCGGGCTCCTTGGAGCACTGCCGATCTCGCTGGGGCTGGGTGCAGGAGGAGAATCGCGGAGGCCTCTGGGGATTACAGTTGTGGGCGGGCTGCTGTTTTCTCAAATGATCACGCTGTATCTAACACCCGTTGTATACACGTACATGGCCAAAGCCCTGCAGTTTGTCAAAAAGGGCGATCGCGCGAAGCAGGTATCGTGCTGACTTCAACATTCCGGCTCAGGTATTGAAGAGGTAGTTGTCCGATGAATATATCCCAAGGATTTATTGAGCGCCCGATTGCCACAAGCCTGTTTATGGCCGCTATTGCGCTTTTCGGAGCCGTTGCCTACCGGTCTTTGGCGGTGAGCGACCTCCCGAATGTGGATTTGCCGACACTGCTGGTGACCGCGTCCCTTCCGGGAGCAAATCCCGAAACGATGGCAGCGGCCGTTGCAACCCCGCTGGAAAATCAATTCTCAATGATTGCGGGACTCAACGCGATGACTTCTACCAATTCGCTCGGATCCACGCAGATCACTCTCGAATTTGACCTGAGCCGGAATCTGGATGGAGCGGCAGTGGACGTGCAGGCGGCCATTACTCAGGCGGGACGCCTTTTGCCTCTGGGGATGCCAACACCTCCTACATTCACCAAGGTGAACCCGGCGGACCAACCGATTCTGTATCTCACGCTCACCTCGCCCACGCTCCCGCTCTATACGCTCGATGAGTACGCCGAAACGAGAGTCGCCCAGCGAATCTCCCAGATCAGCGGCGTAGCTCAGGTGCAAGTGCTAGGCGCTCAAAAGTATGCTGTCCATGTCCAGATGGATCCTCACGCGCTCGCTGCCCGGCAGATCGGCATTAATGAAGTCGAATCGGCCCTGAGAAGCTGGAATGTGAATCAGCCCACAGGCGCGATCATCGGGCCCCAAAGATCTTTTACCCTTATGGCCAGCGGACAGCTCTTTAATGCGGAAGCCTATCGTCCGCTGGTCGTTGCCTATCGAAATAGCGCACCGGTTCATCTGCAGGAATTGGGTCACATTATCGATAGTGTAGAGGACGACAAGACGGCCTCGTGGTATTACAAGTCCAACAGGAATCAGCGCTCGATTGTACTGGGCATTCAGCGCCAACCCGGGACCAATACGATCGAAGTCACTGACGGCGTCAAGAATCTTCTGCCGTTGTTCAAGAAGGAACTGCCTCCTTCGGTCAACATGGATATTCTATATGACCGATCCGACACGATTCGTGAGTCATACCATGATGTTCAATTCACCATGGTGCTGACACTGTGCCTCGTCGTGCTTGTGATCTTCCTGTTCCTGCGAAATCTTTCCGCTACTACGATTCCAAGCCTCGCGCTGCCGTTTTCCATCATCGGCACTTTTTCCGTCATGTACCTGCTCAATTACAGTCTGGACAATCTTTCGATGATGGCTCTTATTCTTTCAGTTGGTTTCGTTGTCGATGATGCGATCGTGATGCTCGAAAACATCTTTCGGCACATGGAAATGGGTGAGAGCGCGCTCCAGGCGGCATTGGCGGGATCCAAGGAGATCGGCTTTACCATTGTTTCCATGACCCTGTCCCTTGCTGCCGTTTTCATCCCGGTGCTGTTCCTGGGTGGAGTGCTGGGAAGGCTTTTCAAGGAATTTGCGGTGACCATTTGTGTCGCGATTTTGATTTCCGGCGTGGTCTCCGTAACTCTAACGCCGATGCTCTGCAGCCGCTTTCTTCGTACGGCGCACGATCAAAGAAGGTCCTGGTTTTATAGAATCACCGAGAAGTTTTTTGACGGCATGTTACATGCCTATGACCGCAGTCTTCAGGTCGTACTTCGCCACAGGGCTGTCACAATGATCTTTTCTCTGGTAGTCCTTGCGGTCACCGCCTATCTGTTCATCAAGATACCCAAGGGTTTCATCCCGGATCAGGATACGGACCAGCTCGCAATTACGACAGAAGCAGCGCAGGGCACGTCTTATTACGAGATGGTCGGCTACCAGAAGCAGATTGCCGATGTGATCAGCCAGGATCCGAATGTGGAGTCTTTTGTCTCGAGCGTGGGCGGTACCGCCTCGTCGACACTCGGCGGACCGAATTTCGGACAGTTGGTGGTCCACTTAAAGCCGCGTTCCCGGCGCTCGGTCCTGGTGAATGGAGTGATAGATGAATTACGACCGAAGCTTGAATCGTTCCCGGGAATGAAAGTCTATCTTCAGAATCCGCCTACCATTCGCATCGGTGGCCTGATTACGAAGAGCTACTACCAGTATACCCTGCAATCTCCTGACAAGCTGTTGCTGTATGATTCGGCACGGAAACTGGAACACGCAGTCGCGCAGATACCAGGGACCATCGATGTCACGAGCAATCTGGCGGTGGATAATCCGCAGGTAAACGTGGTGATCGACCGCGACAAGGCGGCAGCAATGCAGGTGAGTGCTGACGGAATTGAGAACGCACTCTATGATGCCTATGGGCCGCGATGGGTTTCGACGATCTATGCGGCTGCCAATGAATACAAGGTCCTGCTTGAGCTTGAGCCCAAGTATCAACAGGATCCAAGAGCGTTGTCGCTCCTGTATTTCAAGTCTCCGGCGTCCGGACAACTGATTCCGTTGGAAACGGTCGCCAAGGTGGTCAAAGAATCCGGCCCGCAGACCATCAACCATTTCGGCCAGCTGCCCGCGATCACGCTTTCGTTTGGCCTGCAACCGGGAACATCCCTTGGGAGCGTAGTGACTCAAATTCAGGATCTGTCTTCCCGGGTGCTTCCGCCCACCATAAAGACGACGTTCCAGGGAGCGGCCAAGGCGTTTCAAAGCTCTCTGGGAAATCTATGGATCCTTCTGGTCGTGGCAATCATGGTGGTCTATATCGTTCTGGGAATTTTGTACGAAAGCTATATCCACCCGCTAACGATCCTTTCGGGTCTGCCGTCGGCCGGGTTCGGGGCGCTGGTTACCCTGTTTCTATTCCACCTGGATCTGAATATTTATGCCTTTGTTGGACTGATCATGTTGATCGGCATCGTCGAGAAGAATGCGATCATGCAAATCGATTTTGCTCTTGAGGCAGAAAGGAAACAGGGACTGCCTCCCATGAAAGCGATTTATCAGGGCTGCCTCATACGTTTTCGGCCCATTATGATGACTACGATGTCCGCCATGCTGGGCGCCGTCCCCATCGCTATTGGGTACGGAGCAGGCGGAGAGGCGCGCCAGCCGCTGGGCCTTGTGGTTGTGGGTGGCCTTTTATTTTCGCAGCTTGTGACCCTGTACCTCACTCCCGTTGTTTACACGTATCTTGCCCGTGTCCAGCGGGGTTTCAGCAAGTAGGATGGAATATTCGGGATGACTCGAGCATCCCGAATTTCATGATCACAATCCTATTCCCGCAAGTCATTTTTCAAAGCAAATAGCAGCTTGCTTTGCGGACTCGTTGGTCCCATACTGCCACTCTTTGTGGTGGCGGATTCCCCAATGGCCAAGAGAAGAAAAGTCGACAGAAAATCTTCAACCTCGGCCGTTTCGTCCGGCAAGAAATCCGGGACAGCCGCTGTTCAGCGCATCGTCGAATTCGAATCGCTGCGCGGCCTGTCGGCCCTGGGTGTGATTCTGTACCACTACACGGGCCGCTATCATCATTTCTTCCAACATCGGGACCGGCTCTGGTACTACCAGAACTATCACACGTTCTGGAATCCGATGTTTTTTATGATCAGCGGTTATCTGATCTACCTGATATTGCAGAAAAAAGTCAAAAGGCCTCTGGATTTCATCTATTCCCGGTTTTCCCGCCTTTATCCGACGTACTGGTTCTGCCTGATTATCACCTTCCTTGTGGTGCGCTGGGCCCAATTGCCTCTCCGACAGGTAGCAACCACCGACTTTTGCTGGAACTTTTTGATGTTTCAGGAAGTCCTGGGAAACGCCAACTTTGTGGACGGCGCATATTGGACTCTGACCCTGGAAATGGTCTTTTATGCATTCATGCTGGTGTTGTTCACTGTTCGCCAATTGCATCGGGTGGAATTCCTGGTGTTGGCGTGGGTCCTCATGCCTTTATTCTTTTTTCAATTCGGACTCCCGGGGTTTATCAACGACAGCCACACCTGGCGCAGCATATTGATGATTGGTTACAGCCATTACTTTGGCGCGGGGATAATGATTTATCGCCTCCGCAACGACCGGGTTACCGTATTTCGCTTGCTGTTACTGGCCTGTTGCCTGGCGGTGCCGCTGGTGACAATCCCGTATCCGGAAAACTGGATTTCATTCCTGGGCATGGTGTTGTTCATACTTGCAGCACTTCAGGTTTTGCCCCCACTGCGCGCCAAATTTCTGCTGTTCTTCGGCTCGATTTCTTACCCGCTGTATCTTCTGCACCAGAATGTCGGATACGCGATCATCCGCTGCCTCAACCAGGTTCTGAGGATAAATTCGAATGTGGCCATCCTGGCCGCTTTTGCCATCGTTGTCCTCGGCGCAACGGCAGTGACGCGTCTGGTAGAGCAACCTTCCCTGCGATTCCTCAGAAAGCTGTATAGCCAAAATCTGCGACCGCTTTAGTCGTTTACGCGTTTCCCGTTTCCGGTTCCCGGTTTCGAATAGAAGATGTCAACGGGAAACTGGAAACGGGAAACCTCTAAGCGGCAGCAAGCTCACGCACTCCGAAAACTTCGCCCACCAAAATATGTGGCATGACCCGTCTGCGCTGCCTCCCGCAATGATTGCCACTTTGTTTTTAACCGGTCCATCGGCACCCACCAGACGAACATCGGGGAGCGTCCCGGTTTCCTGCTTGACTTAACCGGTCGAGCTCCCCGTTTTTGTCGCTCGGAATATACGCCTCTTAAGGTCCGCTGACAGTAATACGATGTGCGGCCTATTTCTGCGCCACGGTGATGGTAGCCGGAGCCTGTTCTGCCTGGCTTCTCAGCTCTCTTTCGAGTTTTTGCATCTTCAGGGTTGCTTTGTAGCCCTCGATCGTGACGGTGGACAGGAAGAGTTTCTGGCCATATTTGTTAAAAACCAACTGATTGGCCAATTTGTCCTTGTCCGTTCCCGCCGTTGTCCCAAGCAGCCTGGTGTCGGTGCCCTTGGGCGTCCATATGTTGAGGATCGATCCGGTGGCATAGTTGCCGTAGCTCATGTCAAAGCGATATTCGCCTGCGGGAAACAACTGGTCTCCCATGTAAAAGGCAAATGGAACGTTGATGCGCATGTTTTCGCCTGCAAACACAAAACCTGACATCATGCTGAAAACAACCACGAAGCTCAAAACAACCATATATTTTTTCATAAATACCTCCGTTTGTTTTTTGTGGTGGGTTTTCAATCCCCCGAGTTTTGGTTCTTCCGCTCTTTCTGATTCATTGATACGGTTTGGCGGCCGTAGGACACTGTGAGGATTTTGTGAGGGTTTTGTTGACATCCGGAACGCCAGAACATCAGCCGAGAAGCGCTGAAATCGATATCGCGATCGACCGCAATACAAGCCTTTTCATGGCTGAAGCTCCGGCTCGCATATTGGGATGATTGACGATGAGTTGGATTTAGAGTTGTTTGATCAGCTTTTTATATCTGGGGAAGCGGCGAAGAGGGTCCAGATTGCTGTCATGCAGGAGCCAGTTTTTATTTTTCAGGCCGGTGGCCACTGACTTTTCGAGGGAATCGAGCGCGTCTTCGTAACAGTGGGCCAGCGATTGGATGCAGGCCACGTTGTACAGCACCATCGGTTCGTCCGAATCGATTGCAAGGGCCTGTCTCGCCCACTCCAATCCCCGTTCGCATTCGCCGAGCCCCACGAGCCCATTCGCTCCCATGTAGAGCGCGCGCGTGTCGTCCGGATGCATCTTCAGTCTCTCCTCCACCGCACGAACGCCGCGCCGGCGCGAGGCGGCCGCTTTTTCTTCATGGCCCAAGTCCGAATAGATCTGTGCGACCAGGAGCGGCGCCTGATAATCCTGCGGATTTACTTCGATGGATTTCTCGTAGAACTGAATCGTTTTTTCGAGCTTGCCCTGTTCAAAACAAATCCGCGCATAGAAGTAATACGCTTCAAAAAGCGTCGGGTCCAACTGGATGGCCAGTTCGAATTCCGATTCGGCTTCGACAAAATTCTTTTTCAGCGAACACGCGACGCCGCGCGACGCATGCGCTTCGGCGGAATCCGAGTCGAGCTCCAGGGCTTTCCGGCTCATCCGGTCGGCTTCTTCCCGATGAGGATCATGGCTTCCGGCATGCATAAATAAAAACGAACAGCAGTCTGCAATTCCGGCATAAGCGCGTACGTAAGTCGGGTCAAGCTCAATGGCTCGGGTATACATCTTCAGGGCAAACTCCATGCCTCTTGTATTGTAGTGATAGAAGAACTGCTTTCCGCGAAGGTAATAATCGAATGCTTCGAGGTCTGTCGTCGGCGCCTTGCTCAGGGCGACACTTTCCCTGGGCGTCAATGCAATCTTGAGCGTTGCCGCAATGCTCCGGGCGATTTCGTCCTGGATGGTGAACACGTCCTTCAACTCGCGATCGTACCGCTCCGACCAGAGATGGCAGCCGTCCTCCACGTTGATCAGCTGGGCAGAGATGCGCAGCTGGTCGCCGGCCTTGCGCACGCTCCCTTCCAGCACGGTGGCAACGCCAAGCTTCCTTCCAATAGATCGAATGTCTTCCGATTTTCCCTTGAAGGCGAAAGAAGACGTACGGGACGAGACGCGAAGGCCTTTAATGCGCGTCATATTGTTGATAATTTCTTCGGAGATCCCGTCGCAAAAATACCCCTGGTCTTTGGCCGAGCTGAGATCGGTAAAAGCCAGCACCGCGATGGATCGCCTGGATTCCGCAGCGGCAGCCTTTTTGGTGACCGGTGCTATCAAGCGGTACCCTCTGCGCGCAATGGTTTGGATGACCAGCGGATTCTTGGCGTCGTCCCGAAAGGCTTTGCGCAGCTCCGTAATGGAATATCGCAGAACCTCGTCGCCGACATACGTGTCCTGCCAGACTGCATGGATGATCTGTTCCTTCGACAGCACTTCACCCGGGTAGTCCGCCAGGTAGGCGAGCACCTCAATGACTTTGGGCTCCACGCAGACCTTCTCGTTTTCCCGCGTCATGCGGTTCAGATTTGGTTCTACCAGCCACTCGCCGACGTGAAATTCGCGAGCCATTCTCAAATCTCCTTCGGGAAACGCAAACTGAGTCTTATAGAATAAGACGTTATGGGTGCTGTTTTAGTTCCTCAATTTTCTCAATTCCCGCCGGAGAATTGTTCCCGGGGTCGTTTTGGGCAGGTGCGCCATGCCGGTATGTTTTTGAAGTCTTTAGTCGCCGACTTTGGCGGCAGAGGATAGTTCCGATCGTGTGAAAATCACATCCTCAGCAACATACCCGTTTGCCGGTGTGCCCTCGCGGATCCATGCTTCTCGCTGGCTCATATAAACCATCAGGCCGGTAAGCCCAAAGCCGATTGTCGCAGCGGTGGCTGAACCCACATTGGTTTGCGGCTTCTGTTTCCGCTCCCCCGTCAGCTTAATTCGTTTGCCTTTGACGGCGATATAGTCGACGCTGACGGCCAGGTCCTTTGAGTTGCCGTATTTTTCGTTTTTCTTCCCCTGGACCACGGTCCCAAGGACGCGGGCTCCGGCCGGCACAACGACCATGTGGTCAACGCGGATGTCTTCAGCAACTCTCAATTCGACCTTTTCGCCCTTGGCAGCGTGCTTTGAACTCACGCTTTGCGCAAACACCAATTTTACTTCTGTGCCGCTTTTTAAGATGATATCGTCCGAAAAGCCGAGAGGTTCTGCGCCACTGCCATCCTTCGGCATTTGCGGAGCGGCTGAGTCAGATGGACTCTGCGCCTGATCTTGCGCCAGCAGCATCACCGGCGAATAAGGCCTCATGCCGGAATCGGTCAAGATGATTGCGCCTAGAATAAATAATGGTACTAATTTCATAATGACACCAAAGGGTCTGTTACTGCATTTGAACCGGTAAACCAGGTCCGCCGATTCGCGCAGAAAGCTGCTTTTTTAACTTTTCAAAACACTTTTTGTATCCGGCTCCACCGCTCATCGCGCTCATGCCGCTATCGACTGCCTCCTCCCAGAGCAGTTTCCCATCGAGATCATATGCTTGAAGAACCAGCTTGATCCATTTGCTGGTCGGGCGGTCTACCGTTACGAAAAGCAGGGACCCGGCGCCGGCTTCACTGGCGAGTTTTGTCATGCTATTGACCGACATCTGCGATTCGTTCTCTATGGAGCCGCGCTCTTTGTCTTCTACAATCGGCACTTTCCCATCGGTCAGCACCTTCCGGACGTCCGCAGCAGCGGTGTGAAATACTTCCGGTGAACTCGATCGCACGTGCGCCGGCGTGCGGAACAGAATGAGATATACACCTTTTACTCCGGCAGTGGCAGTATCAACGGCTTTTTGTTGGGCAAAAACAAACGAAACCATCAGGAGCGTTCCAAGAATTCCGTTCCGCATCATGTTCAGTTTTGTCTCCATCCTTCGATACAGATTGCGTCTATTGTAAAATCCCGTAGCTGCAACTCTTCAGGACCTTGTTTCATTGTACTCCAGCACTATCATTGGGATGAAGTCGTGCTGGAAAGTGTGCGCAGAAAAAGAGAGATCAGCTTCCCGGGCAAAAAGGGCAACTTGAAATTCCTATCGCTTCGGTTGTGTGGGGCGGATTAGGTGGGTGTCCAGGAATTTGACCACGAAAAGCACGAAATACACAAATCAACTTGAATCCTTTTTAGTGTATTTGGGATATTTCGTGGTTCGTTTTTTGGACAGAGCAATTCGGAGCAGATAAGCCCCTATCGCCTCCATGTAACTGGAACAGCCTTCTCTCTCGCGTAGCTTTCCAGCTTGCGATAAATCCTATCGGCTTCGCTGCTCTGGGTTTTGACAATCTTTACAATCCTGTCAGCTTCGCTTGATGCCAGATTCGCAGTCGCTATCTCTTTCTGGTATTCTTTCCATTCATCTTTCAGCCTTGAGAATTCCCTGAAATTGGAGCGCCACCATATTTCATCATGCCCACCCGGCCTCTCGATCTGAGGAGGCAGTTCGTCGAAGGCAAGAACGTTCTTTTCGTTATCAATGCTGATTCTGTAATTGGCCATGAAATCCATTCCCACCAAGCCTTCAAATTCTTCGGAAGGGATTTCAGTTATAACGGCGGGCAGGAACTCCGCATGCGCTTCCCCGACGCTTACAGCATCGACTACGGCGAGCATGGCAGGGACGGTTCCCCCAATCCCGCCGGTCATTATCCGGAGATTCCCATCCTGTTCATTGATGAGGCCCAAGCGGTCTGCAAGCTTTGGTGAAATCGTGAGCCCCGGCGCACCCGTATCGAGCAACAAATTCGCCGTAACGGAATCGTTGAACGTGACCGGAATGATGATTCTCCGCGCCGATCCCTCAAATGCCCTGAAAGGGACCTCAATGCGTTTGAGGTTCGAGGAAGTACCCCTGGTGCTCTCGCTCGCGGTGGGGCGCTGAATTTCAGGTCTGCCCTCCGGTTCGACTGGCGTCTCCAGCATTCTTTTCTGCGACTGATTCCTGTATTTGGGTGGAATACCTGCCGGATTATCCGTCATATGGACAACGCCATCATCATCGACCCATTTGTAAATCTGCCATGCTGAAGATAGCGTTGGCTGGAAGGAAAGGAGCAGAAGGGTGGCATAAACGGCTGAACGGAAGAAATTTCGCATCATTGGTTTCTATTTCCCGTGTGAGAAGAACGAATCGTTTTACCTTTATCTCATCGGCCGTCGAGACCTTTTTATTCAGTTTTACAGAACCGCCGTTACCAAACCATATTACCGTCACCATTTCTGTCGATATCAAAAAGGAGCGAAACCTTTTGCGGTATTGATTGTTTATAGCTTGCAGAGAACAACGAAGGGATTGAAAACAGAAATGGAGGCAACAATGAAGATATTGCTCGGTACCATACTCAGTTTTGTATTAATCGGTGGAGTTTTCGCGCAGGAACCTACCGGATCGGAAATCAAGGACCGCAAAGAAAACCAGCAGGATCGCATTGCAAACGGAGTGGCAAGCGGACAATTGACTGCAGGAGAAACGGCCAAATTGGAAAAGCAGGAATCGACGCTCAATAAGGAAATCGCGAAAGACCGCAAAGCCAATGGCGGCAACCTTACCAATAAAGAAAAGCAGCAGATCAACGCTCAGCAGAATAAACTCAGCAAAGAGGTTTATACTGATAAGCACAATGCCGCGACCCAGCACTATGGCAACAACGAGGTCGACAAGAGGCGGGAGAATCAGCAGGATCGAATTGCCGGCGGCATAAAATCCGGGCAGCTGAGTGCCGGAGAGGCGGCCAAACTGGAAACCCAGGAGAGCAAGATCAATAAGGAAGTGCGCACCGAGCGCGCTGCCAACGGCGGCAATCTTACCAATAAGCAGAAGGCCCAGATAAACAAGCAGCAGAATAGGGAAAGCAAGCGAATCTACAACAAAAAGCATAACGCGGCAGAAGGCGTGCACTAGACTATCGGCTGGTTCAAAATTTTGAATTTAGCCTCAAATTTTGAAACTTTAGAAACAAATCAGATTCATATAGTTTGTATCTACAATAGCCGATATTCGGCTAGTGCATTTGGAAACATGGTGGTGTGAATAGGATTGGAGGAAAGATCGTGAGACGCATACTCGGCAAATCAGCGGCTGTTATTGGTATTCTGCTCCTGCCGGCGGTGCTTTTTGCGCAAGCGGATCCGCCAGAAAGGGTCGCGCGGCTCAATTTTATTGAAGGGGCCGTTTCCTATCTTCCATCTGGGGGAAGTGACTCGGATTGGGTGGCGGCAGCGCTCAATCGGCCGCTTACTACCGGGGACAGACTCTGGGCGGACGCCAACACCCGATGCGAGCTTCATTCGGGTTCAACGGCAATCCGGTTGAACAGCAATACCGGAATTTCGTTTCTGAATCTGGATGATACCACGATGCAAATTCGGCTTTCCGATGGTTCGCTAATCCTGCATTTGCGCCACCTGGATCCAAATGAAATTTACGAGATTGACACTCCCAATATCGCATTCTCAATTAAGCGTCCGGGAGACTACAGAATTGATTCATTTCCTGATTCGCAGCAATCGGTGATCACTGTGCGTCAGGGAGAAGGTGAAGCGATTGGGGGTGGCCGGTCCTGGCAGGTGATTTCGGACCAACAGGTGACCCTGACGGGCACCGATTCCCTCGCTTACGATTTGAGTGATGCGGATTCGCAGCCGCTCAGTGATTTTGACCGCTGGGCCAAGAGTCGCGATGAGCGCGAAGCCAGGGCTGCGGCTCCGCGCTACGTCTCACCGGAAATGACCGGATACGAGGATCTCGACACCTATGGCGTCTGGGTCAACGTGCCGGGGTATGGGTGGTGCTGGAGGCCAAACGGCACTCCAGTGGCCTGGGCTCCTTATCGCTATGGGCACTGGGTTTGGATAGCGCCCTGGGGTTGGACCTGGGTTGAGGACGAGCCTTGGGGGTTTGCTCCATTCCATTATGGACGGTGGGCATTCTATAGCAGTAATTGGTTTTGGGTTCCGGGACCAATCGTCGCCCGGCCCGTCTACGCTCCGGCGCTGGTAGCCTGGGTGGGAGGCAACGGATTTAGCTTTTCTGCTTCATTCGGTCCCCGAGGCGGAATTGGCTGGTTTCCGCTGGGCCCGCGCGAAGTCTTTTTGCCTGCCTACCACGTGAGCGAAAGATATGCAGCCAACGTAAACTTGACCAACACGGTCGTGAACCGGACAACAATCGTGAATGTTTACAGATCCCAGAGCATTCAAAACGTCACTTATGTGAACCGGGGCGCACCCAATGCGGTGACCGTCGTTTCTCACGAAAATTTTATAAATGCCCGACCTGTGGCCAGAAACGTTGTCAACGTGCCGGCTAACGCCATAGCCTCCGCACCGGTGTCCCACATTTCTTCGGCGGCTCCTGAACGTCTTAGTGTATTCGGACCAGGCAATCGCAACACGCCACATCCGCCGGCACAGATCGTGAATCGTCCCGTTATAGCCAAGCAAAATCCTCCACCTGAGCCTAATCACTTTGGAAGGCTGCAAAACGCGCCTTCGGACAGGCCGCCATCGCAAACTTCCGCTCGTCCGGCGGATCAAATTTCAAATCAGCCGGCCCGCGCGCCATCCGATCAGCAAAGCAGTCCGCGGACGCCTTCGGCGCGCCCCAATGCAGGTTATCAGCAGACACGCCCGGCGGCTTCTTCCGAGGCCGCAAACGTCGCAAAGCCCCAGGAGACTCCTCGTTCTCTGGCGAAGCCGGCGCCGGTTGTCCAGCCCCACACATCCAGGGAGCAGGAAGATATTAGGAGCAAGCAGAAGGCGTGGGAGGGTGCGCGCGCAAAGCGGAAAGACGATAACAAGGAGCACAAGCGCACGGACCGCTAAAGCCCGCCAGTCACTGCGATGTTTTATCTCCCGACGATGCTTTTCTAGATATACGCTTGCTTTGCGCGCCCTATTTGCATCAAAATTCGTTCGTGTTTTTCAGCTTTTCCCGGCAAAGAACAATGGCAGGAGGTAGCGACATGAAGCAGCATGTTTGGTCAACGCTGTTTGTCTGCGGAATGCTTTGTGCCCTGATAGCATGCTCCACTCGATCCGGGCAGGCTCCAAATAGTGCTGCGCCGGACAGTCAGGCCGACGCCGTTTACAATATGAAGCAGGGATTCGTCGATGCTCACGGGGCTATGATTTATTACGAGTCGATCGGCCGCGGCGCGCCGCTGCTGATCCTGCATGGCGGGCCCGGGGCTTCGCATGACTACTTTCTTCCCCACTTGCTTCCCCTGGCACGGCACAACCAATTGGTCTTCATCGACGAGCGCGGCTCAGGCAAATCTGAAAAACTCGAGGATACCAGGCTTTACACAGTGGAAAACATGGTCGAGGATGCGGAGGCAGTTCGCCAGGCCCTGCATCTCGGCAAAACTGCATTAATGGGGCATTCGTGCGGAGGCGTCCTGGCGCAAGCTTATGCACTCAAGTACCCAGATAACCTGACACATCTCATTCTCTGCAGCACGTTTCATAGCACAAGCAAGATGAACGAAGTATTTCGACGAATGATGGCCAACATGACGCCGGAGCTGCGCCAGCGAATTGAGAATATGGAAAAAGCCGGGTTGTTCGGTCACGGCAAAGCGTACGAGAAGCGCCGGTACACATCCGATTACATGATTGCAGCCTGGGGAGAGGGCTATTTCCCGTATCTCTACCAGAACCGCCCCGATCCGAATTACGACCCGATCGCATCCGGCAACATGGCGTGGGATGTTTATTTGGAAATGTGGGGCGCTCACGGCGAGTATCTGATCGACGGGAATCTCAAATCGGTCGAATATACGGACCGTCTCTCTTCCATTCATGTGCCGACGCTAATCACCGTTGGAGATCACGATGAATGCGCGCCTTCGCTTTCTGAGGAAATGAACAAATTAATCCCGGGTTCAAAGCTGGTGGTCCTGCCCAAGAGCGGACACATGACATTTGTCGATCAGCCAAATTTATTTAATCGGGCAGTCAGCGAGTTCCTGCTCTCGCCAGCTGAAAAAATCAGGTAGCTGGAATCAATCCGTACCCGGTTATACTGTCCCCCAACGAATATCTGAAAAAACGCAACCGGGGGACAGTATAACCAGGTACCATTGTGCGATGAAGGATCAGAGCACGAATCTGCCGGTGGAGCGATTGTATCCGTTTGTGCTGCGGTCGCGCACTCTCATTATCGGCCGCGACACGCTGCGTCGCAGCAAAAGCCAATTGCATTTTGTGTTGATCACCCGTGACATTTCGGAAACCAGCCGCATGGAAATCCTCGAAGATTTCGCGCATTACCCGATTGTGCAGAATTACACAACCGAGGAGCTGGAGAAGTTTTTCGGAATCAAGGGAACGAAGGTGCTTGGCTTCAAGAAATCGGGCCTTGCGCAGTCCATCTACGCGAAGTTGAAAGATCATCGCATCAATCCGTCAGGCAAATCCCTCTAACGTCCATACACCTGCGATAGGACTCTTCGGGATTCTGCAGAGAAAAATTGGCAGAGCTTCATGGTAATGTTTTGAGATGGCATTGATAACCTTTGACCGTGTTTCGATTGCATACGGGCATCTGCCGCTGCTGGACAATATCGTTCTGCAGGTCGAGGCCCGGGAACGGGTATGCGTGATCGGGCGCAACGGGACAGGAAAATCAACGCTGCTGCGCATCATGAACGGTGAACTGGTCCCGGACTCGGGCTTCGTGCATCAGCAACCCGATGTGCAGACTGCGCTGCTGGTGCAGGACGTTGCACTCTCAACCGACCAGCCTGTGTTCGATGTGGTGTCCGAAGGACTGGGTAGCTTGGGTGCCCTGGTAACTGCATACCACCACGCGGCGGTCGAAGTCGCTGAGAAGGGCACCGCTGCGTCGTTGGAAATACTAGGGCGTCTTCAACATGAGCTGGAAGAGAAGGACGGCTGGCGCCTGGAACAGCGAGTCGAGATGGTGCTGGGTCGCCTGGAGCTTCCGCCGGATGCCGCGGTGAATACTCTGTCAGGCGGCTGGTGCCGACGCGTCCTCCTCGCCCGGGCACTTGTCGCTCAACCGGATCTCCTGCTTTTGGACGAACCCACCAATCACCTGGACATCGAGGCGATCACTTGGCTTGAAAACTTTCTGGCCGAATATGCCGGGACGGTAATTTTCGTCACTCACGATCGCACGCTCCTTCAGCGGCTCGCCACGCGGATCGTCGAGCTTGACCGGGGACAGCTCACTTCCTGGCCCGGTGATTATGCGACATTCCTGCGCAAGAAGGAGGAATGGCTTGCCAACGAGTCCGTGCGCAACGAGAAGTTTGATAAGCGGCTTGCCGAGGAAGAGACCTGGTTGCGACAGGGAGTTAAAGCCAGGAGGACACGGAATGAGGGGCGCGTGCGCGCGTTAATGGCCATGCGTGAAGAATGCGCCGCCCGGCGTTCCCAGATGGGCACGGTGCGCCTGCGGCTGGAACTCGCGGACCAATCCGGCCGATTGGTTTTTGAGGCCAAGCATGTCGGCAAGTCTTTTGATGGGAAGCCGGTTGTCCGGGATTTCTCTGCGCGCATTATGCGCGGCGACAGGATCGGGCTCATAGGCCCGAACGGCGTCGGCAAAACTACACTACTGCGCCTGCTGCTGGGGGAATTGCCGCCGGATTCCGGAGTCATCAGGAGAGGCGCCAATGTCCAGGTGGCCTATTTCGATCAGCAGCGCGAACAGCTCGATCCGGAACGGACGGTCTTCGATACCGTGGGCGATGGAAGCGAAACCGTTACGGTCAACGGACGATCCCGCCATGTAAATGGCTATCTGCGCGACTTCCTTTTCCCTCCAGAGCGTGCCCGCTCGCCGGTGAAAGCCCTTTCGGGAGGAGAGCGAAACCGGCTAATGCTGGCGCGCCTATTCACACGCCCCGCCAACGTCCTTGTGCTTGATGAGCCGACCAATGACCTCGACATTGAGACCCTCGAATTGCTCGAGGCTCAATTGCTGGAGTTCCCAGGCACGATTCTGCTTGTCAGCCATGACCGATCCTTTCTCGACAATGCCGTTACCAGTACATTGGTATTCGAGGGGAATGCGCTCGTGCAGGAATATATAGGCGGTTACGAGGATTGGGTGCGTCAAAGAACAACTCCGGCAGCGAAAAACGAATCGGTACAACCCCTGCGTGCCGTCCCGGTTGCCAGTGCCGTTCAGACAGATAGTGCCGTTCCGGTCAGGAAGAAGCTATCCTATATCGAACAACGTGAATTCGACCGCTTGCCGGAGCGCATTGAGGCACTCGAATCGGAACAGCAGCGGTTGAATGATATGATGGCACGCCCGGATTTTTATAGGGAAACGGCCGAAAACATCCGGCACGTACTGGCGCGGCTGGAGGAATTGCAGACAGAGCTGCTGAGCACCTACGCCCTCTGGGATGAACTGGATTCGCGGTCCAAATAGGGCGTGTGCGGGTCGAACCACGAAAAAGAAGGAGTATGTGATGCGAAAGGCTGCACTCTGCCTCCATGATATTCGGCTTTCAGGGAACGGCGATTCTGCGCGGCTGATCGATTCCGTATCGCGCGTATTTCACGCGCCGCTCACCGTCCACCTGGTGGTTGACGCGGCCATCGACCCGGCATTGCCCCTCATGGTTTACTTACGAGAGAGGATCCGGGATGGAGCAATGGAAGTTGTCTTCCATGGTCTCACGCACATCTGCCCCCCGGGCGTCTGGCCGTATCTCGCCTGGTACCACAAGGGTCAGGCCGAGTACGCGGTCAACGACCCGGCGGCGCGAGAGCAAGCCGGCAAGGCCTACGCCCGACTTTCCGCCACGCTGGGACAGCTCCCCGGTATTTGTCCGCCCTGCTGGCTCTGCACAAAAGAGAATCGCGCGTTCTTGGCGTCGCTTTCCCCGCCTTATGTTGAGTCGATGTTCGCGCTGGAACGGAAGGGCAGACGAAGGTTTTCACCAATCATTTCGATCGGCAGTTCCCGGGCGCGCGACCTGGTAGCCCTTGAGCTGCTTGCCCGTAGCATGCTGCTTCTGTCGCACCTGTTGCCGGAGGCCCGAGTACGGGTTGCCGTCCATCCCTCCGACACGGCCAACCCGCGAGTGATGAGTTTCCTGAAGACGACGTATGGCAAGCTGTTGGAGCGCGGTGCAGAGCCCGTGCTATTAAACAGCTTGGTATTCGGAGGGCTCTGAAGCCGTCCTCACAAATTATCCGCAAAAACTAAGTGGTATTACCCCTCTGCGCCGCCCTGCCCTCTATCGACGAGGGAGCGATAGAGTCTGAGAAGCTTCGCGGCGAAGGCCTCGATAGTCCAATCCCGGGCGTGCCGTTGCGCCTCTAGGGACTTGCACCGATGCAAGGCAGCGTCGCCGAGAAGGCGGCGCGTCTTCTCAGTAAAGTCGTCGAGATCGTCTTTTACCATGAAACCGCCATTATCGCCTTGCATTACCTCGCGCGTACCCATTTCGCCAACCGCCACCACCGGCACACCGCAATACATCGCCTCGATAGTCACAAGACCCTGCGTTTCCACCTTCGACGCGAACACGAGCACGTCGGCGATCGCGTAAACTTCCTTCATGTCCATTTTGGGCACGAAGCCCGTGAACACGACATGTGCGTTCAGTCCGCGCAGGTTCGCCAGACGCTCCAGCGGCCTCCGGTATGGACCGTCTCCCACCACCATCAGAATCACATCGGGAAACTCCGGCACCAGTCGACCGAGCACGTTCATCAAAAACGCAAGATTCTTCTCCCAACCGACCCTGCCGGCTGCCAGCAGGATGCGCTTGCCGACGAGCGCGGGAAAACGATCGAAATACTTCGAGGAGCCGTTCTCGCGTAAACGATCCACGCCGTCGAATTCGCTCGGGGTGATGCCGGTGGGGATGATTTCCAGCGGGACCTTGACTCGATAGGATACCAGAAGGTCACGCATCAAGGTCGTGGGCACAACAACAGCATCGGTTCGGTCATAGACACGATGGAGCAGGCTTCGTGCATAGTAACGCCACAGGCCGCCGGGAAGGATGGGCAGATAGAGGTTCGCCAGCTGTTCCCAGTTGGTGTGGGCGGTGCATAAGCACGGGATGTTGCGGCGGCGGGCGTACGCCAAACATGTAGTGCCTACCATGAACTCGGTTTGCGCATGGATGATATCGGGTTGGAGCCTGTCGAGTAGACGGTGGATTGCCGGCCGCTCACTGCGGCGGACGAGGCGGTCTGCCTTTGAGAACAACAGCCGTCGCGATCGGAAGCGGTGGACATTCCCGTTGTTGCCCATCTGCCGATCGACGAGGTTGGCGCCAGGGTAGTCTGGGGCGATGACGTGTACCTCGTGCCCCGCGCGCGTGAGCTCATTGCGGAATGTATCGACAGATACCGGGACACCGCTAACAGCGGGCCAGTACTGGTCAACCGCGTAGACTATCTTCATGCAGCTCCTGGTGATGCTACTCCTCGGTATAGGATATCAGCTCGTTGGAATACCATCGGTCCCCGTCCTTTTCGTCGTAGCGCACAAAATGGTGCGGCATTGCCGCGTCAAAGTACAGGTAGAACCTGTCGCGCGCGAACATCGCCTGCCATCCGCCGACCGATAGCTCGAGTTTGTAACAGTCGAAACTCCCAGCCGGCACCGTGACCCGAGTTCGACCGAGGTTACGCAGCCGCATCGTGAGGGTGTCGCCGTACTCGGACATATACGTTTTAAAGCTCACGTCAGCCTTCGTCCCGAACGGAAATCCCGAGAACGACAGAAAATACGCAAAGCGTGTATAAATGTTGGAATCCCGTGTGCTGAACAGGCGATCGATCTTCTTCTCGCGATTGACAAAGTGTACGTGGTTGTTATCGATACGCTCGTAGAGCTCAATCACGCTACCCGAGCGCAAATCCGTCCTTTTCTCGAATGCGCTGGTAAGATCGCCATAGTTGAGCCGCATCTCGTTTGCGTAATCGTCACCTTCGCGGGATGTGACGGCATAGTACGGCCCGTTCGAGTCCTGCCGGCGCGATACCGTGACTACAGCCTTGACATAGCCGCGGCGCGCGTCGAGGCGATCCCGTATTTCCATCGTGCAGTGTGAGGGAATCCCGGGATTCGTGAAGACGGCGGCCACCGCGAGCCCTGCGCCATTCGTGGGCAGAACCCAGATCGCCATGAGAGCCATTCCTATGCAAACCCGTCTGAATCGCGCCGCATGAGCCACGTTACCTCCTTAAATGCCAGCAGATATCGACCAAGTCGAAAATTCTGATGTGCAATGTTAAAATAGCATAAAAGGGGATCCGTGGATGTAGTCAGGTTTATCCGCCGTCAACGGAGATTGAGAACCCGATGATATTCCGCAGCGATTTGAACCTTCCCCTGTAACCAGCTGTCATATATTCGTATGTATTTGATGTGAGGGGGGCTACAGGTGCCGGGATTTTATGCGCAACTCAACAAAAGCTGAAATACTTCTGACCGCAATACTCGTCTTGAGCGCTTTCGCCGTGTTTATGCGTGCCCAGGAATCCCCCACTTACAAAGTCGATGTAAGTGTGGTGAATGTCCTGGCTACAGTGCGAGATCACGACGGACGAATCGTCAACGGTCTATCCAAGGATGATTTCATCCTGGAAGAAGATGGGAAGCTGCAGGAAATCCGCTATTTTTCCCGTCAGACGGATATGCCCCTGACGATGGGGCTGCTGATCGATACAAGCCTCAGCCAGAAGAACCTGATCGAGGATGAACGGAGCGCTTCCTATCGGTTTTTAGATCAGGTGCTGCGGCCCGATCGAGATCAGGCTTTCGTAATCAAGTTCGACTTTGAGGCGGAATTATTGCAGGATCTCACTAACTCTCGCGAATTCCTGCAAAAAGCTCTCAACGATCTGAGAGTTCCGGAAGAACGGCGACGAGCCGCGATGAATCCCGAAGTTTCTGTGTGGCCGGCTGATTCCTTAGCACAAAGCTGGCCGGGCGGTGTGCAGTTGCCCGGCGGACAGCGCCGCCCGGGAGGAGGTGGCCGGCGAGATGGGCGATATCCGGGGGAGCAACGCAGGTCCACGGGTGGCGGCACCGTGCTCTACGATTCAGTTTTTCTTGCTTCCGACGAAATCCTGAAACGGCAGGAAGGACGGAAAGCCATCATCCTCATCTCTGACGGCGTGGATCACGGCAGCAAGGTCAGCGAGAAGGAGGCAACGGACGCGGCTCACCATGCGGATGCCCTGATTTACTGCATCCGATATTACGATTCTGCTGCTTATTCAGGTTTTAACAGGGGAGGAGCGGGCCGCGATGAAGGGTCCCAGGGAGCAAAGACACTCAAGATGCTTTCACAGGAGACCGGGGGCCGGATGTTCGAGGTGAGCAAAAAGCTGTCTCTGAAGGAAATCTACGACAGGATTCAGGAAGAGCTTCGCAATCAATACAATATTGGCTATATCCCATCGGATCCCACGGGCGCCGGATTCCGCCATATCAAACTTCGTACAAAAGATGGCAAATACGAAGTCGTTGCCCGATCCGGGTATTATCCGCGCTCATAGCTTTTCTGATGAGTGCAAATCTATTCCCATCGAATCCCCGCCTGTCCTGAATTCCGCGGTGATTTTTCCGATTTCCTCTCCGATTTTCCCGCTTTGCTCTTGCCCTACAGAATGGAAATGCTTATAAAGGACCTTAGACGTTGTGGATCACCTGCTCTCGCCTATGACTGGACACCGTATGAATAACCAACCGGGAGAAAATCATGGACGCAAATTTACTGTTACGCGATGGGTCGACCAACCTGACCGCTGACGAGACCCTGACCGCCACGAAAATCGGACCGATGGTCCGCCCCATGTACCTGCATGTACTGGCCCCGTATGTGCGTTCGGGTGACACGCTGGACGTAGAGGCTGAATTCTGTGACACCGGGGCGACCACCACACAGATCAGCAACATGAACATGAAGCAGATCGTGGCTGCTGGTCACTACTGCGAACCGTTCTTTACCCTGCACGATTACATTCAGATCAAGTTGGGCGTGACAGCCGGCACCACCGCGGCGCTTTCAATGGGTGCGGTGAAGGTATGGATCGACAGTTCAGCCCGCTGCGACGAACCGCGCGATTCATAGGAACAGAACGAATAGTGAATTAAGTTACCCCCGCCGTCCGCGCCCGCGCCTGGCGCAGAATGCGCGGTACGTCTCTATTGACAAACGGATAAGTCTGGAATATCACTACGGCCTATGGCCCAATTGGACAAGTTTCTCAAGGCCTGCGCGGACAGGAAGTGTTCCGACCTGCACGTCGCTGTCGGTATGCCGGTGATGGTGCGTTTCCTGGGCGATATTCAGCCCCTGACCAACCAGACGGCGACGCCCGAGATGGTCACGACTTTCATCCACGAGATCCTGTCCGAGGAGCAGCGGAAACAACTGAGCGAGCACTGGGAACTGGACTCCATCTACCAGTTGGCGGATGGCGAGCGCTTCCGCATGAACGTCTGCAAGGAGCAGCGGGGGCTGGCTGCCGTCTTCCGCCACATCCCTGTGCGCATCCGCACCTTCGACGATCTCAGACTGCCGCCGGTGCTGGGGAAGTTCTGTCTGGCCACGCAGGGCCTGATAATCGTCACTGGCCCGTGCCGTTCGGGCAAGACCACTACCCTGGCTGCGATGCTGGATTGGATAAACGACAACCGCAACGAGCACATCATCACCATCGAGGACCCCATCGAGTACCTGCACCAGAACAAAAAGAGCATTATCTCCCAGCGCAGTCTGGGTCCGCACACACGCAGCTTCGCCAATGCCCTGCGCGCCGCCTTGCGCGAGGACCCTGACGTCATCCTGATCGGGGAGATACGCGACCTTGAGTCAATGTCGCTGGCCCTGACGGCTGCCGAAACAGGCCACGTTGTCCTGACCACGCTGCACACCTCCGGCGCCCCGGCCACGATTAACCGGGTTATCAACCTCTTCCCGCCGGCCGAGCAGGCTCAGGCCCAGACCACCCTGGCCGAGTGCATGCTGGGCATCGTCTCCCAGCAGCTCATCAAGAACGCCGCGGGCAACGACATGGTGGCTGCCTTCGAGGTGCTGGTCAACACCATGGCCGTGGGCAACATCATCCGGTCGGGAGAGAGCTTCAAGCTGGAGGGGACGATGCAGGTGGGCACCAAGGAGGGCATGAAGCTGATGGATAACTCGCTGGAGGAGCTGCTGAAGGCGGGGCTCATTACCGCCGATGCACGACGGGAATTTAGTTTAAAGGAACCAAAGGCCTAATGGCAAAGATAGACGAAATGCTGCGGTTGATGGTGGAAAAGGGTGCCTCCGACCTGCACATCTACAGCGGGGAGGTGCCCGTCGCTCGCGTGAACGGCAGCCTCATCCCATTGGAACCCGGGCGGGAGAAAATATCGGAACCGGATCTGAAGAAGCTGCTCCACGAGATAGTTGGCGAGGAACAGCGCCACACCATCGAGAACGACCTGGACTTGGACTTCTCCTATCACATCCACGGCGTCAGCCGCTTCCGCGCGAATTATTTCTTCCAGCAGAGCGGCATTTCTGCGGTCTTCCGCCGCATCCCTGAAAAAATAGCGTCGCTCGACGCGCTGGGCATGCCGCCCGTGCTGAAAAAACTGACGCAGCTGAAGAAGGGTCTGGTACTGGTCACCGGGCCGACCGGCAGCGGAAAATCCACCACACTGGCGGCGATGATCGACGAAATTAACCGCACGCGCAAAGCGCACATTCTAACCATCGAGGACCCGGTGGAATTCGTGCACATCCCCCAGAAGTGCCGCATCACTCAGCGCGAGGTGCACACCGACACCAGGAGCTTCGCCGCGGCGCTGCGTGAAGCAGCGCGCATGGACCCCGACGTCGTCCTGGTGGGCGAGATGCGCGACCTAGTCACCACCGGGCTGACCCTGACGCTGGCGGAGATGGGCTCCCTCGTCTTTGCCACCGTGCACACAAACAGCACGGCCAAGACCATCGACCGCATCATCAACGTCTTTCCGCAGGACGAGCGCGACAAGTCGCGCGTCATCCTCTCAGAGGTGCTGCGCGGCATCGTCTCCCAGCAGATATTGCGCAAGAAGGACGGTTCCGGCCGCGTGGTGGCCATGGAGATCATGATCCACACCTCGGCCCTGCCCCAGCTCATCCGCTCCGGCAAGACCTCCGCGCTGGTTTCGCTGGTGGAGACTGGCAAGACGGCGGGCATGCAATTAATGGATGACTCGTTGGAGAAACTGGTCAAGTCCGGGGTCATCGACGGCAAGGTGGCTTACATGCGGGCCCTCGACAAGAAGCGATTCGAAAGCTACATCAGCGGCGGCTAGAAACCTGCACTTTGCCTGGGCATCGGCGCTTCGAGCTTCAAAACTTAAGGAGGCAAGCCGAATAAGCCAGCGTTTGCATGTTCTTTTCAGTCAGCAGTTGCGTTAGCTTATCAAGGAACACGCGGCTGTGCTCGATGTTGCGCGAGAACCTGCAGAACACTCTCACTGCCTCGCGGTCCAGCAATACTCCTCCCTCATTCTCCCTCGCTTCCGCCGGAAGCTGGAACAGGCTGACGATGAGGAAGCGCAGAACCGCTATCCGGATCAAAAGGTTCTGCATATGGACCATCAGGTCGATCGACCTTCCATACCACTCCTTCAACCAATAGTTCTTGGCGTAATTCTCGAAGTAGCATTCGAACCGGTCGTTGAAGAGGGACTCGAGCAGCGCCTTGCGACGGGTATACTCTGCAATAAACCTGTCCATCGGGATGTTAAGAATAGGACCCTCCTGTACAGCCGAGTTCCCTGAATACGGTCTGAATACGTCTTGCACGAGCTTAAGAAAAGCGGGATGGCAATTCCCACTGGATCTCATCGAGAGCACCTCGGCGATGATCATAGCGGTCACAGCATCTGAGGGCGAGAGTTTACCATACTGCTGGTACAGCTCCTCTCTGAACTCTGGAGCCCTCATGCGACTGATCTCTCGCTCCAATTTCGTTTCGTCAATTTGAGCGCACGACCGGCTGAAGAAGGGGACCGTCCGGTTTGCAAAATAGGTCACGAAGAAAAGGCGGGCTGAAACCGGATACTCCGGGAGCGACAGAAGCTCGAAGACAGCGGATCGAACCTCATCGATGTAACCAGGATAGCCTGATTTAGGCTCCACGATCTGATTGAGCGGCACGTAATGCGGAAACGACTTCGGATCGAATGGAACCAGTTCTAATGCATCGGCCGGAAGCAGCGCCAGGCGGCCAATTTCGGGACAGGATAGATTTGCTGTCATCTCAAGTCGAGCACCCCGACTGCTGAACACACGAGGGTAAAAAGCGCAGGTATTCGACAACATTTCTTCACCATATCGCTGTTGTATCGAGCAAAGATGCGTCGGGTCGAGCATCGGACAGGTGCCGTCCTCCTTCCGCAACTGGATGGTGGCGAAATTCTCTGCCGTTTGATGTTCTGCATCGACCAGTTGATGCATCGCTCGAAACCGCTCGCGCTCCTCCCGTGTTTGACTCATCACGCGCTTGAGCTTGCGATAATGATCCTTATCTACCGCTACCGTCCAACCGTTGCAGCAGGTGTCCTCGCATGCCGAGCCGAGACATCGAAACCGTGTCATATATCGCGTCGTAATATACTCGTTCATGACGGGTAGTGGCTTCATCTTCGGGAGTTCCTCCTCCTGGCTGCATCATAAAGTCTAAAGGAGAGGCACGCAAGAACTCTTGCTGTCCGAGTTAATAGAACAAGACGGGTTGGGTAGAGGGAAGTTTTAACATATTGAGCAGGGCACGGACAGATTCAGGTTGTTACCGCAATGGAAGTTAGTCTCCCGTGAGAAAGGATAAACCCAAGTCCGCATCCGATGGCGCCAGGCTGCAACAATTCCAGTGTACACGTGGCATTTTGGCTTATAATTAAGTTACAAGAATTTTGGCAAAGATCTAGTTGGCCGTATGAAGCTGACACGCAACTGGTACCAGACACGGAGGCATTCGTCCTGCTGAAGGATTGAGCGAAAGCTCCGATCAAACATCCTCGGACAGGCTCCTGCAGATATGCCAACATGAATTTGGCCCGGGCGGGTGTGTGCCGGATTCAATACATTGTCGCAAGAGATATGAAACCTGAGCATGGGCGTCAAATCGAGCGGCTTTATAATCTGGCTTCCAATCTGGAGCCGGGCGAGCGGGCGGCTTTTCTGAATAAGGAGTGCTCCGACGATGGAGCTCTGCGCGAAGAAGTCGAATCCTTGCTGGCAGGCGATCGTGAGGAAACTCAATCCGCTCCACGGACGGTTCCGGCCCACACTCAGGCAACGGTAACTCCGCAGGACCTGGTGGGTAGCACGCTGCTGCATTACCGCGTGATTGAAAAAATTGGCGAAGGGGGCATGGGGATTGTCTATCGCGCCTGGGACGAACACCTGCGGCGCGATGTAGCGATTAAGTTCCTGCCCGCGGGCACGCTCAGCGACGAAACCGCTCGACGGCGCTTCAGAAAGGAAGCCCATGCCCTTGCCAAACTCAACCATCCCAACATCGCGAGCGTTTACGATTTCGACTTCCAGGACGGTATTGACTTTCTTGTGATGGAGTATGTTCCAGGCGCAACACTGGGAAAAAAGCTGGCAGAAAGGCTCCTTCCCGAAAGAGAAATCATACGGCTGACGCTGCAACTCGCCGACGGCATGGCAGCGGCCCAGGCGCAGGGAATCGTGCACCGCGATCTGAAGCCAGGCAATCTGATCGTAACGCCTGATGGCTGGCTCAAGATCCTCGATTTCGGCTTGGCGACACTGCTGCGCCCGGGTGGCCCGGAGGAAACAACGGTCAGCGTATCGGATTATCACGTAGGAGGCGGCACCCTGCCATATATGTCGCCGGAACAGCTGACCGATCTTCCGGTTGATTCGCGCTCAGACATATATTCCACAGGGGTAATCCTTTACGAAATGGCGACCGGCGGGCTCCCCTTCAAGACGACACTTTCAACAGCTCTCATCAATGACATTATTAACAAGCCTCCGCCACTGCCGAGGGATCGTCGGCCCGACCTGTCTCCGCGATTGCAGGATGTGATCCTGAAGTGTCTGGAGAAGGATTCGGAGAATCGCTATCAGTCTGCGAAGGAACTCCTGGTCGATCTGCGCCGTCTTACCTCTCCCTCCATGGCCCAGCTTATTGCGGAACGTCCAAAACGCAGCCGGCTGACGAAGTCCCGAATCCTTGCATCCCTTGTATTAGGCTTGGCCCTGGTAATAGCAGGCTTCTTCTGGGTCAACTCCTACTTTAGTCAACAGCTGCCGAATTTCAAACCATACCAGGTAACGACGTCGGCAGGAGGGGAAGGGGAACCTGCGCTCTCGCCGGATGGCAATATGATTGCCTATACCTCGAATGCATCAGGCAACCTGGACCTTTACGTTGCAAGGGTGCATGGAGTCGGAACACTGCGCCTGACGAAGGATCCCTCTAATGATAAGAATCCCAGCTGGTTCCCGGATGGAAGCGCAATCGCATACAGCACAGAACGGAATGGAGTATCGGAAATATGGGCAGTCAGTCCCCTGAGTGGCGGCGAAAGACTTCTCCTGTCCGACGCCGTAAGTCCGGCGATTTCTCCCGATGGAAAACGCATCGCGTTTTGCAGAGTGCAGCGTGGATTCCTTCGCATAGGAGTGGCCTCTTTGAACAATCCAGCCGACTGCAAGATAGTGACGGGCGAAAATGCGCAGTCTTGGGATCACCAAAATCCTGCGTGGTCTCCCGACGGCAAAAACATTTGTTATTGGACACGGCATGGATTGTGGCTCGTTCCCGTTGCGGGTGGCCCCTCTATTCGCCTGACCAGCGATACAGAACAGGATTTCGAGCCTGTGTGGGATCCCGGTGGTCGCTATATCTACTTTTCTTCATATCGAGGCGGTACCCTAGCAATCTGGCGAGTGGGCGCCCACGGCGGACAACCGGAGCGAATCACCATGGGAACGGGTCCCGAGAGCCATCCGACAATCTCATCCGATGGTAAGCGATTTGGGTATGCAACCGGCATCGCTGGCCACTACGGTATCCTCCTTAACAGACGATCTGAAAAGCAGACGATGATTCCTTTCGCGGATGAAGACTTCATGGCCTCAGTCGCCCCACATGGGGACAGGATTGTGCTCGTTTCCAGCCGCTCATCCGAGCACAGAAACCTCTGGATATGGGACGTTGTAAATGGTGAGCTTGTGGAACCTCCGAGACAAATCACCGACAATCCCGACAACGCCGCACACCCCGCATTTTCCCCGGACGGCCGCTGGATAGCCTATTATCGGATCATCGGCGAGCAGCGTAACATTTGGGTGACCTCGAGCATGGGAGGGCCGCAGTATCAGTTTACTGACGACCGCGCAGACGATTTTCATCCCGCGTGGTCTCCCGACGGTTCGGAGCTAGCCTTCGTATCAGAACGTGCTGGAACCGACCACATCTGGGTGGGACGAGTGAAAGAGGGGAAACCTTTAGGACCTTTACAGCAACTTACCTCTGGCCGTCTTGAGGCAATGTTTCCAACCTGGTCCCCCGATGGCCGGCTCCTGGCATTTGCAGGTTGTATCGATGGGCAATATGAAGTCTGGGTGGTTGCATCTGATGGAAAACGGCCGCCTCGGCAAATCACACACGGTGCGGATGTGGGATGCATTCGCTGGGACTTTTCTACAGGAGACTTGCTGGCAAACGCGGCCTGGGGCGCGGATCGCAGTACATTGTGGAGAGTATCGCTCCAAACCGGAGCAGGCCAGAGGATTTCTCCTCCGGTTGAATTCGGCGGCAGAGACGAGGGAGGCCTGTTTAGTGTCTCGCAGGATGGACAGTTTCTAGTTTTTCCGCAGAACGGCAGCAAGAGCGGCCATATTTGGATTTTGGAAGCAACGAACGGGGTTTTTTAGTTCAACTTTTCACTAAGGAGGTTTCTATGCTCGACAAGGTGACTAAAGAAATAATCTATGCAAGGCTCGAGGAAATCCGCAGATTGGCAGAGCTTATCAGAGACGCTCACCACGATTGCGTTTTCAGTCTTAAAGGCCAAAACCCAGGTAAGCAGAACCCTAAATGTCTAATCCCGGATATTCCCTATCATCCTCCCAGCCCAGCTTGTGGAGAACCGGAAAAGCCAATACCCGCGCAAGTACTTGATGCCCTGCAAAAGCTGGAGAGCAGTGTCCATAGCATCATCAGGGATTTTGCCAAGTTTTATAAACTTGAAGCCAAATAACCGGATTGATGCAAAGAGCGGATATCGGGAATTCCTCTTCGCGGAACCGCGGATCCGGAAAATTGCTTGTGATCATTGCGGCTTATTTCCATGGCGATTGAGTGCCTTTCGTTGATTATCACTGCTCAGTGCAACCTGCACTGCAGCTATTGCTACCAGAATGCCAAGAATGCCCATAGGGCGGGATGGGATGTTGTTCGAGCGGGCATCGACCTGGTTTTCGGGGAAGGCTTGTCGCAAGTAGAACTGATGTTTTTAGGAGGTGAGCCGCTTCTCGAATTTAACTTGCTACGCCGGGCAGTGTCCTATGCGGAAGCACTCGATCGCGGCGGGAAGCATTTCCGATTTTCGCTCAGCACGAATGGGACTTTGGTTTCAGAGACCGTTGCCGACTACCTCGACGAGCACAAATTCGATGTCCAACTCAGCTTTGACGGCGTTCAAGAGGCACAACTCTATCGCGGCCGCGGCACCTTTGAAATCCTGGACCGTCTTTTGGATTCTTTTCGGGCTGAACATGCCGAACTATTCAGAAACAGGTTGCGAATCGCACTGACGGTAGTTCCGGAGACCATTTCTTTCCTGTCGAATTCTATCCAATATCTGTTGGAAAAGGATGTTCGGGAGATTTTTATCAGTTCCTGTACTACCCCGTATCCAGGCTGGCAAGCCGATAAAATTCACGAGCTTGACGAAGTGTTCGCTCGAATTGCCGAACTCAGCCGAAATCACGTGGAGAAAACCGGTTCAATCCCAGTGGTATGGCTAAGAAAGGCCACTGACGAGATTCCCCAAATGGGTACCGGGATATCGATATGCAGCGGGCTGAACGGCAAAACACTCGCCATGGACCTGGATGGTCAACTATATACCTGCCCAATGTTCGTGGAGTCCTACCAGAAATTCCCGTCCGGATCACTCATGGAGCAACAGTTGTCGAAACTGAAGCTGGGGAATGTCCGAGATCCGGAAGTTCACAATCGGCGTGCCGCTCTCGCCGAGTCGGCTCGAATGGAGAATGTGTGGATATGCCCGGAGGGCTGCTCTTCTTCTTATGGAAATTGCGACGAATGCGAATACTACGGCCGATGTAGTGTCTGCCCGGTTTCTGTCTGGCAGGCTTCGAGTGCATCCGGACCCCGTCGCATACCTGACTTTATTTGCGCATTCAACAAGGTGGCACTCAAATATCGAGATCGTTTCCCCTGTGTAACGGATGCGGTTAAGAAGTTTCTCCCTGAGCCGGATGCCTCCGATCCCATTCGGCGGCTCGAGGAATACCTCCGTACAAGACGAAGCCGGTGAAACGAGCAATCTCGTCCAATAATGCTTTCATAACCGCCTCTTCGGCCGGATCGCGTGAAATATGTGTCAGCTGATACACGGATCCAAATCACTTCCCAATACGGCAAAAGAGCTGCTGCACCCCAAATTAGGATACGTTAGATAAAAGACTCAGTGCGGCTCACTAAATACAGCGGCACACCACGATGGCGTTGCGGGTCCGCAGTGATCACTTGGCTGGATCCTCCGGCTTGGCTGGCTGGGAAGGGGACGCGCTTTTCAGCTTATCCAGTGCTTCTTCCACGCGCTTCTTGAAGTCACCCTGGTCGTTGTGTGAAAGCCCGCTATACATCGACACAACACTCATCTCGCACGTAGTACCAGTCTGCAACAAAGTGACGTGATTTTTACCCTGGTTGACCGCCCCGATAACGGACCAATGAATGGAGTGTTTCACATTGTATTCAGCAGTCATTTTGTCGTCGTCACTCTGCACGTCTTTGTAGTTGTCCGGATTCCCAAGGGCGACTTTGACCGCGCCCCATACCTCGCTGCAAGAAATGGGATAGGTGGTCTTGAAAGTCTTGCCGCCGGCACCAAACGTGGGCAGAGCAAGCGACAATAACGCTATAAACAAGAGTCTCGTTTTCATCATGGCATTTCTCCCTGTAAGCGTGTGGCAAGAATACGCGAATTTATGCCAAAGTCCACCCAGAACTAGAGCACATCCCTAATGCCCTCCTCCTCCCAGCAAGTTGCCTGCGCTTTTGGCCGGTGCAGCATACGTGAAGTCAGTATCGCGGCGGCAAGCGCCATCAACACCATCATGGCAAAAAGAATGGGTGAGATGATTCCCAAATCCAGCCCGACGTTAAGGATGATCAACTCCATGAGGCCGCGGATATTCATCAGCGTGCCCAATCTCGCGGAATTGTGGCTGCCCGATCCCGTCCGCCGGGCAGCGACAAACGTGCCGCCGAACAGCTTTGCTAACGCCTGCCCCGTAATCCTGCCCCGTAATAATGATGGCTGCGAGTGTCACCAGAACGCGCAGAAACACGTCAGTGCCTGCTGCTGTCGCAGAACCCGCTGGGGCCTGGACCGCCGGCGGCGCCATGAGCGCTTCACCAAAACTGCGGATCAGGAGAAAGGCCGCGATCATACAGCGAACCATCAAACCGTAACCCACGGCAACACCGATAGGTCGCCGACCGTCCAATTCCTTTGCGCTGTTATTCGTGGCCAACCAAGGGCTCCTTAGCCTGAGCTCAGGATAATCTCGGATTCGTCATGCTACAAGTGAAGCCCCACCTGAATCCAGGCTAAAGAGCTGCGCTGTTTTTTGCAGGTCGGGCTTGTAGTTTTTTCGAAGAAGGCGTATTTATTTACGGCCATGAAGAGTCCCTGTGGAGAGAGGCATATTCCCGCCATGAATCAATTCCTTCGAGGATTGGAAAGCATTCATATATAGTCGGGCATTTTTTGCCAAGGGATCCCAGGAGGTTACAGATGTCCGCGACCGATCGATCGACAGTAACCAAAGTGGTTGTCGCCACTACTGTCATGCTCTCCTTCATTTCATTCTGGAAAGCGGCCGCCATTGTGCTCTGCGACCTGGCCTCCTCCGCCTATTACGCCGGCGGTCTCGCCGAAGGCTTTGTCGGAAAATCCGCACCATGGTTCATTTTGGGAATCATGCTTTTTTCCTATGCGGTGCGGGCCGTATACGTCGAGAGCTGCAGCATGTTCGTTCGCGGAGGCGTCTATCGTGTCGTGCACGAAGCCCTCGGAGGGACGCTGGCGAAATTCTCCGTTTCCGCACTCATGTTCGATTATGTGCTGACCGGCCCCATCAGCGGCGTGAGCGCGGGCCTGTATCTTGCGGGCTTGATCAACGAAATGTTCGATCTTCTGAAGACGCCCGGCTATAGGGTGTATCCTCCATACTTTGCCGCATTCTTCACGGTTTTCGTCACGCTCTATTTCTGGCGCAAGAACGTCATCGGGATACATGAATCCAGCCAAAAAGCTCTCCGAATCATGCAGCTAACCACCGTGATGGTCGTGACACTGATCGTCTGGTGCCTGATCACTATCATCGTAAGGGGATATTCTCCCGTCCCCTTCCCGACGATCCATAATATTCAATTCAGCGACGATGCCGTGGGATGGCTCAAGGGCACCATCTTCACCAAGTTCACGTTGATTGCGATTCTGATCGGATTAGGGCATTCAGTGCTGGCCATGAGCGGTGAGGAAAGCCTGGCGCAGGTGAATCGCGAATTAGCCTCGCCCAAACTGAAGAATCTGAAGCGAACGGGCCTGGTGGTTTTTATCTACAGTATGGTATTCACGTCGCTGGTCTCGTTTTTCGCGGTCATGCTTATTCCGGATGCGCAGCGGAAGAGTCTCTATCTGGATAACCTGATTGGCGGCCTGGCCATGAACGTAGTCGGGAGCCTGCCTCTGCGGATCCTCTTCCATGCCTTCGTCGTAGTGGTCGGGACGGTCATACTTTCGGGCGCTGTGAATACCGCTATTGTGGGCTCCAACGGCGTTATGAACCGAGTGGCCGAAGATGGAGTTTTGCCGGATTGGTTTCGGATTCCGCACAAGAAATTTGGGACGACGTCGCGAATCATAGGCATGATCGTCGGACTTCAGATCATCACCGTTATCCTGACGCGTGGGAACATTACACTGCTTGGTGATGCGTATGCGTTCGGCATCGTCTGGAGTTTTGCCATGATGGGGCTTTCCGTGCTGGTATGGCGCTTCAAACGTCCCGAAATGCGCGAATGGAAAGTGCCTCTGAACTTGAAGATCGGTGGGTGCGAGTATCCGATCGGGCTCGGCTTGATTACGCTGACCCTGTTTGCCATGGCCATAGCGAATTTGTTTACCAAAAAAGTGGCAACGGTCTGGGGCTTTGGATTTACGGTTGTGATTTTCATCGCCTTCGAGCTCAGCGAAATTTACAACAAGCGGAAAGCTGCAGAACACAAGGAGGATCTCGAAAAATTCAGACTGATCACACAGGAACGCGTTTCGCAGGAATCCATCAGCGTCCGCCCGGGGAACGTCCTGGTGGCTATCCGGAACCGCAACCAACTGGGGCATTTGAAGAGTGTGCTCGAAAGGGTGGATACCCGAAAAATCGATGTTGTGGTGCTGACTGTCAAGCGCACATCCGGATATGGAGCCGGCGGACACGAACTCGATGTGGATCAAATCTTCTCCGATAACGTAGCGTCTCTTTTCAGCAATGTGGTGAACGTCGCGGAAAAGGCCGGAAAACACATAGAGCTTCTGGTCGTCCCGGGCCGGAATTACAATCACGCTATCGCCCAGGTCTCGCAGCGCATACAATCCAGTCTTGTGGTGATGGGCTTGTCTTCAAAATTAGATGTTTCGGAACAGGCGAAAGCCTTTGGCGATGCATGGGAAAAGCTGGAGCCGCCGCGGCCCCAGCTATCGCTTGAAATTATCGAGGAAGAGACGGGCAAGCGCACGTACTTCAACCTTGGACCTCACCCGCCCCGTCTCTGGCCGGAGGATAACGAGCTGCTCCATACTCTCTGGTTGGAGCTTTCGGGCAAAGGACTGGGGCACAAGTTGCATCATCGAGATGTCGTTCGGGTAGCGCTGCAGCGGCTCCAAAGCGACATGCGATCCGAGCATGAAAAAGAAGTGATCCGAGATTTGAAAGTGGAAGCTTCCCGAGGCAAATTGCATAAAGGCAATGATCCAGTGAGCGATGAGAGTGCCGCCCCAACTGATGATTATCCTGCGCCGCCGGATTCCTAAGCGCTCCCGAAATCCCCGATCCGCAACCCGTAGCTGCATCTCCCATGCACTGAGGCAGTGTGCCGGCCGCTATTACTCCGGATTCCGAAAAGGACATTTCATCGGTCGGACTAAATGCCTGGATCGACAAATGAAACACTGATTCTTGAATCTGGGTTACAATACCTTTCCCTGAGCGTGTTGGAGTTTCAGTCTATTTCGCCTGTCCGCTTCGCTAGACATGAGGTGAAAGGCTGAATTCGGAATCTGAGCTTAATCTCCAAGGAGCGAGCGATGAACTACTCCAGAGCACTTCCGATCGTGGCTGCATTAATGCTGTTTCCCGCGGTTGTTCAGCCGGATGCCAGCGTGTACCCATTGGGCGTCACCATTTATGTGCCGGAAAAATGCTGGAATGGGTTCACGATCCTGTCCTCGGACGAGGGCCGTCTTGTAGACATGAACGGCAATCTCGCGCATCTCTGGAAGGGCCCGCTCCATCACCCGAATAAACTGTATCCGGGCGGATATCTTCTGGCTTCAACGGCCGCGTGGAAACATGGCCGACAGGATGCTATCGAAATCCAGATAAGAGACTTCGGTGGAAAAATCCTCTGGAAGTTCAATCACTGGCAGGAAGGCAAAGCGAATGATGGTGACGGGACCATGTGGCTGTCCCGTCAACACCACGACATGCAGCTGAAAGGCAATCCGGTTGGATATTATGTCCCAAACTATCCCAGCCTCGATGTTTCCAAAGGCACTTTGTTGGCCCTGGCTCACTACAACGTGCAGAATGACAGAATTAACCGGAACGTGAGGCTTCTGGATGATGTCGTCTACGAAGTTGATTTATCCTCCGGGAAAATTACCTGGGCCTGGAAAGCAGCAGATCATCTGGACGAGATGGGCTTTGACGATGCGGCCCTGAAAGCCATGCAGAATTATGATGGCAAACCCAAAGAAGAAGGGGACGGATTCGATTGGTTCCATCAGAACTGTGCTTCCTACCTGGGGCCCAATCAATGGTTTGACCAGGGAGACCAACGCTTCAATCCGGACAATATCATTCTGGACAGCCGCGAGGCCGGATTCCTGGCGATCGTGGATCACGGCAGCGGCAAAATTGTGTGGCGGACCGGACCTTCCTACCGCAACGGTGATGACAAAAAGCTGGGATGGATCATCGGACCGCATCACACGCATATGATCCCGAAAGGATTGCCGGGCGAAGGCAATATTCTACTCTTCGACAATGGCGGTCAGTCCGGATATGGACCGCCAAACGATAACGCGCCAAACGGCATTTCCGTGATGAGACGCGCGTATTCTCGTGTGCTCGAATTTAACCCGATTACAAAAGACGTGGTCTGGCAATACGCCCCCAACAACGCGAGCAAGCCGGGCCAAAAGTCGGGCTACGACCTTTACAGTCCTTTTATATCTTCTGCCCAGCGTCTCCCCAACGGCAATACGCTGATCACTGAAGGCTCCGACGGCCGTATTATCGAAGTGACCAGGGAACAGGAAATTGTGTGGGAATACATTTCGCCATACTTGTGGGATTCCAGCACGCCCGCAATACGAAATCTCGTGTACAGGGCGTATCGAGTTCCCTATGATTGGGTTCCGCAATTGCCGAAACCCAAAGAGTCCGCCGTCGATTCAGGCCCGAATTACAAGCTGGTGATTCCGGCCCAAGATGGATCTAAGCCCGATTTTGGTGTCGATCGAACTCCGATCTGGAAACAAGGTGCGGAAAAATGAATTCGGGTACGAGCGACAAAACTTAAGCCATGAACCTGTTGCGAGTCACAGCGCTTCTGGTCGGTTCGGTCCCATTTCTGGCGACTGAAGCTCTCTAGGTTCCCGCGATCTGGCATCTGAGCAAGAATCTGTCGGTGTGGCTCATCTTTGTCAGCGGAACGATCGACCTGGTCCCGGGACGTTCATGTTTCATTTTCGCAGCGGCACGCCAGAATGGCTCTCGGGATCAACCGGCCATGCCGGAACCGCTGACTTGGCCGTTGCCGTAATAGTGGTTGCAGCCGCCAGCAGCTTGCTCATGTGCCAAAGGGCAGATTGAAGTTCCTTTTTGAGATGCGGCTAAGGTTCGCTAAAACTCTATGGTGCGAACGGGAAAAGTGATAATAGTTAGAAAAGCAAGTCATCCCGTAAAAGTGCGGAGGAATCTGATGCTGTTTTTATTATTAGGCATGGTTGCTACAGCAAGCCCGCTGCTGGCAGCTACCGCAGACACAACACCGCCGCTTCAAACCGTTCCACACGTAGACCTGAACCGTTATCTGGGCACATGGTACGAGATTGCCAGTTTCCCTCAATGGTTTCAAAAAGGCTGCGTCGCTACCTCTGCAACCTATACCTTGCGCAAGGACGGCGACGTGGATGTTCTGAACCAATGTCGCGATAAAACGCTGGAAGGGAAGGCGAGAAAAGCAAATGGAAAGGCCTGGGTTGTGGATCCCAAAAGCAACGCCAAACTCAAAGTGCGCTTCTTTTGGCCGTTTTCGGGAGATTATTGGATCATCGATCTCGGCCCGACATATGAATATGCGGTCGTAGGGCATCCGAAGCGCAATTATCTGTGGATTCTGAGTCGCACACGCAAGATGGATTCCGCCGTATATGACGAAATCCTGCAGCGATTAAAGAAGCAGCATTATGACATAACTCGGTTGTACAAAACTCTCCAGCCCGCGGAATAGAAACGGTTAGTTCGCCTTGCGCTGGCTTTTCAGAGTGTTAGGCCAGGAGACAACCTCGACCTCAAGCGCCTCTAGAACGGCCTCACCATACTTCGCACCATTCATTCTCATTTGCGTCTGAGACAACCGTGACTTCGGAATTACCGACAGCCGCAACGTCCGAGTTTACGTCGCAAACAAGGGCCCATCGAAGTTCCTGCTCTCCCAATTCACGGAAAATATCGGCGGAGCCTGATTCATTTGCATTGAACACCGGCGCATCTGATCCCTGCCCGGGCACTTCAGCTTTTGCGTCGCTGCTAAACCGGCCGATGAGGACGGCATAAATCGCTTCCCACTTTTGCCAGGGGTCGTCGAAGCTCTGAGCCTCAATGTCCTGGGACAGCTTGTGGGGCAATTGTTGCAGCGCCGTCCGCGCAATCCGGGTCGCTCGCTCCTCTCCTCTCTCAGTCTGGAACGCCTCGAGCACAGGCAGGAGCACTTGTGCCTGGAGCTTTACCATCTCAAGCGGGGAGACATTCGTATTCGCAAACACCGGCGCCGTGGCGATTTCTGACCCCTGTTGCTTTAAGAATTGTTCTAATTATTATCGCAAATATTTGCATTCGCCGGGCTGCCGGGTTTCGTATTATCCGGTGAGTGGCACGAATGGAAAACATAGCAGCGATCGAGATGGCGGCGGAAGGACGGATGGACTTCGCGGAGATGGTGCATGCACATCAAAGCAGGGTGTTCAGCATCGCGTATCATTTCCTGCACGACCGTGCCCTGGCCGAGGAAGTTGCACAGGATGTCTTCCTGCAACTCCATCGCGCTCTGCCATCACTCAAATCGGAGGCCCACATTACCGCGTGGCTCTGCAAAGTCACAAGCCATCGCTGCATCGATTACGCGCGCAGGCGCCGGCAGGATCTGGAGCTTGACTCGATCGCGGAACCGGCAACCAGAACGCCACCCGGCGATCCTTTGATGGCGCGGCGTTTGCAGAGGGTGGTGGCATCGCTGCCGCCCAAGGCGCGTATCGTGATCGTTCTGCGATATCAGGAAGACCTGGAACCGGAGGAGATCGCACGCGTTCTTGGGTGGCGACTCAATACAGTGAAAAGCCAACTGCAGCGTTCTCTGTCGATATTGCGGGATAAATTGGGCCGTGCTTTAGGAGAAATAGCGTCATGAATCGGTTGGAAAATGAATTGCGCAATGCGATGCGGCGGGAAGAGCCACCGGAGGGTTTTGCCGGACGGGTTCTCGCGCGGACTCAGGAAACAAAGCAAGGCGCATGGACCGGAATTTTTGCCTCACGCAGTCTGCGATGGGCCCTGGCCGGCGCAATGTGCCTGGCACTGGCGGTGGCCGGTATAGAGCACAAGCGGGCGCAGGACGAGCGTGCCCGGGGTGAAGCGGCAAAGCAGCAGTTGATGCTCGCCCTGCGCATCACGGCTGACAAACTCCAGATTGCGCAGGAAAAGGTCCAACAGCACAGCAGCTCGTGGACATATTGATATCAATCCAAAGGAGAATCGAATGCGAAAAACAGCCCTTATTTGTATTGCTGTCCTGGCAGCGGCGATCGGCGCTCGAGCGGAGGAACCTGCCGCCTGCAAACTCCCTGCAGGCTTGGAGAAGGCAGTAGCCAAAGCCGCAGAGGTTGTGAATGTCAACCTGGATGAGAACATGATCAAATTTGCCGGGAACTTCTTAAATAAAGAGGATACCGACCAAGTTCAAGCCCAGAAGATGCTTTCCGGCATCCATGGCATCTGCGTACGCAGTCTTAAATTCGATACGGGCGGTCAATACACCGACGATGACGTGCAGGTGTTGCGGTCGCAATTTCGCTCTCCTACATGGTCCAACATTGTCGGAGTGCAAAGCAAACGCGGGGCGGAAAACGTCGACGTCCTATTGCGAATGGAGAAAGGCGCGGTGACCGGGCTTGCCGTGATCGCCGCAAATCCCTTGGAATTGACGTTCGTACACATCGACGGGGCCATCGACCCGGCGCAGTTCTCCAAATTGGGCGGACGATTTGGCATCCCCAAAATCGAGTTGCCGATGAAGCCCAAACCGGCGCCGAAGGCGGACTCCAAATGAAGCGAGTCGGAACGCTTTCGCTATTTTTAGTCCTGCTGGCAATACCGGCCTTTGCGGACGAGTTCAGCGCCGTGGTGAAAAACTTCGAATCTCACCATGGCATTCGCCGGGCGAATCCTCACCTGATCGGGTTGGCGTCTCTGATAGCCAACCCCATGGTGTGGGGCAGCGATGCCGCCCGGTTCCAGATTGCCTCATTCGAAAATGGGGACGCCGCTTCCAAGCTTGCGATGCAGGAGCTGGACCGGATTTTTCTGGCATCCGTCAATTCAAATTGGCATCAGGTGCTGCAGATTGGTTCGCCCAAAAAGGGTCAGGCCACGTCCATCTACACGAGCTTTACCGGAAATAACGTGCGCCTGCTGATCGGCTCCATTGAGGGCAACGCAATCGGTGTTGTGCAGATGGAGCTTGATGAAAAAGCCATCGCCCGCGTCATGGCCGGCCTGCGGAGCGGATCCCAGGCTCTCGTGCGCGCGAAGCAAAAACAATAGTACGTTGACACAAGGCAATTCTGCGGGAGCGTGGTGCAAGCATTGCGCAAGACAATCGTGGGAGCCATCTCATCAGGAACGCGATCTCCAGGCTTGATGGCTGCGAGACGGAGCTGTTGCAACCCGGCCGCATCTGAAATCGGGATCCCCCCGACCACAATTCCATCCCGCTCCAATCGAGTAGACCTTTCCCGATTTGGCATCGAAGTATAGGATCTGAGTGATTCCTGCATAGGAAACATAAGAACCCAGGACAGTGGTAATGTGCGTCAGCGCAACAGTCGCGGCGGCGTCCGCAGCATTCCCACCCTGCTTCAGTGCTTCGATCCCGGCGTGCACCGCAATCGGAGACCCGGCATTTGAAATGAGCGCCGATCGACCTTCAATTGTCCGGGCTTTAGGAGCGAAAGGGCTCATCTCCAGTTGTTCCACTTTGGTTTTTTCGGTTGGATTCCATTTTTCAGGCGAGAGGTCCGCCCCAAATCCCTGCTGCATGCGAACGATGGAACCCATAGCGGCTACGAAACTCCTTAAACACTTCATATCTTCTCCGCATAATGCAACTACATGCTTTCTACCCTCATCGCTTTTTGACTTTCCCCATAGCGACGTTGCCAAAAATGTCTTCGACAGATTCCCCGAATAATTTGGCAATGGCCAATGCCAGAGGCAGGCTGGGATCATAGCGTCCGGTTTCAATCGCATGAATCGTCTGGCGTGACACGCCCAGGCGATCACCCAGATCCACCTTCGTCCACCCACGCTCCTCGCGGAGTTCTCCCACACGGTTTTTCATCGCAGAAGCACTCCCTTCCCGAAAAGCCACAAGTTCATCACGACAGTGATGCTGCCCCATACCCACCAAATCGATAGCCTGGGAAATCCCGCGATCTCACAAACTCCATAGCACGTGGCCCACGCATAGGTGAAAGCGGCCGTTACAGCCATCGACTGCACTAATTCCCGGCGCAAGAATTCGTCAACGCGCCGATAATGACGGAGGATCACAAGTCCCATTATTAGAATTGCGATCACGGGTGGGGTCATCAGAAGCATCTTGCGGGCCGCTGCGGCCCGAGCTGCCGGAATACACAACGCATTCGTGCCCACGATCAGGATCAGTGCCACGAGGTATTCCAATAAATACTGTTTATTCCACTTTTTCAAAATCCCGCCCTTTTCACTCATAGTCCCCCCCCCAGCGTAAAGGATGCTTTACGTTAACATGGTGGGCGTCATGCGTCAAGTATACTTTACGAATGTGCTTTCGTGATCCTGGCGGATTTTGGAAGAAACAAGGAATCAGGTGTCTGAGGTCGGGCCAGCCGATCAAAGCACGGCGTTGGTCTCAGAGAATTCTGCAATTTTGTGGATAGACGATTGCACAAAAAGCCTGACTTTGGCGCTATTACTAATGTGGATTTGGATAGCGCCCTTTTCCGCGATAGCTCAAGACGAACGTGAAATGGTACGGAGCGGTGTTTCGTCCGACCAAAGCCTCAAAGCAGCGGTTGAAATCTTCTCAGAGCAGTAAACGCAAATACTTAGAAGGAGAAAGTGTATGAGATTTCGAAAAGCGTTTTGCGTTACTTGTATTGTTGCAGTTGCTGTGCTTTCGATTTGTTTCGCCTTTACCTCGCCGGCGTTGACGGCGAATCGAGACCTGCGGGTAAAGGTGATGACCCGCAACATGGATCCGGGCGTGGATCTTGCAGCCATTGCCCTGGCAACCGATCCCAATGCTCTCGCATCTGCAGTTGCAGGCATTTTCCAAAGCAATATCCCGGAACGCGCCCGGCTTGTTGCCGCTGAAATTGCCCAAGCGAAACCGGATCTCGTTGCACTTCAGGAAGCGACGAGGTGGAGGATCGAGTTGGAATCAGGCACGGTGGTATTCGACCAACTGGATTTGCTATTAGCCTGCCTGACAAAATCCGGCCAACACTACCGGAAAGCCGTGGTTCAGACGCTGACGGATGTACAGCTGGATGCGCTCGGCTACACAGATAGCGATGTGATCCTTGTAAGGTCGGATCAACCCCCTGATCAGTTGGCAGTTTCGAGGCCTGAAACGCATCTCTATCAAGCGTTAATGAGCTTTGATGTTCCCTTTCAGGCAGAACCGCTCACGGTTTTGCGAGGGTGGGAATCGGTGAATGTCACAATTCGGGGTTTCCGGTTCAAATTTGTCAACACGCATCTTGAATCTCCATTCCCCGATCCACCGGATTATACGGTGTACACCAAAGCCCTGCAGGTCGCTCAGGGAGACCAGCTGATGGAAGATCTGAAAGATGTGAAGCTGCCCGTAATCCTGGCCGGCGATTTTAATTCCGACGCGGAACACACGAACAATTATCCTTCCGACAATACCGATAGCTATAACAATATTGTGGGCGCCGGATTCAACGATGCCTGGGAAGAAGTGCGGCCGAACAGTGCTGGCTTCACATGGTCTCTCTACGCGGTTCCTTTCACGACTCCTGGGGTCGATTTTTTACCCTTTGAAAGGATTGACCTGATTTTCTCAAATGGACCCGAGGCGATTTCGATTATGAGAACAGGATTAGAGGAAGTGAACGGCCGATTTGCGTCGGACCATGCCGGAGTGGTGGCGGTGTACGATTTGGCAAAACCTCGGACCTCAGATCACGATCGAAGCGGGATGGGGCGTGAATACCCGACCGAATATTTCGGATGCAAGGTTCCGCAGGATTTATTGAAGAATCTCCATTGGTCCGGTTTTCGCAAACACTGAATTTGTTTTATTCATTCTTCAGGCAAAGCAACCTGCGGATGGGGAAGTGCGCTTCCTCACTCTCCCCATCCGCGTTTTCCCGCATGCGCTGCTTCCAAGGTCAGCCGGATACGGGGTGCGCATAAATGGAACGGACCACATCCGTTTCTGGCCAGGGCGTCGGAGCGGGATTGATATGTTTATCCGGCGCGATAGTTCAACCTCTTGATTTTCCAGATCCCATTTCCCCTCAACATACGTATTTTCATATTCGCCGCCTTACCGTCATTATCCCGGAGCGCCGCCCTGTTTGCGCGCCATTTCGCACGCGGGAGATTTGGGCCGGCTATATTTTCCATGCGATAGAAGCGTATAATGCGCTAAAGTATTTTAAATATCGGGGAATGAATCATACTGTGAACGCGCTTGCCGGCGATGAAGTGACTGTTCTGCTTAAATCGTGGTGTGAGGGGGACGAATCAGCCTTGAATAAGGTCATTCCCCTCGTCTATGACGAATTGCGCAGAATAGCCCATTATCAAATACGTCGCGAACGGGAAGGGCATACGCTGCAAAGCAATGCCCTCGTCAACGAAGCCTACCTCCGGCTCATCGGGTACAAACAGGCATCCTGGCATGACCGATCGCATTTTTTCTCCTGTGCAGCCCAATTGATGCGACGCATACTTGTGGATCATGCCCGCGGACGGTGCCGCACGAAGCGGGGCGGGGATATACAAAAAGTGGCCTTGAATCCCTCGATGGCGATTGCATCCGATGCCGACACGAATCTTGCCCTGCTCGATGATGCACTCAGCCTGTTGGCGGAGGTTGATGCGAGAAAGGCCAAGGTGGTCGAGATGCGTTTCTTTGGCGGATTCAGCATAGAGGAGATCGCAGAAGCGTTGGGTATCTCGGTGCGGACAGTGATGAATGATTGGAAATTTGCCAAAGTCTGGCTGCTGCGTGAACTCGAATGCACTGGAACTAAGAATGGATCCTGAGCGTTTCCGGCAGATTGAGCGGCTGTATTTCGAAGCTTCGGCACTTGACGAAAGTGCTCGGGATGCATTCCTGCGGGAAGCATGCAAGAATGACGAATCCCTGCGCAAAGAGGTCAAAACGCTGCTGGATCAGGAACAAAAATCGGAGCTTTTTCTCGAATCCCCGGCATTGCATGAACTATCCACATCTCTCGCGGATAGCTGGACGGAGATTCCGGCGCCTGAAATCAGCAGCAATCTTGGGCGCTATCACCTCCTGGAGAAGCTGGGTTCGGGTGGAATGGGGGTGGTGTACAAGGCTCGCGACACGCATCTTGGCCGAACCGTGGCGCTGAAGGTGTTGTCGCACGGGCTGACGGCCGACAAAGACCTGAAGACCCGCTTTGTGCTGGAAGCAAAGGCTGCCTCGGCGCTCAATCATCCAAACATCATCACCATCTATGACATAGATCAGGCGGATGGCCTCGAGTTCATCGCAATGGAGCATGTTCAGGGAAAGACAATTCGCGAGATCATGGCCGATCAAAAACTGGTTTTATCTGAAGCGCTGGATTTTGCTGTCCAGACAGCGCGAGGCCTTCATGCCGCGCATTCTGCGGGAATTATTCACCGCGACATAAAGCCGGCCAACATCATGGCAACCAATACGCCGACAGGACGCTGGCAGATCAAGATACTGGATTTTGGACTCGCCAAACTCACTGAGCCCCATCGCCCGGATGAAAGCCTGGACACCGCAACTTTCAAAGGCGCGGTGATCGGAACTGTTGCCTATATGTCTCCTGAACAAGCGGAGGGAAGAGCCATTGATGCTCGCTCAGATATCTTTTCGCTCGGAGTGGTGCTGTACGAAATGCTGTCCGGACGGAAACCATTTCAGGGGAAATCGAATCTGGCGGTTCTGAATTCCATTCTGCATGAAGTGCCCGAACCCTTGGCCGGCATACCTGTCGAATTGCAGAAAGTCGTGTCCCGCTGCCTGCGTAAAGATCCGGCCCTCCGATTCCAATCAGTTGCAGATGTGGAAGTGGCGCTCGAGGCATGTCGCTCCCTTTCCTTCATTCCCTACGGACGCTCCGCCAAGTCGATTGCGGTTCTCCCTTTTGCCAATGTCAGCGGAGACAAAGACAACGAGTATTTCAGCGATGGATTAACCGAGGAAATGATCAATTCGCTGACAAAACTCCCGGGCTTGCATGTGACGGCACGAACGTCCGCCTTCGCCCTGCGCCTCAAAGATCTGGACATCCGCGAAGTCGGTTCGAAGCTCAATGTCGAATATATACTTCAGGGAAGCATCCGCAGGGCGGGCAACCGGGTGCGCGTTACTGCACAGCTTGTAAATGTGGAGACGGGATATCACCTTTGGTCGGAGCGCTACGACCGCGAAATGACGGATGTTTTTGAGATTCAGGACGAGATCTCCCAGGCAATCGTAGAGACTCTCCGGTTGCAGTTGACCAAAGAAACACCGCACGTGCGCCGGCATACTCCCGACTTTGAAGCATATTCCCTGTATCTGAAAGGGCGCTATTTCCAGGAAAAACGCACGCCGGAAGGATACTCCAAGGCGAAGGCATGCTTTGATCAGGCGCTGACGTTAGATCCCGAATATGCGTTGGCTCTTTTGGGCGTGGCTGAGTTCCACTGGCAAAATGCATTCTATGGTTTCCAGTATCCGAAGGAAGCTTTGCTCCGAGCCAAGGAAGCAACGATTCGCTCGCTGGAGATTGACGATACCCTTCCCGAGGCTCACGCGATTCTGGGTGTGCTGCTTGGAATGACGGATTGCGATTGGCAGGCGGCAGACCGGTCATTCCAACGAGCGTTGCAACTTGACCCAAACTCTTCCTATGCCCTATTCCGATATGCAAACTTCTACCTTCGCCCTCAAGGCCGTTTTGATGAGGCAATCAAGCTCATTGAACGAACCTTGGCATCTGATCCGCTGTCTGCCGTCACCCTCTGGGCCCTCGCCTATTATTTCTACTCGAGCAAACAGTACGATCGAGCCATGAGACACCTGCTCGCCATCATCGACTTGGAGCCTTCATTTTATCTGGCCTACTGCGTGATGGGGTTGATCTATGCCCAGCAGGGGATGGAAGAAAAGTCTATTACCGCGTTGGAGAAGGCTTGCGAATTGTGCGCCGGCAATCCGTTCACACTGGGGCTGCTTGCCTTCGGCATCGGCAAAGCCGGAAAAACAAAAGAGGCACTAAGCCTGATCGAGAGGCTTCGGCTGGAAACACGACAATCCTATGTGCCGGCGAAAGCTTTTATGTTTGCTTATGCAGGGCTTGAAGACTGGCAGAACGTGCTGGATTGGGCCGAAAAGTCGATCGACGATCGGGATCCGATGGTCATCATGAATCTGCTGATGGATCCGACCCTGGATCCTATACGCAGGGATCCCCGCTATGCAGCTTTTTTCCACAAAATGAACCTCTAGGAGCCCGTACCAAGGGAGTCTGACCACGAAAAACACAAAATACACAAATCCGATTTGAATCCCTTTTCGTGTCTTTGGTGTATTTCGCGGTCCATTTGTTTGCGAAGCAATCCGGAACCCTGGGCTCGGCTGCCCCGCGCCGCTGGCGCTCCGGATATGTGTGGTAGCTTGACGCGCATGCCTGAAGGAGCGGCAAATCCCTATATAAAGCTTAACCATTAATCGCGTTTGCGCCATCACGTACAATTCCTATGACCTTTGGCAAGCGTTTTCCCTCGGCCGGCATGTAATACAAAAGCAAAACATGCAGGACTTCCATGGACATAAATTTCTTTGCGGAATCCGAGGCTGGGTTTCAGGACGGTTGGAAATCGAGCCTGAAAAGCGTATGATTGCCTAATCGAGTCTCCCGGACTAGCCTCATTCATCCTCTCACAAGAGCCCCGATATAGTTACAACCTCGTTATTTCGGAAGGAGGGGGCTCTATGTCAAAGGATCTTGTTCTGCAATTGAGGTACCTTGGTGTCATACCTCAGGTCGGATTTGTCGAATACGGCTTTCGCATCGAAAACAAAGATAAGAGTGTTCAACAGGTTATCTTGACGATAGCGGATGACTTTTTTCTGAAAAATGATTTGAAGCTTCAGGAGGCGCCCGACCTCTGCTACCAGATGGTCCTCATGGGTCTGGAGGTTGAAAAAGCCGACTCGCATCTTTCGTTTAGCATCCCTGTGACCGCTTTGGATATCGCCCATTACAGGGACCTGCACCCGAATACTAAACTGCGAAAACATTTGCGAAGAGATATTGATGAGCGCCGGAATCGCGCTACGGTCATTCATCCCCCCTCTGCATTTCCTGGAAGATTTCCTCGCAGTGAGCAATATGAAACAAAGGGATGAGCAATATTGCACCAACATGCGAATTCCGGCGGGCATAGCATTAGAAGCGGAATGGAGCCGTTGTTTGTTCTTGTTGCAGGCGGCGTAGATAGACTCGATGAAGGCTCTTTCCCCTGAATTGAAGCGGATCGTAAAGAGCGGAAGGCCTCCGTTGGCTGATGCGGCACATGTCGAAGGAGAGGCTGATGCGGTTGTGCGGAGAGAATCGAGCGGGAGCCAAGGCCGTGGGGGAGAGAGATGGAAATGAGTGGACGGTGCGGCTTGTATAGCAGAAAAATTGCTTCCAGTGAATGGCCGCGAACGGGGAGGACGATATGAGTTCGGCAAAATACTATTTGTCATGCCTTTGGGGAGTAGCCGCTTTTTACTTGCTATGCTATGGAGTTATTAACAAATCTGCCAATGCGTTGCTTCTCTTTGCCGCGCTCGCTCCCTCGCTGATTGTATTTTTCTGGTGGATGATTGATCGCGCTGCTCTGGAGCGACGAATCAAGCGACTCGAAGCTCGTTTTGAGATTGCGGTTGAAAAGCGCGTCGCGATGCAAACCGATCTATCGGAAGTTGAGCATGGATTGGAGGAGGTCAAAACGAGAGTTACCATCGCCGAGAAAATCAAAGCCCTGGTGTAAACAATCAACGCCCATCCGAATGACCGAGACTATAAGGGAATGCTGCTCGAGGAGATTTCAACGTATTGTCCCAGCTCCGAAATACCGGTAGTGGTTACAGACGGGGAGTATGAACGGGTTTCGGTTGGATCAAGGCTGCATGATATCTCCGCCGCTTTCCGAGCCAACTTCCTGCCCCCCAGCGATTGAATTTCGCCCATTTTGCTTGCGATCCCAATATGATTCTGCCACCCGGATCGGCCCGATCCCATCAGATCGCTGTGAGCAATTTTGACCAAACCGATGAGCAATAGCGAACGGACTTGGAATTGTTCACAAGTTATATTGACTTCATGAAAGCCCGAAATCGTGCGGGAATTGAGACTCTGCCATGGTCGTTTTGCTTATGCGGGATGCCGCTAAAACCCGGTGAAGGAGAAAGCATGTGAAGATCAATTCACGCACAATTGGAGATATTTACATTTACAATCATAGCGGGGTGACACGGAAGATCTGACGAGACATCGTTCGGTCAAAACCATATCAGTTCCGGTCCCGCCTTTGCTGGGAGCGTTGGACGCCATGAAAATTCTCCTTGTTTCTCCAAGAGTTCCGGATACCTTCTGGAGCTTCAGGCACGCATTGCGGTTTGTTTCAAAGAAGGCCGGTGAGCCACCCCTGGGCCTTTTAACGGTAGCTGCGATGCTTCCCGCCGGATGGCAGAAAACGGTGGTTGATCTCAATGTCCGTGAGCTCAAAGACAGCGAGATTGCCGGCGCAGATTATGTGTTTCTGAGCGCGATGTCTGTTCAGGAAGCATCTGCAAGAACCGTCCTGGAGCGATGCGGCAGATTAGGGACAAAGGTCGTTGCCGGCGGCCCTCTGTTCACCGCACGATATGACGAATTCGAGGGTGTGGATCACTTTGTTCTGAACGAGGCGGAGATCACGCTCCCGCTCTTTCTCGAGGATCTGGCCAATTCTCGTGCACAGCATCTCTACACAACGACACAGTGGGCCGATGTCACAAGGACGCCAACGCCTCTTTGGGAACTCATAGACTTCCGCCACTACGCGAGCATGAATATGCAGTACTCGCGCGGTTGTCCCTTCGACTGCGAATTCTGCGATATCACCGTTCTTTATGGGCGTGCACCACGGACGAAAACCATCGAGCAAATCATCGAGGAGATGGATCGGTTGCGCTTGCTCGGATGGCGCGGACACGTTTTCTTCGTCGATGACAACTTTATTGGAAACAAAAGCAAGCTGAAGGAGCAGATTCTTCCCGGACTCATCGAGTGGATGGATCGCTACCATCATCCGTTTACTTTCTCCACCGAAGCATCCATCAACTTGTCTGATGACGAGGAGTTGATGCATCTGATGGGGCAGGCGGGATTTGAGAGCGTTTTTGTGGGCATTGAGAGTCCCAACGAAAGCAGCCTTCATGAATGCCGAAAGATACCGAACAAGAATCGCAATTTGCTTGGCTCGGTTCATGCCATTCAGCGTTCCGGGATTCAGGTTTTCGGGGGATTCATCCTCGGATTTGACAATGATCCGCCATCAATTTTTAACACCCTGATTGCATTCATACGGGACAGCGGTATTGTTACCGCTATGGTAGGCATTCTGAACGCCCCGCGCGGGACCCGGCTGCATCAGCGATTGGTCCAGGAAGGAAGGTTGCTGAGTTCCAGCACCGGGGATAATACCGACTTTTCCCTGAACTTCATTCCCAGGATGAAGGCGGAGACTCTCCTCGCGGGATACCAGAAAGTCGTCGAGACCATCTACTCCCCGAAGGAATACTATGCGCGCGTTCTTCAATTCTTAAGGACCTACCGGCCTCTCCAAAAGAGAGCCGTGCGGATCCGCGCCGGACACCTTGTTGCGCTTTCCAAATCGATTGTCTTTTTAGGAGTCGTCGGAAAGGAGCGATTCTGCTATTGGAAGCTTTTTTTCTGGTCGTTGTTTCGTCGTCCTGCGCTTTTCCCGATGGCAATCACATATGCAATTTACGGTTTTCACTTCCGCAAGATTTTCGAACGGATGCCGTAAGCATGCGGTTTGACGTATGACACTTCTCTCCGGCAATCCCAATGCCGGGAACATTCCCGGGAATTGGGTTTCCCTCGCGCCCCATTTGCTTTGCAGTTTCAAAGCTTACTTCCGTATGAGTAATTGCCCGTCCGGTGATCGGCAGCGTGGTTTGTCGCCGGGGCCTCTTAACGTTTGATTCCCATATCAGTTTAACTTAAAATATAAACGCTTTTGCTAGGCGCTGAAAAACCCTCTTGGAATCATATCGTGGAGCCGCTAACTGGCAAGGCGACAAGTTGTACTGCCCATAAACAGTTGATCTTGATGCGACGGCTCCGCTAAAACAAGTATCCTGAGGTTGTCATGGCGGAGAAGAAAAGCCAGCCAGTTGATTGGGAAGCCGTGCTAACAGGCGTCTTCCGCGGGAAAACCGTTATAGAATACGGAACGAACCGCAACATTTTCCGGCAAGGACAACCCGCGGATTCCTTGTACTACCTCCGGCGAGGCAAAGTAAAGCTCTTGGTTATGTCCCGGCAGGGCAAGGAAGCGATTGTTGCCATTCTGGGCCCCGGCGAATTTTTCGGTGAGGGATGCCTCGCAGGTCAGCCATCGCGTATGGCAACGGCTGTCGCCATGACAGATTGCACTCTTGACAGGATTGATAAGTCGCTGATGGCGCGTATCCTTCACGAACAGCACGATGTCTCGGAATTGTTCGTCAAGCATTTGTTATCACGCAACATCCGATACGAAGCCGATCTTGTAGACCAGCTTTTCAACTCAAGCGAGAAGCGACTGGCTCGGATCCTCCTGCTGCTTGCTCATTTCGGCAAGGAGAGCAGGGCAGAGACGGTAGTTCCAAGAGTAAACCAGGATACGTTAGCACAAATGGTCGGAACAACCCGGTCACGGGTCAGTCATTTCATGAACAAGTTCAGAAAGCTTGGCTTTATCGATTATGACGATAGCGGAGTGACGGTCCACAGTGGCCTCCTCAGCATAGTCCTGCACGAACAAGATTGATTCCGAATCCCCCACCCGTCGCTGCCAAAACCCAACTTGAGATAAATCCTATAAGCGGTTGAGAGTGACTAGGCTGGAAGGACCTGGGAATAATATTGGGTACGCGTTTTATGAGCTCTCCGGTTTATTTTTTTAAGATTGGCGAGAGCACGCTCTCTATCAGCGATCGCCGGGCAGGCCCAAAGAGTGTATAATCGAAAGCGTCAATCGAGTCTCCCAGACAGTTACTTCCGATTGTTCTTCGCGAGCTTCGATTTTTGCTTCTCAGAAGCATCTTTGTGAAAGCGATTGTTGAATGGCAATGAATGACACCACACACCTCAGATATATCGGCGTAATTTCTCAAGCCGAATGCCTGGAATATGGATTCCGTATCGAAGACAAAGACAAAGAACCTCGACTGGTCGTGATGAGGATCGAGTCGGGGCATTTTAAAAAGTACGCCCTGATGTTCCAGGAAGCTCCGGACCTTTGCTACCAGAAATTGCTGGCGGATCTCAAAAGCGAAACTGCCGACCTGCCTGTTGGCGCTCGATTGTCCGTAACAGAGTCCGACATCACCCATTATCGCGAACTGCATCCATTCGGCAAATCGTCCTATGCTCGGCACCGGAATGTGCCGCAATAACCTTCCTCATTCCGATACACCGGCGGGGGCGGGTACCTGCAATTGCGGCATAGGCCGCGCCGAGAAGAGTGCGTGACACGGCTTGGCAAGAAACCGCGCCCATCGAACTGCTTGAGCTTGTCCGGAACTTCCAGTGGCCATCCCGGTATTCGCATACATATGACGGTAGAGTTTTGAAATCAGGACGAAGGCCAGGCGGGACCGCAAGGTGGCAACGCACCGGGATCGGCGCCAGACCTTGGACAGGCTATAGAAGGCAGACCACGCCCCCTGCGTGTAACTCCGGATCTCATCTGCAGACATAGTGGGATGCGGAAAATGGAGTTTGGTCCGGCTGCCGGGTGGAGTGAGCCAGTGCCTCACCAAAGGCTCCGCATCTGCAGTTGTCGCGGCTTTTCGTTGACCTTTTTCCCATTTTTCAAAATCAACTGTCCCCGGAAACAAAGTAAAAGGCATGAATTGTGCGAATGTCAGGTCCGCGCGGTCTGCGAAATCGGATGTGGCGACAAATGTGTCCGGGGTGTCACTTTGTAGCCCAAAAATAAACGATCCCAGGACATGAATGCCAAACTGGTGAAACCGTTTCAAGCGGACCACGAGATCTTCTCCGGTCAAATTAAATCCCTTGTACATGCTTTTTAGCCCTGCATCCGAGATTGATTCAACGCCGACCAACGCACCTTTGATGCGAGCGGATTTCATGGCGCTCAGAAATTTCTCATCTTCGGCGGCTTCCATGGTGATCTGAGTGAAGAAGATCAGATCGTCAGAAATTCGGGCAAGCCGTTCCATGAGTTCAAACCGTTCTCTGTGCAGGGAAAGAAGCCTCTCGTATTGACGCTTCTCGTCGCGACGCGCAGCCAGCTCAAGATCACGGAGGGTGACCGGATAGAAGTTATCATCGGCAAGAGCGATGAACCGGTAGCCCAGGCGGCGCAGTGCGACGACTTCTTCGACGATGGGGTCGATCGGACGCTGTCGCGGCAACTGGCCATCGGTTCGCCATACGGAGCAGAACGAACAGCGCTTGGGACATCCGCGGGTGGTTTGCACGGAAGCCCACATGTAGGAGCTCCGCGGGAGAAGGTCCCAGCGAGCCGGCACAAAATCTGCGGCATCGAATATCAAACGCGATGGATTGCGGCTCAATGAGATGGCGTGCGGATGTGTGAAGAAGCCAGTGGTCCACCGAAGAGTCAAGAACACCATTTTCAGATCGTTCAGAGTACCCCTATTCGATCTTTGTTTTTGAATCGCAGTGTTGCGCAATGCGCCAAATATCCGGGCCAGCAGGGCGGAAGTAGGTATTCATTTAGTGCGATTGCTGTGATAACCTCCTTAACATCCGGTGGAAACTGCCTCTTCTTGTGCGGCGCGGAGAGTCACCTGAATGCCAGCTTGACTTGATTCCTCCCCAGTAATTCCTGCACCGAGCCACAATCCATCGCATTTGATTCGGACAGAGAGCGTCGGGCATTGGGCCTGAATCGCGTTTCTTCCGGCAGAGATAAGGAGCGGTGTCATGGGTCGAAAACTATTTGTCGGTAATCTTGCATTCTCATTGGGAGAAACTGAATTAAGGCAACTGTTCGAACAAAAAGGAGGAGTCGAATCGGTGACCGTCATGCGCGATCTTGATTCAGGAAGATCCCGTGGGTTTGCATTCGTGGAAATGAGCACCGATGAGGCTGCCCAAAAAGCCATCACCGAACTAAATGGTTTTGCTGTTGAAGGACGAAACCTTACGGTCAATGAAGCCCGTCCCAAGCAGGAACACCGGGGTGGCGGTGGCGGCGGATTTCGCGGCAATAGCCGTGGCGGCAACCGCGGTGGCGGCGGCCGGAACAGAGAACCTCGTTGGTAGTTTGGCGTTATTGAATTAGATCACGATCGGAGCAGAGGATTGTGGGAGAGGGAAACAATCGCTTTCATCCGATTGATGCGCGCCGGCCCGGGAGGAAACAACCGAGTTCGCATTGCAGTGCCGCGATATTTCTATCAGCGGAAGAAAGCGCCGATCATCGGCCGTTTTTTCTAATGGCGCTTTCGCCGCTGAGAGGCTCGCCTGGGTTGATTGCGTGGCTGCGACTGGTTCCCATTATCTCCGGATATAATAATTGCGGATAGCGGAATACGGTTGCCGCATCGCGAACAGTGGTAGTTGTCGCGCTGCAATGCCATGATGGGTATACGCGACTGGGAACCGCACTGGGGACATTTTACATACGTCTCGCCTCTTGCCATGCGCTTGTATCCTTCCTCTTATGAGCCGAACCGCAGCCCGAAAAAATTGCCTTCCGATACTTATCCATGGATTCCGCTGGGTTTATCCCTGCCGTGTTCGAAAGCATACATAGGACTTCAAAACAACCTGGCACGAAATAAATCGAGCCATGCACGGCTCGATAGGCTTCTCAGGAGAGTCGGATGTATTAGCGAGAAGGGAGAGGCTCCAGCCATCTGGAGCCTCTGATGGAGAATCCGTCGGCTTACAGCTTCACTACGTTCTGAGCCTGCAACCCTTTCGGGCCTTTCGTTACTTCGAATTCAATGCTGTCGCCTTCGTTGAGCGACTTGAATCCTCCGCCTTGAATGGCGCTGTGATGGACAAAAACGTCATCGCCCGAATTGCGGCTGATAAAACCATAGCCTTTTTCGTTATTAAACCACTTAACAGTTCCTTGTTCTTTCATTTCTTTTCCTAACTTGTTAGCCCTCGGGTGAGGGCACTTAAATTAATTTTATGGTTTTGGCAATCATCCGTAATTATTCAGGCATAAAAAAAGCTGCTTCCCCCCTTAGGAGTCTGCAGCGTCTTCAATCAACGAAATCTTACAAAAACCCAACTGAGACAATTAATATACAGCATCCTCTCCGAAAAAGCCATAGCTAATTCTTGTGGCTAATTCCCCGGTCCCGCAAGAGCAACGATGAGAACCTCGTATCCCTGTTCGGCTCTCACCGAATCCCGGAATTGCCGATCGACAGAACCGCAAATGTCATCGGTCGGCTGACTGGAATCAGGGAATGCAAAATCCTTATTGCTTCGACTCGGAGCTTGCGGCTTGCTTCTCCTCGTTTCCCGCCAAAAGACTCTTTCGCAGCTCTCGCGTGTGTTTCTTCCGAACAATCTGCTTCTTTCGTTCACGATCAAATCGGGCTTTGTCGCCATTTCTTCCTGACATAATCTTCTCCTCTGCAAACTAAATGCTACCTGTAGGCCTGCCAAAAATCCGGTCCCGTCTATTCCGTGTCCCCCGCAATGCGCGCGGCGGATTTAGCCCGCGTGTTTTATGCAAACTACTGCAATGAACGCAACCGACGCTTTCTTCCGGCGACGCCGAGACGAAATTTTCTGGTATGGATGCGTCGTTGGAGGGACGTATCCATCAGCGTCCCCGAACCGGACAGGATTCCTGCCTCCTTGCCCTCAGGCGCGAAGCCAGCCAGACACCGGCGTTCAATCCGGGAACCCAGTATTTTTTCGACTTGCCGCACAATCGGTTCATCCGCTTGAGCGATAAAGGTAAAGGCTTCTCCGGTGTTGCAGGCTCTGCCTGTCCGCCCGATGCGATGGGTATAGGTGTCGGCCGTGTCCGGCATATCGTAGTTGATGACATGGGAAATTTCAGATACATCGATACCGCGAGCAGCAATATCCGTGGCAACCAGAATGTCATATTTGCCGCTGCGAAATCCATCAATCGCCGACTGCCTGTGATTCTGTTTCATATCTCCCTGCAGTGCGGAGACGCGATAGCGTTTTTTGGCAAGCAGGGCAGTCAACTTGCAGGCGCGGCGTTTTGTCCTCGTAAACACGAGCACTCTTCCGGTTGGAGTCTGCTCCAGGACCGACAGCAACAGCTGTGACTTCAGCATTTCCGAGACCGGATACAGTGCATGTGAGACCGTGTTTACCGGCGCTGCCGCGCCCACCTGCACATGAGCGGGGTCTCGGAGAATATTGGCCGCCAGAGCTCGAATATCCTCGGGCATGGTCGCCGAAAACAGGAGCGTCTGCCTCTGAGACGGCAGGTACCGGAGGATTCGGCGAATGTCCGGAAGAAAGCCCATATCAAACAGGCGATCGGCTTCGTCCAGCACGAGGGTTTCGATGGAGGAAACATCGATGTGCCCTTCATCCAACAGATCGAGCATCCGCCCGGGACAGGCCACAAAGATTTCGATGCCACGTTGCGCATTTCGGATCTGAGCATTTCTGCTCACACCTCCATAAATGGTTGCACTCCGGGCTGCGCGATCTCCATTCAGATCGGCAATCGATTGATGGATCTGTTCGGCAAGTTCCCTTGTGGGCTCAAGGATCAAAACACGCAGGGCACGAAACGGATTTTTATCCAGCTGCTCCAATATAGGCAAAACGAATGCCGCTGTTTTGCCTGTCCCGGTCTGGGCCAGCCCGAGAAGATCCCGGCCCTGGAGAATCAGAGGGATTGCCTTCTTTTGTATTGGCGTCGGATGGGAATAACCCACCGCTCGAATGGCGTCGGCGATATGGGCATTAAAAGAAAATTGGTCAAAATTCAACAAACATAAACTCCTTGGCTAGATGAGCCAAGTCGCACTCTCAGCCCAATTGGATTGGAAATTCACATGCCGGAAAAAGTGCTGATGCGGTTTGCGAATCGCGCAAAGTATAGCATCGAAGAAGCAAAAATCCTAATTTCCGGCTCTTTGCCTCATTGTTTGCAGCGGCGCGATTCCATCGCTATTCCGCGTCTTTTCGCGCGAATCTTCGCAATTTTGCAGTCGGGTGCAGGTCCCTGTAACGAGCGATATCCAAAGCGGTCACAGACGTGCTTAACGGAAAACATGCGTCGCCGTTTTCAGCCGATAAATCCGCCAGCACCTTCTGATAGCACAAGTCCGGCGCCTCCTGCCGCTTCAATTCATTTTTCAGGAAAAAGTCGTCTGCGATGGTCAAGACAACCTGTCGCGCGCCCTTATCCTTATCTTCAATGCGGAAACCGTACTCGAAAAAGCCGGCCTGAGGCAGGACCCCCAGGTATCTCAATTGCATAACAAGATCCTTCGACATGGAGCCATCTCCTTCCGAAATGACAGGGTTGCATCTCTTTCGAAGCTCTTGTGTGCGGATGAATGCGGATTATCCGGGAGACTCGACATCAAATCATACACCCTTTGAGTTTGAATTCCTAATGTATGCGGGTTAATCGACGGAGCCTTCAATGAAAGCGGTTAATATATGGTTGCGCGATGAATGCCTCAGCTTGCGCAGAGCTTTGGCTTCGATTTGGCGGATTCGTTCGCGAGTGACGGAAAAGCGCCGGCCAACCTCTTCGAGGGTATGTTCGTTCCCGTCTCCAATTCCGAAACGCAGTTTGAGTATTTGTTCCTCGCGAGGCGTTAGGGTTTTCAGTACTAATTCCGTCTTTTCCTTCAAGTTGGTATTGAATGCAGCTTTTGCCGGGGAAACGGAACCACTACCCTCAATGAGGTCTCCCAAACGGCTGTCTCCTTCCTCGCCTACGGGACTATCCAGGCTGAGAGTCGCCCTGGAAATTTCCCTGATTTTTTGAATTTTGCTGACGGGAACATCCATGTTTTTTGCGACTTCCTCGTTGGTAGGCTCGCGGCCATATTCCTGAACCAGAGTTCGTGAAGCGCGAGTCAGTTTATTGATCGCCTCATTCATGTGAACCGGAATGCGGATGGTCCGCGACTGGTCGGCAATGGCACGGGTGATGGCTTGGCGAATCCACCAGGTAGCATACGTTCCGAATTTGTAACCCCGGCGATACTCAAACCTCTCCACGGCTCTCATGAGCCCGATGTTCCCCTCTTGAACCAAATCCAGAAATTGCACGCCATGACTGCTGTACTTTTTGGCAATGGAAACAACCAGGCGCAAGTTCGCTTCAACCATCTCTCTCTTGGCAATATCCGATTCCAGTTCTCCCGATTTGACGGTGGCCAGCGTGTGCTTCAGTTCGGGAATCGAGGCAAGAGTTTCGTTTTCCAATTGCTTCAGTTCGCCTTTAAGTCTCTTGATATTCCCTCTGATTGCCTTGGTATCTTCAACCCGACGCTCTGTTTTCAGTCTGTTGGTGAGTTTGTGGATCGCATGTTCACAAGCCACCGCTTTGCATACAACATCCTTGATAATTCCAATCCATCTTTCATAGTGGTCATTTCTGAGCTCCAGATCGCGGACCTTCCATGCGACGGGAATGCGGTAGCGGGCCAGCATAGAGAGATGCTTCTTATAGAGCTGCGAACGCTTGCGACAGCGACTGATCTTCAGGCTGATCCTATCGGCGGCCCGTTCATGCCTGCGAATGCTTTCGATAATACGGAGCACGGAAGCTGTCTTCTCTTCAAGGAAATCATTCGTAAGCTCGTCATCGCCGAAGGAGACAACATCGCTGACGGAAATCTGTTTATTCCTGAGCTGGGTCCCGAGGCTTAGAATCTCGCGAACGACCAGGGGAGATCGCGAGAGCGCTTTTAGAACCACCCTTTGTCCATGCTCTATTCTTTTGGCGATCTCAATTTCGCCCGCTCGGTTGAGCAATGAGTAGGTGGCCATTTCCCGGAAGTAGTGACGCTCGGGGTTAACGGTTTTGTCCAGAGAGGGAGGGTTAAAAACGCGGCCTTCGTCATTCTCATGGTTTTCATCTTTCTCTGCATCTCCGATTCCTTCGTCCTGGAACTCCTGATCGGGATCAATCACCTCGATGCCGGCCGATCCAAAGAGCGAAAAGATGCTATCCAATTCATCAGAGGAGCAAGTGCCTTCCGGTAACGAGTCGTTGATCTCATCATAGAGAAGATACCCTCGCTGTTTCCCCATAATAATCAACTCTCTGACTGCATCGTGCCTGTCTTCAATAGACAAGATCGGTCGCTCCTTCCCTGATGTTCGGGCAGCAGGATTACATAGCGGAGAATACTCGGTTTTGGATTCTCATACGTGTCCAATCGGCCAGTTCATAATAGCAGATCGGATCCTGATAAATCGGATTATCGCGAGAAACGGGACAAATGTGTCCAAGAGTGAAGATTTATCTTGCAGAAAAACAAAGAAGTCACGAATAAAGAATCTGTCTGCCTGAATGCGCCGTCGCATTGTTTCAGGCGGTGCCACGGTGGCGCCCGTGTCGCGCCGGAAGCCCTGCAGCCACTCGATGATGAGGTCGAAGTCGGCTTCGCCGGCTGTGCGCAGTGAACCGGGAGCGGCCGGAGGAGGACGCAGCCCTGCCAACCGGTAGAGGCGCAATGCCTCAACGGGTGCCACCGGCATTTTCAACCGCTCCGCCCAACAACCCGCAAAGCGGGCGGCAGTGCCCGCCTCGCTGAAGACGCCCGGGAGGTTCGGCTGGTCGGTTGCCATGGCGGTTGCCATTTCCTCGTGCAATCAGGAGGGATCCCGGTCAGCACCGCGGGAACCATTGGCGGCGACTGCAGCGCCAGCCCACAGAGAAGTCCGTCGGCCGACAGCATCCAGTAGCGCCGCGGCTCCGAATGACGAGCCCGCTCATGGAGGATCGTTAAGACCATGTTGTTCTCGACCGGCGCACGAGTCAAAAAGGCTTCGCCGGCACGCAACACGGCGGCAGCGTCGTCGCTCGTTTCAACCTTTATGCGAACCACAAATATATCCTCCCGAAATGTTTCCCCTCCGCGGCGGCCGGTGCTCAAACATTGAGAAGCAAAACAACCTGAATCATATCGGAGCCGTCACGCATTCAGGATTCTGGCAATGAATCTAAATTGAAATGTCCAAATCTTTTAGTGAAATTGTGAAATCGGCATCGGAATCGATATCGCAGTCGGGAGTCGCTATCGGCCTTTAACTTCCGATGCCCGATTGCGATACCGATAGCGATTCCGATCCCGACCGGAGGAATATGTGGAAATTTGTGGACACCCACTTAGCTGCCCCAAAAATCCGATAAATGGGTGTCCAATTCTCATTTAAGGTTGAAAGTGACCGAAACGGTTGCAATGACGGGAACTGGTTTCCCATTGAGAAACGTAGGACTGTACTTCCACTGCTTTACCGCATTCACGGCTGCCTCATTCAGAAGTGGATGCCCGTCCGTAACTGTTGCTTCGGTTACATTTCCTTCCTCGTCAACCGTGACCTTGAGGATGACCTGTCCCTGCACGCGTGCGCGCATGGCCAGTTCCGGATAGACTGGCTCGACACGCCTGATCAGCTTTGATTCCTGAATCTCCCCCCTGACTTTTATCGGCTCGATACGCTGCTTGACGGCTGGTCTTGCAGCCTCCGGTATCTCCCATACGCCTGGAGGCGGAGGAATCGGCGCGGGGTGCAACGTCATGTAGCCACCGTCTTTGAAAGCCACGGAGACAAGACGCACGGTCCATGTTTGGCCGGCTTCCGAAGCCTTCTCACCAGCGGACCAAAGAAACTCGCTTTTTTTAAGAAAATCGGTTCCCCTTGGCGCAAGCTCAACAGGGCCCCGGTTCAAATACAGCCGGTTTGAACCCTCCTTTCTGAATTCGACCACGTAAACAGTCGCAACACGGTTGGAGTTGTTTTTGACCACAATTTGGGGGTTGATGAGTTGTGCTGCAACTTGTGCAGTCGGGTGCGGAGACAGTGAGATGTCTTCAAAGGTGGCAGACACGATCTGCAGAGGGGATTTTTCGGAATTCTCGATTGTGAGGCTGAATTGGGCGGCCTGCGCCGTGTTCTTTTGAAAAGGCGCAGCCGCGAGATACAAAAACGCGATGAGTGCGACGATGGAAGACAGCAGAATCGTCGCGCTCACAGGAGCTTTCCCATTCGCTTTCTTCATATTTTCTATTCTCCTTTTCAGGTTGGACCCGGCCATGGGCGCGAGTCCCGGCGCCTGAAGTCCAAGGCTGATGCCCGTCATTTTGATGAGGCCAGAAATATAGGCCTGAGAATTGTGCGTCACTCCTATCACCCGCTCGTCACACGAGCGCTCTCGCTCGACAATCAAGCGCCGGTCCAGAAGCCAGATCACCGGATAGAACCAGAAAATGCAGCAAACCAGCATTTGCAGGCTGCTCCAGAGATTGTCGAGCCGCGCAATATGGACCAATTCATGAGCCAGTACAGATTCAACCTCAGCGGGACTTAATTGCTGCAGCATATCCTCCGGGAGCACGAGAACCGGATGCCATACCCCGCTCACGCCGGGCTCGGAGCCTTCCGAAACAATTCGAAGATTCATCGGACGCCCGATGCCTAATTTGTTTTTCAAGGACGCGATCACTTGCCCGAGCTCACCTTCGACATCCTGTGCTGTCAGCCGCAGCGACCTCGTAAATCTCCACTGACGAAACATCCAACGTCCCAGAAGAAACGTGCAGCCGGCGATCCAGATAATCGTAAAGATGCAGAAAGCCTCGGGATGCCCTATCGTCGTTGAACCCAGAGCGACCGGCCGTTGTGGATCAACCAATACCGAAGGCTGCACCACGTGAACCACGCTAGTCGACACCTGCAGCAACCGCGTTTCGAAGCTACTCTCGCGGAATGGGGGGAAGCCCAAACAATTGGCAACGAGAAAAACCAGGGCCGGGGGAATGACAAAGCGCAAGAATGCCAAGATCCACAAGGCATAGCGCGTTTTAGCCTTGGCGCCGCGGAGTGTCGGCAGCACCAGGAGGCATAGCCCCGCCACAATCGTCGCCTGCCAAAGATGGTCGGCCATGGCAGGCCAAAGAAAAGCGGAGAATTCAGCCAGTTTTTCATGACCCGTCATTTTGCCTGCCCCTTTCCTGGATAGAAGGAGTCGTAGTGTTCCCCTTCTGCTCGGCCAACAGGCTTTCCAGTTCGCGCACGTCCTCCAGGTTCAGTTTGCCCATTTCCGCAAGGTGCGCCATTAGCGGACGGGCGGATCCTCCAAATAATTGGAGCAACTCCGTGATCAGCCTCCCATGAACCACCTTGCGAGCAACCACCGGTTCAAATATCAAAGCATTTCCGATCTTTTTCAGCCTTCGCACGACGCCCTTTTCTTCCAGCCTCCGAACGAGCGTCTGAACGGTGGTATAGGCCGGCCGCCGCGTGTCCGGAAGCTTCTCCTGTATTTCTCTGACCGATGCCCTTTCCAGGTTCCACAACACCTGCATGATTTCGAGTTCGAACCTGGTGAGCGTTGCTGATTTTTGTTTGGCCATTATGTCTCTCCGAATCATCTACTACACTTTAGGCTATATCTACTACAACTGTAGACACAATTCAAGCTAATTTGTTCCACTGAAAATTCCAAATTCGTGAAAACCTGAGAAAATCGTGGAAATCGTGGATAATCGTGGACACCCATTTCTTCCCGGTGTGTGTTGTTGATGCGTGTCCGATATTGCCCCGTTTCATTCAGCGGATGAATATACTTCGCGCATGCTCTTTTTTGCTAACGAGTTACGGCTTTCTGACCGCAGCTAATTGCCGAGCGAAATTCAGTGGGTGTCCAGGATTCAGAGAGGATTCAGAGGATTCAGAAATTCAGAGGATTCAGAATTCCAGGATTTTCAGGATTTACCATCCCTGGATTCGGTGGGTGTCCAGGATTCCAGGATTCGTGGATGTCCAGGATTTCAAGGTTTCAATGCGGCATTAGGCGACACGCCGGAAGGAAGTGAGGGTACAGGTGCTGGTGCCCTATCTTTCTATATGAAGGTTTGTCGGCGCAGACAGGCGACTTGCCTGTCCGGAATCCGGATTTATCATCAACGAGGATTCATCGACGGCCTCGAATGCAGAGCCCATTACTTTTCCAAGCTCATGCAGCACATCGTTGTCCCATCTCGGATCCGGTGCTCCCGAGATGTACCAGGAAGACCCGTTATCTGCCAGGATCATGCCGTAATTTTTCAGTGCCGTAAGGATAACCTTGGCATCTCTAGAGAAGCCCGATATATCGAAGTCCGCTTTCAAACGGAAACGCTGCCCCATGGGTGGATATTGTTGACCTGTCAGGCTGGAAGCGCGGTGCCGCGCAGGCCAAATAAAGGCATTCCGTGTCTGTGGCGCGGTGAAGCGCACGGCGTGCTTGATTTCGCCTGAAGCGACCTCGTCATACCGTATCAGCCCAGGCAGAATGGGAAGTCCGGCCGCATCTGCGGAAGTCCATGTCGAGGGACGGAGGGCGTCGGAACGCAAGTTGAAAATCGCTCCTGACCCTGCCTGCCAGCTGCCATCGGATTGCGGATAGGCTGAATAGAGTTCATAGAGAATACAGTTGTCTGTGTCGGCAACGAGGACATGCCGATCTCCAGTAGATTGATCTCCTCCCTCGATGGGAGCATTTGAAGGGATCGGGTAAGGACCCAGATCACTCTCATCCGCATAGTCAAACTCTATTTGGACCTTTGCCTGCGACCCGTTCACGGTGGTGTATGGAATTCCGATAGGCCCGCCATCCCAGGTGCCGGAGCCAAAGTCCGCATGCAGGCCCTTGCTTGCGCCGATTGTTGTGATATAGCCTTGCGAACCGGCGTCCAGCGGCAAGCCGACGACCGGTATGTTCCAGACATTGTCGTCCGGGAAAACAGGGCACGCTCCGATGGAGGGAGCTGCGGCGGCAGCGGCGACGAAGAGGAGGGGAAAAATCATTCCGGAGATAAAGAGAAACGCCCCACACTTGCCAGAACGATGCATAGGATCTCCTGCTGTAATTTGTAAGGATTACTCCCTATATCCTGTCACATTGCCGCTATTGCGCGTGGTGACCGGCATCACACTTCCAAATCATTATAATAATTTGCATTTGCCCGGCCCGCTCATTTGCCCGATTCACTGTCATTGAGAATTGCCAGTTTGTATTTGTTTTTCTGGGGGTTTGTTTCAATCCCGTGCGGCAGCCAATCCCTCCTGCCCTTCGCCTGGTGCGCGGCGGGTAAGTCGTACGGCTCTCTGTCCGATAGGCGAGCGGCTTCTATTCTGTCTGTTGAAGCATCACCTGCCTGTAAACGGTATCCCCTTTTATGAAATTTTCTTTTGAGCGCGAGCCCCACTTCAGCAAGGCGAGATAAAACCCTTTGTGGGATTCGAACTCCTGGTCGCTGACCACAACTCCATCGGGCGGTATCTTCGTCAAATCGACGCCCAAGCCCTGTGGCCACAAAAAAGTATCGTACCAGCTCATCCACAGGGGATCCGTCGGATTTTCCTCTATCATCGACAGGAGTTTCAACGGACTGACAATTTCCGTGACCGTCAAGTTGGATTTTTGCAGCTCGGGCGAATCGACCGGGATCACATAATTCTGCGTCACCCGATAGAGCGTATTGTCTTCCGTGAAGTAGACGCCCCTCAGCGGATCAAAACGCAAGTCCATCATGTTCGAGGCGGTCGGGTGCTCTTCAGGCAAAGCGCCTGTGACCTGTTGATAAATCGAGGAATATTCTTTTGGTTGCACGACCCAAATGAAATCCTCCATTTTCACCACTGAACTCAAATTGCCCAAAAACTCATGCCGTTTGCTGAGGGCGTTCGGCAAACTCGGCAAAATCCTCCGCTGCGTAATTCGCCGATGTATGGTGAATCTTCCGCCCGGAATCCGTTTTCCTATCTGGTCCTCCATAGGCTAAATTCAGGGGGCCGGTTCAAACGCCGTTCCCCTTTTTATCGGCGGGCCTGCCATTTTAAAGCAGTATTTGCTTCGTTATTCCTATTCTTAACCCGCACTATTTATGAAGGTTCGTAGCGAGGCGGCTAATTTTTGCAGGCGAAGCTTTCGAAATGCGCAGGCTTGCCTGCGCTTCTCGCAGCTAATCTGTGAGGACGGCTCTCCAGAGCCGTCCGATGCAAGAGAATCAGCAACCGGATGACTCTGGCGAGTCGTCCTCACAGCCTGTTCTTAAAAGCGACAGCTTGCTGCCGTACTCCTACGGCGCCCTCCGGGCGCAACGCAGTAGAAGCTTCGTGAATAATGCGGGTTAATGAGGTCCGGGCGTTAGAGGCGTAATCATCATGACAAACACCAGGACCGTGAACATCAATGCCAGCAGCGGGAAGACATACCACGACATGCGACTGAGAACCAACGGCGCGGCAGCTCGTCCTTTTCGGACCGCGCTGTCCTCCAAAGGAGCGCCCACGAGAGCCATTCCCAGCAGGGCGGTAAGGCAGGAAGAGAGTACGAACGCAAGAGCTCCAGCAAGTGTCGCGATGCCTAAAGGAAAGTTCATGGTCATGCTGCACAGCATCTGGATGCATCCCAGCAGGGAACCGATGAATCCCATGGCCGCAAAAGCTGTTGATAGCATCGTGCCGGAGCCTGCCCTGCCCAAAAACAGCATCAGCGCTATCGTCCCTCCCAGGACTACCAGCATACCCGGCCGATACCCCATCCAAAGATATTGGGGCAAACCAAGCTTGAGGGCATTCGATACGAGAAAGAAAGTCAAAACTCCAATGACCAGTACGTAGCCAATCACGGCGCCGAGTCTCCACCTGGAGGGCTCTATGGATGCAGAACTTCGCTCTGCACTGGACGCCGGCGGCCGTCCCCGCAGTTCCGCGCTAAGTTTCCAGCACGGGATAAAGCAGATCACGGCGAGTAGGCTACCGTATAGCGCGGTCAGCAGTGACCGGGCCATTGTGTTTGTGATCATTTGAAGGCCGCCCGATTCGGTGGCCAGGGCAACAAAGCCAATCGTGAGATTCAAGATACTACACACTACTCCCAGAATCCAGAAACCGCGTCCGGCAGCTTCCCAGAAAAAAGCTGAGCCTCTGATATCCACCTCATTTCCAGCATTTGCCGCAATATCCCGGAACGCACGCCGGATTTCAGCACCTGGGAAACTGATCATCACCAGCGCCACTCCGCTCACAAGAACAAAAAGAAATCCATGGGCATCGAGAAAATGTGCGGGGTATCCCAATTGCCTCACACCCGCTGCCACAAAAAATAAGACCAGGAATCCCCCAAGGATCAACAATATCTTTTTTCCGGGACCTGTGGACGACATGGTGTCCTCCTTTATGAGTTGAACTCCATCGTTAATTGACTGACTTGCTCCCCGCCGCGAATTTGGGAAGGAGCAATTCCTTTGGAATCGGTTGGTTCCATTGAAACCGGATCTCCTCGAGACAAGCTCGTCCGCCTCCAGCCGGGCGCGAATCTTGCCGATACTTTTTAATCGTTATCGGCAGATATGTCGCCACATCGACGGCGACCTCGACTGCCTGCTGATTGTCCAGCCCGACAAGCAGGACTTGATTCCTTTCGGCTTCATGCTGATGTAAGGCCCGGACCAATCCGTACCGCGATTCCAAGTGCTCCGCCAGAATCGCCGGCGTCAGGAATTCCAGGGCCGGTTGCCACATGGGATCGGCAGGCATGGCCTGAATTGACGTTGAGCGTGCCGCGAGGCTCTCATACAAAGCCCTTGGTCCGGCCCCATCTGGAATCCAAAGCGTCCGCTTTTCACCGGTGCTTGCGTTCAGGTCCACACGCGAAATACCCGACGCGTCCCAACGCACGCGACACGAGTATGGATCATTTCCGGCATCTCGCTTTAGAATCATGCAATCCATGGATGCGACGCGAAGCAAACGTGAGGATACGGTAACGACCGTTTTCACGCCTGCAATGGAGTGCGCCAGAACGCTTTGATTCCCGCTCAGATGCATCACTGCGCCCGCGATCAACAGGGCCGCCGATGCAAAAGCCATGATTTCCTTCCGAAATATCCCCCGCCCCCATAGCCCGCGGTGGGGTCCGGCCTGGGCATCTTGTTGCGCAAGATTGTTCTCAAAATGGCGGAAGTGTCGATTCATCCTGGCTTCGGCTTCAGGCGGAATATCGTCCCTAAACGTCTGCTTGAGAAATCGGTCCAGATCAGGTTCTGATATATCTCTTTTAGTCATTGTCTTCCTCCTGCCGATGACTCTGACACAGAGGGGAGAGCCACTTTCTTAGCTGGGCCCGGCCTTTGGAAATATGAATTCTTACGGTCACTTCGCTGCAACCCAGCGCCTGGGCAATGGCACTGAAAGGTTCCTCATGGATGAGCCGCATCATCACAGCCAGCGCTTGCTTTTTGGGCAGTCGTCGGATCGCTCGTTGCACCTGCTGCTCGAATTCTGCTTCTTCCAGGCTTCGATCCGCTCCGTGATCCGCAGGAGCATTGTCCAGCGGTGACAAGTCCGTTTGCCGCCGCATGCGCCCGATTCTGCGCAATGCGTCGTATGCCGAGTCCAGACAGATCTTCAGAATTAGCGCTGGAGGATTGGGGTGGCGATGGATCTCGAGGCGTTTTTTCCATATGACCGTCAGCGCATCCTGGAGACAGTCTTCGGCCAGGTCGGCTTTGCGCACCACGCGCCAGATGGAGCGCATCATTGTGGCTTCCAGAGGCGCGATCATTTCATCGTAGATTGTCCTGTCGTCGGTCACCAGACTCTCTCCGCGAAATGCCGGAGTTTCCGCATCTGTAACGTGTGCCGTACTGAGAGGCGTCGCGGTTCCCATTCTTCCTCCAATAGAGCAACCGTTCAAGGAAATGGTTTTGTTTACTCGCATCGAGGAATTAAGATGATTAAAGAAATTCTCCTATCAAGGAAATGGTTTTGTTTACTCGCATCAAGGAATTAAGATGATTAAAGAAATTCTCCTAGGCATTGTGGGCTGCTTATCCATTTGCATCGGATGTTTTGGGAAGAAATTTTTTTGGGCAAAAGGCATTCAGACGGCCTGGTCTTCTGACAAGCCAATGCCTACATGGTTGGGACGATCATTATTTCTTCTTTTTGGTGCGCTCCCTTTAATCGCTTCAAATCGGCCCGCATCTCAGAAGCGCTCTGATAACGAAGTTCGCGGTCCTTCTCGAGCGCCTTGTTAATAATGCGTTCCAACTCGCCTGGGATCTCGGGGTTCACGCGTATAGGTGACGTGGGTGCCTTATGAAAGATGGAATCGAAGATAACGGCTGAAGTGCTGCCGGTAAATGCCTGCTGTCCCGTGGCCATTTCGTACAGGACGACGCCGAAGCTGAAGAGGTCTGTCCGGACATCCAATTCTTCGCCTCGAGCCTGCTCAGGCGACATGTAGGAAACGGTTCCCAGGGTGCCTCCTGGACTGGTGATCTGCGCTTCTGTCGTGGCTGCAGATCCCGCAGCGTGTAAGTTCGCGGCGGGGCGTTTGGCCAAGCCGAAATCGAGAAGTTTTATTTGCCCACTCTGGGTAATGAAGATGTTTGCAGGTTTGATATCCCGATGGGTAATTCCTTTGACATGGGCTGCATCCAGCGCGGCGGCGATCTGGAGGGCATCCTCCAGCAGTTCCTCTGTGCTCAATCTTCCTCGCGCAATCCGCTGCCGGAGAGTCTGTCCTTCGAGCAATTCCATTGATATGAAGTGCAGGCCTTCATAATTTCCGATTTCATGCACTACGCAAATATTCTGGTGGTTCAATGCGGCGGCGGCTTTCGCTTCACGAAGGAATCGCTCAGTCGCGGCAGGGCTGCCAAGCAATTCCGCGGGCAGAAACTTCAGCGCAACATATCGGCCTAAGATGGTGTCCTCGGCTTTGTATACAACACCCATTCCGCCGCCACCAATCTTCTCCACAATTTTGTAGTGCGAGATCGTTTGACCAATTTCAGGCATGCGCCCCCCCGCTAAAGAAGACCTACATGCTGCTTTGCTGAGCTTGGCAATGCGTACGGCCATTTTATGGGGCACTGGCTGAAGGGCGGAAGGGAAATCCTCTTAATAATGCGGGTTGGTTTTGTTGCTGGTAAAAAGGGTATTTTATCTCTTTTCCAGACCACGCAGGCGTTCTCGGATGGCCTCCAGTTCTATAACGGTTTGACGGTCTTTGGGGCTGTTCATCGCTTTTTTGGCAGTAATTAGCGTATCAAGATCCAGGACTCGGCATTGGATGTCCTCCAGGTCTACCAGGATGGTATGTTGCTCCACCTCGGAATACTCGCCCACACCAGTGATCTCCGATAGCACATCCAGTTGTCCGAGATTCGTAACCAGATACAGATTCTTGAAGCCCTCCAATTTTTCCGGGTCATCGGGCAAAGGATGAAGATCGGGAGTCATTCGGAATCGAGCGTGAATGCCCGCGAGCGCGGCAAGCAATCGCGGTAGGTTTTCCTGCGTGAGCGGGGCGCAAACATCCACATCCTGTGTAACGATTTGCGATCCGTGAATCACGCAGGCCATTCCACCGACGAGGACGTACTTTGCCCGATGATCATTGAGACGCTTTAGGAGATCGAGAGTCGAAGCCATAATATCGAATTCCGGCCTTACGGGCGGCCAAAACGAACGCAAGAGCGGCATCATGGCGCCGCAAGCGCTCTGCCGGTGTCAAAGTCAGAATATAATCCAGTTGACTGGTGTCAATGCCATACTCAACGGCATCCTGATAAGCTCGGCCTGGCGTATCCATAGCCTGTCCCGTTTGTTTCGAAGGATTCACAGAAAACCCTAATTCTGCGGCTTTCATTATGACATGCATTATATCCGGCTTTCACCGTTTGGATCGGCTAATTCTAATTCGAGATCCGAAAATAATAACAAGATCCTGTCTTAGCCAACCTTGAATCTCGAATCTGCAATCTCGAGTTATTTCACCGGCACCCGTTGCTTCAGTTCTTCAAACCAGCCAATTCAGAACGATGTTGATTCTACGCCGGAACAGTTCTCCTTTGGACTCGTCACTGCAGCGATCTTTTATCATCAGAAAACGCTTGCCGTCCGCGATTATATCCCTAGGGCTAAGCTTGAGGCTGCCCATATTAAAGTTTGCTTCACGATATGTTTCCCGGAACAACACTTTCGGACTTTGCAGCGTGAATGCTTATTCGCATTTTTAGACGGGGCCGGGTGAGTCGGATAAAATCGTCCCGGGCAAAAAGACAGCTTGAAATCACTATCCTTTTTGGGAACTGCAGCTAAACTCGGAAAACTGGAATCTGTTTCCGGGCGCGGCATGAAGCTGTGAACTTCGAAAGTATGGATTTCGCTTGACTCCTGTCGGCGTGCGGTGCTATTACTCGGCCGTTTCCAGAATTCTTAATAGACGAGGCGCAGAAAGGGGGATCCTGTGAATAAGGGTGATCTTGTAGGGAAAATTGCCAAAGATGCAGGCCTGACCAAATCGAAAGCGGAAGCGGCGTTTAATTCGCTGGTGGGAAGTATTACCGCTTGCCTGAAGAAAGGCCAGAAAGTGACGATCGTCGGCTTCGGGACTTTTTCCGTAGCCAAGAGAAAAGCCCGCGTGGGAAGGAATCCTCAAACAGGAGTTCCTATCAAAATTGCCGCCCACAAAGTGCCTAAATTTGCAGCTGGAAGTGATCTGAAGAAAGCTGTGAAGTAAGATCGTCCGCGGCAGGATGAAAATCCTGCCGCGGATATGCAGCTTAGTTGTTGCTTACAAAATCGGCGAATTCGCGCAGTTTATTCGAGCGATAAGGGCTCCGGAGTTTGAGCAGCGCCTTCTCTTCGATCTGGCGTATCCGTTCCCTTGTCACCTGGAAAATCTCTCCCACTTCCTGCAACGTGTATTCTTTCCCGTTTTCATTCAGGCCATAGCGCATCCGCACGATTTCCTGCTCGCGAGGAGACAGCGACTGCAGGGCGGAGCTGGTCACTTCGCGAAGATTGTGCTTCATGACATCTTCGTCCGGAGACACCGCATTCTTATCCTCGATGAACTTGTTCAGCACCGCATCCTTGTTGTCCGCGATGCTCGCTTCGAGAGAAATCGGCTCCTGGGCCGCCTTCAGAATCTGCGTCACTTTCGCCACCGGAGTCTTTAATTCCTTGGCAAGCTCGTGAACCGAAGGCTCGCGTCCCATCCGTTTGGTCAGCTCGTTCGCCACCTTCAACACACGGTTCATGGCTTCCACCATGTGGACCGGGATGCGGATGGTCCGGCCCTGATCCGCGATCGCGCGCGTGATGCTCTGCCGAATCCACCACGTGGCATAGGTGGAGAACTTGTGGCCTAGACGGTAATTAAATTTATCCACCGCCTTCATCAGCCCGATGTTCCCCTCCTGAACCAGATCCAGGAGATCCAATCCGGGGTAGGAATAGTTCTTGGCAATGCTCAAAACAAGCCTCAGGTTGGACCGCACAAACTGATCCTTGGCCAGAAGCATTTCGGTTTTGTTCTCGCTGATCAGAGCGATGATTTTGCGCAGCTCATCCACATTCGTCAGGTGCTGCGCTTCCATCTCGCTCAGCCGCAGCCTCGCTTCCCGAACCGCTTTCTGGCCGGAATCTCTGCGATGGGAATGAATTTTGATCGCCTTTTGCGCTTCTTCCATTTCACGAAGCACCGTTTCCACGCTTCCGATCAAAGTGGCAATCTGATTTTCGGAAAAGTCGATCCGCTGCAGGGAACCGTAGATCGCTTCCCGGTTGGTCTTAATCCTGGTCAGATCCTTATTGGTTTTGGCGGCACGCGCTTTGCTCTTGAGCATGTTCTTCCGGGTCAGCCGGTATTTGTCTTCCAGCTTTTCGAGACGGTTGAGAATTCTGTGGACCTTGCGGAGCCGTATCTTGGTGCGTTCCTCGAGAGACACATCGTTCTCGGCTTCCCGCCGGTCTTCCATCCCGAACATGGGAACGACCGGTGCAGATCCGACCGGTTGCAATTCCTCTGCCAGCTCCATGATTTTGCGGGTGTTGATCGTCGTCAGCGACAGCAGGCGCAGAGTATTGAGCTTGGCCGTTTCAATCTTCTTGGCCAGATACACTTCCTGCTCCCGGGTAAGGAGCGGAATCTTGCTCATGCTTCTGTAATAGATGTACAGGGGATCCGCAGAAGCAGCGGATTCTTCCGTCTTCCCGATAGACCTGCTTTCATTCGGAACGCGCGCAAATCGAACCCTGTCCACATAATTGGCCCGCGTCAGGCCCGGAAAGGATTCGGAATCGCCCAGCCCTTCTTCGTCCAAGTCGATTGCATCGTATTCGGTTTCTTCCGAGATATCGTTCTGTTCTAATTCAATCATGTTTAGTAATATCCTTTTGGGGACACTTGTTAAAATCCCTACGTGAATTAAAGCTGCGCCAATTATGGCTTAAGGGGGGGATTCTTCTTTTTTGGTCCCGACCTCTTTATGACCCGAGGGCGCTACAACCTATTAGATAGTCGACACCGAGAAATAGTTTCAGCGGGCGAGATGAATTTTTTTGTGGGTATCAAGGTAAAAACCTCGCTTTTTTTAGAAAATGCATCTTCACGCCCGTTAATACGGATGAGTCCTAAATTCGTTCCGGCAATGTTATAGCATCCATTCTTTTTTTTCGCAACCGGTTTTTGGCTGATCCGTATTATTTCTGTGCGCTTGCGGCAAAAACATGAAGAAATGGATGAAACCGCTCCCTAAGTCCAAAAACGTGAAAAGATTCTGGAAAGATGGGACATACATCCAGAACCCGGTCCGGAAATGGACCGCTCAGTTGACTCGTTCGAGGGTTTTCATTATTATTTAGCCTTTTAAAATTCAGGTTTTACGAGCCACTTCCGGGAGGAATGAGCGTGATTGAAGTAGAACATGTCAGCAAAGTATTCAACGGCCGCAAAGCCGTGGATGACATTTCATTTAAGGTGGAAAAGGGTGAGATTCTCGGTTTTTTGGGACCGAACGGCGCCGGAAAAACCACTACGATGCGCATTCTCACCTGCTATATGCCTTCAACCGAGGGTACTGCCAGAGTCGCCGGATACGACGTGTTCGAGGAGAGCCTCGAAGTTCGCAAGAGAATCGGCTATCTTCCTGAAAATCCACCTCTTTATCCGGAAATGGCGGTTCAGTCTTATCTGAACTTTGTGGCGAAGATCAAGGGAGCCCGATCAAGTCAGCGAAAAACCCAAGTGGCCGAAGCCATCGAAAAGTGCAACCTGGGCGACGTTCGGAACAGGATAATCGGAAAGCTCTCCAAGGGCTACAAACAAAGAGTCGGCCTGGCGCAGGCCCTGCTCAACAATCCGGAAGTGCTTTTCCTCGACGAGCCTACTCTTGGACTGGATCCCAAGCAAATACATGAAGTTAGAGATCTGATCAAGGGTCTTGCCTCAACGCACACCGTCGTTCTTTCGACGCACATCCTGCCTGAAGTCAGCGTGACCTGCAATCGTGTCGTCATCATCGACCAGGGCAAGGTTGTGGCCATGGATACTCCGCAAGGCTTGGCCCACCAGATAAGAGGCGCTGAACGGGTATCCCTGACCGTGGATGGCCCGATGGATGCCGTCCGCGCCAAACTCCAGTCGATTGATGGTGTTTTGAGCGTCCAGGTTCAGCAGGAAGCCGCGAGCTCACAGGCTACGTATACTGTTGAATGCAAATTGGATAGCGACCTTCGTCGAGTACTGGCTGCGGCCGTTGTATCCCAGGGCTGGGGGCTTCTCGACCTGCGCAGCATCTCCATGAGCCTGGAAGACGTCTTTATCAATCTTACAACCAAAGAATCAGAATAACTTACGCCGATTTCGGCGCCCAGTTTAAGAGGCCCGGTATGCAAAATATTCTGGCAATCTGGCAGCGCGAGATGAAAAGCTATTTCGTCTCGCCGATTGCTTACGTTGTGTTGACAATCTTCCTTCTAATCTGTGGCGGATTTTTCTTCGCAGACTTCTCGAGCCTTGTTCAATACACAATTTCTCAGGCGCAGATGGGACAGGCAGTTCAGCCGATAGACATTCCCAGAGAAGTGACGCAGAGATTGTTCGGAACGATGACGGTGATTTTGATTTTCATAATTCCGATGCTGACTATGGGACTCTTTTCCGAGGAAAAGAAGAGGGGAACCATTGAACTCCTGCTCACAACGCCCGTCGGCAATTTTCAGGCGATGATCGGGAAATATTTGGCCAGTCTGACTTTTCTTCTGACACTGATTGTGGCGAGCTGGCTTACTATTTCGCCGCTATTTATCTATGGCAAACCCGATTGGAGGCCTATCTTCTCAGGCTATCTGGGGTTGTTTCTTTATGGAGCGGCACTTCTTGCCCTGGGGCTGTTCATATCAACGCTGACTGAAAACCAGATTGTTGCTGTAATTCTAACTTTCGGTTTGAGCCTTGCTCTCTGGATCGTCCCGGCGTTTTTCCCTTCGACAATTGGTGTGCCCAAAGACGTGGCCAGCTATTTATCCATTGTCAGTCATCTTGACGACTTCATCAAAGGCGTGATCGACACATCACACATCATTTACTATGTAACTTTTGCATTTGTCGGACTCTTTCTGGCATATCGTTCACTTGAGTCAATGCGGTGGAAGGGCTAATGAAAAAATACTTACAGAAACTCGACACATTAGGCCTATTGCTTCTGGTGGCCGGAATCATCTGGTATTCGGCGTCCAACATTTGGGGAAAATGGAACCTGGGTCTCGTTATTGCAGGTGGACTGATGGTGATTGCGGGTATTGCCGCGAACTACCAGCAAATCCTCCTATCCCTGGGAAAACGCTCGACAAAGTATGCATCAAACTATGTGATTTCATTGATCCTGGTCATCGCAGTGGTTTCCGGGCTGAACTACCTCGGTCAAAAGCATACAAAACGGTTCGATACAACCAGCGGCGGTCGATATTCTTTGGCGCCTCAAACGGTTCAGATTCTCGGAAAATTGGCCGGGGATGTGGATATCAAAGCGTTTTACCCGGGCGGCGATGACGCTCGAGTGAAGGAATTGCTTCTCGAATATAAGGCCAGGAGCAAGAGAATTCGCTACAATTTCGTCGATCCCGATAAACAGCCTGATCTTGCAAAGCAATACGGCGTTTCGTCGTATGGCACAGCCCAGAATCCATTCAGCGGCGAACAAATCAAATTCGGAACAATTGTCGTTTCTTATCAAAATCGAAAAGAAAAGATTGAGAAGCGTTCGGAAGAGGTTCAGGAAGAAGATCTCACCAACGCTATTGTCAAGGTCTGTCGTTCCGAGACAAAGAAGATTTATTTTGTTCAGGGCCATGGAGAAAAAGATCCGTCCGATACTGACCAAAAAGGCTATTCCGAGACCCAAAAGGCAATGGAAAGCCAGGGCTATGCAGTCGCTACAGTAAACCTCGCCGGGGAAGGCAAAGTGCCGGTGGATGCAAAAGTGCTCGTTATTGCAGGAGCGACAAAAGAGCCCTTTCCCCAGGAACTGCAGTTTGTGAACGATTTTCTCAACAAGGGATCCGGCGGTTTGTTTCTTCTGCTCGATCCTCAACCGGCTCCTTCATTGGAAACGTTTTTGAAAGCATGGGGAGTGAAGGTTGACAACGATGTGGTCCTGGATGTCAGCGGCGCCGGCCGTCTCATGGGAACAGGCCCGAGTTATCCTCTCGTTTTCAAATATGAGAGTCACAAGATCACTGATCGTTTCAACACCATGACGTTTTTCCCTTTTACCCGGTCCATTCAGCCGGACAAAACGATTCCCCAGGGAATCACAGTCGAACCGCTCTTTAAGAGCAACGAAAACAGTTGGGGGGAAACAAATCTGAATGATCCGAAAATTTCCTTCGATCCGGGCAAGGACTTAAAGGGGCCGTTGCCGCTGGCTGTAGCAGTGACGAAGGAAATCAAGCCATCCTCCAATGACGCTCCAGCGGCTAAAGCAAGGATGGTGGTAACCGGAACCTCCAATTTCCCGATTAACGCTTATTTTCCTCAGCAGGGTAACGGCAACCTGTTCTTGAACATGGTCAGCTGGCTCGCCCAGGATGAAGACCTGATCTCCATTCGACCGAAGCCGGCGGAAGATCGCCGGATCCTGCTCTCCCAAAGCCAATTAGCGAACGTGCGACTGATCACGATCATTTTTCTGCCCGCGGCTGCGCTTATCATCGGGATCATTGTCGTGCGGAATCGCCGGAGGAGATAGGATGCGTTTCAAGGGCACGCTGATACTGCTGGTCGTGGTTCTTGCGCTGGGCGCCTTCATCTATTTTTACGAAATCAAAGGGGGAGAACAGCGCCAGAAGGCCAAAGAATCGGAAAACCAGATTTGGAAGGTCGAGGGCAAGAACATCCAACAGATCGAAATTTCCTCATCCGGCCAACACGTTGCGGCGGTGCGCAAGGGTGATAAGGAATGGGTCCTGACCGCGCCTCAAACCTATGACGCTGATTCCGAAGAACTCGACCGTGTAGCCAATTCTTTAGCTACGCTGCGCCGTGAGAGCATCCTGGAGCAGAATTCATCGGATATGGCCAAATTCGGGCTGAATCCGGCGCAGACCAGCTTGAAATTCAAAACCAGGGACGGCAAAGATTATGGCATCGATTTCGGAATCAACAATCCGACGGGAAATTTTGCCTACGCAGCCTTTCCGGGGCAGAAAACCGTGATACTGATTTCCAGCAGCGCTGCCGGCACTCTCGGCAAAAAGGTGGACGACCTCAGAAATCATTCGGTCTTGAGCTTCGAGCAGCCGGAAGTCCAATCCTTGATCGTAAATAACCCCAAAGGTGTTTTTGAGCTCACTAAGGACAAAGATGACCGGTGGTGGTTCAAGGGCTTCGAGAAAAGGGCCGCAGATGGTCCGGGAGTGCGCGCGATCCTGAATGCCTTGTCCATGGGAAAGATCAAGGAGTTTTTCAACGAAAATCCCGAAGACTATGCAACGCTGGGCTTGGACAAACCGCTGATCGATGTCAGCCTGACCTATGGCAAAGACAAGGCGATCAAGCACCTGATGATCGGTCTGGAAAAATCCAAGCTTAAGAAAAAGGGTGTGAAACCGGCCGCCGCGGAAGAGAAGCCGGCTCCAACGTCCACGGTATATCTGGCAAAAGATGCGTCCAGACCGGACCTCTTTTTCGTGGAAAAGGAGCTTGTGGACAAGCTGACAAAATCCCCGAACGACGTGCGCGACAAGCCTCTGGCTTCCATCCAGCGCTGGGATGTAGATTCCATCGAACTCACGAATACGAAGGGCAATTTCAGCTTCAGCAAGCTGAATGGAGAATGGTTTCTCGGCGCGGCAAAAAAGAAGGCTAAATGGGATGCGGTTAACGGGATCCTGGATGCAATGGAAAAGCCCGTCAAAGATTGGATTGATAAGCCGGGCTCTCCCAAGGAATACGGATTGGATAAACCTCCCGTTCACGTGGTCCTGAAGCAGGGGGGCGCGGTCCTTGCCGATTGCGCACTGGGAAAGAGCAGCAAAAACGGCATTTACGCCCAGGTTAAGGGAGATTCCAGCGTGAAGATAGCGGACCCGGACGGTCTTTCGAGCCTGGACAGGGGAGAGGCCGATTTCATCGAGCCACCACCCGCCGCCGCGCCCAAGAAATAGGAGCCGGCGTCCTCGCCGCATGCCGCATAGTTTGTGCCCTGGGAACCACCGTCCTCGGCGGCATACAGAGCTTAATGGCTAGAGGTGAGGCACAAAGAGCCAATTTTTAGAGGGTTCTCCGTATTGCGGTAACTAACCGGCGAGGACGCCGGCGCTCCCAGCGAAGCCGGAATGGACGGGCTGTTGCTATTTCGTTGCCCGTCGAGTATACTTCCCGATGCTGCTTTTGTACAAAGTGGGCGAGTGCCCACTTTTTTTGTTTAGGGCTAAGAATGGCAGTGCAGGACTCAAACGAGCATCACTCTCTGGAACTCAGGATCGCTGAGCTGGCGGAACAAATTGCCTCTTCCATGGGAATGGAGATTGTGCTCGTGGAAATTAAAGGGGACGGGAACCGCAGTATCGTCCGGGCATATATTGATCAGCCTGGCGGAGTTACGCTGGATGATTGCGAGCGGTTCAGCAAGCGGTTTTCGGTTTCACTGGATGTGGAAGATTGGATCCCGTTCCACTACGTTTTAGAAGTTTCATCGCCGGGCGTGAATCGTCCGCTGATAAAGGAATCGGATTTCCTGCGCTTTTGCGGAAAGAACGCCAAGGTGCGGACGCGGTCCCCTATTGGGGGACAGAGAAATTTTAAGGGGAAGATCCTGGGTGTTCTAGAAGGCCGATTGGAACTCGAAATCGCGCCGGACAGGAAAGTTGAAATTGCCCTAATGGATATCGAGAAGGCCAATTTGATGGCTGAGTTAAGCATGAGGCCGCAGGGGGCCTGAAATATGTCGAACATCATTGCTCAAACAATCGAACAGATCAGCAAAGAAAAAAACGTTGATCCCAAGATTATTATCAGCGCGCTGGAAGACGCGATGGTTGCCGCTTCCAGGAAATTCTATAAGACCAACGAAGATATCAACGCGCGATTTGATCCCGAAACGGGCGTCGTGGAAATTTTTGCGGTGAGGCGCGTCGTCGAAACGGTCGAAAATCCGAGCCTTGAGATCTCGCTGAGCGAGGCAAAAGAAATTGATGACTCCCTGGAAGTCGACGACACCGTCGAAATACCGAAACCGACGGATGTGCTTGGTCGAATAGCGGCGCAAACGGCGAAGCAGGTCATTCTTCAGAAGGTGCGGGAAGCCGAGCGGCAGAATATTTTCAACGAATATTCCCAAAAAATCGGCGAAATGGTCAACGGCGTCGCCAAGCGTTTCGAGGGTCCGGATATCATCGTGGATATCGGGAAGACGGAGGCGCTTCTTCCGCTCCGCGAGCAGTCCAGAGCCGAAACGTACAAACAGGGCGAGCGCATCCGTGCCGTGATCGTCAAGGTCCTGCCGGTTGCAAAAGGGCCCCAGGTGATCCTTTCCCGCACGGATCCTCAGCTGCTTGTGCGCCTTTTCGAGATGGAAATCCCTGAAATTTACGACGGCACCATCGTTGTAAAAAGTGCCGTGCACGAGCCGGGCGATCGCGCCAAAATTTCCGTTGCCTCACTGGACCGCGATGTAGATCCGGTGGGAGCCTGCGTCGGCATGAAAGGTTCCCGCATCAACGCGATTATCCGCGAGCTCCGCGGAGAAAAGATCGACATCGTGCAGTGGTCCGACGATCCGGCGCAATATGCTGCGAACGCCCTGAATCCCGCAAAAATTTCGAAAGTTTTGATCATCGATCCATCGGGAAAGAGGATGGAAGTGATCGTCGAAGAGAAGCAGCAGTCTCTGGCGATCGGGAAAAAAGGACAGAACGTCCGCCTGGCTTCCCGGCTGATAGGCTGGCAGATCGACGTTAAGAGCGAAGAGCAGAAAAAGCAGGAAGTACTCAGCGTGATGGAGTCCCTGACATCCTCCTCCACATCCCTCACGGAGCTGGAAGGAATCAGCAGCCGGATCATCGAGCGTTTGCGGGAAGCGGGGATTGAAAATGTCGAGCGCATCCTGGAATTGGGCGAAGATAAGCTGAAAGAGATTCCGGGAATTGGGGATAAGACGGCCGCAAAAATCATGGAAGCCGCTAAGGATCTCTTCGAGGAAGTGGAAATCGAGGTCCCGGAAGGCATGGATTTGCCTACTGCAATTCAGGCTGCTGCCGAGGAAGAATCCCCGAACGATGAATCGGCTTCGGAATCCGAATTGGAAGCTCCGGCAGAAGATGCTTCGGCAGATGAATCCGCAGCTGCAGGGCAACCGGAAACGGCAGATGAGTCCGGAACAGAGTCTAAAGCTGCCGAGCCGGTAACAGCAGAGGAAGAAACGAAAGAGTAGGTATTCCTCCGGCAGTCGTCGTCTGGCTGACGAGCGGGCAGAAATGTGCTCCCCTTTTGAACCGGGGTTTCACACGGTTGCAAACGCCAGCTATATTGATTTAAGATTGCTGTTTGGCTCAAAACCAAAAGGGCCGGATAGTATACGTAGTCGAGGTCTTTGCGAAAATGGATAAAATAACGGTCGCGGAACTGGCGACAGAATGCTCGGTAAAAAACCAGGTAGTCCTAGCTGAGCTGAAACGGCTGGGTCTATACGTTTTTTCGCCCACCGCGACGATTGATGCGAGTTTTGCAGAGACCATCCGGAAGAAGATTCTTGCCCAGAAAGAAGCCGAAGAGGCTAAAGCGCAAGGGGCGGAAAAGAAAAAGGAAGCTGAAGCCGCCAAAAAAGAAAAGGCGGAGAAGAAGCCTGCAAAAAAAGCTGAAGCCCCGGCACCCGAACCGCCGCCTCCAGTCGAAGTGCCCGTACCCAAAAAGGCAAAGAAGGTTGCGAAGGTAGAAAAGCCTGTCGAGGTGAAGCCGGAAGAAGTTGCGCCTAAAGCGTCCCTCGCGCCTCGAAAAGGTCGAAAACATTACGACCGGGAGCATGCCGAACTGGTCGAGCAGGTAGTGCCCAAGCCGGCCGAGAAACCGGCGGCGGAAGAGCTGCTGACAGAAGCGCCTCCGGCCGAAGCGCCGGCCGAAGCGGCGATACCGGGTGTGCCGGTTTCTCCCGAGACTCTACCGGCTGAATCGGCGGCCCCGGCCGATGAAGTGCACGTCCCTGCCGAACCCGTAGCCCCTCCTGTCGAGCCTATGCCTGAACGCGCCCCGGCCGTCGAGCATGCCACTGAAGCGGCTGCCCATCCGGAGGCAGAGCCTGCGGCCCATCCCGGTGTCGTTTCCAAAAAGATTGTCATACCCAAGGCCAAGACAAAGATCTTGATGCGGACTACCACGGAACGGGTGGTGACGCCCGAAATTACGGACCGCATCCTGAAGGGTCTCCGCGAAGAGAAGCCCGTCTCGCCGAAAACATTCGCTCCCACAAGGTTTGTAAGAAAGAAAAAGCCTGGAAGACCGGAAGTACCTGAGAGGGTCGCAAAAGTAGTCGAATTGCCTCGTCCGCCGGCTTCGCCTGAAGAATTCAAGCCAATTGCCATTACGGAAGGCGTCACGATCAAGGAACTGGCGGAGAAGATGGACATCAAATCGAAATATATTATCCAAAAACTCATTTCCAAGGGAATCCTCGCATCCATCAACCAGGCATTGGATGTCGAAGCGGCGAAGGAAGTGTGCGCCGAATTCGGGTTCCGCGCCGCAGTGATCAGCTTCGAGCAGGAAGCCGAAGCCAAACAGGAAGTGGCGGACAACCTCGCGGACCATATGACGCGGCCGCCCGTGGTGACCATCATGGGCCACGTAGACCATGGCAAAACATCTCTCCTCGATGCGATTCGAGAAACGAATGTGACCGCGACGGAAGCTGGCGGAATTACGCAGCACATCGGCGCGTACCAGGTGGATATCCGCGGCCGGAGCATCGTCTTCCTGGATACGCCAGGCCATGAAGCGTTCACGATGATGCGCGCCCGCGGCGCGCAGGCGACGGATATCGTCGTTCTGGTTGTTGCCGCGGACGACGGTGTGATGCCGCAGACGATCGAGGCCATCCACCACGCCAAAGCAGCCAATGTGCCGATCATCGTCGCCATCAACAAGATCGATAAGGCGGGCGCCCAGATCGATCGGGTCAAACAGGCGCTTGCGGACCAGGGATTGCTGGCAGAAGACTGGGGCGGCGATGTCGTGACGGTCCCGGTCTCAGCCAAACAAAAAACGAATTTGGATCTGCTGCTGGAAATGATTCTGCTTGTGGCGGACATGAAGGATCTCAAGGCGAATCCCAAACGTCTCGCCTCCGGCGTCGTGCTCGAAGCGAAGGTGGACAAGGGCCGCGGTTGCGTAGCCACGATTTTGATACAGAACGGCACCCTGGAACTTGGAGATTCCCTGGTCGCCGGATCTGTGAACGGGCGTGTGCGTGCGCTGGTCAATGACCACGGGCAAAACCTGGAGTCTGCCGGGCCTTCAACACCGGTCGAGATACAGGGTCTGCAGGATCTGCCCAATGCCGGGGACGTATTCCAGGTTTTCAAGGATGCGACGAAGGCGCGCCAGGTTGCGGAATACAGGCAAGCCAAGCAAAGGGAACAATCCCAACAGAAAACAGCCCGTATGTCCTTGCAGGCCTTGTACGAGCAGATGCGCGAAGGAGCGGTCAAGGAGCTTCCGCTCATCATCAAAGGTGACGTCCAGGGATCGGTGGAAGTGGTCACCGATATGCTGAACAAGCTCAGTACGGAAAAAGCGAAAGTCAAAATTCTGCACAGCGGGGCGGGCGCCGTAACCGAAACCGATGTGCTCCTCGCTTCCGCATCGAACGCGATCATTATCGGATTCAACGTGAGGCCCGAGCGAAAAGCCCAGGAACTGGCGGATTCCGAAGGAGTCGAGATCCGGCTCTACACCGTCATTTACAACCTGACGAATGAAATCCGGGCGGCCATGATCGGCATGCTCGAATATACGACAAACGAAAAATATGTGGGACGGGCCGAAGTCCGCGATACATTCCGCGTACCGAAATTCGGATTCATCGCGGGCTCCTATGTTCTGGATGGCGTGATCCGCCGTAACGCCGAAGCCAGACTGCTCCGCGATAACACGGTCATCCACGAGGGAAAGATCAGTTCGCTGCGCCGTTTCAAGGATGATGTTTCCGAAGTGAAGTCCGGATTCGAATGCGGAATCGGCTTCGAGCGTTTCTCCGATGTGAAAGTGGGCGATATTATCGAGGCGTACATCATCGAAAAAGTCCAACCCACCTCGCTCTAATTACGAATTACGAATGACGAATTACGAATGGAACCGCTTTGGCTCTCGTCATTCGTAACTCGTAATTCGTAAATCGAACATGCCGATAGCTTATTGCACACTGGAACTCTTTCTGCCGTACTCCCAGTCGCTCAAGGAAAAGCGGATGGTCCTCCGCAAAGCCCAGGACCGGTTGCGTGCCAGGTCGAATTTTTCGATCGCCGAAGTGGAATACCAGGACCTATGGCAGCGGGCCAAGCTGGCGGCCGTTACAGTCGGCGCGGATGACGCGATCCTGGAACGGGTCATGCAGCAGTTTGTCAGAGATGCGGAAGATGTGCTCGGCGATCTATTGATCGACTGCCAGGTTTCCTATATCGATACTTAAGAATTGCTATGCAACCATCCAGACGACCGCAAAGATTGGCCTTGCAGATCCAGCAGGAAATAAGCCTGATGATCTCGCGCAACATGAAGGACCGGAGAGTCGGGTTTGTGACCGTCACGGGCGTCCGACTGAATCCGGATTTACGGCATGCCCGGATTTTCATTTCGCTGATGGGATCCGAGAAAGAAAAAGAAGAAAGCCTCGAGGCGTTGAATCATGCGGCCGGTTGGATCAGACACGAACTTGGTCAACGGATCCGAATGAAGTTTTTGCCGGAAATTGCCTTTCAGCTGGATACGTCGCAGGAATATGGGGAGCACATCGATCGGCTGATCGATGAGATCCACGAGCACTAGCATGGACAGCACAGACGGAGTCATCATCATCGACAAGCCCTCCGGATGGACCTCCCACGATGTTGTGGCGAAAATCCGGAACCTGACCAAGATCAAAAAGGTCGGGCATGCGGGGACTCTCGACCCATTTGCCACCGGTGTTCTGCCGCTTACTTTGGGCCGCGCCACACGCCTGACGAGCTATTTCCTTGCTTCCGACAAGGTGTATCACGGCGTCATGCGTTTCGGTTTCGCAACGAACACCTATGATGTGGATGGGGAGCCGCTCGGCGAGGATTCGCACCCGGAATTGGATGCGGCGCGTCTGCAACAGATTTTTTCGCATTATTGCGGAATCATTCGGCAGACATTGCCGCCATTTTCGGCGAAAAAGATTCAGGGCAGACCTTTATATTCCTACGCGCGCAAGGGAATCGAGGTAAGCCCGTCCACAAAAGAAGTCAATGTGAAGTCGCTTGCCCTGATCGGTGTCCATCAAAGCGAAGTGGAGTTTGAATTAGCCTGCGCTGCCGGAACCTACGCGCGCAGCCTGGCGCACGATATTGGCGCCGAATACGGCTGCGGGGCACACCTCGTGCGTTTGCGCCGGACGCGCAGCGGCGAATTTCCCATAGAGTCCGCCGTTTCGCTCGGGGATGGACAGCAGGTATACCCGCGCGAGTTCTTCATCGGCCACATCACGCCGATCCGGGAACTTTTGCGCGATATGCCCGAAATCGTGATTTCGGAGGCCGAAAAAAAGAAGCTGCTGCACGGCATGGATCTGAATCTCATCACGGCAAATTGGGAATCCAGGGAATTCCGGCTGATGGATGACGTCGGCGAAATCATCGCACTGGCCAAAAATATCCAGGTCTTCACTGCACCCGTGGCGCAGCCCGCACGATGGGTCCGCGTCCACCCTCATCTCACATTCAGCTAAATCCCACAGGGTGCTTCGCCATCGGTATCGCTATCGGTATCGTCTTTTCAGTCCCTTTCGCCGAATCGGCAACCCGATAGCGATTGCAATGCCGATGATGGATACCCGCCGTCAGATCACCAGGCGATCTTTGATCTTCTGAAATTTCTTCTCCCCGATTCCTTTCACGTTGATGATTTCATCAATCTTGTTGAATTTCCCGACCTTGGCTCTGTACTCGAGAATGGCCTTGGCCGTTGCTGGTCCAATCCCCGGAAGGGACTGAAACTGTTCGGATGTGGCCGAGTTTATGTTGATTTTTTCCGTTGAAGGGTGAGCCGATTTCTGAGCCATCACGGACACGGAACTGAGCGCCAGGCCAAGGCACAGCGCCAGAATACATACCATCCTTGCTCTTCTGGATTTCATACACGTCCTCCTCATGGCAGTTTTTAATGCGAAAGCACGAACTTGCTTCCGCTTACATCTCTCTAACTGCCAAGTCCCAAATTGAGCGAAAAAAAATTCATTGGAATTAGATCGGGGACGAACGAAGGGCGTGCGCTGATGTCTTGGGAGCTTTGAGATCAGGTCCTGATACTCGAAGCCCCCAAGGAAGTCTCATTGTTTATTTCAGTTTTGTTGCGGTTACGTCGACCTGTAGCCGGTGCTTGGTTGCCGGATCGTCCACGCTGCCTACCATCGTGGCTTTTCCCAGCGCGAGCATGGCCTCGGCGCTGATATTGGTAGACCGGAATATTGGCGGGTATTGATCTCCGGCCTTTTCGGGAGGAGCGAGACCGCTAATGTCAATATTAAGAGACAGCCACGGATTTCCATCGGTTTCCTGCAGTGAGCAGCTTATGCTGACACCGACGCTTCTGTAATTCATACTTGACGAGCTGGCTGGATAGGGGACCTGACTTCCGGCTGTCATTTTGGCTGAATGCCCCATTTGAAGCAATAAGATGTAGTTGCTCGTGTTTAGGGATTTTTCTCCCTCCATTTCATGGATCGTAAATTCCAGCCTATAAAAAGCCGCCGGCTTGGCTGAATCTGCCGCCTTGGGAGACGATGGAGGAACCTGAGGCAAAGGAGGAAACTGCGCCTGTTGAGCCGGCAGGAGAGGAACGATCGTAAGCAACGCGACTGCAATGATAATTGTGGCGATTGTTCTGGTCATAATGGGTCCTCACTCTGGTGCGCGATGGGCAGTTGCACCATGTCGATGTTAATGGATGAAACCTGTTCCTTCGGTATTTGAATGGTCGGAATCTCAAAATCCGGCATTTGCAGCGGCCCAGACTCGGCAACGGATTTCTCCGAAGCGGCTTGTTCCGAGACCGCATGGACAAAAGATATGAGATATCGTTCCTGATCCGACATCCTGGCAGACAGGAATCGGCTTTTTGGAATTTCTCTCTTCCCGGGGTGCACGTGCTTCCCTAAACCCCTGATCGTGGAAGACGCCGGCGCGGCAAGGGATGATCGCTGCCCCTGGGGTGCGGTGACAGGCATGCCGGATCCCTGTTGCTTTTCCATGACGATCTCCGGCGCACGATGATGATCTTCAAAATGGGTAAGAAGCGCATAGCACGAGAAAATTAAGGCCGCCGTTGCGGCTGTTGCCAGCGATACCCAGCCAAAGCGCAGTCGTCTTTTCGCGAGTCTGCGGTTCAGATTGGCAATGACGCGCGCCTCGAATCCCGGCCGTGCTTCCGCTGTGCCGTATTCGGCAGACGCCCTGTCGAGCCATTCGTCCAATTTCCTATCCAGCTCTTCACGGTTCATTGTTTCCCTCCGCCAGGGCCGTGAGTTTTTCTTTTATTGCTTTCCGCGCCCGGGAAAACCTGTCGCGCACGGAAGAATCGGCGACGCCCAGAATCTCCGACGCAGTTCGGGATGTCATTCCCTCAACCGTGAGAAGCACGAAGGTTTCGCGCAGGTCGCGCGGCAGTGAAGACAAAACCCGCTCCAGCAGAATGGCTCTCTCTTTTCGGATCAATATCTCCTCTGCGTCTGCCTCCCAGCCCGGCAAAGTGCGCAACACGTCCTCGGATTGAATGTTTCGCAGACCCCTGGAACGGTCTCTTGAGCGATTTAACGCCAGATGCCAGGCGATGCGGCCCATCCAGGCGCGCATATGCTCGACTTTTGCCGCTTTTCCCGAACGAAATGCCCTGAAGAAAGTCTCCTGCGCAATGTCCTCCGCGTCCTCCGGATTCCGTAGAACCGAATATGCGATGTTGAAGATAAAACGCCCGTGCGCACATACGATCGCCTCGAAGTCCAGAATATCGGCGTCACATGATGATGCAACCGGCTCGTCGGCCAAGATCATCCGCTCCATGATGCAACTCTCGAATCAAAGCATTTATATATATAGACACGGTAGCCCCTCGAAGTGTTGGAAAATATTTTACCTGGAGTTTTCCGAGACTGCCTGAAACCGGCACCAGGATTGTGCGGAGAAATCCGTGCTCAGGTCATCGGGCATGTTCAGGGGACCTTGGCGGGCGCCGGGAGGTGATTTATCATTTCATTGGATTTGTTGGTTTTGCTCCGGGAGCGGGTGCCTGGATGAAAAAACTATTGCACCTTGCCTTTGTATGGTTGACATTGACAATGCCGAGCGCGCGAAGTCAAATTCCCTCTCCCGCTCGATCGGGCATAGAACCGCAAATCCAATTGGGATTCAATCTGCTCTACAGCCTGAAATTTTCCGAGGCACGCAAGCAGTTCGACTCCTGGCAACAAACCCACCCCGACGATCCAATGGGCTACCTTGGTACGGCAGCGAGCTATCTGTTCGAAGAACTTCAGGACAAACAGGTTCTGACATCAAAATTTTTTCTGGATAACAAACGTCTGCTGGGCGGGATCGAGGGGGAGCCGGACAATGCCCGCAAGAGGGACTTCTTAACCGCAAACCAGAAAGGGAAGGAACTCGCGCTAAAACAGCTTGACGCCGATCCACGCAATGCCGCTGCACTGTTTGCATTGGCGACAGCAAACGGAATGCAGGGGAATTTCGCAGCGATCCTGGAGAAGAACCAGACGGAAGGCATTTCCCTGATCAGGAAAGCCGAACACTATGCAAGGCAGACGATTGCGTTGCAGCCTGATAATGTGGATGCCTGGTTTTCCGTGGGGGCCACGAACTACATTATCGGGTGCATGCCTGCCTATAGACGCTTTCTTCTCTGGTTTGGCGGCATCCAGGGCGACAAGCGTCTCGGCATGGAACAGCTTCGCATCACGGCCGATAGAGGTCGCTACTTTAAACCCTTCGCGGAGATTTTTCTCGCGATGGCGGCAATGCGCGAGAAGCAGGATGATCTTGCCCGAAGCCTGCTGAGGGATCTTGCCCAACAATTCCCCGAAAACCCGTTGTACAACGAGGAGTTGGCGCGCCTGGACGGTGCTCACGAAGGTCCCCAAAATGGGGGGCGTTAGATTGTCGGACGAAATCAGCGAAAAGGTTGTTGCATCCATCGCGAAATTCAAAAGCATCGCTCTCGAACTAATTCGTTGAGATATTCCCCGGCTCTGCGCTGGCTGCGCCATCTGCTGCACGTGATTGCATAATTGCCGCGTTCTCCGTTACTCTATAAAGATGTTCAGCGAATTTAGATCATCTGTTGTACCTCCCGATTCGCAAATGCCGAATGCCTTGTGGTTCGTCTATTCAGGATATCGCCTGCTCGTCGAGGTTTCCGGCAATATCGCCCGAGTTCCGGTAGGGAATGAAATAGAAGCTTCCGGGATTGAGGTGGAGCAGTCCATCTTTCTGGGAAGTTATCAGGGACGCCCATGCTTTGCGGCGGAAGGAAAGCTCCCGGACGCAAGTCCGCTCATTCCCAAATTTCGGGAACTGCGGTCTCTTTTCGGCCTTCTCGAAAACGGATTTTACGAGATCGCCCTCTTGGGGAAGCACCTCGTCCAGTGGGATAAAAACTGTCAATACTGCGGTACATGCTGCGGACCGCTGAAACGCCGAACCGACTTGCGGGCCAAGGAATGCCCGGAATGCGGGCGATTGGAATTCCCCCGAATTTCACCTGCGATCATTGTTCTCGTCGAAAAAGAAGATACGCTGCTCCTTGCAAGGTCCACTCGATTCCCCGGATCCTTTTTCAGCGTCCTCGCCGGCTTTGTCGAGCCCGGGGAAAGCCTTGAAGAGGCCGTGCATCGCGAGGTTGAAGAGGAGACCGGCATCCGCGTCAAGGATATAGCCTATTTCGGAAGCCAGCCATGGCCATTTCCCGACAGCCTGATGATCGGATTTACGGCTCAATACGCATCGGGAGAAATCCGTATCGACGGAGAGGAAATAGCCGAGGCCGCTTGGTACAGATGGGATCGATTGCCGGAAATCCCCGGGAAGTTGAGCATCGCGTGGCAACTCATCGATTGGTTCGTAAAAAAGCATTCCTGATGTGAATCAATTTGCCTGTTTGGCGAGTGCGGGATTCATTCTCGAGGCTATTGCGGATTTGTGTTCTGCGGACTCTGCGTCGATCTGGTGGGCGAGCATGTTGAAGACTGCGTCTTCGGTCCTGGCCAGCTTGCCGTAGCTTATTTCGACGACGGAATCCTCAATTTCCGATGCAATTTCAAACAGTTTGTCGGGAGGGATGCGCCCCTGCTTCATCTGTTCCACCAGGCTTTGCATCTCCACATCGAACATTCTTATGGTTACGGTGCTTAAAAAAATCCCGGGCCTGAATCGTTCCGGGTTCTGATTAATCCGTCCAAGCATCTGCCTGCCTTTGTCGGCGTGCTGCAATTCCTGGCCGGCCAGGTGATTCCAGAACCCCTTTTCTCTTTCCATGACACCGGCGCATAGCCCATAAAACTCGGATATTTGCGTTTCCGCGTCTGAAAGCAGTTCCAGGTTGATAATCACTTCCTGCATTTCCTGCAAACTGCTTTTGCCAAGTAGCTTACTCAAGAAAGTCATTTGCCCTGCCACTTGATGCCAGATTCCCGATTTCAGATTCCAGATGCCTGAAATCGAGAATTGGGAATCTGGAATTGAGAATCTTCTCTTCCGGCATACCTAAAGAACCCCGACTGCGTAATGCTTATCGGCCATTCTTCGGATTCGGTTAATCCGCGTGAAGAATGGTTCCGATGTCCCGATTCATCGGAGGAACGCTGGAAACCCTCCAGCGCATGTGCGATAATAAATAGCCTCCATAGTCTCATGGAGATAAGGAATTATTAGCCTATGAAATGCGGTTCCATGCGATCTTTGACGCGTCTGCTTTTACTCCTCGGTCTGATGTCCGTGTGCATTGCCGCATCGGCTCAAAAAGCCCCGCCGCAGTCTCCGACAAAGCCGATCAACCTGGATAAGGAATTGGAGGACCAGGTCAATCCTGACCGGGCCGCCAGCTATTACCATTTCTCGCTTTCGAAATGGAATGAAGACAAAGGAGACCTGCCCAGGGCGATTTCCGAGATGAGAACGGCGCTGAAGTACAATCCCGACAGCTCGGCGATCCACCTGGAAATGGCAAGCCTGTTGGCGAAATCAGGCAATTCCCAGGAAGCGATCGAGTATGCACAAAAGGCGGCGGAACTCGATCCCAAGGATCCCGGCCCGCATTGGCTGCTCGCCAATATCTATTTCCGTCCGCAGATGCGAGGAGACTCTGCAACGGCGGACATCCAGAAGGCGGTCAAGGAGCTGGAAAAGCTGAAGGAATTATCTCCATCAGACGAGCGCGTCTACTACGCTCTTGGCGGAGCGTATTTCGAGCTGAATCAGCCGGGAAAGGCCATCGAGGCTTACGAGAAATTTCAGACTCTCACTCCCGACATCGACAACGGGTACAGGGAAATCGCCAAATATTACGAACGGACCGGCAACTCGGATAAAGCCGCCGAATACCTGCTCCGCGGGCTGAAAAATCAGCCGGATTCCGTGGAGAGCCTCACCATGCTGGCCGGCATTTACCTGAAACAGAGCAAAGGCAAGGACGCCATCCCAATCTATAAAAAGCTTCTCGCGGTGACAGGGGAAAATGCTGCCGCCAGCAAGCGGCTCGCTTCTCTGCTGATCGAGTCGGGCGAGAACGATGAAGCGATGAATATCCTGACGGATCTTGCCAAGACGGATCCAAACGATCCGCTCGTTCAAATCCTGCTGGGTCGGGCGCAAATCGGGCTGCACAAATATCCGGAAGCGATCGAGATTTTGAAATCGGTCTCGACAAATGATCAGAGCATCAACATGGAAGCGCAGTTCTATCTGGGCAGGGCCTACGAGGAAAACGGGAGCCGCAAGGAGGCCATCGAAACATATTCAGGCCTTCTGCAGAAGACGCAGGCCGACGACGAGGAGTCGAAATCCAACCGGTTGCTGTTTCAGCAGCGCCTGGCCGCTAATTACTGGGAGACAGGGGAGCGCGAAAAAGCCATCGCTGTATACCAGGACATGGCTAAGGCCGATCCCAAAGCAAACGCGCTGCTTCTGCAGGCGTACCGCATCAACCGCCAATTCGACAAGGCGCTCGCGCTAGGGAAAGAGCAGTACGAAAAGGATCCCTCCAATCTTCAGACGGGCATCGAATATGCGCAAGCACTGGCAGACGCTGGAAAGGCCAGAGAAGGTGCGGAAATTCTAAACAAACTTCTCCAAGCCAACCCGGAAGAAGTGGATCTTTATATCGCTTTGAGCCAGCTTTACGTGCAGGACAAACGCTTTTCCGAAGCCGAGAAAATTCTTCAGCGCGCCGAGGACAAAAATCTCAAAGATGCGACGGAAAAGGAGCGGATAAAGTTTCAGAAGGCAACCATCTATGAAAGGCAAAAGGACTACGACCGCGCAGAAACTCTCTTCAAGGAGATTCTGAAGAACAACCCATCCAATGCAACCGTGTTGAATTACTTCGGGTATATGTTGGCAGACCGCGGTGTCCGGTTGGATGAAGCGGTGAAGTATGTCAAGGACGCATTGGCGATCGATCCGCGGAACGGCGCCTATCTCGATTCTCTCGGGTGGGCTTATTTCAAGCTGAACGACCTGCAGTCCGCCGAGAGATATCTGCTTGAGGCCGACGGAATCGTTAAAAACGATGCTACCATCGTTGAACACCTGGGCGATCTCTATTTCAAAACCGGAAACCTGCAAAAAGCAGAGAGCTATTGGGCGAAATCCGTCAGTATCGGCACGGATCCGGACGATACGCAGAAGGTTCGCAAAAAACTGGAAGCGCTTCAGGAAAAGCTTCGGAGACAGAAGTCGGCAAAGTGACATCCTCAACGCTTCGGATCCGTTCTTTCGCTAAAATCAACCTGGCTCTGTCCGTCCTGGGACGGCGAACGGACGGTTACCACCAAATCCAGACCATCTTTCAGACGATCGATCTGTTCGACACGATCGAGGTCCGCCCGGCGCCGGAACTAGAGCTGATTTGCGAAGGGCTTCCTGATGTCCGCGTTGAAGACAACCTGGTTTGGAAGGCCGCATCGATTTTAAAATCAACACTTGCAGAGGATAGAGGCGTTTCCATAACCCTGCGGAAAAGAATACCGGCGGGAGCGGGGCTTGGCGGAGGGAGCAGCAATGCTGCCGCAGCGCTGCTGGCGCTGAGGCGTTTCTGGAATGCCGGGATATCCGATGGAGACCTGTCCCGGCTCGGCGCGAGCCTGGGTTCCGATGTTCCGTTTTTCCTTTCCGGCGGCACCGCGCTCGGGTCCGGAAGAGGAGAAATCATCCGGTCCATCCCGGATATTCACCCGGAGCATCTTGTGGTTATCTTTCCCGCAGTTCACGTGTCCACGGCGGAAGCGTACAGATCTCTGAATTTGGGATTGACTTCCACCTCGGAGGACCATAGAATTCATCGTTTCTGTGGTCAGTTGCAGGAAGGTACCTGTCGACTGACCGGGATCTTTAATGATTTCGAGGCTTCGATCCTGACTGCCTATCCGTCCATCAGGGAGGCAAAAGAATTCCTGATAGAGCGGGGAGCGACAGCGGCATTGCTGTCGGGCAGCGGATCCTCTGTCTTCGGATTCTTCCCTGGTGAAGAATCAGCATCCGCGGCGGCTCGGGGATCATTCCGGGAAGCTTGGCGCGTGTTTCCGGCGAAGACCCTTTCTCGGGCTGAGTATTTCCAAAACATGTTCGGGTAAGCCGCCGGCGTCTTCTGCGGATCGTAGACTTAGCTGCCTTCGCGAAAGATATTGCTGGGGCGTCGTCAAGCGGTAAGACACAGGTCTTTGGAACCTGCATTCGGAGGTTCGAATCCTCCCGCCCCAGCCATTCGCGGCATCGCCGGGAGCATACAGATGAAAAACACTGGATACAAGCGAGTGAATAGAGAGCTGAAAGTTTTTTCCGGGAACGCAAATCCAGCGCTGGCGGAGGCGATCTGCAAGCATCTGGGCATCCCTCTCGGAAAAATAAATCTGACAAAGTTCAGCGACGGGGAACTCTACTGTCAGATTCTCGAAAATGTTCGCGGCAAGGACGTATTCCTGATCCAGCCCACATGCAGCCCCGTAAATAGGAATCTGATGGAGCTGCTGATCATGATCGATGCATTCAAACGCTCGTCGGCGACGCGCATCACATCGGTCATTCCCTACTACGGATACGGGAGGCAGGATCGAAAAGATAAGCCTCGCGTGCCGATCTCTTCCAAGCTCGTGGCAGACCTGCTCACGGCGGCTGGGACGGATCGGATTTTATCCGTGGACCTGCACGCAGGACAGATCCAGGGCTTTTTCGATATCCCCGTGGATCATCTGTTCGCTGCGCCGGTGCTGATCGAGCATCTGAAGAACCTGAAGATCCCGGACCTCACGATCGTCTCGCCCGATGCGGGAGGTGTGGAACGCGCCAGAGCTTTCGCCAGGAGGCTCGATGCGGACCTCGCGATCATCGACAAGCGCCGCATCGCGCCGAACACGGCCGAAGTACTGAACATTATCGGTCATGTAAGCGGAAGGAACATCGTCATCTGCGACGACATGATCGACACCGCCGGCACACTGGTGAACACGGTCAGTGCGCTCAAGAAGAAAAAGGCACACAGCATTTACGCCTGCGCGACCCATGCAATATTGAGCGGACCGGCGATCGACAGGCTCCGGAACGCGCCGATTGAGGAGATCATTCTCACAAACACGGTTCCACTGGACGGTTCCAGGATGTTGCCGAATATGACCGTTTTGAGCGTTGCCGAGTTGCTGGGCACCGCCATACACAGCATTCACGAAGAAACGAGTGTCAGTAATCTTTTTGTTTAGAGTCGAATCTTGAGAGTACAGGGGCTCTCGCAGCGCAGGTCTTCGAGAGTTTCAGGGCTTGAGGGATTCTGAGGAAGGAGTTGGATTTCATGCCAACAGTTATCGCAGCCCAATTGCGAACGCCGGGCGGCAAAAATGTCAACAGGCGGCTCCGTAAGTCGGGGAAAATACCGGCCGTCATTTATGGTCCGGGGAAGCAACCCATCGTGGTTTCCGTCGATCCACACGACGTTTCGACGATTCTTCATTCGGAATCCGGGCGCAACACCATCTTCAGCATCAGCGTGGATGGGACTGAGCAAAACAATGCCATGGTCAAGGATTACCAGCTGGATCCCGTCCAGGGAAAACTGATCCATACGGATTTCCTGGAAATCGCGATGGACCGATTGCTCAATCTGACCGTCAACGTCGAGATCGTCGGCGAAGCCGAGGGTGTGAAGCTCGACGGAGGCATCATGGACATCGTCACGCGCTCGATCGAGGTCGAGTGTTTGCCGTCGGATATTCCGGAATCCATCAAGGTGGATGTCAGCCATCTGAAGATCAACGACTATATCCGGGTGAAAAATATCCAATCGGATGCCAAGGTCAAAATTCTATCGGATCCGGAGATCGTGGTTGTAACGATCGTGCCTCCGATCAAGGAAGAAGTCCCGGTAGAGGCGCCAGTAGCGGCAGCGGAGCCGGAAGTTATCAAGAAGGGCAAGGCGGTCGAAGAAGGCGCGGAGGAAGAGTCGAAATCCAAAGCTCCGAAGACGGAAGCCAAACAATAGTCCTTCGGTTGCTGGATTTCAGTGCTTTGGTGCGGGATGCAGCAGGCTCAGGGAGCGGAAACAAGAGCTTTGGCCAGAATCATTGTCGGGCTTGGAAATCCCGGCGAGCGATACGCGCGCAGCAGGCACAATGTTGGCTTTATGGCACTGGAGGCTCTTGCCCGGGAATCGGGTGGAAGTTGGTCAATCCGGCCGCTTTCCCGGATTTGCAGGGTCGAGATCGGCGGTTGTGTCGTGCTTCTTGCGGAACCGCTGACCTATATGAATCAAAGCGGAACGGGCGTGCAAACGTTGCTTTCCGCCTTCCAGCTGGAACCGCGGGATCTATTGCTGGTTGTCGACGACTTGAATCTGCCGTTTGGCAGAATTCGTATAAGGGAGCGAGGATCTGCCGGCGGGCATCACGGGCTGGAGTCGATCCTGAATGATTTAAACACCGATGAGATCGTGCGCGTGCGGATGGGAATCGGCGAGGAGCAGATGCCCGAAGACAAAGCGGATTTTGTTTTGTCGGATTTCCCGCAGCAAAAACAGGCGGAGCTGAACGACATGATCCTAAAAGCCGGAAATGCCGTGAAATCCATTCTGAGCGATGGCATTTCCAAATCTATGGCGATTTTTAACGCATAAAGCGGTAAGGAGTAGACCGTGAGAAATTATGAGGTGGTCTTTGTTGCTGCCCCCACTCTGACCAGCGAAGAGCTGGAAGGCTTCATCAACCACATTCAAACCGTGGTTGAGAGCAAAAACGGCAAGATCGTGAAGATCGACAATTGGGGAAAGAAATCCCTGGCGTATAAGATCAAAAGATATCGCGAGGGATACTATGTGGTGCTTTCCATTGATGGGGATGGTGGCACTATCGCGGAAGTGGAGCGGCGCTTCAGAGTGACCGACTACATCATCCGTTTCATCTCGGTCCGCATTGATGAGGACCTAAAGCGCTCCGATAAGATCAAGGCGGCACGGCGCAAAAAAGCCCCCAAACAGGATCTCGAAGCTTCGTTCACAACTGAGTCCGAAGCTCCCTCAATGGATATAGAGCTATAAGAAGTTCACCGTAGGGACGGAGCCGTCACGCCCGGTCTACTGCGGTAGAAAGGCCATTTATTATGCCAGGTCCAAGAAGGTTCAGTGTTCGGCGTAAGAGGGTGTGCAAATTCTGCGCTGAAAAAATCACCTACATCGATTTCAAAGACGGGAAGCTGCTCGGTCATTTCATCCCTGAACGGGGAAAGATCCTTCCCAGGAGAATCAGCGGCGTTTGCTCGACGCATCAACGCTTGCTCGCGGAAGCCATTAAACGCGCCAGGCACATGGCGATCCTTCCGTTTGTTGCGGACTGAGACTTTTTATAAAGGGTGAAACATGAATGTCATTTTAAAGCAGGACGTTGAGAAACTGGGCAAGGCCGGTGATGTCGTGAAGGTGTCTCCCGGCTACGGGAGAAATTTCCTGATTCCCAAGAAGCTTGCCCTCGAGGCGACTCCCGGCAACATCAAAGTCGCCGAAATTGAAAAGGTCTCTCATGCACGGCGCGATCACCGGGAAAAAGAGGCTGCTACCATCCTGGCAAGGGAAATCGTGAAGCTGACCGCCACCATCCGGTGTAAGACCGGCGAAGGCGGCTCTCTCTATGGTTCCGTGACTGCCCTGGATATTGCGGATTTCCTCGTCTCGCACAAGATCGATATAGACAAGCGCAAGATCCAGCTGGAAGAACCGATCAAAGCCATCGGGGAATACGAGGTGCCGATTCGACTGCACCGCGACGTGACGGTTCCCATCAAGGTCATCGTCGAGCCCGAGCCTGAAACAGCCTCATAATTTACGATTGACGATTTACGATTGACGATTGTCAGAAAGAACCCGACAATCGTCAACTGCAAAACTTTGCTTGGCAGTTCAATCGTAAATCGTCAATCGTCAATCGTAAATTTCAATGGCAGACATCAGCCTGGAAAAGACGCTTCCCAACAACCTGGAGGCGGAGCGATCTATCCTGGGAGCGATACTCCTTGACGATAAAGCTGTGCTTACCGTCTTCGAGACTCTAAAATCCCAGGACTTCTACCTCGAGAGCCATCGCCGGGTTTTCGAGAAGATGCTCCAGCTGATGAACGCTTCCCGCCCAATCGATCTGGTCACTCTCAAAGATGAGCTCCAGCGCGCCAACGAGCTCGAAAGCGTTGGAGGCGCCGCCTATCTGGCGAGTCTTACCGATGGTCTGCCGCGCGCAATGAACATCGAGCACTATGCGCGGATCGTCAAAGAGAAGTCGACGCTGCGCCGGCTGATCCATGTTTCCAACGAGACCATGGCGCGCAGCTACCAGGACGAAGACTCCGCCGAAGAGGTCCTGCAACACATCGAGAAGGCAATATTTGATATCGCCGGCCAGCAGTTCCACACAACTTTTGCGCCCATCGCCCCCATTGTCAGCGACGTCTTCCGGGAAATCGAGGAGCTGTCCAATCGAAAAACCACAGTCACGGGACTGGAAACCGGATTTGTCGACCTGGACAAAATGACGGCCGGCCTGCATCCCTCCGATCTCGTGATCGTCGCCGCGCGGCCCGGCCTGGGCAAAACCAGCCTGTGCCTGAATATCTCCGAGCATGTCGCGATAAGGCTCCACAAATCCGTGGGCATTTTCAGCCTCGAAATGAGCAAAGAGCAGCTGGTGAAACGCCTGCTGTGCGCCGAGGCGCGGATCGACGCCCACCGGGTCAACACCGGCTACCTGGCCAAAGAAGACTGGAACCGCCTGAGCCGCGCTTCAGGCGAATTGTCCGAAACCAGGGTATTTATCGATGACATGGCCAGCATCACCATCCCCGAACTGCGTTCCAAAGCCCGGCGCCTCAGTCTCGAACACGGTCTGGATCTGATCATCGTGGATTACCTGCAGCTGATGTCCGGATCCAATCAGCGCTACGAAAACCGCACCCAGGAAATTTCCCAGATTTCTCGCGGGCTGAAGGCGATTGCCAAAGAACTCAGCATTCCAGTGATCGCCGTTTCCCAGCTGAGCCGCGCCGTCGAATCAAGGACAGGCGAGCACCGAAGACCCCAGCTCTCGGACCTGCGGGAATCCGGCTCCATTGAGCAGGATGCCGACCTTGTGCTATTCATCTATCGCGAGGAAATGATCAATCCCACCGAAGAAAACAATGGCCTCGCGGAGCTGATCATCGGGAAACAAAGGAACGGCCCCATAGGTTCGGTTCAACTCGCTTTCAGCAAGCAATTCACGAGATTCGACAACCTGTATCAGGAGTAGTCGGCAGTCGGCAGTGGGCAGTCGGCGGTGCCGAGAGGAGGTCTCCATGAAGATTGCGACCTGGAATGTGAATGGCATTCGAGCGCGGCAGAGCCAGGTACTCGAATGGATCCAGCGCGACCAGCCTGACGTCATCTGTCTTCAGGAGATCAAGGCCACGCGTGAGCAGGTGCCCGAGCCGCTGCGCGAGATGCCGGATTACTGGTGTTACTGGCACGGGGAGCGCGCTTACTCGGGAGTGGGCTTGCATGTGCGGCGCAGTCTGTTGGCGCAGCAGCCCGCGTTCGAACACCCCGCGTTCGATTTTGAGACGCGCATTGCGTTGGTGCGCATCGAAAACCTCCTGATCGGCTCTGTGTATGTTCCGAATGGCGGCAAAGACTACGCGGCAAAGCTGCGGTTTCTCGAAGAGATGGAGCGCTATGCGTCGGAGTGTCGGTTGCGGAGTTTGGACTTGATCCTCTGCGGCGATATGAATGTTACGCGCACAGATCAGGACGTTCATCCGAAAGAACGCAAACCCAATGTGATCGGCCAGCGGCCCGATGAGAGGGAATCGTTCGAGCGTGTCCTGGCCAATGGCGGTATGGTCGATGTGGGTCGCACGCTGGACCCCGGCAATGACCGGCTTTTCACCTGGTGGCCGCCCTGGCGCAACATGCGGCAGAACAACATCGGCTGGAGGCTGGACTATATTCTCGCAAGCCAGGGCGCAGCGGCCCGCATTCCCCGGTGTTTCGTGCTGGCAGATGTCGGGACCAGCGATCACGCGCCGGTTGTCGCGGAGATTGTGTGAACCCGGAAGCGCGATGATTTTCGATACACACTGTCACGGATATTGGCGCGGCCTGGCGCATCGCGCCTCTGAGTTGCGCGAGAACATGCGCGCATCAGACGTCGCACGGTCGGTGCAGGTCGGCACGGATCTGCAAACGAGCCGGGAGTCGCTGAAACTGGCCCGCGACTGGGGCTCCGATACGTGGTGCGCAGCCGGAATTCACCCAACGGGCTGCCAGGACCTCCCCCCCGATTCGGCGCAAGACTATGCGAGACAGCTGGAAGAGTTCATTCGGGACAACCGCGATAAGGTAGTCGGCATCGGTGAGACAGGCCTGGACTACTTCCACATGACGAAGGGCAGGCGAGAAATTCAGAAAAGGGCGCAACACGCCTTCTTCGGAGCGCATGCGGCGCTGGCAACAAAATTAAATCTGCCGCTGATCATCCACACCCGCGATGCGGCTTCGGACACAATCGCGCTGATAAAAGAGCATGCGGTTAAACGCGCGGTGATCCACTGCTATAGCGAGACTCCCGAATTTGCCGATGAACTGCTGGCCTGGTCCGATGATGTCTATTTATCCTTCTCCGGAATACTGACTTACAGGAATGCTGCAGCGGTGCAAGATACGGCGCGCACCTTGAGGCTGGACCGGGTCATGGTTGAAACCGATGCTCCTTTTCTCGTGCCTGAAGTTGTGCGCGACCGGTTCAAGATAAACGAGCCTGCCTTTGTGCGGCATGTAATGGATTATCTTAAAACATTGCGCCCCGAACCCGCAGACGCCGTCGAGCAAGCGGTTTGGGAAAACTCCAACAGATTCTTCGGCCTTGGCGCCGGTAATTCGTGAAATTCACAACATGCTTTTAGCTTCGCGATCGGAAACTGAGAGCTGAAAGCTGATAGCGGAATGCGCGCGGCCTCCATCTGCATTAAAAACTTGGTTGCGGCCTTGGCCGCGCTAGGCGGTTGACGGCCTATTTGGGGAGCGCCTCGAAGAGCTGCCGCGCATAGGAATCGAGATTGCTGAAGCTTCGATAAGGATCCGCAGCCGACGACGCAAGGAAGCTGTCGCAAGTGCGTCCCGCTTTCGCCGCTTTCGCGATGTCCGCGCGCAGCTTTTTGCAGGACTCGAACAGGTCTTTCATGTTCTGCAAATTTGAAGCCTCCCCATGGGCCGAAATCACCGCGATGCCTTCTTCCAGCGTCTTTTCCGGTTCGGTTTTGGGTGCAGGTTTTGCAGCCGGTATCGCCGATTTCATTACGGGCACCGCATCGATCACCTGCTTCACGCCGTCCAACCAGTCGACGGCACTCCCGCCTGCAGCGATGTCGATATCGGGATATCGTGCCGCTTCATAAAGCCCGCCCGCGATGAGCACCTTTTCGGCGGGAACGTATAAAACCACATCGCCTCCCGTCCGCGCCTTGTGCTGCAGCGCGAGGATGCGCACCTCCACATTTGAGGGAAACAGATGCATCTGCCCTTCGAAAATGAGGCGCGCGGGCGAGGCAGCATTCGCGTTCTGGCGTGCCGGTTCGGGCGGCATGAGCGCTTGAAGCTTGGCGCTCGTCAAAATGAGTGCGTTCCGTTCCGCGAAAAAACGGGTGTCCGCATTTCGAGCTGGTCCCGGTTCGGTGAAGACAACCCAACGCACGGTTTTGGCGGTCAAGTTTGCCAGCGCTTCCAACACGGTCGACAGTTCCGGTTCCTGTGGCGGATCCACCATGAGGACTCCGTCGTCTGTCACCACGACGGCCACGTTTTCGAGGTTATCCTTCAATTGCAGGTAATAACAGTGGTCGCTTACTTTGACGAAACGCGGCGCGGCTCCGAAGGAAATCCCGCTTCCCCAAACGGACAACACAAAGATGAATGCGACCATCATTCTTCTCATAATGTGTTCTGGTCCAGCTGCAGCTGGAAAAAGAAATCGTATATCAAACCCTGGACAATGTCTGCATGGTTTGAGAAAAAATGATCGGCTTCATCGATCTGGTGCACAAATGAAGACGCGGGCAGGCGCCGGGCGAACCCGTCCAGGCTTTCCTGCGAGCAAAACTCGTCTTTTGTCCCTACGATGTACAGCGCCGGTTTGGGATTCTCGATCAGAAACTCCATGGAGTAAAGATCCAAAGGAATTCCGAGGCCGACCATCGCCACAATCCCCGGACTCGAACAAGCGACCTGCAAACCCACCCAGGCGCCGAACGAATACCCGATCAATGCCATTGGTATTCCGGGATATTTCTCGGTGAGCCATTGGATCATTGCGGCCACATCCTCTTTTTCCCCGACCCCCTGGTCAAACAAGCCGGTGCTCTGGCCGGCGCCGCGGAAATTGAATCGAAGCGCCGCGAAACCGGCTTCTGCAGCCGCTTTGGCCGCCCGGAAGACGACCCGGTTATCCATGGTGCCGCCATAGACAGGATGCGGATGACAAACGACCGCGGTGCCGCGCGGGGATCCCGCAGGCTCCCGGAGATTCGCTTCGAGCTGCACCGGCCCGGCCGGAATCATAAATGACATGCGAGTTTTCGCCCTTCCAAACTGCTTCAGCTCCGAATGATAAAAGCCGAGACAAACAAGCACCCTGATCGTGAAACGATTCAGTTCACATCTCAGTCGACATATTATAGGTTCGGCCATGAAGTATGGAAATTGTTTTAAGGCGGTCCTTACAGGGTTTGCCATGGATGACCGAAAGGACGGCCTCTGGGCATTTGTAGGTTGGGCGTTTTGGGATTATGATCGAAGCCAAGGAGAGCTTCCATGAGAGAGCACGTCGAATATCCCGATTTTGTGGCCCGGTTTTATGATGTTATTTACAGGCATCTTCGTTCCCACGTGGATGAAACATATTTTCTAAACCAGATTGCCAAAACCAACGGACCGATTCTGGAAATAGGCGTTGGAACTGGCAGGCTTTTTTCGCAAGCCCTGAAGAGCGGCGCAGACGCGTATGGCCTGGACGTCAGCCGCCTGATGGTTGAGAAGGCGAAAGAAAAAATTGCACCGGAATACCATCATCGCCTCTTTGTTCAGGATGCCGTGACGATGCAGCTCCCTCAACGGTTTGCCCTGATCCTTGCCCCGTTCAGGGTTTTCTCTCACATTATGGATGTGGAAGACCAGCTCCGATGCCTGGACCGGGTCCACGATCATCTGGAACCCGGTGGCCGTTTCATCTTCGACCTGTATGTCCCCGATGCAGGCCTTATCTCGCGCGGCATACAGAATAAGGTCGATTTCGAGGGCGAATATGAAAAGGGAAAAAAGCTCGTCCGCATCGTCTCATCCCAGTCCGACCCGGTCAACCAGACCAGCGATATCCGGATGAAATTCAGATGGGACGAGGACGGGCAGGTGCGGGAAGCCGAGTGGAACTTTTTAATGCGCTTCTTCTTCCGCTACGAACTCGAGCACCTCGTTCGCCTGTCCAAACTACAGCTGGAAATAATCTATGGGGATTACCAGGAGAGCCCTCTTAGCAGGGAATCGAAAGACTTTATCCTGGTCTGCAGGCGGCCGGTGTAAGTTGCCTTATTTTGGTTGCGGCAAGCCTTCGCCGTGCTAATCTTTGGACATAAATAAACGGACAGAGTTCTTCGCATGCGACAAAGAAAGCCTCTGATATTCCTGGCAATCATGCTGGCCATCCTGCTGCCGTTTTTGCTGCTTGTCGCCCGGCCTTTTTTCGTACCTTTCGTGCTGGCATCCATCCTTGCCATCATGCTGCATCCGGTCAAGGAATGGCTCTGCAAAAGGACGCGCCGGCCCGCGCTGGCCGCGATTCTGACCACGTTTGCCACGGTATTGCTGCTGGGCATCCTTCTTGCGATCGTCGGTCTGAGTCTCACCGGAGAGCTTACGGATGCGTACAACGCTCTCAACCAACGATCCCTTGAAGAGGGAGGCTGGCCTTCACTCGCCGCACGCACTACGGACCGCGTGGTCGATGCCCTGGCGACGCGCCTTCCAATCGACAAGGAGGCCATACGAACGGAACTCCTCGATCGCATGAAGGGAGCGAGCGCCTATTTGCTCAGCAATGTGGGCGTCGCAGTTGGGGGCGTCACCAACATGATTATTACCAGTCTTCTGGTGACGATCTTTCTCTATTTCCTGCTCCGGCACGGAAGCGATTGGATCGAGCGGCTCGCGGCCCTCACTCCGCTGGATTCCCGCACACATGACAGGCTTCTTCGCACCGTGCGAGACGCAGTCCTGGCGAACTTGACCGGCATGCTGGCCGTGATTATTGCGGAGGGGTTGCTTTTGAGCCTGGGATTCTGGCTTGTAAACGTCCGTTCCCCGGTGCTCTGGGGCATGCTTGGCGGGCTGGCTTCCATTATTCCGCTCGTAGGAGCGTTTATCATCTGGGCACCGGTGGCTATCGCCAAGATTCTGGAGGGCAGCTATTGGCAGGCTTTGTTCCTGGCCCTCTGGGGCTTTCTGGCGGTAGGGTCCATGGACAACGTACTGCGGCCCTGGATTGTCGGCAAGCGCAATAAGCTCCATCCGATTCTCATCGCGCTGTCGGCGATCGGGGGCACATATGCATTCGGTGCGCTGGGTATTCTTGTCGGCCCCCTGCTCGCTTCTCTTGTTTCGGTTTTAGTTCAGGAGATTCAGAGACTGATCCAGCACCAAGAGCCGGAAAAAAACCCGGCGGGGGAGCCTTAGCTCGCACTATTCATGAAGGTTCCTAGCGAGGGGGCGCAGACGGCTAATGCCGCATAATTTGCGCAAGCAAGCTTGCGCTTTTCAAAGTTTAGAGTTCACAGTTCCCAGTTTTTGAGCTGAGTTTAACCGGGAACTGAAAACCGGGAACTCTGGAAAGCGGCAAATTGCTGGCGCGCTCCCAAATTCGTCAGATGACACACACAATGCGAAAAACCATGATCGTGTTTATGCTGGTGATATGGGCAGCGGCCGGAATAATGCTGGCCGACACCGTCTACATGCGGGACGGGAGATCGATGCAGGGCAGACTCGTCGGCTTCGAGGATGGCTATTTCATATTGGAACTCACCAAAGGGAACCAGGTGAAGTATCTCGCGCGGGATGTATCCAGGGTCGTGCTGGACGGACCAATGCCCGCGGATGATAGCCGCGATCGCCGATTTCCGCGGAAAGATGACAGCGATAAGCCGTCTCCCCCCTCCAGCGCAGGATGGGAAAATTCACTGCCCTTCGATGTCCGGCTGCAGGATCAATGGATCCGCTCCCAGGTTCAGGTCCGCAAAGGGCAACGGGTGCGTGTGGAAGCGACAGGGTTCGTGACGCTGGAAGGTCGATATGCGGTCAATCCTGACGGCCGGCCCAATTCGCGCATTGCTTCTCTGCCGATGCCGGATCAAAACGATGGCGCGCTAATCGCGGTCATTGGAAGAGAGGACGATGCCCCGCAAATTATGGTCGGGCGTAAGCGCGAATTCGTCGCCGATCGCAACGGCATGCTCTATTTCACCATCAACCACTGGGAGACGCGCAATTCCGGAGGCGCATTCCGCGTGACGGTCTCGGTAGATCGCGGCACGGGCGCTTGGTTCGGCAATCAGAGAGGCGGAGTGAAAATGCGCGAGAAAGCCCTCACCGTTTACGGCAATCAACCCTGGGTCGATACCGGCGTCGATCTGAATAGCGATGTGACCGTGGAAATTACTGCTGAAGGGCAGATCACCGTCAGCAAAAACCACCTCGTCGGCCCTGATGGTGATATTCGGCAGAACAACAGGGAAGCGAAATACCCGGTCAACAGCTCTGGTGTCGGCGCACTGATCGCCAAGGTCCGCTATTCCAATGGGGCGGAATCCACTCCCCGGTTCATCGGTATGCACGATTTGAGGCGCATCGGGCCAAGCGACTACGGGCGCCTGTTCCTCGGTATCAACGACGATAATGTGAGCGATAACACCGGATCCTATGCCGTAACCATCCGGTGGTAAGCAAATGGCTTCAAGTGCGCATTGCCTCGCCTGATGCCTTTTCATTTGCATCTGTTGTCTCTGCTGCGGCAGCAGAGGAGAACCGGTTCACCCTGGTTTCCAGATTCTCGATTCCAAATTCTCGATTCCAGGTCATTGCGGCTTATTCTGGAATCTGGAATCGAGAATCAGGACTCCAGGGATTCCTGACCGGCAGCTTTCTCGAAGCTGCACTCCTTCTCGTCCAACATCCGTCAGCGCTAAATTGCAGAGCCTGCAAAGAAAATTGATGAAAAATTCTGCGAAATCCGTAATACCAATATGTGGGATGGAATTTAGCGCATTCCCCTCAATGTGCCGGAGTTCGTAGATTAATATATGGCCATTCCGCTGGCGTCCTGGGACCGCCGTCCTCGGCGGCCCACAGATGTTTAAGCCAAGAGGTGCGGCACAAAGGACTAATTTTTCTGAGAATTTTCTATGTTGCGGCAACAAGCCGGCGAGGATGCCGGCGCTCCCGGCACGCCACTGAAGCAAAAACTATGCGGCATTAGGCGTCTCGCTGGCAGACGTTGTTATTTTGTGTTTTATGAACAAAATATGCAGTGACCGCTTCAGTTATATGATTTATTACTGCTTGCCGCCGAGACGTGGCTCCCAGGGCAAAGTTTTTGAGACATTAGGCCCGCCGATGCCGTCCCTGCGTCATGGGATCGTCGTTGCGTTCGCGGTTTGCGCTGCGTGGATAGCGCTCTTCTTCCTCGATCCTGCCACGCACTCGTTTCTGCCGTCCTGCCTGTTTCACAGGCTTACGGGTCTTTACTGTCCGGGCTGCGGTGCGACCAGGGCCTTGCACCAGCTGGCGCGCGGAAATATTGCGGCGGCACTCCGACTGAATGCGCTGGTTGTTCTGGGATTGCCGCTTGGAGGCCTGATTCCGATATGCCGCAGGAGGCACAATCTGCCGGCCTGGTGCCTGCGGGCCTCGTTGATAGGCATTGCAGTGTTCGGTATTGTGCGCAATATCCCGTTGTTTCCATTTACATTGTTGGTGCCCTGACAAATCGAATATTTTGGAGGTGGGGATCATGTACAAAATCATTGGAGCTGACGGACGGGAGTACGGGCCGGTCAGCGCAGCCCAGCTGCGACAGTGGATCGTGGAAGGCCGTGCGAACTCCCAGACCAGAGTGCAAAAGGAAGGCAATGCGGAATGGATTCTTCTGGAATCGTTGCCGGAGTTCGCTGATGCGTGTGCAACCACGGCGCCGCCTCCGCCCATTGCCGCTATAGACGCGCAGCAACAGGCAAAAGAAATACTCTTGCAGGACTATCGGATCAGCATCGGAGATTGTATCGGCCGCGCGTTCGAGCTGATCCGCCGGGATTTCTGGTTCCTGATTGGAGCCAGCGTCATCGCCGGGCTGATCGGAGCCGGCGGAGTTATTCTCCCATATCTCAGCGCCTTGATAAGTTTCATCATCTATGGGCCCATGATGGGAGGGCTCAATGTGCTTTATTTAAGGAAAATCCGAGGGCAGGCTACGACCTTCGGAGACATATTCCTCGGATTTGGCGTCTCATTCGGGTCTCTGCTTGCGGCCCATCTTGTTTGCACGCTGCTCACAACGGTCGGATTCTTCCTCTGCCTCATCCCCGGAATTTACCTGGCAGTATCGTGGATTTTCACGATACCCCTGGTCATCGACAAGAGAATAGGTTTCTGGGAAGCGATGGAATTAAGCCGCAAGGTCGTCACCAAACACTGGTGGAAAATGTTCGGCCTTGTCCTCGTATTTTTCCTGTTGGGAATAGCCGGAATCCTGGTGTGCTGCGTGGGTATTTTTGTTGCCATTCCACTTTGTCAGATTGCGTTAATGTATGCCTATGAGGATATTTTCCATCCCCGTCCGGGGCCAGCGGTGGTCATACCCTGATTTGACGCCGGACACGATTCATCGGCTGCCGATCTGAAAATCTTTGCGGGCAAAGGGGACAGAGGTATGATGGCGCTCGCAGGAATTTTCGTCCAAGGCAGGGTGAAGGCCAGATGTCCCGTTCCAGTACCGCTGATTTGCATGATGTGAATCCCTGGCTCGTCGGTATTTCCGTCCTGGCCGGCACCTTCATGGTGATCCTCGATTCCACCGTCGTGAACGTGTCCCTGCCGTTCATTGCAGGGAACCTCTCCGCGACGGTCGAGGAAGCCACATGGGTGCTGACGACTTACCTGGCCGCCAACGCCGTCATCATCCCCATCACCGGATGGCTTGCGAATTACTTCGGCCGCAGGCGCCTCCTCCTGATTGCCGTGACCGGTTTCACGGCCGCCTCCTTCTTCTGCGGCTTTGCCCCGGATCTTCACACTCTGATCGCTTTTCGGATCCTCCAGGGCATTTCGGGCGGAGTCATGCAGCCGCTTTCGCAGGCGATCATGCTGGAGTCCTTTCCGCCTCACGAGCGGGGACAGGCGATGGCCCTGTGGGGACTCGGCATCGTCGCGGCCCCCATCTTCGGCCCCGTGCTCGGCGGCTGGCTGACCGACAATTACTCCTGGCGATGGGTTTTTTACATAAATATTCCGATCGGCATCATGGCATTCCTGATGATCCGGCGTTTTGTTTTTGACCCTTCCTACATCCGCCGCGGAACGTCCCGGATCGATTATTGGGGACTCATCCTGATGGTCGTGGGAATCGGGGCGCTTCAGATCGGTCTGGATCAGGGCCAGGAAAAAGACTGGTTTGCATCGGATTGGATCGCTGCGATGTTTGTAGTGGCCGTCGTCGCGCTCATAGCGCTCATCGTCCACGAATGGCTTGCGCGCTCCCCCGTCATCGATTTGCGGACTTTCAGAGAGCTGACATACTCGACCGGCGTCGCGCTCATTACGATGACGGGATTTGTGCTTTATGGCAGCATGGTCATCTTCCCGATTCTGCTGCAAACGCTGCTTGGGTATCCGCCGCTCCAGGCGGGCATCGCTATGGCGCCGCGCGGATTGGGAATGCTGATCATGATGCCGCTGGTCGGGGTCCTGATCAGAAGAGTCGATGCCAGGCGGTTGATTGCCTGCGGGTTCGGTATCGGTGCCACCACGCTCCTCTGGTATTCGACCCTGAATCTTAATGCCGGCTACTGGGACTACTTCTGGCCGCAGTTGATCCAGGGCATGTCCTTTGCGCTTATCTTCGTTCCACTCACGACGACGACGATGGATCCCATACCCAATGAGTCGATGGGAAATGCAACCAGCATCTTTAACCTCATGCGCAACGTCGGCGGCAGCGCTGGAATCGCCGCCACACAGACGCTGCTTTCCCGGGGTCTTCAACGATACCTCAATATCCTGGGCGCACACGTGACTGCCTACGATCCCGCCATGCAGGAACGGCTGCGCCAGCTCCAGTCGGCGTTCACTGCGCGGGGCGCCGATCCTGTCACTGCGGCACAGCAGGCCAGGGGAGCTCTCTGGGGCACTGTTCAACGCCAGGCCGCGATCCTGACTTTCAACCGGACCTTCCTGCTCTTCGGCGCGATTATGGCCGTTCTCGTTCCTCTCGGCTTTATGATGCGCAGGCCGCGCAGCGGCCGACAGACCGCGGCATCCGAATAAATGCGGAGCTAAGAAGGACAACAATTAGGCTCGGACCTTGGCTCGCACCCGCCTGTTCTTTGTTTTTGCAGATAAAAACAAAATTTCCCGACCGGATCCTAATTTCTTCGCCTCCAATTAGCATGCAGCTGTTGTACTATGGGCTGGGGGATTTATCCCGATACGAGAGGCACCTATGATCTATTTTACCGAACTTGAAAACCTGCCGGCGCACGATGCCAAAGGGGAATATCTCGGGCATCTGGTCGACCTGGCGATCAATCCGAGCCAGAATTCATTTCAGGTAGCCTACTTTTATGTGATGACTCCCAAGAAGACGCTCATGTGCATCCCGCATGACCAGATTTCCACGATCTCCGTCCGCGCGGCGCAGACCAGCATCCCGGCCGCCGAAATCAGCTGCGCGGCTCCGGATGAAGGGTTGATCTGCATTAAGAAGGACGTTCTGGACCAACAGATCATCGATGTCAACGACCAGAAGGTTGTCCGCGTCATCGACGTCGATTTTGACATCCAACCCAATCACAAGCACACCGAACTGCGCATCGTGGCTGTCAACGTCGGCGCGGCGGCTGCCGCGCGCAGGTTACTGCAGGGCCTGTTTGCCAAGCACAGGATCCGGACCATCACCTCGGTTCTGCCGACCAAAACGATTCCCTGGGAATTTGTCAGCCTCATCGAGCCCGACCCGGCGAGACGCGTCAAGCTGAGGATTGAATACAACCGGCTTGCGAAAATGCACCCGGCGGACATCGCCGACATCCTCGAAGAGTTGAGCCGTGACGAGCAACGGTCCGTCATCGAGTCGCTTGACGACGAAACGGCGGCCGAAGCCGTCTCCGAAATTCCTACACGCATGCAGGTGGCCTTGTTGAACAGCCTGTCCGCGGGAAGGGCTGCCGATATTGTGGAGGAAATGGCGCCGGATGAGGCGGCGGACGTGCTGCAGGAGCTTCCGCCGGAAACGACAGCGGAAGTGCTTGCGAACATGGACGCGGAGGACGCGGAAGACGTGCGCAAGCTGCTCGGTTTTGAAGAAAACACGGCCGGTGGATTCATGACGAACGAGTTCATCGTGCTGGACGAAACAGCCAGTGTTGAGGCTGCCGTCGAGGCGCTCAAGAACTTTTCAGGTGAGCTGGACACCATCCACGCTCTGTATCTGGTCTCGCAAAACCTTGTCCTGACAAAAGTCGTGCCGCTGGCGCTCCTGCTTATTTCCGACAAAAACGCGCCGCTGAGTTCGCTCGTTTCCGATGAGGCGATTTCGGTCCCCTTCCACGCGGACAAGAAAACCGTGATCAACATGTTTCACAAGTACAACCTGCTCACCCTGCCGGTAGTCGATGACAACGACCGGCTGCTCGGAGTGGTTACTGCCGATGATGTCTTGGAACTGGTTATCAAAGAGAAATGATCCGTCATGTGGAAACTACCTGTTAACCGGGCACGATTAAGACGTTGGCGGATGAGCGCACTCGTGTTCTTGAGTGTTCTCGGACCGGGCATTATTACCTCCAATGTGGATAACGATGCGGGCGGCATTTACACCTATTCGATTGCGGGGGCGCGCTATGGCTATTCGCTGCTCTGGACACTCGTTCCAATCACCATCGCTCTGATTGTCGTCCAGGAAATGGTGGGCCGGATGGGCGTTGTGACCGGCAAGGGATTGGCCGACCTCATCCGGGAGGAATACGGGTTTCGCACCACGTTTATCCTGATGCTGCTGCTGTTGCTGACCAACTGGGGGAATACTGTTTCGGAATTCGCCGGGCTTGCCTCGGGGATGTCCGTGTTCCACGTCAGCCGCTTTATTTCCGTTCCGCTGGGCGCCATGTTTGTCTGGCTCCTCGTCGTACGTGGGACCTACCGCATCGTGGAGAAGGTTTTCCTTTTGGCGTGCTTTTTTTATGTCTCCTACCTCATTTCGGGCTTTATCGCACACCCGACCTGGAAACAGGCAGCCATCGGCACCATCAAGCCTGCGATCGCTTTTGATGCGGACTACCTCTACATGATCATCGGGCTGGTGGGAACCACTATCGCACCCTGGATGCAGTTTTACCTGCAGGCTGCTGTTGTGGAAAAAGGAATCAAGATCAAGCACTACGTCCACTCGCGGCTGGATATCATCATCGGCAGCATCATTGTGGATGTGGTTGCCTTTTTCATCATTCTCGCGTGCGCCGCGACGATCTATATGAGCGGCAACCGGCAGATCGACAACGCCGCGGACGCTGCTCTAGCTCTGAGGCCGTTGGCCGGCAACGCGGCCGCGGCGCTTTTTGCATTCGGATTGGTGAATGCGTCTTTGTTTGCCGCCAGCATTTTGCCCTTGGCCACAGCCTACACGGTCTGCGAAGGACTGGGTTTCGAATCCGGAATCAACAAGCGGCCGCACGAAGCCCCGGCTTTCTATTCGCTGTACACGGGCCTGATCATCCTGGGAGGGCTCGCCGTACTCATCCTTCCGGAAATCAGACAGGTACCCATCATTCTCTTTTCCCAGGTCGCCAACGGCATTCTTCTTCCCTTCGTGCTGATCTTCATGCTGCGGCTTTGCAATCGCGAAGACCTGATGGGTCCCTACCGCAATACGCGCACATTCAATATCATTGCGTGGACCACGTGCATCATCATCATGCTGCTGACCCTGCTTTGGGTGATCCGTTCCTTCCTGCCCCAGTATCTTCCCTAGAAGAGAAGGCAACGGAAAGAATTCAGAATTCAGGGAGCAGAATTCAGAAACGCCGCCGATTCCTGTATCCAGTTTTGCAGGCTGCCTTCTTCAACCTTGCTTGGCGCCTTTGCCCCAGTTAAAATCTGAGCTTTTCCATTAGAGCGTTATTAATAGTTGGGGGAACACCAGATGACAGTTGCAAAAGGCATCCATCAGCAACTCGAACGATCGTCCTGGATCCGTAAAATGTTTGAGGAAGGGATCCGGTTGAAGGCCGAGCGGGGCGCGGAAAACATTTTTGATTTCACACTCGGCAATCCCAGCGAAGATCCGCCGAAGAGCGTAGTCGAATCCTATCAGCGGCTGGCAGAGAGGAATACGCCCGGATCGCATGGCTATATGCCGAACGCGGGGTTTCCCGCTGTGAGGGCCAAGATTGCGGAGCAGCTGAGGCGGGACACGGGAGTCGAGTTTACGACGGATTCGATCATCATGACGGTCGGCTGCGCGGGGGCCATGAACGCGGCGCTGAAAGCGATTCTCGATCCCGGCGATGAAGTGATGGTTTTAATGCCCTTCTTCCCCGACTATCAGTTTTACATCAGCAATCATGGCGGCCGGATGATTCCCGTCGAGACGAAGAAGGACTTTTCTCTGGATGTGGCGGCCATCGAGTCGAAAATCACCCCGAAGACACGGGTCATTATTCTGAACTCGCCCAATAATCCCACCGGGGCGATCTATTCCGAAACGGAACTGCGGGCGCTGGAAAAAGTGCTCCAGCGGGCGGACCACCCGATCGTGGCCCTGAGCGACGAGCCGTACAAATATTTCGTTTACGATGGCGGCAAAGCGCCTGAAATAGCCTCGATCATTTCCAACTGCATCATCACGACCTCGTACTCCAAGACGTGGGCTTTGGCCGGAGAACGCATCGGGTATCTGGCAATCTCGCCCAGGCTGCCTGAGGCAGAAGCTTTGGGCCACGCGTGCACGTTCACGAATCGCATCCTGGGATTCATCAATGCTCCTGCGATCTGGCAACTGGTGGCGCTCGAATCGCCGGAAACTCTCCCGGATTTGTCCGCGTACCAGGACAAACGCGATCTGATGTGCAGCGGTCTGGCGAAGATCGGGTACGAAGTCCACAAGCCGGAAGGCGCCTTTTACGTTTTCCCGAAAACGCCGATGGCGAATGACGTCGCGTTTGTGCGCATCCTTCAGGAAGAAGGAGTGCTGGCGGTGCCCGGCAGCGGCTTCGGCCGCGCCGGCTATTTCCGCCTGTCTCTCACGGTGCCGCGCGACACGATCGAGCGCTCGATGCCCGGTTTCGCCCGCGCGTTGGCAAAGGCGAAGTAGCGATCAGCTTTCAGCCATCAGCGGTCAGCGCTCAGCCAAGTGTCCTCGGACAACATCGCATAATTTGTGCGCCCGCAGGGCACTGTCGGTGTGCGGCTTCTAGCAGCAGATCTTACGGCAACTCTCCCAAAGCTTCGCCTTTCAAATCCTATGCCGCATTAAATATCTCGAAAGCGTTTCCGGGCGCGGGTTTCCATCCTTTAGAGTCCAACGTCCGTCTGAACATCCTCATCAAATGCAGTATCAAAAATAATATGTAGCACAGTTATAATAATCGTGCTACGATATCGCCTCGAATATTTATCAATCCGTTGATGAGGAGGATATCTTGAAAGAACTCTGTTTCGCTTTCTGGATAGCGACCGTTTTCGTTGTCTCCGCAATGGCTCAACAGAATGACCGGCAGGCCGCTTCTGCGGAGAAGGACAAAACGGTTCCCGGGATCTCCACGGTCGTTATAGTGACAGGCTCGAAGATCGACGAACCGCAGGAAAATATAACGCAGAAGGTCGATTTGATTCCTGAAGCCCAGATCGAGGCCCAGGCCACAAGTTTTAGGAATATAACTGAATTGCTGCAGTATCAGCCCGGCGTCGCGGCCACGGTGCTTTCGCGCAACGATGCAAACTGGGGCTCTTTTGGAGGGCTGGGTCCCAAATACAACAGCTATCTTCTGGATGGCCTGCCAATCGATTCCTTCGTCGACACGATGAGTCTGGATCCCTGGGCGTTTGAGCGGATCGAGACACACCAGGGGCCGGCGTCCGTCCTGTACTCGAATTACCTGAGCGCCGATTTCGCCGGTAATCAGGCGCCGCTGGCCGGCATTACAAATCTGGTTTTGAAAGATTATATCGAAAAACCTTCCACGCACGTGATACTGGACGGCGGTTCATGGAACACGATCGGCACGAGGCTGTATCACGAAGATCAAAAGGGAAATCTGCACTTTTTTTTCGGAGCGAGCTATGAGCAGTCCGATTATACAAACTATGGCGCCCCAAATTCATGGTTGGGGATGCTCGAAGACCCCGCCTATAAAAAAATGAAAGTGTACGGGAAGGCGACCTACTATGTCGGCAAGCATCAGAAGATTTCCTTTTTTGCACAACATACGCTTCATACCGGCTTCACTGGGCGGCCCAATCGCGACTATGACCACAATTACGATACGTTGAACGCCTCCTATTTCAATCAGGTGACAGACCGGTTCAGCTTCCAGCTCAAATCGGGACTCCGCAACTACGACCGCCGATGGGGCGACGACAATTATCCATCCGGCCTTGCGCTCACGGATCACTCCGGCGTTCAGCAGCGGATCGTCCCGACGGATCTTACCTTCAATTTGAAGCACTTCGGCGGGAGTGTGCTGACCGTCGGCACCGACATGCAGTATGCGGAGTACAAAACGTATACTGAAGCGAATGCGCCGAGAGTTACGGAAAACGATGCAACCTCCCTCAGCAACGGTTTTTATTTGCAGGAAAAAGTCATAACAGGGAAATGGGTCCTGAGAGCGGGCGGACGCGTCAACCGGATCGAGGATAATTATGACCTGATCAGTGGCGCCGAACCCGGGGTGAGAAGCAAGTCATGGACCAAGTTTTTATGGAGCGCAGGCGCCCGGTATAATTTCAGCAAAAGGTTTTCCGTGTACTCAAACGCCGGTTCCAGTTTCATTTCCCCGTCTGCGAAGTCGGTCGGAGGCACGCTGCTGGCCGGCGATTTCGGCGTCGAAGGCCGCAACGGACAGTTGCCGAATCCCGACCTGAAGCCGGAAAGCGGCATCGGCACCGATTTCGGCTTCGAGTTTGCCCCGATGGAACGCGTCTCTTTCGGCGTGCGCGGGTTCTACAATCGCATCGACGACGCCATTGTAGATAACGTGGTCAGCGCGAATCCCTCGCAAACCAAATCCGTGAATGCCGGCGACGCCCGGGCCGCTGGTGTGGAGCTGGTCTATAAGCAGCAGGTCAAGGACGGGTTCAGCCTTTTTGCGAACTACACGTACACTGCATCCGAAATCCACAATCCGCTGGATAGGGATCAGGACGGGGCTGCAATCACCTTTGTCCCGAACTATCTGGTCAATGCGGGCCTGGAGTGGAACTATAAAAACGATTTCAAGCTGACGCCCTATTTGCATGCTGTCGGCGAGTATTACGACAGCACATCCAAAAGCGGGCGTTCGGTCTTCGGCCCGTACCAGGTCATTAATCTCAAAGTTGAAAAGAACTTGTATCGCACGGACACCTATTCCGTCGTCCTGTTTTGCGATCTGAATAATCTGACGAATCGCCGTTACCTGATGCCGTGGCAATTCCGGAATCCCGGCATCGATGTTTTGAGCGGCCTGCATTTGGTCTTTTAGCGCATGAGCATGAATTACTTGAAATCTCTTCTAAGGATCGGCTGTTTCGCCGTCCTGGTGCTGATGCAGGGATGCGGCAGGCAGGAAGCCAAAGTCACGCTTGAGCTTTTTATGGTCAATCCGACGGAAGGAGAAACGCTGGCCTACGGCCGACGACTGGCCGATCTTACGCAAGACAGCACCGACCCGGACACGGTAGCCCGCGGCTTGATCGTGTCCGGGTGCACCCCTGCGATTCTACACTCGACCAGCTGGCGCTGGGAAAAAAATGGGACTCTCATTCTTACTTATATCGCTTTTTCCGAGGATTCAAAATGTCTTGCCGCCGAAACGTCACGTCTGTCCTGGGGTGAATTATTCCCGCCTCGGTCGACCGATCCGTTGAGGCCGAGACCGGCTGAAATTCGCGAAGAGGATGTGCTGTCGCACGGAATCAGGCATCTGACGTTCCTCGTTCGTTATTCGCAGGATAGGCGCATTGCCGAGGCGCTATCGCCGCAAAGCCGACAGTTCTTCTTGCGCATGTGCGGTCAGCTCGCCGGACGTTTCGAGACAGCGCGCGAATTTGCTGATTGTTCCGATCCGGTGATCAATAATTCCGGAAAGAACTGAAGAAGCCGTCCATACAATTTTGCGCCCGCAGGGCGCTGCCGGTGTGCGGCGGGTTGCTGCCGCTTTTAAGAACAGCTAGTGAAGACGACTCTCCAGAGACTGTCTCAAAACTCAAGTCTTAGGACTAGTTCTCGGCATCGCTGGGAGCGCTACCGTCCTCGCCGGCTTGCTGCCGCAAAATAGAAAATTCTCAACAAAATTAGCTCTGTGTGCCGCCGAGGACGGCGGAGCTCCCAGGGCGAAAACCATGCGGCATGGGCTGAAACGGCGGGGCTGTTGGGGATGGTTTCTGGCGGCCAAAGAAACCGCGCACGCGATCAAGCAGCCGGGGAAGCGGCAGTGAGGACCAGCTTGCCGTGCTTTACGCCCTTCGTTGCGATCAGGGCGTCTGCAATCCTCTTGATTTCCTTTGCTTTTCCCTTCAGAAGCATCACCTCCAGGCAAAGATGGTGCGTGAGGTGGATGTGAACGGTTGAGATAATCGAGTGCAGGTGCTGATGCTGGTATTCCGTCAGTTTCTCTTCCAGTTCTCTCTGGTGATGGTTGTAAACAAGAGTCAGGGTTCCAACGCCGTCCGTGTTCTCATTCCCCAGCTGTTTCTCAACCAACATGTTGCGAATCATGTCGCGAATGGCTTCTGATCGGGTTTCATATCCTTTTTCCTCACAGAGCAGATCGAATTCCCTCAGCAGGCTTTTTTCCATCGAAACGCCGAAACGAATCAGGGGGTCGGATTTAGCCATTGGAAACTCCTCATTTGAGAGCAACTGTCATAACAGCGCCGATTATTTCGTTCCGCACACCGGACACGAAGGATCTTTGTTGATCTTGAACTCCTTGAAGGTCATGTCGTATCCGCAGAAGCACAGCAGTCGTCCGGTCAGATTTCCCTCTAATCCAAGGATGAGCTTCAGCGTCTCGATGGATTGAATGCAGGAAATCAACCCCGGCACTGGTCCCAGTATGCCCGGAGGTCCCGAAGCGACTTCGGTATCGTGACTGGGGAATATGCATTCGAGGCAGGCAGTTTTGCCTGGAATCACAACGGTGGCAAGGCCATCCAGCTGATATACGCCGCCATAGACATACGGGATTCCCATTTTTATCGCCGTGGCATTCAGGACTCTTCTGCCCTTCATGTTATCCATGGCATCCACAATAATGGAGCAATCCCCGACCAGTTCCCGGCAATTATCTTCGATAATCTCGGCCTGAATCGCCTGGATCGTGGTGTGGGGATTGAGACTTCCAAGCTTGCGCATCCCCGATTGAACTTTCCATTCTCCGATATTGTCGGTCCAGTGGATGATCTGCCGGTTTAAATTGCTGCATTCGACTTTGTCTCTGTCCACGATAGTCAGATGACCCACTCCGGCAGCCGTCAGGTAATAGGCGGAGATGGATCCCAGCCCACCGACTCCGGCTACAAATACTTTTGCATTTTTGATCTTTTGCTGTCCCTCTTGCCCGATTTCGGGAATCATTATTTGCCGGGTATATCGGAGAAGTTCATTCTCTGTGAATTCCATGGTTCACCTCAAAAGTGAGGAAATGGTAGCGTGTCCCGAATTTCATGTATAGAGAAATGTTACCGGCTTTGGGCTCGATTCCTGTAACATTGGAGCATCGCCGCTAGCGGAAGGAGGAATTCCATGCAGAATCGTTCCACAAATGCACCATCTGAAACAGATTTAACCCGAAGGGAATTCGTAGCAACGACACTCTCGGCAGGAATCGCGCTGGCCGCAAGCCCGGTTTCGGCGCAAACGATCACCACCGGTTCGAGCGGAATGGTGGCTGGGGACGTGAAGATCCCCGTTCCCGACGGAGAGATCTCCGGGTATCGTGCCCGGCCGGATTCCGGCGGGCCTTTTCCAATTGTCCTCATTGCCTACGAAGTGTTCGGATTGCAGGAGCACATCAAGGATATCTGTCGCCGGTTTGCCAGGGAGGGATACCTGGCGATTGCTCCGGATCTGTATTATCGCCAGGGAGATGTTTCGAAACTGGAAAATTTCGACGAGATCTTCAAAATCGTTTCGAAGGTGCCGGATGCGCAGGTCATGTCGGATCTGGATGCCGCCGTAGAGTGGGCTGCCAAAAACAAGGGCGACGCCAAAAGGCTCGGCGTCACCGGGTTCTGCTGGGGCGGCCGGATTACCTGGCTCTACGCCGCGCACAGCCCGAAGGTCAGGGCCGGCACAGCCTGGTATGGACGCCTGGTCGGCGACACCGCTGCGCTTCAGCCCAAAAATCCGATCGACCTTGTCACGCAGCTCAAGGCTCCGGTGCTGGGGCTGTACGGGGGCCAGGACCAGGGAATCCCGCTCGACACAATCGAAAAAATGCGCGATGCCCTGAAAAAGGCGGGGAACCCGTCCGAAATCATCGTCTATCCGGAAGCGCCGCACGGATTTTTCGCCGACACCCGGCCGAGCTACCGCAAGGAAGCCGCAGAGGACGGCTGGAGGAGATTGCTGGCCTGGTTCAAGAAGTATGGAGCAGCATAACAATCAACCAATTACGAATCACGAATGACGAATGACGAAAGGAAAGACTTGTCATGAAATGTATGTTATATCGCGTCATTAGTCTTTCGTAATTCGTCATTCGTAATTCGTAATTTTTTTCAGGGGTACACAATGGTTGAGCCTGTCGTCCGCATGGATTATGAGTACAGCTTGATTACCGATGACGACCTGTTCCTTTTCAACGAAGGTTCCCACTTTCGTCTATACGAGAAGCTCGGTGCACATCCTGTCGGCGTTGCCGGGGAATCGGGCGTCTATTTTGCGGTGTGGGCACCCAATGCGGACCAGGTCTTAGTAGTCGGCGACTTCAACCAGTGGGACGGCGCACGGCATCCGCTGCGATCGCGCAAGAGTTCGGGAATATGGGAAGGATGCCTGATCGGCGTCGGGAAGGGCGCCCGATACAAATTCCGGATCAAGACAAAATATTTCGGGTACGTCGTGGATAAGGCGGACCCGTTTGCCGTTTTTTCGCAGGTGCCGCCGGCGACAGCCTCGGTCGTGTGGGACCTGGACTATGCATGGCAGGATCAGGCGTGGATGGCCGAAAGGCAGGGGTGCAATGCGCGCAATGCCCCCATGTCTATTTATGAAGTGCATCCGGGTTCCTGGCAACGAGTGCCGGAGGAAAACCACCGCCCGCTGACGTATCGGGAACTGGCTCCAAGGCTGGCGGATCACGTCGCGCGCACGGGTTTCACCCACGTGGAGTTTCTGCCGGTGATGGAGCATCCTTTCTACGGGTCGTGGGGTTACCAGATCACCGGATTTTTTGCGCCTACCAGCAGATACGGAACGCCTCAGGATTTCATGTATCTCGTCGATTGCCTGCACCGGAACGGCATCGGCGTCATCCTGGACTGGGTGCCATCGCATTTTCCCAACGACGAACACGGCCTCGCATTCTTCGACGGAACACATCTCTTCGAACATGCGGATCCCCGGCAGGGGATTCATCCCGACTGGGATACGTCCATCTTCAACTATGGACGCAATGAGGTCCGAAGTTTCCTGATCAGCAACGGCCTGTACTGGCTGGATAAATACCACATCGACGGTCTGCGCATGGATGCGGTAGCGTCCATGCTGTACCTGGACTACTCGCGAGGCGCAGGAGAGTGGATCCCAAACCAACATGGAGGCAGAGAAAACCTGGAGGCGGTGGACTTCATCCGCCGGTTTAATCAAGAGGCATACAAGGCGCATCCCGACATACAGACCATTGCCGAGGAATCCACGGCCTGGCCGATGGCCACCAAACCGCCCTACATCGGCGGTTTGGGGTTCGGCTATAAGTGGGACATGGGATGGATGCACGACACCCTGGAGTACATCAGTCTCGATCCGGTTCACCGCAAGTTTCATCACAACGAGCTGACATTCCGGTCGCTGTACACGTTTTCCGAAAACTTCGTAATGCCGCTATCCCATGACGAAGTCGTGCACGGCAAAAGCTCGCTGCTCGCGAAAATGCCGGGGGATGACTGGCAGAAATTTGCAAATCTCCGGTTGCTGCTGGGATACATGTACGCGCAGCCGGGAAAGAAATTGCTGTTCATGGGAGCCGAGATCGGGCAGTGGCGCGAGTGGGACCACAACCGCAGCCTGGACTGGAGCCTGCTGGAGCACGACAGGCACAGAGGACTGCTGCGCTGGGTGGAGGACATCAACCGGGTATACCGGAATGAAGCGGCGATGCATCTGGATTGCGATCCGGCGGGCTTCGAGTGGATTGACGGCGGCGATGCGGATAACAGCGTGATCTGTTTCTTGCGCAAAAGCGCGAATCCGGGAGAAGAGATTCTGATCGTGTGCAATTTCACCCCGGTGCCGCGAACCGGTTATCGTGTCGGAGTTCCCGAAAGCGGCTACTGGAAGGAGCTCCTGAACAGCGACGCGGAGGTTTACTGGGGCAGCGGTATGGGCAACTCCGGAGGCGTGTGGGCGGATGCGGTCCCGTTCCGCGACCGGCCGTGTTCCCTGGGCCTGCTGCTCCCGCCGTTGGCTGTTTGCTTCTTCCAAAAGAGACGCTGACGCATGGAAAACTACATTTGTATTCACGCGCATTTCTATCAGCCGCCGCGCGAAAATCCGTGGCTTGACGCAATCGAGCGCCAGAAATCCGCACAGCCTTTCCACGACTGGAACCATAAGATCGCTGCGGAATGCTATCAGCCGAACGGCACGGCGCGGATCCTGGACGGCAGCGGCCGCATCGATCGGATTCTGAACAACTATTCCAGGATCAGCTTTAATTTCGGCCCCACGCTTCTGTCCTGGCTTGCCAAGGAAGATCCGGCAACCTACGCAAGGATTCTTGAAGCGGATCGGGAAAGTCGGGAGCGGTTCTCCGGGCACGGATCCGCCATCGCCCAGGCATACAACCACGCGATACTGCCGCTCTGCAATCATCGCGACAGTGCGACGCAGATCCGGTGGGGTATCCGGGATTTTTGCAGACGATTCGGCAGGGAGCCGGAGAGCCTGTGGCTTCCAGAAACCGCTGTCAACCTGGAAACGCTGGATTTGATGGCACAGGCCGGACTTCGGTATGCGATCCTGGCGCCGCACCAGGCCAGGAGAGTGCGAAAAAAAACGGAGCGCGCCTGGGTTGAAATCCAAAACCAGGACATCGACTCGACGATGGCATACGAAATATCATTGCCAAGCGGGGGCAGGATGGCGCTTTTTTTCTATGACGGTCCCATTTCCCGCGCCGTCGGGTTCGAAAAGCTGCTTCGGAGTGGCGGGGATTTTGTCCGTCGCCTGACGGGTGCGTTCTCCCCTGGAAGAAAGTGGGCGCAGATGGTCCACATCGCTACCGATGGCGAGACCTATGGCCATCATCACCCGTTTGGAGAAATGGCCCTGGCATATGCTCTCCATTCCATCGAGTCCGGAGGTCAAGCGCGACTGACGAATTATGGAGAATTCCTGGAACGGCATCCTCCCACGCACGCGGTTGAAATCTGGGACAACACGTCGTGGAGCTGCCCTCACGGGATTGGACGCTGGTCGGAGGACTGCGGCTGCAGCACCGGCGCGAACCCCGGCTGGAAGCAGGGATGGCGGGCGCCATTGCGGAACGCGCTTAACTGGCTGCGGGACACCTTGGCGGTTTTGTACGCTGCCGGCGCCGCAGGAGTGCTGAAGGATCCGTGGATCGCCCGTGACGACTACATTGACGTCATTCTCGACCGTTCACCGGAATCGCTGGATCGTTTCCTCGCCGCCCATCATTCCCATGAGCTGAGTGTGGATGAGCGCATCCGAGTCCTGAAGCTGCTGGAACTGCAGAGACACGCGATGCTGATGTACACCAGCTGCGGCTGGTTCTTTGACGACATTTCCAGGATCGAGGCAATTCAGATTCTGCAATACGCGGGGCGCGCCATCGAGTTGGGCGAAGATCTGTCCGGCAGAGATGATATTGAAACGGGTTTCATGCAGTTGCTGGCGAATGCTCAAAGCAACGATCCCGAGTTCGGCAACGGACGCGACATTTACCGGAAGTTCGTCAAACCGGCCATGATCGTAAAACACAAAGCGGCAAGCCACTACGCAGTCCGATCGCTGTTTGAGGATGTTCCCGAACGATCGGAATTTTATTCTTACATCGTGGATCGGCAATGCAGCCGAAAGGCAGAGTGCGGCAAATCAAAGCTGGTAATCGGGCGCTGCACGATAACCTCCGGCATTACGCAGGAATGCTCGGAGGCGGAATATGCGGTCATGCATCTCGGAGAGGGCAATATCAGTGGAAAAGCCAGAGAATGCAAGGGGATTTACGCCAGGGAGAAGCTGGTCGACGAAATAGTCGGCGCCTTTAAAAATGATGATTTGTCGGCGGTCTTCCGCCTGATGGACAGCCACTTCGGTCAAACGGCATTCGTGCTGGATTCGCTGTTTCTGGACGAGCGGCAGAATGTCCTGGAGATATTGCTCCGGGAGGCAAACGCGGAAATAGAAAGGTCGGGCTGGGAGGCTTTTGAGCGGACGGCACCGTTGGTGCGGTCTTTAAAGAATCTTGGTATGGAAACTTCCGCATCATTCCACAATATTGCGGAGTTGGTCCTGCATGCACGACTGCTGCAAGCCCTTCAATCCGAGGATCTCAACCCGGATGTTGTGATGCAACTCCTGGAAGAAGTCAGGTTCTGGCAGGTGGAGCTCAACAGCAAGGAATTGGAGGACACGCTTCGCCAGACAATAGAAAAGCGGGCGAAGGAGTCGCGCGACAACCCGGGCAACTTGAAGCCGCTTAGAAAATTTGCGGCCGCTGTCGACTTGGCGTCCAGGTTATCCTTCGACATCAACTATTATCACACGCAAATCATCTACTACGAACTGCTCCAGGGTGGTTGTCCCGAAATAAAGCTGATTGCAGAAAAAGGAGACAGGAATGCCACGCGATGGATCGAAGAATTCCGGGACCTCGGCAAAAAGCTCTCCGTCCGAATCGACTGATACTAGTGCTTGAATACAACCAGCTTTGTTTCGATGCCTGTGATTTTATTCAGCGCCTTTTGCAGCTGGCGCGCCTTAGCTTCATTCACGATATCCAGGATCAGGATGCCGCCCGGGGCTGAAAACTCTTTGCTCACTTCGTGCAACCCGAGCCGCGTTCTGATCACGTCGCCATATTGAGAAAGGAGTTTCTGGACCGACGGCACCTTTTTCAAACGATCGGTTACATGAACTGCCAGGACAACGTGAGAATCTTTCTTCACCGCCATTTCAATTCCTCCGGATTACTTCATTGAATATCGCCTGCACCATTAGAAAGCCTACAAGGTTCCGCGATTCCTGTCACCGGTTTTGTTCGAATTCATATCGGTGTAATCCGTGAAACAATCGTTCTGTTTCTTGTTATTGAGCAAGAAATATTTTGTAAGGAAGGCTCTCCAGAGCCGTCCGGATTGCGCAACATATCTGCCGGACGGGTCTGGAGAACCGTCCTCACATGTTGGTTGCGGCCTTGGCCGCGCCGGGAAATCCGTGGCTATTCTTTCCGCAGGTCGGACGAGGCAAAATGAGAGACTGTGGTGGATGTGGTGGAACCACCGGTGGCGTAGTAGCCGCGTTTTGAATGCATGAAATAATCGCTGCCGGCTTTCCCATGCTTGTCTGTAAGCCGGACGGCGATGGCGTGGAACGCGCCTCCCTGGGCCGTGCCTGATGGATAGTAGCCCAGTGAATACCGCATTCTGAGGCGGGATATCACCGATCCCAGGGCCGCGTCGAGCGAAGAAGTGCCTTTCACATTTATGATTTCGCCGCCGGTCTCCTGCGTTACTTTTCCCACAGGATTCCCTCGCAGGATCAGCGACGGCAGCTGGGCAGCGAGCTGGAGAGACTCTCCGGATGTTTTAAGGCTGTAAACAACCGTTTCGGTCTCCATGGCGGTTCGGATCGTTTCCGATTCGCTTGCCTGTGGGTTCAGAGTCTGTTGATTGTCCGAGATGAGCACTACGGCATGGCGGCGCCCGGGCGCGGATCTTGCCAGGTAATTTACAGCATCGTGCACTGCATCTGTGATATCGGTTCCCCCGCCCGCCCGAATTCGGTCTAGAGCATCCGCAATCCGCCGGCGATCAGTGGTCAGGTCCTCGATGCGATTGACCGTGTCGGCAAAAGAGAACAGGCACACCTCATCCCGGGGTTTAAGCTGATCCAGGGCCCTGTCGGCAATCCTGCGAAGCTCGGAGATATAGGGACCGACGCTGCCGCTTCGATCCACTACGAGGGCGACGGCGATGGGCAACTCGTCATGCGAAAAGCTCTGTATATCCTGCAGCACACCATCTTCATAAACTCTGAAATCGTCCAGTGTGAGGTTGTCGATCATGCGGCCGGCCCGGTCCCGTACGACGGCGTCGACCTGCACCATTCGCACCTTCACCTGGATCGTCGCGGCTGCCGTCTCCACCGGCGAAGGCTCGTTCTTAGTCTCGGCAGGCGGCATGGATTGAGCAGAGTCGGGCGGCTCTACCCGTGGAGTGTCGGAGGACTCTCCCTGCGGAGTGGCACGTGGAGTATCGGCCGGCTCAGAAGTTGCAACGTCTGCGGGAGGTTTTTCTCGATGGACGATTTTTAGAACGGGCCGTCCCCCGGTTCTTTCCGCATCCGACGAAGCATCGGCTACTTGCGTCCCGGCTCCGGGAGCAGGTTTGGATGTGTTCTGGGCCTGCAGGGATTTTGCGGGGATGTCGATGGGCTTGTCGAACTTGGCCTCGAACATGGTGCTGCGGGGAAGGTCCAGATCGGGCCCGCGCTTCAAGGCCATCCCTATGGCGGAAATTGCCGCTCCGGCAGCAGCTCCGTACGCGGCGCCTTTTGCGCCGCCGGTCAAAACCCCGATAATCGCGCCCTCGGCCGCGCCGGTGGCAACGGTTTTAGCGTCCGCTCCAGCTCCTGCTTCTCCCTTGAGCTTCGGATTTTCGCCGCCGCTCTGATCGACAGGGTCAAATCCCATCCGTGTGATGGTTGCTTTGATCGGAACCACAGTTCCGTCTGCCAGTCGAACATCTTCAAATTGCAGCTGGATTTCGGCTCGCCCGGCGAGAAGCCCCGCGCGCTTGGCCTTTGTAACCGTAGCCCTGACCAGGCTCTTGTTGGGGATCAGCACCTGATCATCGACAATCACATCCGCTGCCGTTGCGAATTCAACATGATCTCCCTTGCGGGTGGTGCGCGTGTGAAGAGGAGTTTCGAGCTGCATGATGAATTTTTGTCCGGAAGGAATGGTCGCGGATTCGGAGGCAGGCGTGGAGGTTGCCGTCTGCGCCGTCGTCGGGCGGACTCCGCCAAATACTGCAAAGAAAACCAATACAGCAATTGCGAGCGGGTTCAAAACGACGATTCTTCTCACCCCCGCAGCCTGAATGCGCATATGCGATTAGACTCCTTTTCTCTTGCTCTCTATTGGATGATGCGGGAGTTGCTTAAGTTTCAATATATGCGACGGGAAAAAGACAGAAGCCAGGTCGACAATGAGAATCGGGCTGGGAGCGGTTGATTCAAAGGATTGCCACACCTGACGGGGCAGTAATTTGACATGGTCCGCCCCCGAACGTTGTGGTACATATGGGAGGGAAATTGAATCACTAAAGGAGCGGATTACATGAAAGCAGAGGATTTCAGGCAGATTATCTCTCAGGCGATAGAAGGAGAAATAGAGGCCTACGACTACTATCGAACGGTTTCCGAAAAGGTCCGGGATGCGGCGCTGAAGAATATTTTCGGCGACCTTGCCCGCGATGAATTGCAGCACAGAGCGTTTCTGCAAGGGGTTGTTAAAAAAGGCCCGGATTCATTGCAGGTGGACGAAGCGCAGGACTACAAAGTTGCCGACACTCTCGAGTCGCCTCCGCTTTCCATAGATCTCAAGCCGATCGACGGCATCACGCTTGCGATCCGCAAGGAACTGGACGCGATGCAGATGTACACGCAGCTCTCCGCCGTTGCCGGAGATCCCGAAGAGAAAAACACGTTTCTGGAATTGGCCAAGATGGAGCGAGGCCACAAAGCCCGTCTCGAGGACATCTACACGACGATGGCGTTTCCTGAGGTGTGGTGATCTGAAGAATACGCCGAAATTTAAGTGCCGCGCATCTGCGCTTTGATTTTGCCGTATTCCTCCAGGACGTACTTCTCGGCCCAGTCCTGATCCGCGATCTTTTCGACAGCCACGGCACAATACTTGTATTCCGGCGTCTTCGAGATCGGGTCGAGATGATGGATCGTCAGCTCGTTGCACGCGCCGATCCACCACTGGTAGGTCATGTAAACGGCTCCTTGGTTGACCCTGTCCGTCACAGAAGCTCTGCTGATGACCTTGCCGCGTCGCGACGAAATCCACACCAGATCCTGGTCCTGGATTCCCAGCTTTTCCGCGTCATTGTCATGGATCTGCAGATAACCCGGTTCGTCCGCGAGCACCTGCAGCGCAGCGCAGTTTCCAGTCATCGTGCGCGCCGAGTAGTGCCCGACTTCGCGCACGGTTGAAAGAACCAGCGGATACTGGCTGTCCGTCTTCTCCATCGGCTCGCGCCATTCCGCGGCGAACAGCTGTCCTTTGCCGCTGGGAGTGTTGAACCGGTTTTCCTTATACAGATAGGGCGTTCCAGGATGCTCCTCGGTCGGGCACGGCCACTGAAGCGTCCCCAGCTTCTCGAGCCGCTCGTACGTCACACCGGCGAAGACAGGGCACAGCGCCCGCATTTCCTCCCAGATTTCCTCCGTGTTGTTGTACTTCATGGGATATCCCATGGCCGTTGCCATCATGGAAATGATCTCCCAATCCGGCTTTACGTCGCCTTTGGGCTCGATCGCCTTGTGGAAACGCTGGAAACCGCGGTCCGCAGTCGAATACGTCCCCTCGTGTTCACCCCAGGACGTGGCCGGGAGGATCACATCCGCGAACAGGGCGGTTTTGTTCATGAAGATGTCCTGCACGATCACGAATTCCAGATCTCTTAACGCCTGGCGCACACCGGCCGCGTCCGGATCGGTCTGGACCAGGTCCTCGCCGAAGATGTAGTACGCTTTCAACTTTCCTTCCTTCACGAGGTGCGGCACTTCGGTAATCATGGCGCCGACCTTGGACGGCAATTGAGCCACACCCCAGGCTTTTTCAAATTTGGCGCGGATGTCCGGATTGGTTACCGGCTGGTATCCGGGGAACACGTTCGGCAGAGCGCCGTGATCGCAGGATCCCTGCACGTTATTCTGGCCGCGCACCGGGCCGATTCCGACTCCCGGCCTCCCGAAATTGCCGGTCAGCAGAGCCAGACCGGACAAGCCTTTGACCACATCCACAGCCTGCCCGTAATGTGTTACACCCATGCCATATAGAATGAAGGCGTTCGGAGCCGCGGCATACATCCGCATCGCATCCCGGATGGCCTGGGCGGAAATGCCGGTAACCGTTTCGGCATACTCCGGCGTGTACTTGGACACGATGGCTTTGTACTCTTCGAAGCCTTCCGTGTATTTCTCGACGTATTCCTTGTTGTACAGCCCTTCGTTGATCAGGACATTTCCGAATGCATTCACGAGGACCATGTTGGAGCCGTTGCGGATCTGCAGCCAAAGATCTGCGATACGCGCCGATTCCGTCATGCGCGGATCGACGACGACTATCTTGGCGCCCTTCTGCTTCGCATTGACAATGCGCCGCGCCACGATCGGGTGCGAATCCGCCGCGTTGTATCCGAAGATGAAGACACACTTCGTTTCCTCGATCTCCGGAATGGAGTTGCTCATTGCGCCATTGCCCAGAGTTGCGGCCAGACCGGCCACGGATGGGGCATGTCAAACACGCGCACAGTGATCGATATTATTCGTACCGATCACCGCGCGGGCGAATTTCTGCATGACGTAATTCGCTTCGTTGCCGGGACCCCTGGCGGATCCGGTCAGCATGATCGAATCCGGTCCGTATTTATGCTTGATCTCCTGGAGTTTCCCGGAGGCAAACTCAATCGCATCAAACCAGGACACTTCTTCGAGCTTATCGCCTCGGTGACGCCGGATGAGAGGCTTCTTCAACCGGGGAGTCAGGCGATTCGTGTCGTTGAGGAAATCCCACCCATAGTACCCTTTCAGGCAAAGCTCACTCTGGTTGGTCCGCCCCGGAGCCGGTTCCGCGCCGCAAATACTGCCGTTTTCAACCAGCAGGTTGAGCATGCAGCCGGCGCCGCAGTAAGGGCATACGGTCAATATCTTTTCTGCCATCGTTAATCCTTCTTAAAGGAGACAGAATAAAAGCATTTGTGAGGATCCATTCTGTCTCCTGTCTCCTAGTTATTACAATTGAGCGACTGCCGCCTGCTCCCGCTTCTTCTTCAGATTGTCGGTAAGCACTTTGGCGTCGATCGTATAAATCGCTTTTGTCGGGCAAACCTCGATGCAGGCTGGACCCTTTGGAAGATGAATGCATAAATCGCATTTGAACGCTTCCACTGCAAGCATTCCATCGGGCAATCGCCGATTGGCCTGGACCGTGGTTTCGCGAGCGACGATTTCCATCGCGCCATACGGGCAGGCCATCACGCAGCTCTTGCAGCCGATGCATCGCGTCTGGATGACTTGAATGGAGTCATGGCTGTGTATAAGCGCTCCCGTCGGACAGACCTTGGCGCAGGGTGCGTCTTCACACTGCCGGCACTGAACCGGCGTGCTTACCTTTGAAGTCTTGACCAGTTTCAGGCGCGGAATAAAGTAGGCCGGAGCCAGCTTGGACAATGCGTCCTGTGCGGAATGGCCTAAAACGCAGGCCACTTCACATGTGCGGCAACCGATGCATTTCCCCGGATCCGCAATCACAAGTTTATTCATTATTTCACCTGCTTCAAATTAGGAAACATCAACAACCGATTTCAGCGTTCTCAGGCATCTCGCCTTTACTTCCCCAACAAATCCTGTAAAAGCTCCGCGAGCGCATTCACCGAGGACGCGACCGCAGGGCTCATCGGCTCGCCGAACGTGATACGTTCCGGTTGAATTCCCAGCGCGAACACTTCCGCACGGCTGCACCTTTTGATCAATCGAAAGAACAGGCTCAGCGGCAGCTGGTGCGTGGAAACGCTGCGGCCGGCGATGTCGTCTGCCTCCAGGAGAGCCAGATCTCCCGGCGCTCCTCCAAAATCGGCCGCATCGATGACGGCAATCGTGTCCGGCTGCGCATCCAGGATCCGGCCGAAATAACTTTCCGGAACTTCTCCTGCATCCAGCAGGCCGGCCTTCACTTTGCCTTCGAGCAGCCCTATCAGTGCCGGCCCGGCACTGTCGTCGCCGCGGAGTGTGTTCCCGATGCCGATCAGCAGCACATTGCCTTTCAGCAGGCGGCTTAATTCTGTCCGGATATCCGCCGTTTCACTCATGCGGCCGCCTGCCAGTTATTTTTTCACCAACTCTTCCGCCGGGGCTGCGACATTCAAAGCCGCGGCAACGGCCTCATCAGCCGGCTGCCGGTAGAAGCACGGTTTCGCTTTGCCTTTGACCAGGCCCATTGCAACCGCGGCGCCCCAGAGAATAGCTTCCGGTCTGGGAGGGCAGCCGGGGATATAAAAATCGACCGGGATGGCCTTGTCGCATCCGCCCAGCACGTGATAGGAGTCGAACCAGATGCCTCCGCCCACCGCGCAGGATCCGCAGGCGATGACCACCTTCGGTCCCGGCATGGATTCGTACAACAGCTTGAGCCGAGGCTCGGCATTCCGCGTCACTGGTCCGGATACCAGAAGAACATCGGCGTGCCGCGGCGAACCGACGAGTTTCAACCCGAATCGCTCGGCGTCATAGTATGGCGTGAACGCATTGATCTCCTCGATGTCACAGCCGTTGCAGCCGCCCGCATTCGCGTGATACACCCACAAGGAGCGTTTGAAGTACTTTTCAAAGAGTTTATCTTTGAGTGACATCGCCTTAACCTCCAACAATCTGCTGCAGCAGAGCCTTCGCGGAAAAATCGATGAGATGATTCACAGATCCTATATTGGATCCGGTTACCAGCACTACAAGAGTCGTCAGCACGATGACCGTCATCATCACCGGGGGACACCCCCGGCCGGCATCCGCTATCGCAGAACCGTGCGAATCACCGTGTGGGCTGTGCTGAAGAAAAATCATTGCGCCTGCTCGAATCATCACGGCCAGCGTCAACAGGCTGGTGAGCAGGCAGATGCCCAGTGGCCACCAGAGATGCGCCTGTCCGGCAGCGACGTAGATGGCGAACTTGCTCCAGAAGCCGCTCAGAGGCGGCATTCCGCCGATGGCGAGCGCGCCGATGAAGAAGCAAACGGCCAGGAGCCTGCTGTGCTTTTTCGTCCCCAGTTGCCGCATATCCGTCGTGCCGAAAGAAATCGCCAGAGCGCCGCAGCAGAGGAACATCATTGCCTTGCTGATGCCGTGGGTGAGCAGATGAAAAATCGCTCCATAAAAACCGAGATACGAACCGATGCCGAACGCGAGAATGATGTAGCCCATCTGGCTGACGCTGCTGTAAGCCAGCATTCGGCGCAGGTCCGTCTGCTGATACGCGACGATGATGCCCACCAGCATGGAGATCGCGCCCAGGATGATGGCGAACGTGCCGATGGCGCTGTGGCCGGGGAAGAAGATCGTCACGATGCGTGCAACCGCATAGATCGCGACCTTGCTGGCCACGCCCGACAACAGAGCCGTAACCGGAACCGGCGCCTGGGAATAGGTGTCGGGCAACCACGCGTGGAAGGGAACAAGACCGGCTTTGGATCCGAACCCGATGATGACCAGAACGCTTGCCATCAGGATCGCCATGCGCGGCAGCTGTCCCGCCACTTTGGCGATTTCGCTGATCAACATGGCGTTGTGCCCGCCGACCAGCGGCACAGCGGACGAATAGATCACCACGCAGCCCAGCAACCCGATCGTGATGCCGACTGAGCAGAGCAGAAGATATTTATAGCCCGCTTCCAGGGATTCCGGCTTCCAGTAATAGCTCACGAGTACGGCCGACGCCAGCGTGGTGGCTTCGACGAGCACGTACATCATGATCAAGTTGTTGTTGACGGTTGCCGCCGTCATCGTGCTGATGAAAACCATGCACCAGGCGAAGAACACCGGCATGCGCTCTACGGCGACCCTGCCGTCGGCCACCTGGCGGCGCAGGTACGAATAGGCGTAAATCGTCGCAATCCATCCCACAAACGAGATGATCAGGGCAACGAATCCGGCCAGAGTATCGGCGAGCAGCTGGTGGCCGAGCGCGGTATACCGCGCGCCGCCATACACAGCCTTTACCAGGGCGATCGCGATGCCGAAGGTTACTGTCGCCCCGAGGACGGCGACTCGACCGGCCGCGGCGGGGAATTTTCTGCCCAGACCGTATTCCACCAGCGCCGCGATCATGGGAACAACAAAGAGCCAAATTAAAAGCGTCGATTCTGTCAACTTGAGAGTCCCCTTTCAGCCACGCAACTGCGCAATGTGAGATGTGTCGAGGGAACCGGCCGACCGATAAATCCCGGTGACGATATAAAGAAGCATGCCAACGGAAACCACAACGTCGGTGACCACACCGATCAGCGCCGTTTCCGGAATGGAGGGCGCCAGGCTGATCAGGCCCATGTGAACGCCGTTTTCCAGCAGGCACAGGCCGATGACGATCTTGAAAGCGTCCCTGCGCGTCAGAAGCGCATAGAAGCCGAGAATGAGGACCGCTGCGGCCACCGCGGAGTTCATGCGATAGGGTTCGCCGGCCAGTTCCGGAAGCAACACGAGGTCCGCGTGGTGTTTGAACGCCCAGGCAAATCCGAGCAGCGCGGCCGCGATTCCCAGCACCATCGAGGGAAGAATGGTGAGCATCGGCGGAGTCTCTTTGGAGTGCACTCGGAGCACATACCGGCGAAGCAGCCACGGAACGATAATACCTTTGCTGACCAGTGCGGTGCCGCTCCAGTAGTACAGGGCCGAATTATGCAGCAAATAGGCGTACAGCGCGAAGACCAGCGCAATCAGAACCGACTGCACTTGATATGTGTAGACCGCTTCCGGCAAAGAACGCCATTCCATCGCGAGCAACGAAGTCACAATCATGAGCAGACTGATGTACATGATCGCGTAACTAATCATGTTTGACGCTCCTGTCTATCGCGGCCCCGGTTTTTTCCACCCGGCAGGCCGGGCACAGATGAAACCACTCCGGAGTTTCCAGCTTCACTTTCATCCACGGCGGCGAAAACTCGTCCGTCATCTTGGCAAGCAAGCGCTTGGTGATGAAGGAAGTGCCGCAGGACCTGCACGGCGCCAATTCCAGGTCCACCGCTACCGTCAGATCCGCGCGGTGCGCTGTGGCGTCCTCGAAATCGTCCGTTAACTGCGCGCTTCCGGTCGGGCAGATTTCCTGGCAGCGCCCACAATAGGTGCACCTGGAATAATCCATCGAAACCCGCCGCATCGTTCCCTCGTCTGCGATCTTAATCAGGCGGGGCGGGCAAACTTCGGCGCACGCGCCGCACCCGATGCATTTATCCCCGTCGATGGTCGGGCGTCCGCGGAATTTCGGCGGAGCACTCATCGGCTTGAGCGGATACGGCAGAGTCACGCGGCCGGCTTTCAGGCAAATCATCACTTCTTTTAACAGTGGTATCATTACGAATCCTTAATCCTATAGATCCATGACGGCGAGGACTAATCCGGTCAGCGCGACCGCAATCACGATGGCAAAATACCGGATGGCCTGGCTGATCTTCAGCCGCGGGAAAACCTGGGCAATCACTTCCACCAGCACGGCAAAAATAAGGATTTTTATCAGCGCAATCACGATATTCAGCAGCAAGAATCCGGTCCGGGGCCATGGCACGAATGCGCCTGCGAACAGTGCGATCAGGACGATCTGCTTCGAATACATCGACCACTTGAGCAGGGCCAGTTTCCGGCCCGAGTATTCGATCAGCGGCCCTTCCATGATTTCCTGTTCGGCTTCCGCAAGATCGAACGGCACTTTGGAGATTTCCGGCTGCAGGATGAGGAAGAAGGCGATGGCGCCGATGATCAGCGAAATATCCGGGGGGCTGGAAACGTAGCGGTCGATGCAATTCACCAGCACCAGGGAGTTGGCCTTGATGGCGGTGGAAATCAGGGCGACTGCCAGCACCGGTTCAACCACCATCAGCAGCATAATCTCCCGGCTTACGCCCACGTATGCATAGGGGCTGCCGGAAGCCATTCCGCCCAGGCACATGAAGATGGGCGCCAGCGTGAGGATGTACACAAGAACCAGGATGTCCCCGGCGAACCCGAGAGGAACCACGCCGCCCATCGGCACAAAGAGGGCCGCAAGCAGGACGGAACCGAGGCAGGCCACGGGGGCAGCGTTAAAAATGAAATTGTTCGCCCCTCTCTGGTCCTCCTTTACCATCAGCTTGGCCAGATCGTAATAGCTCTGCAGGACGGGCGGGCCCTGGCGCGAATGGATGCGCGCGCGCACCTTGCGCAAAAAACCGTCCAGCAATGGAGCAGCCAGCAAAACCAGCAATACGTTAAAGACGCCGACGGCGATGTTTGTCACGAACGTCTCCCTTGCCCGAAATTCCGGTGACTCATGGCCAACAACTCCTGTTGGGTATAGGTCCGAATGTTTTTGCTCCGCGTATCCACCGCGATGACGCGCTCCGTGCAGGAGAAGCACGGGTCGATGCTGCCGACAATGATCGGGAAATCGGCAATGCTCATTTTGTCCAGCATTTTCGGAATGGATTGGAGTTGAGGATACGTCGAAGCCCGGACGCGCCAGCGATAAGGCCGGTTATCCGGTCCGGTAATCACATAGTGCGCGCACTCGCCGCGCGGAGCTTCCGATGCGCCGATGCCTTCACGCCACGGGGGAATCGGGCCATAGTCGGCCATGATTCCGCCTGCGGGCATCTTATCGATCATCTGCCGGATCAGCGAGATCGATGTGAACAGCTCTTCGGCCCGAACCAGGGTCCGCGCCCAGATGTCGCACCCTTGCTGCACCGCGATCTTAAAATCCAGATCGGGGTATGCCAGGTACGGATGATCTTTCCGCGTATCGATCGCCACGCCCGACGCGCGCGCCGTGGGGCCGACCACGCAGATTTTGCGCGCATCCTCTTTGCTGAGCGTGCCGACATTTTCCAGGCGCATCTTGATGGAGTTATCTTCGGCCGCCGCCGCAATGAGGTCCTTCGCTTCCGCCTCGATCTTTTCTAGAGTCTTAAGAATCTTACCCGCGGTCTCGGCATCGATATCGCGGCGCACGCCGCCGACCAGGTTCATGCCGTAGGTCTTGCGGTTGCCGGTGATCTGTTCGGTCAGCCACATCAAGGGTTCGCGGATGCGCCAGGTCTGCATCAAAACGGTATCGAAACCGAGATAATGCACGGCCAGGCCCAGCCAGAGCAGGTGGCTGTGAATGCGTTCCAGTTCCAGCATGATCGACCGGATGTATTTGGCTCTTGGCGGAATTTCAATCTCTGCCGCCGATTCAACGGCCTGGCAGTAGGTGGCACTGTGCACGAATCCGCAAATGCCACAGATTCTCTCTGCCATGAATGGCACCTGGTTGTAGTCGAGAACCGTCTCCGTCAGTTTTTCGATGCCGCGGTGCGCATAGAAACCGCGATAGTCCGAGCCGATGATCTGTTCGCCTTCCACGTAAAGGCGGAAATAAGCCCCTTCTTCCAGTGTCGGGAAAAACGGGCCGATGCTGAGGACGGTGGCCTGTTTTTCGTTTTCTTTTGGCTCCCGCATGGGGGGCTTGATTTCTGTGACGCGTGGCGGTTTATAGTTGTAGGGGAAATCCTTGCGCAGCGGGTACACATCCTCCGGCCAATCGTCGGAAACGACCAGACGGCGCGGATCGGGATGCCCCTCGGGGACGATGCCCATCAGATCGCGCATTTCGCGTTCGTGCCAGTCGGCTCCCGGGATAATATTGGTCAACGACGGGACGCGCGGGTCTGCGGGATCGACGATTTCCTTGACCGCAACCATGAGCTGGTCCTGGTCCAGCGAAAAAATATAGCTGACTTCGTAGGTCCCGTTGATCGGGCTTTTATCGGTGCCTGCCGATACAACCAGCCGTGCCTTCGCAGAGTTGAATAGATAGTCCGCCACTTCCGGCATATTGGCCTTGTTCACCGTCAGAAACAGACGGGTAGGAAGCGGCTGTGTGCTGGATACAATCGCGCCGGGACATCGTTCGTTGATCGCTGCAATTACATTCTCGGAATTCATTATCTTTATTCCCTCACATCAACCAGAACACAAGCATTATCGAAAAGACAAGCCCAACGACCTGCCATAAAAGGTAGAACTGCGGCACTCCGTTATGAGCCCTGCTGAAGGTCTTGCCGATGCGGACAAAGGCCGACCCGATTGGGAAATACAGCCAGCGGTCGAAATCCAGACCGCGGACCAGTGGTTGAGGGGGGGGGATTTGGGGCAACCCGAACTTCCGATACACGGGACTGATCAGGTTGCGGAAAGGTTTATAAAAACTGCTGGCGCGATAGCGCACCGCGTCATCCGCCACCACTTCGCCGCAGTTCCAGATGACCGCCGGCCGGCTTTCGACGCTGACGCTGCGGTAAATCGCATAGGCGATGAGGGTGCAGAGGATGAACGCGAGAAGCACATAAATCGGGTTCAGCCCGGCCGCTTTCACGCTGTTCACATCAACGGCGAAGCCCATCCAGGGCAAGGCGCGCAGCGCGTCCGACGGCATCCCGGCTACGACGACACTCGAAGCCGTGCGAAGAATCCGAATAAACAGCGAAACCATTACCGCAGGGAAAATGCCCAGCAGGAGGCAGGCGGCCGCCAGCAGGAGCTGAACGATTTCCATCGATTTAGGAGAACCCGCCGGACTGTCTATCAATCTTTCCGGCAGTGTTCCGAGATACGCGGAGCCCAGGTATTTGATGAAATACGCCAGGGTCACCGTGCTCATGAAGATGGCGATGACGGCATAGAGTATATAAATGGAGGCCGGCTTTCCGAAGATCGCGCTCTGGTAAATCAGCCATTTGCTGACGAAGCCGTTGAACGGGGGAATGCCCGCGATCGACAGAGCTCCGACGATCGCGCAACCCGCGGTCACGGGCATAAGTTTGACCATGCCGCCCATGAGATCGAGGTTTCGCGTGCCCGCCCGGAACAGAAGAGATCCGCTGTTGAAGAAGAGCAGAGACTTGAAGCAGGCGTGGTTCACGATGTGGTAGAGACATCCGACCAGCGCGATCAAGCCGAAGATCGGATTATAGGGCATGAAGATCAGGCCAAGACCCAATGCCAATAAAATGTACCCCATTTGCCCGATGCTGCTCTGCGCCAGCAGGCGCTTGCAGTCGTGTTCGCCTAACGCACGCAACGTACCCACCACCATGGACAGGATTCCGAAGGCGGAAATGACGATGCCCCAAACCGTGGCGGCCGACTGGACCGGGAGCATCCACACGAAAATGCGGAGCAGACCGTAGACGCCGATCTTGATCATGATGCCGGAGAGCAGGGCGCTGACGCTGGCCGGAGCCGCCGGATGCGCCGCGGGGAGCCATATGCCGAACGGGTACATACCGGCTTTGGTTCCGAAGGCGACAAAAAACAGCAGCAGCAATAAATGGAGGCCGAACGGGCTGGACTGCGCCAGATTACTCAGCAGTCCCGGTAGCGCCGAGAATGCGAACGAGCCGGTTCGATGCGACAGAAACATCACCGCGACCATCAGGCCGGCCGAAGTGAGGTGTGTCATGAAAAAATAGATGAATCCGGCGGAAAGGTTCTCCTTGTTGTCGTTTTCGAAAATCACCAGGAAGTAAGAAGCTAACGTCATCACTTCCCAGAAAACGAGAAACCAGAACCAGTCGGAAGTGGTCACGACCGCGAGCATGCCCGCCATGAAAAACGGGAACGGGAAAAAATATCGGCGGAGAGCCTCGTGCCGGTAATGCTCGAGATAGCCGATGCTGTAAAGAGCCGATCCTGCAACGAGGGCCGAAATCAGAATGACAAAAACCGCGCTCAAGCCGTCGATCCGAAAATCGAGCTGCGCGGTCAGTCCGAGGATGCGCAGGCCCCCGAATCCGAATTCGATAGGACCTTGGATCAGTGCTTTGCCGGCCAGCCATGTCATCGCAATGCTTGCGATGACCGTGCCTGCGAGATTGATCCCGCCGGCGATGTTCCGCCGATCCGCCGTCAGAAGCGTCAGCACGGAGGTGGCGACGAGCGCGATCATGGCAATTGCGAATAATTCCATCGGCGTCATCGTCCCATTCCTCCAATCAGCTGGTCGATAATCGGCAAGGCGAACACGGTTGAAAACAGTATCAGTCCCATCAGTACCAGAAGTGGAATCGCCATGGTCGCCGGCGGATCCTGCGCGGCTTCGGCGGCCGGAGAGATCGTGCCGAAAATCACCTTGTGTACGACGTGCAGGAACCAGGCGAAGCCGGCCACGCTTTCGATCAACGCCAGCAGGCCGAGCGTCCAACCCCAGCCGGAGTGCAGCTGAAATGCACCGGCAATAATAAAGAACTTGCTCCAAAACATGTTAAATGGCGGAACTCCGCTGATGGCCAGCGCGCCCAGCACGAAGGCCAGCCCCGTGAGCGGCATCCTCTTGCCCAGACCGCTCAATGCCGAGATCTTGCGGATGCCCGTGGTATACGAAATTGCGCCGACGGCCAGGAACAGGAGGCTTTTAGTAAATGAGTGGCCGATCAGGTGAAGCAGGCTTCCGCGCAGAGCCAGGTCGGACCCCAGCGCTCCGAGCGACAGGCCCAGGAACATGTACCCGAGGTTGGCGATGGTCGAATACGCGAGCAGCCTCTTGAGGTCATCCTGGAAGAAATAGAGAAAGACGCTGGTCAACATGGTCACGATGGCGAATCCGCCGAGAATAAAGGCAACTTTTGACGGGAACGCTTCGCTCAGAGGAAACACTTGTGCGGCGGGCAGCATGGTAATCAGCAGGCGGGCCACAAGGTATACACCGGCCTTAACCATAGCCGCAGCATGCAGATAGGCGCTGGCCGGAGTCGGCGCCGCCATGGCTGTCGGGAGCCAGGTGAAGAATGGGAATTGTGCGGCCTTGGCCAGCGATGCAATGATTAAGAAAACTACTGCCAGAGTTTTGGTGCCTGACGGGAGCAGGTTGATTGCCGAGAAGGCGAACGACCCGGTATTGACATATATAATGATGATTCCCGCTTCGAGGAACAGGCCCATCGCATGCGTGATCAGCAGCGCTTTGTAGGCGGAGCGCAGCGCATCCTCGTTGCGGTAGAACGCGATCAGTCCCCAGGAGCAGAGTGTCGTCAATTCCCAGAATATGAAAAGCTGGAAAAAATTAGGAGAAATGACGAGACCGATCATGGCTGCGACGAAGAGCAGCATGAAGAAGTAGTACCGGCCCTGCCCTTCATCGGAAGGATGCTCTCTGTTGCGGGAACTCACATACCGGGCGGAATAAAGAATGATCAGGAATCCGCCTACGGTGATGGCCAGCAGCATCAGAGAAGTCAAGCCATCGATTCGGATTCCGAATAACGCTTCTTTGCCGGCCAGCCACGAAAGAGTGCCCAGTTCGCGGGACCACACGGTACCATAGGTGTTGATCACTATGGCCAGCGCTCCCACCATCGCTGCCGCAGCCATCACTACAGGCAACAAAAACAAGTTCATACCCCCTTTTATGAGCAGAAGACAGAATCAAGAAGACAGGAGACAGAAAAGAACGGGCGCGCGTTTTTAGTATGTCTCCTGTCTTCTTGATTCTGTCTTTTCAATTCCGGAATACCCAGCTGATGCGCTGGCCCGCCTGTGCCATTTCGTCGGGCGTAAACGGGACACCCGTTGCGTGGGTCAGCAACTCGGCGATTTTTTCCAGGCCGATGCCCGAGGCCAGGAACGGGCAGAGGCTGACGGAATCCAAAACCGACATCAAGATTGTCAACGCCTCGTCCTGTCCATTGCCGGCGGTGATTTTCGGCACAATTGCATAGCCCGCCACCATGCATGGACCGCGATCGATGTTCTGGCCGTTGCTCCTGTTTTCTTTGCTTACGAATTCCTGTCCATCCGCCATCTTCCGGGCGAGTTCCGTATGCGAACCTTCGACCTCTTTGCCAAGTGAAGTCAGGACCGACTTTGCAGCCGCATAATCCAGCCCCAAATCCAGAAAGTGCCTGTATTCCTTCATGCGCTCACCGAGCTCGAACGGCGTGGCTCCTGCCAGGAGAGGCAAATACTCCTTGCCGTCGCCATACGTGAAGGAAGAAAAGCAGGTGGCGCAACTGAAGCAGCCGCGTGTCCGGGCGTGCTTGAGTTCGGGCGGCTCCGGATCCCAGGTCATGCTGTCCGCAACGAGCACGGAATCGTGCAGAAGGGAACCCTTTGCGGCAATGGGCCTCGTCTTCATATGCGAGCGCAATTCGTTCGCCGATTTCAGCAGTTTGTCGCGGTCTGCCACCCGGAATCCTTCCGTGCCGCAGACGACTACGGCTTTGAGATTTTTGGAGCCCATCACGGCGCCCGCTCCACATCCGCCGGCAGCGGAAAAGTAATCGCTGACGATAACCGAGCAATTTACCTCGTTTTCGCCTGCAGGCCCGATGCAGGCGACAACCGCTCTTGCATCCGTTTCCCCGATCAACGCTTCGGTTGTGTCGGAAACGGTCCTGCCGGCCAGGTGTGCCGCGGAGCGCAATTCCGCTTTGCCGTTCTTAATCCACAAATAAACCGGCTCTGCGGCTTTGCCCTCGATGATAATCCCGTCAAAACCTGCAAACTTGAGTTCAGATCCCCATTTCCCGCTGATGCTGGCGGCCGAAACTTCTCCTGTGGGAGGCGTCCGCGTGACGACGGTATAGCGCCCGCCGTTGGGCGCCAGCGTCCCGGTCAACGGCCCGGTTATGAAGATCAGATGGTTTTCCGCGCTCAACGGCGCGATGGATCCGGGGACTTCCTCGCCATGCAGGTAGGCTCCCAGCCCCCGTCCTCCCAGATATTCCCTGGCCACATCCAGACTCAGCGGCTCTTTAGTGATAGATCCGTTGTCCAGATCCACGCGCAACAGTTGTCCACGCCAGCCGAACATTATTGTTTCGCTCCTCGCGCAATTGCTTTCAACTTAATGGCTGCCTGCTGCCGTTTGGCGGCATTCACCGTGCTCCGCTCGCCGTACACAATGGCGCCGGAAGGGCATACGCTCGCGCACTGCGGCTCCCCGCCGCACAAATCGCACTTAAGGATCTTGTGGCCTTTCACGTCGTAGCGCGTGCCGCCAAAGGGGCAGATCTCGATGCACATCTGGCACTTGATGCATTTCGATGTGTTCACCAGCCGCGCGCCGGTTGACGGATCTTCCGTAATCGCGCGGACGGGGCAGATCGCCATGCAACCCGCCTCTTCGCACTGAACGCACATCACGGCCGCGGAGTGAGTATTCCCGTCCCATGATCGAACTTCCACGCGAGCGCGAGCCGGGTTGAACTCCTCTTCATGAAACAGCGAGCATGCCAGTTCGCAGGAGTGGCAGTTCGTGCAATTTTCCGGTGCTATAACCAAAACGCCCATCGTATGCCCCGTTGCGGCCCCTTTCCGGCTTCGGGCCGCCAGATCCTTTTATTGACTTAACTTTCTTTCCACATATTGAGTGTGCAAAGCCCTGTTGGATTTGTCGCCGCAAGGTTTGCCGAAGAAATCCTGATAGATCTGCTGTACGGCCGGATGCCGCGACAAAGCACTCAACAACTTCGCATCGAGGCTGCAGTGCAGTTTCGCTCTTTCCGCGTATGCGACCGGTTTGTCCTGCGGCAACAGAATTTTCGGTTGTCCGCCGCCGCTGACACAACCCATCGGACAGGCCAGCAGCTCCATGAATGCCAACTCGTGTCTGCCGGATTTCATGGCGTCGAAATACGGCACAGCGCCGGTTAAACCGGTAATGGCCGCCGCCGAAATAGCGAACGAGCCTATTTCCACGGATGCTGTGCGGACGCCCTCGGTCCCGGTCTCCGTAAACTTCACATCCAAAGGATCTCCCGATCCCTGCGCCATCATGTCCCGGCTCGCGTTAAGAACCGCTGTCGCGATGTCGCCGGGAGTGCAATAAATGTTATCCATTCCCGCGATGACAGGGAGTTCGGCGTCGAAATCCGCTTCGGGGGCGGTCATGAGGTCGATCCCCGAATCCTTGATCAGGCAGGCGAGCTCGCGCGCAGTCAGCGCGGCATCCACACTCTGAATTCCGTCACTGTTCAGTTCCGGCCGGGTGATTTCGAATTTCCGGGATGTGCACGGGCCGATGGAAACGCTGTAAACCTGCGCCGGATTCAGTTTCAGCTGCCGGGCGACATAGGACTTGAGCAGCGTTCCCGCGATCTGGTGCGGCGATTTGCTGGGCGCAAGATAATGGATCAGTTCGGGGTAGGACTGCTCGATGTATTTCACCGCTGCAGGGCACGAGGCGTTGATGACCGGAAGAATTTTTCCCGACTGCAGGCGTTCCGCCAGTTCCTGCGCCTGCTCGAGCACGGCAAGCGCCGCCGGCAGCGTATAGCTGTAAGTTTTGCGGAAACCGAGCTTTTTCAAAGCCCCCAAAATCCGACCGGTCGAAATACTCCCGGTCGGCATCCCGAAATCCTCGGCAAGCGCACCACTGACCGCGGGACCCAACTGAGCCATCACGACAAGATTCGGATCTGCCAGCGCAGCTTGGACTTCGGCAAGGCAGAAGCGGTTGTATGCCGCGAATAAAGGCTCTTTGGTGCCGGCGGGAAGGCCGCGCTGCTCCATGCGTTTGGCGCGGGAGGTTGGAAATTCCTGAAATATCGTGTCGTAGGCGCAGCAGACCTGCACGCATCGGCCGCAGCTGACGCAACGCTCTTCAGAAATGACGTGCGGCTTGTGGAGTTCGCCGCTGATTGCGTCGGTTGGACATGTTTTTACGCAATTCCCGCACCCCGTACACAGTTCCTCGTCGATCCGGCTGAATCCCTCGGTCACCTGCGCTACTCCTTTTTGCATTCGATCAAATTCCAACGCCGCCGGCCTGCAACAGCAGATCCAGCGCCGCTTCCGTGTTGCGCTTCCGCTTTTCCATGACCGGATTCACCAGCTCGAGCGCTTTCTCCGGGCAGGTCTCGACGCACGCGGGCCCGTTTGGACGGTGCACGCACAAGTCGCAGTTGTTTGCGCGATAAAAATGCCTTCCGGTCCAATCCTCCGGTTTCGAGGTGGCTCCGGCGTAGATGGGTTGCGTGCCCCGCGGTTGGGGCACGAATTCGATCGCCCCGAATGGGCAGGCCATGAGACAGAGTTTGCAGCCGATGCACTTCGACGTGTCCACGACCGTCCTGCCATCGACGCGGGAAATGGCCGACATCTGGCAGATATTCCGGCACGGAGCGTCTTCACAATGATGACATTGCACCGGCGCCGAAACTTCCGGCGTAACCATCACGAAAAGCCTGGGCATAAATATTCCCGGCGTAGCTCCGGCTGTATTCACCTGGACCTCGGCATGAGCCATGGAACAAGCCAGTTCACAGGTCCTGCAGCCGATGCACTTTTCGGCGTCACTCTGAACGAAGGGGCTGAACTTCTCTGCTTTCAATGTTCATGCTCCTGTGACAAGGGTTCACATCCGCGCGAGCTCTTTAAACAGGCTTTTCTGAGGAATTACCTGGATGTTGTTGCGGCCGCTCAACCCGTATCAACAAACGCAAAACGCATTAACATTCTTACAGCGGCGCAATACTGCAGCACTTGCTTCATGACGGTTGACTGCGTCAGGATAATCGAAGCTGACTCTGCCGCTGACCGACTATCAACGAACCCAATATACTAGCATATTCAGGTTTTTCTGAGGTAGTTAAAAATCATCAGTGCGCACCCTGCGATATGCGCATATTTTGGGGGTTTCTATGACATCCCGAGCGCATCCTCGCTGCTCGTTAGTGCAATAAAAAAATTCTCAACAAAATGAGCGCTTTTTGCCTCACCACTCGGCCTGAAATTATGCGGCATTAGCCGAAGACGCTCCCAGCAGGATTCTCAGATTTAGCGGAACAGCAGCGGCGCAAATTCGCTGAGGTAGATGCGCCAATTGAACCACGTATGACCTCCCGTGCTTTCCCGGAACTTGTATGGCATGTCCAGCTTTTTGAGGATCTCAGCAAGCTTGACGCTGCCCGTGTGAGCCAGCGGATCATCCACGCCGCAGCCGACGTAATAGAGCTTTACGCCTGCGGTTTTGATCGATGTCAGCTGCTTCGTGATCTCTTCGTCCGGCAGCCGGCTCCCTGCGCTCCACACGCCGATATAGCCGAACGCGCCGGGATACTGGGAAGTCGCGGTCAATGTGTGACCTCCTCCCATCGATAATCCCGCGATCGCGCGGCTGTTGGGTTTCTTGATGACGCGAAAGTGCGACTCCACAAATGGCACAATATCTTTCACCAGACTCTCGGGAAACAGGCTTGCGATCGGGGCGGGCGTTGCACGCGCGGTTCCCGCCTGTTCCGCCGGCGGCGAGGCAGCCTGCGGCCGGAGCTGCGGCGGGGACGCCTGACCCGGAATCGGGCCCGATCCGGCGGCCATCTTCTGGTTGGCATTGCCATTCGGAATCACGACGATCATGGGTTTGGCCTTTTGCTGCGCGATCAGGTTGTCGAGAATCAGGTTCGTCCTTCCGAGCGTGAACCACGCGTCCTCATCCCCTCCGCCGCCATGCAAGAGATATAGAACCGGGTAATGATTGGTCCCCTCCTCATACCCCGGCGGAGTGTAGACATACATGCGGCGTTTCATTTTCAGCGTCGGCGAGTTGTACCAGATCATGGATACCGTTCCGTGCGGCACATCCTGCACCTGGTACAGGGACGATTCGGGTCCCGGGATCAGGAGGATGCTGTCGTAGCGGACGCCATCCCGCTTGACATTGGGATTCTGCGGATCCGTCATGCGCACGCCGTTGACGTTGTAGGTGTATCCCCAGAGTTCCGGCTCCAGCGGTCCCACGGTCACAGACCAGACTCCCTGATCGTCTTTGATCATTTGTATGTTGCGTCCATTGGGCCAGTCGCCGTTCAGAATCACTTCGGTCGCTTTCGGAGCAGCCAGGCGGAAGGTCACACGATTGTCGCTGAGCACTTCGGGAGAAGGCGGGCCGGCTGGCGCGCCCATCACAAAACCGGGCGCAGGCTTAGCCTGCGGAGTTGCTGCCGGCTGCTGTGCATAGGCAATCCACGGCAACAAGAAGACAATGAACATGATCTCCACCGGCAAAGCTCTAAACCCCATACCGTTCTTCATGATTTGCCTCCACTCGGAAAGGCGCAGGCGCTTGCGATATTGCCTGCCATGTCAGCGTTTTTCGAAGATTGGGATTTCGGTCACACAGCACCGCAGCTTATCACGGTTGTTTTCGCGGTGCGTTGGGTAATCTCCTGCAATTCCCGGATCCGGGCATTGAAATGAACACACGAATCCCAAATAGTTCGAAAAAAGTCCTGGATATGTTTTAAATGCAAGCAAGGAAATGTTTGGAGGCGCCGAACGGACTCGAACCGTTGAGTAAAGGTTTTGCAGACCTCCCCCTTAGCCACTTGGGTACGGCGCCCCTAAATCAAGGAGGATCATTGTATTCCAATAGGGGGTGCCGCGCAAGTTCTTACAGGAGGGCATCCGGGATTCTGAGCTCCAATTCTCCGGGAGATCTCTCGGCTCTGCCGGGAGAGGGAGCCAAAGCTAGACAGGCCCGGGAGTTCATAGGATCGATCTCGAGGATGTTTGCTCTTAAGCCTCAAATTCTTTATACCGTTCATAAAGCATTATCGTTCGGAATCGGCATCGCAATTGGGAGTCGCTATCGGCCTTTTACTTCCGGTGCCCGATAGCGATTGCGATATCGATACCGATTCCGATGCCGAAAATATTTATGCTGCCCGCTTCAACCCCCATTTTATATTCACTCGATAAAAAAACTTTTTCATATGAAGTCTGGCGATTATCCGCCGATGAATATTACAGGCAGGTATGTCGATGGTATTTGGCCGTAATTAATAAGAAGAAAGACCTTTCGGGATTTCCCGGGGCCGAATGACGGAGTGGAGTTGAAATATGATTGCCAAAGATGGACAGCCGGCTGAACCAGACAGCCAGAGCAATTATGAAGCTGCGGTTCTGGACTTTCTTGACAAAGAAATGGCGGATGTCCAAGCAACGCCAACCGATAAGAAGCAATCCGAGGAGCTCGATGCGCTCTTCGCGGATTTATTGCACCAGGTCATCGTCGAGTCGGACGATGTGAAATCCGGAGACGGAATTGTTGCTTCTGAGGATATGAAGGCTTTGCTTGCGGAATTTGAAACTTCGCAGGAAACGGTTCCGGAAGGTGCCGGCACATCTCCGGTACCGGCGCCAGTCAAGGAGAAAATCGAATCCTCGGAGCATGTGAACGCTTCACCGCAGAGCGATCTCGAGTTGCAGATGGATCAGGAAGCCGATCCTATGGCATTCCCCAAAATATCTGCGGCAATGTTTACATCCCCGGCGGCGCAAAAGAACAAAATGCCCCTCATTGCGGCAGCGGTTGTTTGCGTGCTGGCTTTGATCGGGTATGGCGTCTATCGCGTTTCACACTCGTCGCATAAGGCACCGACTCCCCAAGTAGCTCAGTCTGTCGCTCCGGTTGTAGCAGCCCCTGTTGTGGAAAGCCCGGCTGCTCAGTCATCCGTTCAGCCGAAGGCGACAGCCAAAGCGCCGCGCGTAGTCCCGCCTGTTGCTGACAAGAAACCGGCAGCGGACGATTCCAGGGCGGCCGCGCCCGTTCCTGTGACGCAAAAGCCCGTAGTTTCCCAGACGGCAACGCCGCCGGCGACCGGAGCCAACAAAGCGCTACCAACACCGGCCAGGGAAGAAAAACCCGCGGAACCGCAAGTCGCTCCCTCAGTGCCACCGGTCGTGCCTCAGGCAGCGCCTGAAAAACCGGCGCCGCAGCCTGTCGTCACTGAAAATCCGGCTCCTGCCAATCCTGTGGCTGAAAAGAAACCCCTGCAGCAACCCCCAGTTGTCACGGCAAACGTAGAAACAGCCGCGCCGGCACCTACGCCTCAGGTGCCGGCTTCCATTGCTCCGAAGAATCTTTTGCCTGCCGTTGCCATTTCGCAGGTTAGCCCGAAATTTCCGGAATTCGCCGTTAGAACCCGCTCCTCGGGAGCGGTGGACCTCATGGTCAACATCGACAAGCAGGGCAAGGTCGTGAAGGCGACTCCGGTGAGCGGCCCTGAAATGTTTTATAAAGAGGCCATCAACGCGGCGATGCAATGGCGTTACAAACCGGCGACGATCGACGGCGTCAACGTTCCCAGCCAGGTCAAAGTCACTTTTACTTTCAATCTTAAAAAGTAATGCGGAGGAACAATGCTGACTGAACAGCAGAAACACAAATTCGAAGTTACGCGGCAAATGGCCAAAGAAGAAATGGAAGCACTCGATAGAGAAATCAGCTCGGAATTGGCCAAGGTCAAAGACAAGTTGCTCGAGCTCCAGCAGGCAAAGAAAGCCGTGAAACAGATATATGACGGAGCTTGTGCCAGAATGGGAGTCAAGTCAGTAATGGAAGTGGCGGATCTGAGTCTGAGCGATCTCGTCAAACAGGCCTGAAAACATCCCGCTTTTCCCGGCTGGCTTTGAGGCCGTTCTCAATGGCCAGCCTTCTCTGCTCGGGAGTCCACTCCCTGATTTCCGCATAAGACTTGCAGATGAGGTTGCAGGAAAAGACGACATCCTGCTCAATCAAGTCGATGAGCTTTGCTATGCCGCATGAGGACGGTTCCTCGTCCATCTGTCTGACAAGGGTCATGAACAGGTCTTCCCATACGCCGTGGCTGATGTAAGACACGCGGATCATGAACTTGACCAGAGGCACACATAAATTCTCATCGTGCAGAGCGTATCGGATCAGGTCACTGCGCAACGAGAATCCCTCCGGAGGCAGGTTCACGACCTGTTTAATCATCGTCTGCGATGTGAGAAGCCGTTCGTAAGTGAAAGCCTGCAAAAACTCGCCCTGGGAAATATAGGACATCGCGCTGCTCTCGAGCAGGGCACTGTCCTCTGAGGTGAAATCGATCGCCTGGATGGTCATCCCGGCCCGTTGCATCGATTGACGGAACTTGTCCATGAATTCTTCGAAAGCCTTGTCAAACAAAGTTGCGGCATTCCCGGCATACACGGCGAAAGTCCGTGTGAGCTGATTGACCAGTTCCAGGATCGGGTCCAGGTTGATTTCAGAGTCACCCCATAAGGATTGATCCAGCGCTTCGATCGCGTCCAATTTGCCGAGCTCCGCAGCGGCGTCCAACTTGACCGTCAGGTCCGACTTGGAGTACTCCGTCTTGTCTGCAAGCTCCGCCTGCACCAGCTTCTCGAACCGGTCAGGGTCGTCCATCAGCATATTGATGACTTCATCCCTGTGGAGAACATAAGGGATCATCCGTGCATCCCTAATGCAACGGCAGATAAGATTCCCTATCACCGTTGCGAGCTTCTTTCTGATTTCGGCAGAGGCTTGCATGATCTCATTGACCTATGAATACCCAAGATTAATGGATTGTCTTTCCGGCTTCCACAAGAAAGTATCTGGAAAGGCTAAAAACGGAATTTAGAAGACAGGAGACAGAAGACAGAAGACAGGGTGGTCAGGTGGGCCGTGGTTCATGGATTGATGCGGCATCGAGTTGCCGTACCTTGACAGGGGCGCGCGGAAAACCTAGATTGACAATCACTGGAAGTGTTCCACTTGAGGAGATCTTATGAACAGAGTCCTCGTTTATTGTGCCCTGTTGGTTCTTACATTGACGGGATGCAGCAGATCTCGAACCACCGGTCCCGTCAAACTCGACAAGACCACGGCAGATGCCATCATCAAGGAGATCGACAAAGACCGGGCTGAAACGCGCGAATGGCTCCGCAGCAATCCCATATCCTACCTGGCGGCCGTCGATCGGATTGATTTCGGCGAGAAATCCGCGCTGACGGTCGGCAAGGCCGATGACAATAATGTCCGCTTATCGGATGCCGATATTGAGCCCCACCATCTCAGAATTGCGGTGGATGGAGACCGTTTCCGAGTGGAAGCGATCGACGCGAAGGCCGGCTTCAAGGTCAAAGACGAATTAAAGCGCGAAGCCGTGCTGAACCCGACCAGCATCCAGGTTGGGCGTTTCCATCTGCGCCTTTCCCATCAGCGCTATCCGGCGATCATCGTCTTCGATCCGCAGAGCCCGCGGATGAAGGAGTACAAGGGGATCGAGTATTTTCCGGTGGATCTCTCGTATCGCTATGAGCTCCCGCTGGCACGCAACCCGAATGCGGAAAAGATTATCATCCTGTCGACTCGCGGCAATCGCAGGAGCGCAGAGCGTGTGGGCTGGCTCGATTTTGTGGTCGACAAGACGCCGTGTCGGCTGGAAGCGACGCGCCTGCTCGAGCCGGGCTCCGGCGAAGAAGACCTGTCTGTGTTCTTCACCGATGCCACGAGCGGAAAGGAAACGTACAAACTCGGACGCTATGTGGATTTGAAAAAACTGCCGAACGGGAATTATCTGCTGGATTTCAACACGGCCTACAATCCGGCCTGCGCCTTTTCGATCTACTACAACTGCCCGGTGCCGCCGAAGGCAAATGCGCTGGCAGTCGCAATCCGCGCCGGCGAAAAGGATTCGCATTATCATTAGAATTCAGAAGACAGAAGGCAGGAGACAGGAGACGGAATTGCCGGGAGCGCCAGCGTCTCGCCGGCTTACTCTCTAAGGACGCAATTTTTGCATAAAACAAGGGGTATCCGGTTTCCATAAAACAATTCGATCTGTGAGCCGAAAGGACGGCGGCGCTCCAGGGACGAAACTATGCGGTCTCCCCGGGTGGCTGCGGGCTACGGAAGTACTTTCTGATCCAGACGAGGAAACCCAGAAATAGGATATAGCAAATCACTATCCACCAGACCATCACAGCGCCGCCAAAGAAGCTGTACTTCCGCAGCAGCTCGATCTGATCCGGCGGATAGCCCAATTCACGATAGACGTCGAAAAAGTCCACCTTCAAAAACGTGATGGCCGAAGACACGGTGAGGATGGTGCAGGAAACAAGGCTGATCCACCACGCAGCCATCTGGAGGCGATACGTTCCCCACGCCAGATAAAGGCCAAGCGCCATAAAGATCACAAGGAGAATCGTGGCGGGAGTGCCGGTCAGGAGAACGCCAAACCAGGCCACGACGCTCCGATAGCACAGCGGCAGGAAGAGAATGGAAAGAGACCCAAGGGCGAGCCACAGCGACGTCGCGAGGACGGGCATCGGGCAGCGATCGGTCCAGCGAGTATGCGGATCGCGCGCCACGCAGGTGGCGATCACATTCCGGCTGCCGTAAAAGAACACCAGGAGGCCGGGCAAAACGATCAGGAAGATCGCCTGAATCGCCATGCCGAAGATCAAAATAATCGCTGCGTTCGCATCGGTTATGATCCCGGAATAGAGTTTCCATCCGAAGATGCCATAAAATATCAGGACAACAATTCCCAGCATCAGCACGCTCCAGGCCCCAATCAAAATCAGGACCCGGGCCCAGCGACGGCAAAGGATCGAACCGATGCCCAGCCAGATCATAGCCAGAGCAAGCAGCCCGTAAAACGCAAGAACAATGCCCAGGAGCTGCGAAGTGAGCTCTTTGCTGAATTGGGGAGCCAGGAGCATGACAACGGACATTCCTACCAAAATCAGCACACACAGAAGACCGAGGAGGATCTCCAGAATACCGAATGCGATAAGACCGGCGCGTCGATCCTTGTAGTCTGTCGGCAATGGGAAACCGGATACCTGGCTCATGGCTGCCTCCGCATTAAGCTGGACCAGAACAATGCATGTCTCAGATGGAATCAGGAGAAAATATCATTATACATCCCTCGTGATGTTTGCCGAGCCGGCTATTTAGTTCGCAGCAATCGCAATAACCGGATTGCCGATATCACGAGCAGAACAAGAATCGAGAGCACCAGGAATGTCGGGAAAAACCGTGCAAAGATGTTGGCAAGTCCTTGGTTCCCGACGGCCTCTGCAAAACCAGGCCTCTGCATCGCAGCGGAAACCATTCGCAACACCCAATAGAGGATCCCCGCCGCAAGCAAATCCGATGCAAAATGCATCCATCGGGTTGCCTTCCTCCATCGGTTGTCTCTCAGCAGGAGAAGGTCTTTTGTGAATGTGAGCAGCCACCACAGGTTGATTATCCACACGGGCAAGTGGACTCCCAGTGTCCCTAGATTGACGGACTCCACGTTGCCGTTGACGAAGCGATACACCCCCAGCTTATCAGGGTAGAAGTTCAAAACGACGATCAACAAGGTGATGAAGCAAATCCAAACAGCCGTTCCGGTTCGAGAAACCCGATCCGGATCCAGCAACGGGCGAAGCAAGAGCGGGTCCCACGCCTTTCCTGTGTGAGCTTTGGAACCGCCGACACGTTCAAGAAGCGCAAAGATAAGAACCGCTATCACCGCTCCCTGGAGGAGAATCTGAAAACTGGAACTGAACCAACTGGCGAGGGTTTTGGCCAAACCTGGAGCCTCTCCGCCGGATGCCAAACCCGCACCTAACAGATGGAGAACGGGAAGCCAGATAGCGAACACCAGCAAAACTTTCATTACAACAATGAAGGCGGGGTAAACACCGGGGCCGATGAGATAGTTGGGGCGAGGATTGTAGCGGTTTGCTGCCGTTTGCGGGTCCCCAAAGTCCCTGATGATCGCGGCGGCCTCCTTGAGATCGAGTTTGCGGCCCAGCTTCGATTCACTGCTCTCGAACGATTCGTTGAGCAGCGACTCGAGTTCGCGGTCGAGGTCATCCGGGGCGCGCTTCCCAAGCCTCCTCTTTACTTCGCCGACGTACCGTTTTATCAGTTCTTCCTTTGTTAGTTCCTGACTCATTTTAGTAGTTCTCCCATGATAGTTGCCAGCCCATCCCAGTCCGACCTGAGCTCGTCCAATACCTTCGATCCCAGCTTGCTCAAGCGGTAATAGCGGCGGGGCCGTGCATCTTCCAAACGCCACTCGCTAGTCAACAGTCCCTGCGATTCCAGCCGCCGCATCAGCGGATAGAGAGTCCCCTCGTCAATGGCGAGACCTTTCTCTTCGAGACGCCGTTTTAGAGAGTAGCCGTAGTGTTCCGACTTCAGCTGACTGAGCACGGCGAGAACCACCGTGCCCCGGCGCAATTCCTGATTGAGCGACTCTTTCAATTCGGCCTGTGTATTGTCCTTAATCATATGTCACCCATTACTGTGTTATACACAGTATAGTACTGCAACTCAGGTTTGTCAGCAAGTCTTTTTTAGTGATTTTTTATTCGTGTGGATTTTTTCGTTTTTCGAAGTGTTTTGAATCGCCCCATTCCCCGTAGGCGATCGTGTCCCCGGCCATCTGAATGCGGGTTTCGAGGCAGCTCTTGCAGTGTTCCGCTTCCTCGTCCAGGCAGGGTTTGTTTTCGTACAGCAGGTAGTCCTGGCGGTATTTTACGGGCGTCAGGTTCGGCATGATCACGTTGGCGCCGGCCTGGAGCGCTTTTTCTCTTCCGATGGGATCGATCGCCTGCAGGGCCGTGGTGGCAGCGATATTGATGTCCTTCATCATGATGCGCAGCACGGCAACCATTTTCAGCGACAACCGCAGACGATCGCCGAGCGGCAGCAGCCGGTCCCGGTGCTCGTAGAGCGGAGTGTCCTTGTGCTCGATGTAAGGTCCCATGCCGACCATGTCAATGTCGAGGTCCCGGAAGAAAATGAGATCGTCGGCGAGATCGGACACCGTCTGGAACGGCAGGCCGATCATGACTCCCGTGCCCACCTGATACCCGGTCGCGCGCAGGGCTTTTAAGGCTTCCACCCGGCCCCGATAGGAATGGCGTTGGTCGTTCGGGTGCAGCTTTCGATACAGCCCGGGGTTCGCGTCCTCGATCCTCAGGAGATAGCGGTGCGCGCCGGCCTGAAACCAGCGGCAGTATGTTTCCATCTTTTGTTCGCCGAGGGAGAGAGTGATGTGGAGTTCGTGTCGGGTCATCTCCTGCATGCGGTGGATCAATCGCTCTATTTTTGCAATGAAGGCTTCATCGTCGCGCTCGCCCGATTGCAGGACGATCGAAGCAAAACGGTTTTCCCACGCGTAGCGCGCCGATTCCAGCACTTCGTCGTCGAGCATTTCATAGCGGGCGTATCGCGAATTCCCGGAACGGATGCCGCAGTAAAAACAGTTCTTGGCGCAATAATTGGAATATTCGATGAGGCCGCGGAAATAGACCTTGTTTCCCACGGATCCCTTTTTTACCTCCCGGGCTTTCCGGAAGATTGCGACGCTGTCGTCCTCGCCGGCCGAAAGAAGAGCCACGATGTCTTCCTTGCCGAGACTGCCTTTCTCGAGGATTTCCTCCACGCGTGTCATATTTTGAACCTCACGCACAATAGTAGCATCCGGGCAGCAAGCCCGCCACTGCAGTGGAGAGTTTCGGGGCACTCGACCGCCGGCCGCAAGAAAATAATCCTGCAAAGCGACAAACGGCTGCATAATGGAGGCTTCTTGAAGATTGAGTGCGGAGCAAACCGGAACATCGAGCAAGAGAAGCGGAGATTAAGAAATAGCAAGAGGCTGCCATGGAGGATCGCGCCCAAATAATTCACGTGGCCTTATACCAGCCGGAGATTCATCCCAACGCCGGGAATATCGCGCGCCTGTGCGCCGCGAACGGGCTGCCGCTGCATTTTGTCGGGAACCTCGGATTCAGGATTGATGAACGATCTGTGCGCCGCGCGGGGCTGGACTACTGGCCCTTCGTGGATCATCGCCGGGAAGCCGACCTTGAGGAACTGAAGGCGTCGCTCCCCGGAGCCCGCCTGTATTACTTCAGCGCAAGGGCGAAGCGCCTGTACACGGATGTCGGATATCGTCCCGGCGACTGCCTCGTGTTTGGTCCCGAATCCAGCGGCTTTCCCGAAGAACTTCTGCGCGAGAACCGCGAGCATTGCTTGAAAATCCCCATGCGGACGTCCAACGTGCGCAGCCTGAATCTGGCGACAGCCGTAGGCATTGCAGTGTACGAAGCGCTGCGCCAGCTCTCGCCTGATCCCGCACACATTTTGTAAGCGAAGCTATATTGCGCTTTTTGCAGAAAATCTGTGAGGACGGCTATCCGGAGCCGTCCGATGCAGGGAAATCGGCAGCCGGACGACTCTGGAGAATCGTCCTCACAGGCTGTTCTTAAAAGCGGCAGCAGGCGGGGACGCTGGCGTCGCTGGTTGCTACTCGGCTTCACCGTTTTCTCTGCCGGAGTAAGGGATGCCGAGCTGACGGATCTTGCGGTACAGGTTGCTGCGTTCTATCTGGAGCGCCTGGGCGGCACGGCTGACGCTTCCTTTATATTCCATCAATTTCCGCAGGATGTATTCGCGCTCAAACTGCTCCCTGGCGCCCTGCAGGGAGGGTTCCGCCTCCTGCTCCGGCTGCGTCAGCAGCGTCCGGTTGAGGATCGATTCGGGCAGGTCGTAGATGTCGATGCGCGACTGATGCGTCATGATGACGATGCGTTCCATGATGTTGCGCAGCTCTCTCACATTGCCCGGCCACGGATAGGATTCGAGGATATCCATCGCCTTGGGCGTCAGCGCCGGTGCCTTGCGCCCGTTTTTCTGCGCGAAATCGCCCAGGAAAAATGCCGTGAGCGCCGTGACGTCTTCTCTGCGCTCGCGCAAGGGGGGAATCTGAAACGGGAGGACGTTGAGCCGATAGTACAGGTCCTCGCGGAAATGGCCCAGCTCGATTTCTCTTTCGAGATCCTTATTGGTGGACGCGATCACGCGCACATCGACCTTGATGGAACTGCTGCCTCCGACGGGGGTGAAGCGCTGCTCTTCCAGCACGCGGAGCACTTTCGCCTGGGTCTTGGGACTCATGTCCCCGACTTCATCCAGGAATAGCGTCCCGGCATCCGCCTGGGCAAACTTTCCTTCCTTATCTTCCGAAGCGCCCGTGAACGAGCCCTTCACGTGGCCGAACAGCTCGCTTTCAACGAGTTCTTCGGGAATTGCGGCGCAGTTCATTTCCACGAATGGACCGTCGCGCCGCTGGCTTTTTATATGAAGCAGGTGCGCCACCAGCTCCTTGCCGGTTCCGTTTTCACCGCTGATCAGCACCCGACCGTTGGTCGGCGCGGCAAACGCGATCTGCTGGCGCAGCGCCTGCATCGGAACGGAATCCCCGATCATGACGTATTTCTGCTCGACCTGCTCCCGGAGCAGGCGGTTTTCTTCCCGCAACTGTCGCTGGTGCAGGGCGTTCTTTACGACCAGCAGGGTCTTGTCGAGGGAGAGCGGCTTTTCCACGAAGTCGAACGCACCCAGCTTTGTGGCGCGCACGGCCGTCTCGATGGATCCGTGCCCGGAGATCATGACCACGACGGTTTCGGGGGCGATTTGGCGCAATTTGGCCAGTGCCTGGAGACCGTCCATGCCGGGAAGCCAGACATCCAGCAATACGACAGGGAATTCCTTTTTCATCAGAAGCTCCAGCGCTTCCTCGCCGCTGGAAACCGCTTCGGAATCGATCCCCGCATCTTCGAGAATTCCCCGGACCGAGGTCTGGACTCCCGTTTCATCATCGACAATCAAAATCACCTGTCGCGTCATAGGCTCTTATTGTGATTCAAAAACGGATGCTAAGGCAAAATAAATCGGGGTCTGGTTCAAACTTCGGATACGGGCAGATCGATGACGATCCTGGAGCCCGCGGGAACATTCGGCTCCACGCTTATGCTGCCGCGGTGATCCGCGATGATCTGGCGCACGATCGCCAGGCCAAGACCCGTGCCGCCTTTGCGGGTCGAGAAATAAGGAAGGAACAGGTTGTCGCGGTATTCGTCGGGAAAGCCCCTGCCGGTGTCGCTGATTTCGATCCGAATACAATGCTGCTGTGCGTTGCGCCCGGTTTTCAGATGCAGGACTTTATGGTCCCGGTTTTTCGCCATTGCTTCCAGCGCGTTGTCGAACACGTTGATGAACACGCGCTTCATCTGTTCCGGATCGAGGCTGAGGTTGGGAAGGGCGGGATCGAGGTCCTTTTGCACGAGGACGTCCTGAATCCGTCCGTCATAGAGACTCAGGGTATTTTCGAGGATGCGGTTCACATTTGCTTCCTCGGGACGGAATTCGGGAAAGCGTGCAAACCTGGAAAATTCGTCCACAAGCCGTTTGAGAGAATCGACTTCCCGGATGATGACCTGAACGCACTCGGCAAGCAGCGTGTCGAATTTGGCCAACTCCTCCTGCGAATGCTCCGGGACACGCGCTCCGAACGCAGGCATGATCTGCTGGTAGCGCTTCAGGACACGTTCGGCGGACAGCTGGATCGGCGTCAAAGGATTTTTGATTTCGTGAGCCATTCGCCGCGCCACTTCCTGCCAGGCCGACATTTTCTCCATCCGGAGCAGCTCCGTCATGTCTTCGAGGACGATGACGGTGCCTGTGCGCCGGCCTGCCGCATCCGCGAGCGGCGTGACCGTCGCGGCAATCTGCAGGCTCTTGTCGGGGAACGCGAGTTCGATGTTGCGCACGACGGTTCCCAGCACTGCGGATTTGTCCAGGAGCGCCCGCAAGGCTTCGCCTGCGGCTTCAGGGACTGCGTCTTCGAGCGGGGCGTCCCCGGCGAATTCTCCGGCCTGCAGCATTTGAGCGGCGGCCCGGTTCATCGTCCGGACGCGATAGCTGCTGTCGAGCGATACAACGCCCGTGGCGATGGTCTGCAGGATCGTCTCGATGTACCGGCGCCGGTCCGCGTGCTCCACACTGGTCTTGCGCAGCGCCTCCTGGGCCAGCTCGATGCGCTTTTCGTTTTCCTCCAGATCTCCGGTCATCCGGTTGAAGGACGCCACCAGGTCCGCAAGTTCGTCGAAGGCCTGGCACTCCACGCGATAGCGGAGGTTCCCGGACGCGACGGCGGCTGCGCCCTGCGCCAGCGCCTGAATGGGGACGGTGATTCGCTTGGCTAGATACATGCCAAACCAGGAAAAGGCGAAGACGATCAGGAGCGTGGAAAGGAAGAGAATCAGCAGGGCGTTGAACCGGAGGGCGGTTTTCTCGAGCTGCAGCTGCTGGTATTTTTCATAGGCTTCCAGAACGGAATCCGCGCGGTATCTGGCGCTTTGAGGGCGGATGGATTCCGTCAGGACCGCGCCGCACACTGCGCCGTTCGGATCGCGGATGGGAGCCGAGGCCCAGCTGATTTCGTCGAGCGGATCGCGCGGTGCGACGCGCTCGACCTGGAATCCCTGCCGCCCGAGGATGCTCTCCGCCACCAGGTTTTTGAGGATGCTCAGGTGCGCATTGGACGCTCTCGAGATGCCGCATTCGAGAACCGGCCGGCCGTGATTGTCGTATACGCGCACGCTGCCCAGGGAGTAGTGACGGCGATATTCCTCCAGCTTCTGCCGCAGCGCCGTTTGCGCGCCCGGAAGGAATTCTTCCACCGAATGGACGCTGCCCGCGATGCTTACGGCATAATATTTCGCCCGCTCTTCCGCATCCGCGTAATACTGGTTTGCCAGCAGGCGGCTGTTTTCCATCATCTGCGCGGGCGGAGCGCCGAACCACTTTTCGATCGAGGAACTGATCAGGCTGTAGGCCAGGATAAACAGCAGCAGTGCGGGCAGGAGAGACAGCGCCATAAAAGTGCGGACCATCTTGGTTTTGAATCCGCTGCCCAGCTGCCCGCTTTTCCTTTCAAAGTAAAGCTTGATGAGGTTCCGTCCGAGAACCGTGGCCAGAATCAGCAGTGCCAGCACGATCAGGACCGTGGTCGTGTAGATCGTAAACGTCATCCGGACGAAATTCTTGCCGCCTACGGAAGTCCGGCGCAGAAAAGTGTGCGTGGCAATCAGCGCCAGGGCAAGAAAAACGATGACGGCAAGGATATATCGGCGGGCGCGTGCCCCGTTTGGCTTCCGAGGATTGGAAAAGCCGGGCGTCTCGGTCATAAATTTCAACACTCAGGATCCTTATTATAGACCATCGAACCGGAGCCAGGTGCTTGAAAACAAGAATGCGTCGGGGGTAGCATAAACCGGTACGCTTTAGCAATTTGCGCAGCCGGCGATATTTGCCCTCAAAGCGGGTATCTGTCAGCTGGCGCAACGATCGGCAATATCATTCCTGGCGTGAAAAGAGGAGCCATGGTTCGAGTCTTGATGACTGTCCTTATTCTTGTCGTCGCCGTGCCTGTGATGGCGCAGCAATCCGCGGAGCCGGCGGCCGGACGCGCGCCCGGTCTTTATCTGACATTCGAAACCTCGATGGGAGACATCCACTGCAGGCTGTTCGAGAAGGAAGCCCCGCTGACCGTTAAAACCATCGTGGGACTGGCAACGGGCAAATTGTCCTATATCGATCCGCGGACAAAACAAAAAGCTTCGGGGAAACCTTTCTACAACGGTCTGACGTTTCATCGGGTGATTCCGCGATTCATGATTCAGGGAGGCGATCCTCTGGGTGACGGGACAGGAGAGCCCGGAGGGCCCGATTTTCCCTTCAAAGACGAATTTTCTCCTTCGCTTCGCTTCAATATCCCGGGCCGGCTCGCGATGGCGAATGCCGGTCCCAACACGAACGGCAGCCAGTTTTTCATAACTGAAGTCGCGGTCCCGGAACTGAACGACAAACACACCATCTTCGGCCAATGCGAAGAGCTATCCGTGATCAAAGCAATTGCGAGGACTCCGGCGGAAGACGAGCGTCCAGTGACGCCGGTAATCATCAAACACGTTTCCGTGGAGAGAGTGAGTCCCAAACCTGCCGCGGCGCCGAATGAAACTGCGCCGGCGTCCAAGAATCCCTGATGCCATGAATCGCAAGGGTGGTTTCAAAAACATCAAGCTGGGGAAAAACATATATCGCCAGATGAAGCGTCGCGGCCCGCCCGACCATGTCCCACCGCGTCCGCAACCGAAACCCCCGGCTAAAAAGACAAGTCAGCCCTAGATAGGGACCGGTTCCCGGTTCGAGATGTTCAACGGGAAACGTTGAAGCTTTTATGCACTTGCGGTTCGGCCGCGTGCGACATACAATCAGCAAGCCCGAAATTGCGGAGAGGTGTCCGAGCGGTTGAAGGAGCACGCTTGGAAAGCGTGTGTAGGGGTAACCTTACCGCGGGTTCGAATCCCGCCCTCTCCGCCAATTCTCCCCAAGGCCCTACATCCATCCGGGCCGATCTCGGCATCGCAAATCGGTTTTATTCCGAAAAAGATTTGGCTCAGTATCCCGTTTCCTGGTGGAACGGTTCGGGTGGTTGCCGGACGTCGTGCGCTTTTAAAACTGACTGTATTGCTGTGCGAGCGACACGCACGATTCGCCACACCCCTTCAGTTCTTCTTTTTCCTTCCGGGCTTGATTGGTCAGAAAAGATCGATACAGTTCGTCAGCACTCTTCGTTTTTCCCAAGGAGCGAAGTGCCATCGAAAGAAACAAATCGCGATTGGGAAACCGGCCTCTTGGCACTTTTTTCAAGTGGTTGGCGGCTTCCTTATTCATCCCCTTTTCCAGACTGACGACGCCTATGATGTAGTTGCCCATATCCGACTCGTATCCTCGGGCCTCTGTCGTCTTCATCAGTTTGTAGCTTTCCTCTCTGCGGTCCTGCGACCACCGAATGATCGCGAGATTGGTTTCACTTAGAGGATTGTAGGGGTCGATCTGCGCTGCCATTTCAAACCACGCGCCTGCAGCATTCCTATCGCCGCGGCGCCATGCCAGCACTCCGAGGTTGTTTGGGATCGAGGCTTCCGATGTTGTCAATTTCATCGCCTGTAGATACAACTGTTCCGCAGCGGTATAGTCTTTTCGATTTAGCGCCTTTTCAGCTTGAACCTGAAGGCGCCGCGATTCTCCCTGCACAGGCTTCTGCAACTCTTGAGCATTGACCGTAAACCTCGAGGCTATCGGCAGAGGAGCTTGCGCTTGAAGAATCGCATCAAGGCGTGACCGGGTATTAGGAAGGATCGTCACTTTAGTGGACTGGTATTCGGGTGCGTGAACTTCCACGACTCTCATCGCACGGCCGGAATTGGTGCACGGAACCAAGGCCCTCCCTTGAAAGTTTGTCAGATACTGCATTACGCCATTTTCATCTACGACCAGCGCTCCCGCGATTGCCCTTCCGCTTGTATCTTTTACATCGATTTCAATGTCGGGGCAGATTCCCGCTCGATCCCGGATTCCTGGACGCGCGGGGGCGACTCCCGATTGGGCAGGCAGGGCGGTTTCGGAAGCTAGAAGCAACACAAGAACCGACAAAACTTTCCAGAAATACATTATTTTTGCCCCTCTCTTATTCATCACAACCAGGGGGGATTTATGGGATCAACGTCCCGATCGGAGTTAATGCGCTGAATCAAGCCCATCCCGCCAGGTCGGGCAGCTTCTTGCGAGGTTTTGTCGCGACCCCGCTATTGGGAAAAGCGCCCTCGCCTTCCGCCGCATTCGCCTGTGCGACGCAGATGATTGTGGGAACGACACAGGCTGTAAGGAATTCCCTGATTGAGGCTTCCTCCGGCAACCTAGTGGAATCATTGGATGCGAGTCTGTGAGCGTCAATCGGGTGAAATACTCAAAACGAAATTGCGTAATAACACGCAAATCAGGAGTCAATCGATTGCGGCGGCCGCTGGAAGCGATTCCCGGATTTTCCCCATCTTCAAAACGCCCACGGGTTCGAACTTACCGAAATCAAGGCGATCTGCAGAGCAGGCCACGGCATCAAGGCCGTATGGGCGGAGCTGAAGGCCTGAAAATCAGTCCGCTTAGTTTCCCCTGGGTATGAGGGGCGATTTTTGCTCAGATTGAAAATTCGTAATAAGTTGCGGGCAGCTTCCCAGGTCACGACTTCCTGGAACCATTAGCCCCCAGCCTGGGCTAGACTTCTCTCTTCTATTTCTCTTTTAAGTTGACTACGTATATACAAAGGCGATTGATTTGAGCCGGATCGTCGCGAAAGCCTCATAGAATGGACTTCCGCAGTACAGTGTCTGTTTGTGCGATGGCGCAGCACCGTGCCCGGTTTCCTCGAAGGCGACTTGCGGGAGTTACGAGAAGGAATAGAGCCCAGATACCCTTCTGCAAAAAACGAATGGTAATACACCTGAATACGCACGATAGACCACAAAAATGGATCCTATCGGAATTTCAGAGAATGCATGGACAATCGGACACATTGATATCAGACCGTGTTCATGCCCCTCGCGCCGTAAGGGCCAGAACTGCGGGGACTGCGGCAGACGGCAAGGGGGGCGGCTGAGGTACGAACTTGACTTCTTTGTTCGGAGAATTTAGCATCGCGCCAATATGCTCCACATAGATATATCCGAATACTACAAGCTTCACAGGCTGGATAATTACGCCGATGAGCTTATAATATCGGCCCACGGCGGTTACACCAGCTCGACGGAGCCATTCTTTACACAACCGGGAGTGGAATTTGTGTTTTACTGCGAGCACGGGCATTCCTTGAACGATCCACACGTCCGGTCGCTAATGGTAGGCCGCGGTCGGCCTTCGTGCGGGACCCGGTCCGGCCAGGTACCCTGCATGAACTATGAACTTTCTAAATATCAGGGACGGCACGGTGACGATGCGGAAAGCTATGCGGAGATCGCGAACGCCATAACGTACGCCAGGGAGGAATATCCGAAACTTATCGGGGGCGGCAATGGACAACCTGCGATGGATGTGCTCACGGTTCGATACCGGCTGAATCCAATGAGGTTCTTGCACACCGGCAATCTTAAAGAGGCTGTTAACTGGGCGCTGACGAAGCACGCCTACCGAAGGATCCACTGCAATTTCTGCCGCACGGACCTGAACGATGCCAACGCTCCCATCGATCAAGCTCAGTGGCCTCAAAACGCGCATTGAGCCCCCAACCGGCCTGATCGCCTGGACAGGCTCTTAGTGTATCAATAAGCCACTTTCGGCCACGGGATTCCGCCGTAAAATGCCCCCGCAATCCAATCGAGGGCTTCACGTAGACAGATTGGAAATTTATCCGAAGCCGGGTGAGCGGGATAAGATCGTTCCGGGCAAAAAGGGCAGTTTGAAATTATTATCCTTCTCCGGAATCACGTAACCCACGCCTTCAATACTCGGTGCCTCTAAAGCTCTTCGGCCGCCCGCACGTTTTCTGAATGGTGCGACCATCAGTGCTTCCAACGCAGTTTGGACCTGCTCTTGTTTGACTGGCAATTCAGCAGATCGGTATAGTTCCAACTACTCCCTGGAGCCGAACCATAACTCATAGAGCTGCTCGATTCCCTTTTGCTTTTTTCCTGAGATGCCGCCCATGGCCTCGATTGCCCGACGGATACGCATGCGTACCAAATCCGGGCCAAAAACCTCCATCGACTGAAACAGGGGTGGCCCAACCACATCTCCGGTCAAAGCCACGTAGAACGGTTTGGTCAGCTCACGCAATTTTACGTCGGAACGTTCGGCCACAACACGAAAGACCTCTTCGATGGCTTCGGTTCTGAAATCTGAGAGTTGCTCAATTCGCCAGAGCACAATCTGCAAAATTGCAAGAAATTCTTCCTGCGTTTTCCCTTGAATCTGTAGCTTGACCGGATCGAATGCAACTACATCCGTAAAGAAAGAAAACGTGAGGTGCCCCCAATCTGAAAGCGTTTCCATTCTTGGTTGAACCAATGGAACGATTCGCTCAAGCATCTGCCGGTTAAGAGCCCAATTATCGAGTGCGCCTCGGAGTTGTGTCGCGTCATAATCTTCGCGAATGTATCGGCCATTCAGCCAACGCAGCTTTTGAATATCGAAGACCGGTCCCCCCAAGGAAACAGTTTCAATCCTGAACTGGCGGACAAAGTCTTCCAGTGTAAATTTTTCGTCACCTTCGGTCCCGGCACCTCCAATGAGACCCAGGAAGTTGATAACCGCCGCTGGCAGATAGCCGGCACGGCGATAATAATTGATCGATGTGGGATTCTTCCGCTTGGACAGTTTCGAGCGCGTCGCATCGCTGTTTCGCAAGAGCGGTAAATGGCAGAAAATCGGCGGCTTCCAACCGAAGTATTCGTATAGAAGCAGGTGCTTGGGAACAGAACTAATCCACTCCTCTCCCCGGATCACATGCGAAATCTCCATAAGGTGGTCGTCGACGACGTTGGCAAGATGGTATGTAGGGAATCCGTCCGATTTCAGCACGACCTGATCGTCGACAGTCGCCCATTCCTTATGAATCTCACCACGAAGGAGATCTCGCATGACGCACATCCCCTCCAGCGGGACCTTCATACGTACAGTGCTCGGCTCTCCTTCCTCCGCGCGACGAAGCGACTCTGCAGCCGGGATATTGCGGCAATGCCGGTCATATCCCGGGAAAAGCCTGTTGGCTTGGCTTTCGCTTCGCATCTGCTCAAGCCTCTCTTTTGTGCAGAAACAACGATATGCGAGGCCTGCATCGAGGAGCATCTGAACATGCCTGCGATAGATGCCAAGTCTTTCGCTCTGCCTGTAAGGCGCATGCGGACCGCCGACATCCGGTCCCTCATCCCAGCTTAGGCCGAGCCAGCGGAGGGCCTCCAGGATTGTCTGTTCGTGCTGAGGCCGGGACCGGGCCTGATCCGTGTCCTCGATCCGAAGTATGAACCGGCCGGAGTGATGCCTGGCGAATGCATAGTTGAAAAGCGCCTGGTAGGCTGTTCCCACATGGGGATCTCCGGTGGGGGACGGGGCGACGCGAACGCGGACCGGCATTTCTGACATGATAATTCTCCCAAACTAAGGCTATATTTAACCTAAAGCCGCTTACTCCCATCCGAGGATTGCCTGCGCGTGCCTCGGCCTGCATGTTCCTCTAAAATTCTTGATAGCGGCCTGGACATCATCATACGTTTCAGTGGCTCTCATTGCATCCAGATATAGGATCCGCTGAGCCACTACTGCCAACCGAAAGCACCAATATACCGGCATGAGTGGGTTTATCAACAATTCGATTCCGCAATTTCGTGGTGTAGCCTGGTAATCATTGTCCACCGCCGCGATACTAGCGATGTCTTCCTGCGGCGTGCCCAATCCGCTTTTGTCACCTCGCATTAGACTATCGGTTCCTCTCAGCTGCACTATGGATACATCTGGGTATGAGGGGCGATTCATGCCATCGCACGTGCTTCTTCGTCACATCCCGGTATCCTTTTAAAGTATAATCCCATCGAGTTCGTTTGATTTATCTCGATCTTCTCCTTATGCGCGGCAGTTGGCCGCCGCAGTTCAAAACGATAGAAGCACCTTTCAAACCGGATGAGGCTGCAGCGATTGTGATCTTGCCGCGCGCGGCAACGCCCCGGATTATCGCCAGGCAGCGGCCTTGATAGGCGCTCCGCTCCGAAGCCTGAAAAGATTCGGCGCTCGAATTGTCGCCATTGTCCACCGCCGCGATAATGCCGGGTCCTGTAATCCCGAACGAAACCAGGCCGGAGGCGTCCGGAATCGGAATCCCGTCTCGATCCGCAATGGTTGCAGTCACAAAAACGACGTCATCCCATGACTGCGTAAGATAAGTTCTGTCAGCAGTGAGCACAATCTTCGCGGGTTCTCCCGCGGTGCGCAGTTCGTGCGTTGCGACAACGGCGCCGTGATTCCTGCCGATTGCCGTGAGTATTCCCGGTTCCCACTTCGTTTTCCAGATGCGTGGCGAGTCATCGGCATTACGCGGCCTCTTCCCCAGCGACCTTCCGTTGAGAAGCAGATCGACCTCTTCACAATTGCTGTAGGCCTCCACGGTTTCTTCATGCGGATCCCTGTCGGCCGGGGACCAGTCCGCGAACTGCGATTGCCGGTTCATGACCGGCACGAATCCGGGATCTTCCGGAACTGTTTTTGAAGGGCTCGTGCGGCGGACCACTTGCACAACAGGCGTCGTGCTCCACCAACTCATACGCTCATACGCCATCGGCTTGATCGCGCCAGTCCGGTCAAGCAGGCCGAAACCGGCCGCAATCACAGGCCAGCCAGAAGATTCTCCCAGGTAATCGATGCCGCTCCAGAGGAACTGCCCCGCATGCTGCGCGTGATCCCGCGCCGCCTGCCAGGTAGCAAGATCGTGCCGCTGTTCGGTGCCGACAATCCTGCGGGTTGGTCTGGCTTCCCAGGCTGCGAGCAACTCCAGGTCGCGGTAATTCGTGCCGACGACGTCCAGAAGATCCGCCAGGCCGTTGTCATAATCATGGCTTGCATTCGGGCGGAAAAGTCCCTGCGTTACCGGCCGTGAAGGATCGTACTGATGAAAGACTGCGACCAGCCCGGCGAGAATCTTCTTCGCCGATTCTTCATTAACGGTGTCCCGGATTTCATTTCCCGCACTATAAAGAATGATGCTCGGATGGTTGCGATCACGCAGCACCGTATCGCGGACATCGATATGCGCCCAGTCCTTGAAGGAGAGATGATAATCGTAGGGTGTCTTGGCAATCGTCCAGCAGTCGAACAGTTCATCCATTACCAGAAATCCCATGCGGTCGCAAAGATCGAGAAACTCAGGCGCCGGTGGATTGTGAGCGGTGCGAATGGCATTGACTCCCAGGATGCGCAATTGCTGGAGGCGACGCTCCCAGACACGCAGTGGAACGGCTGCGCCGAACGCGCCGCCGTCGTGGTGCAGGCAGACGCCTTTGATCTTCATATTCCGGCCGTTCAGCCAGAATCCGGTTTCGGGGACAAACCGTGCATCCCGGATGCCGAAGGATATCCTCTCGTCATCAAGGACAGCACCCGCCGACCGGATCGCCAGGTGCGCCTGGTAGAGATCCGGATTTTCCGCCCCCCAGAGCCGGGGACTGGAAATGATCACATCCTCCGACAAATCCACTGTCCTGCCCGAGGGGATTTTCAGAGGCTTTGTATTTGCACTCCCAACGATTTTCCCTTCGGGGGACACGATCTTGATTTCAACAGCAGCGTCTCCGGTTTTTCCGGACTGGTTCATGATTCTGCCCTGCACCCGGACAACAGCCTGCGTCACCGTGATGCGGGGTGTCGTAACAAAGGTTCCCCATTTGACGAAATGCACGGCATCTGTGATAACCAGGCGTACATGGCGATAGATGCCCGCACCGGCATACCAGCGGGACGCGGGCTGGCCTGTGTTATCGGCACGCACCGCCAGGATATTTGTTTTATCGTTTCCGATGCGGAGCGCTTCTGTCAGCTCATAGCCGAAACTGACATATCCATAAGGGCGTTTCCCAAGGTGCACTCCGTTGATCCACACGTCGCTGTTGGCCATGACCCCATCAAACTCGATAAAGATTCGGCGGCCGGCATATTTTGGAGTCAGGGTAAAGTGTTTTCGATACCAGCCGATGCCTGCAGGGAGAAAACCGCCGCCGGGGCCGGTCGGATTCGCAGCCGCAAACGGGCCTTCAATACTCCAGTCGTGCGGAACGTCCAGATGCCGCCACTTTGAATCATCGTACATGACTGCCTCTGCGCCCGGAGCGTCCCCTTTGAAAAAGCGCCACGCGGCATCAAAAGACAATATATTTCGTGTTTCCGCAGGTGCCGACAAACCGGAGATCAGGATCCCAAGGAGTATCATGCAGAATCTCCGTTTCATGACCGCGCCCTTCTGTGGAGCATGCATGCTTGCGCCTCATTTGTCTTTAGTATAGCTTCTAGGAATATATGAAAACTCTCCTTTTGTCTGCAATCATTGTTGGATGCCTCACCTTGTTAAGCGCAGCATCTGATCAGAATATCGCCGGGCAGAGAAGTCTCTTTGCGAATCCCCCCGATGATTCCCGCATAATGATGCGCTGGTGGTGGTTCGGCCCGGCCGTCACCAAAACAGAGCTTGAACGTGAAATGAAGCTCATGAAGCAGGGCGGAATCGGCGGATTCGAAGTGCAGGCGGTCTATCCCCTCGCTCTTGACGACGACGCCACCGGCATTCGAAACCTTCCTTTCCTCTCCGACCGGTTTCTCGATGCGCTGCGCTTCACGTCCGATAAAGCGCGCGAGCTCGGATTACGCATTGATCTGACGCTTGGAAGCGGCTGGCCGTATGGCGGTCCACAGGTGTCTGTCCGTGATGCGGCCGGCAGCCTGCGCATCGTCAGGCTCACTGTTCAAAAGGAAGCACGCCGTTTGGCTTTGCCGGACATAGGGGCTGGAGAAAAACTCCTGGCTGCATTTCTCGTTCGAACACGGGACAAATCCATCGTCGGCGAGGAAATCCGGGAACTCACAGAAATCAAGGATGGCGCCGTAATACTTCCCGACGGGCTTCAGGAAATATACGAGGCGCTTATTTTCATTTCCAGTCGCAGCGGCATGATGGTAAAGCGCCCCGCCGTCGGTGCCGACGGATTCGTTCTCAACCATTATGATCGCGGCGCCGTTGAAGGATATTTGACAAGCCTGGGCAACCGCCTGATACAGGCGCTTCAGCCGCATCCCCCTCACGCAGTTTTTTGCGACAGTCTCGAGGTCTACGGGAGCGACTGGACAGGCGGTTTCCTGGAGGAATTCCGCAAAAGGCGCGGATACGATTTGACGCCCCACCTGCCGTCGCTTGCCTATGATCTCGGTCCCGAGACTCCCGCAATCCGCTGTGACTGGGGTCGGACCTTGACGGAACTGTTCAATGATAATTTCATGATGCCCATCCATGCATGGGCACAGGAAAACGGCACGCTTTTTCGTATCCAGGGCTATGGAATTCCTCCGGCTACTATCGCGAGCAGCGCTCATGCCGATATTTCCGAAGGAGAGGGTTTTCAATGGAAAACGGTGAGCGCCTCGCGCTGGGCATCTTCGGCAAACCATCTATTCGGGCGCACGGTGACCTCTTCGGAAACATGGACTTGGCTCCATTCCCCGGTTTTTCGCGCGACTCCGCTGGACATGAAGGCAGAGGCCAATCTCCACTTTCTGCAAGGCATCAACCAGCTGATCGGGCACGGTTGGCCCTACAGCCCGGAAACGGCGGATTACCCCGGATGGCGGTTCTATGCCGCGGGCGTTTTCAATGAAAAAAATCCCTGGTGGATCGTAATGCCGGACATAACCCGCTGCCTGCAGCGTTCAAGCTGGCTGCTCAGACAGGGTGCGCCGGCGAACGATATTGCATTTTATCTGCCCGTTTCCGACGCCTATGCGGGCTTTTCGCCCGGCAACGTGAATCTCATCGAAAGCTTGCGCAATCGGGTTGGATCAGAAGCCGTTGGCGCCGTGCTCGATGCCGGATTCAATCTCGACTTTTTTGATGATGACGTGCTTCGGCAAGCCGGAAGGATAGAGAACGGCGCTCTGGCACTGGGGCCGAGCCGGTATCGTGCAGTTGTGCTTCCGAATGTCGAACGCATTCCCCTGGACACCTACCGGATGCTGGATGATTTCGCGCACTCCGGCGGCATAATCATCGCTTCCCGTCGGCAGCCGGCCATGGCGCCGGGATTTGCGGCCACCGAAGCCGAAGAAACCGAAATCCGCCGCATCAGCCGGGATCTCTTCTCTTCGTCGTCGAAGAATTCGCGCATGGTCGAAGATGAAAAAACTCAGCTTGCCGCGGCTCTCCGCACCATGCTCTCTCCTGATCTTGCATTGGCGCCGGAGATTCCCGAAATCGGATTTGTGCACCGGAAAACCGGGGATGCTGAAATCTATTTTCTGGCCAATAGTTCCAACTTCAGTCGAATAGCCAAGGCATCTTTCCGCGTTGCCGGACTTGAAGCCGAATGGTGGGACCCGATGTCGGGCCGGATTACGCCTGCGCGAGTATCTCCGGATCGGGAGGGGAGAACATCGTTGACTTTGGAACTGGAACCTTATGAAGGCCGGTTTCTGGTCTTCAGCAAATGCACGACCGGAAAGCCCGCTGAGCCTGCAGTTTCAGCGGTGGAATCGCTGGATCTGAGTGGAAACTGGCACGTCACTTTTGGATCGACCGGAGTATCGAAAACTATGGAGCATTTGAGTTCCTGGATCGATGACAAGGCGACAAAATATTTTTCAGGCGTTGCGGTCTATGAAAAAACCGTGTCCATCCCGGAAAGCATGCTGAAGCCCGGTACCGCGCAAAGGCTGGATTTCGGCGAGGGCACGCCGGCTGCCGTTTCGAGCGGATCTAACGGCATGCAGGCTTTCATGAATAGTCCTGTGCTCGAAGCAGCCGTCGTGTATGTCAATGGACAGCGAGCAGGATCAGTCTGGTGCCCACCCTATGCTGTTGAGGTAACGGGATTCCTGAAGCGGGGGGATAATGCCATTCGGATTCTGGTGGCTAACACTTCCGTAAATCAAATGTCAGCCCGGGCCCTCCCGGATTACCGCCTGTTGAACCAGCGTTATGGCAAGCGTTTCGATCCGCAGGACATGGATAAGATACGGCCGGTTCAATCCGGACTGCTCGGACCGATCCGTCTGATTGCCATGGAACGCTGATGAATCTCCGGAAGCGAAATCGTATTCGCATCGGCTTCCAGCGCGATGAAGGGGCGCGGCGCTGCCTGAAGTATAATCCTATCGAGCTCGTTTGAGTTATCGCGATATTCGGCTTCGTGGCTTACATAATGGAAATTAATCCGAAGCCGGGTGAGCGGGATAGGATCGTTCCGGGCAAAGAAGAGCCCGCGCATTCAAGGGTGGACTATTTTTTCCGCACCGAGTTCGATTCCATAAATTTCTCAAACGCTTCGTAGGGATACGCTCCGACCAGCCTGTCCCGATTCATGATCAGTGTGGGGACTGCCGTAATTTGCATCTCGCTTGCGTAAGCATAGTCTTCTTCCACGGCTGCCTCGAACGCTCCTGTCGCAAAAATTTCGGAAGCTTCATCACCTGAGAGGCCGATGGAGGATGCCAATTCCGCCAGAACCGGGATCTTGGCTATGTTTTTGCCATCTACGAAGTACGCTTTGAAAATCGCCGAGTGAAGCTCATCTCCCTTATTCTTTGTTTCAGCCCAAAGACTCAATTCCTGGGCGCGGCGACTGTTGTAGATCACGCTTGTACCCTTGAAGGGCATGCCGAAACGTGCGGCTGCTTCGCTCAGTTTATGTGCGATGCCCTGGATATCTATTGAGCGGCCTGCAAATAGCTTTTCAAGCGGTATCCCCTCTTCCGGTATTTCCGGATGGAGGGGAAAAGCGCGCCAGCGGATCTCGAGGTCATACTCGCGTTTAAGCTTTTCAATACCCCCGGTAATGAAATAGCACCAGGGTCAGCCGTAATCCGAGAATAGATCAAGCATTGAGTTCCCGCGCATTCTCTGTCCCTCCTTCTCCCGACTATATTGATGATATATCGAAACCAAGAGAAAGGGCAATCGGGCTCGGTCGGGACCGCGGATCGCAGCCCTCAAACTCCGGCCGACGCCTGCCCAAACCAAATCCCATCCATTTCGGGGCGCACAGGGAAAAATATTTTTCGTTGACCCACCGGCAAAAAACAATTAGGCTAGCAGCAAAGGTGAATTTGCAGTTGGATTACTGTGATTTGCGCTAGGGGTACTCGCCTTAAACTGAGGTTCATGTCTGTATTCTGAGTTTTCAAAGTCACCGATCCCCATGCGGCGGCTTGCCGCACGCATGAGGGGATGGGTAACGCCAGGCACCGTTAACAATCACCGTTTCCAGCTTAGGTCCACGTGCAGTAATCCCTGGCTTGCGGTTTAGGATTTGCATTTCTTCCACAGGGAATGTCAATCCGATTACTGATGGTGAGCTTTACCGAGTAATAACGAACGACACTTTAAGGAGAGACAAGCGACTATGAGAAGGTCAAACTTCGGAGCAGTGGTGTGGGGAAGAATTGACTTTTGGGCGCTGCTGTTACTTTTATTGGGCGTCCTTGCTATTGGCAACTTACAAGCGCAGGTTGAAAAAGCTACGCTTTCCGGGACCGCCATGGATGTCAGCGGCGCAGTGGTCGTCGGTGCCACGATCCAGGCGAAGAATGTCAACACGGGCATGGTTTACTCCGCCGCTAGCGACGGACAAGGACGGTACATTCTACCGGAAATGGCGGTAGGCACCTACGACGTATCCGCAGAGAAGACCGGCTTCCAGAAGATGGTGCAAACCGGAATTGTGCTGACGATCGGCTCGCGGCGGGTACTGGATTTTAAACTGGCAGTGGGCCAACCTGTGGATGTGGTCGAGGTCCAGGGGCAGGTTTCCTCGGTCAACACTGAAACGGCCTCGGTGGCTTCCCTGATCGCGCCCGCGCAGATGGAGTCTCTGCCGCTCAACGGCCGCAATTTCACCGATCTTCTCAGCTTGGCGCCCGGAGTGGCGACAGTGCCTGCGAGCGGGGGCGGCGGCGGCCAGTCGATGACCGTCTACGGTGCGTCAACCAACTATTCCGTTTCCGGTTCACGCCCGGTGGGGATGGCCTACATGCTGGATAATACCGACATCCGCAACTGGTTGGACCATGGCGCAGGTGTCAGCGTGATGGGCACTTCCCTCGGCATGGAGGCCATCCAGGAATTTACGATTCTGACCAACACCTACAGCGCGGAATTCGGCGGTACCGGCGCGGCGGTCAACGCGGTTACCAAGTCGGGCACCAACGAGCTGCACGGCACAGCCTACGAATACTTCCGCAACAGTGCTCTGGACGCCATGAACTACTTCGACGTCCCCGGGGACAAGCCGCCCTTCAAGAGGAATAACTTCGGCGGCTCGATAGGGGGCCCGATCAAGAAGGATAAAGCCTTCTTCTTCGTCAATTACGAGGGCTTGCGTGCGGGTTTGGGCCTGACTGAGCGCGCCGTAGTGCCGACCACGTTGCCCGCCCTGTATGCGGCCGGCGGCATGACGCAAGACGCGACTTCGCCCACCGGGTGGTCAGGCAAACCTCTCGGGCCGGAGGGTCCGACATTGCCGCTTAACTCGGTGGTGAAGGACATATTGTCCCTGTATCCGGCTGCCCAAAGCTTTGCCCAATGCCCCAACGTAACCGGTCAAACGTATCTGACCGCCACCGGTCCGTACTGCTCTCGCAAAACCCAGATCGGAAACGAGGACTATATTTTGGGCCGCGTAGACTACTCCATAGGCGCAAACGATAACTTGTTTGGTCGCTACACCAGGGAGAGCGCTTACCAGCTTCTCCCGTCCAACCTCCTGGATTTACCCGAAATCGACAACGAGCACAACCAGTACGTAACCATCGAAGAGCGGCATACGTTTTCGCCCAAGATAGTCAACGAAGCCCGTTTCGGGTTTGTGCGGCTATTTATGCAAACGTCGAGCGGCAGTAACGCCCAATCAGGCCCTCTGTACCAGGTTCCCGGCACGCAGGATATGGATGTTTCCCTGGGCCAAGGTCTGACCGCACTGGGTCCTCCGGCTACGAGTCCCAGCCGGCCCGTTACCAACCGATTCAGCGTCGGCGACGATGTCATCATTTCGCGGGGCGCGCATAGCCTCCGCTTCGGGATCACAGTAACGCGCTCGCAGTTAAACCTGATGTGGAACCAGTATTCCGGCGGCGACTGGATTTTCGGTAACTTGGGCGGACTTATCGGACCGTTGGGCGGCTCGCTGTACGGCATCCCATTGCTGGGCGTAAACGCGGCCGACCCCGCTTACGGCTATACCACCCCGGATGGGAAGAGCTATCCCTTCAATCCCTTCAGCGCCTGGCGTCAGACTTATCTGCGTCCTTACATCCAGGACGACTGGAAAATCAGCAAGAAACTGACCTTAAATATCGGCTTGCGGTACGAGTATGCCAGCAATCCGACGAAGGTCGGTGAACCTGTGTTCGTCTTTAATGATTTGCTTAATCCGAATACGACCGAATTCAACGGATTCCTCGCCGCGAAGCATCCCTTCTCCAGCAATCCCAACGTCAAGGCCATCGATCCGCGCATCGGACTGGCCTGGGACCCCTTCGGAAATCACAAAACCTCGATCCGCGCCGGCTTCGGCATTTTCCACGAGCCCATCACCGCGCGTACCTATGCTCTCGACAACACGTCGATGCGCCCGAATGTACCGCTGTTCTTCAATTTCTGGGATCAGTCTTTTCCTAATCTGCCCAAAAGCCCCAGCGAACTCAGGGGTAATAACATACTCCCGTTCTCGATCCCGGGCGTAACAGGTTTGGTGCCGGCAGCCCAGCAGATCGCCTGGTACTATGCCATCCAGCAGAGTGTGGACACCGCGCCGTACGTCATGCAGTACAACCTGAACATTCAGCAGGAGCTGTGGGGCGGGACAGTGTTGACGGTGAGCTACAACGGTTCCTCGGGCGCCCACTTGTTCTATTGGATTGACGCCAACCCTCCGCTGGCCTATGGCGATGCTGCTGCAACGGCGGAGAACAAGGCAGTCTTTGCCGGAACCGGCGCCACCGGCCAAGGTCCACGGGGTACGGTAGCCAACCCGTTTGTGAACCAGCATGTCAATTCCAACTTCCAGGCGGTGGAAGCGGTTGAGCCCGGGGCCCACTCCAGTTACAACTCCTTGCAGGTTACTCTGAACCGGCAGTTTGCCAAGGACATTGCCGGCAATCTCAGCTACACCTGGTCCAAGTGCCTGGATAATGCCTCGGCCACCATCAGCACGGAACAGGGCCAGTGGGCCGTCTATAACGCCTGGAACCCGAAACAGGATAGGGGGCCCTGCAGCTTCAACTCCAACCAGGTGTTTTCTGCAAATGCCATTTACCGGCTGCCGTTCAAGGGCAATCGGGCGGTGGAAGGCTGGCAAATCAGTCCTATCATCAGCCGCTATACCGGCCTGCCCTTTAACGTTCAGAACCAGTTTGGGGGCCAATATCAATCCGCAACGGGCGGCGCCACTGAAGCCGAGCGACCGAATCTCGTCCCCGGCTGCAACCCCTTGCCGAAGAATAGAACCCAGTGGTGGAATCCAGCATGTTATGTGTTCGCGCCCTACGGCACCGTCGGCAATACCGGTCGCGACTCGCTCAACAACCCCAATTACTTCAACATGGACTTCTCGATCGTGAAGAACACCAAGCTGAGCGAGAAGGTCAACGTGCAGTTTCGGGCGGAGTTTTTTGATGTCCTGAACCACCCCAACTTCTTTGTAGGCTCACAGGCCTACTTGATGGGCACAGCCGGCACCGTCGCTCCGTCGAATGCTCACTACTCGCAGCTTTCCAATCCGGCTGCTTATATGAACCCGACCGCCACCAGCCCCGGTGGCGTGATCTGTAACCCAGCGCAAACAACCGGCGGAGCAGGCACTGGCCCCTGCTACACCCTTTCAACCGGGTTAGGTGCAACTTATCCGGGGAGCCAACGCCAGATTCAGTTTGGTCTGAAGTTTCAATTCTAAGCTTCAGCGCAAAATCTTATAACTACCGTACCGGCGGCAACCCTAAGGTTGCCGCCGGTTTTCTTTTCATCCTTTAAATGCGGACTGTCCGCACAAACCCGAACGCGAAAAACGCCACGAACCCATGATTCAGATTCGTGGCGTTTTGAGTTATGGTGGCGCGATCGGGTCTATTCCCAGTTGGAAGAGATGCCGTAAGGCAGAGAGACGCCGATTGCCTCGATCTCGTAAATCTGACCTTTCCGGATCTTGAAGAAATGAATTGCCGGCAGATTGAATTTTTGAGCGAAAGCCGGAATTTCGGTTACTCCGGGGACTCCCTTGATCTTCATCGTCTTCAGTTCGGCGGCGTGATAGAACATTGAGAATCCGACAGCAGTGCCCTTCTGCACATCGGCAACTACGAGGCGCCGTGGTTTGATCTCCGTGATATAGGCGAATGTGCCGGTGCTGAGTTGTCCGCTGCAGTCCCTCGGAAACTTGGCCATAGCGGGATCGAGTTTAACGCCTGGAATTTCCTGGTCCTTTGGAGTCGGTGCGCCGCCGGCAGTGATCATCCCGTTTTCGTGGCGTTCGCATTGCTTCGCAAAAGGAGCGAGCGTTCCGTCTTCTCCAGTGAGCGCATCGTAATAGGAAAGCCCTATCCCCACAAGGTCCCAGTGCTTCATCCGTTCCGCCTGCGGCACATCTTCCAGTAGTCCTGGACGAGGCTTTTGAAGAGTGGGCCCCGGCTTGAGGTCCCGGACCACGATGTGCTCTGCTTCGGTGATTTTGCCGTCCTCGTTCAGCTTAATGCGCGCTCCCAGGTAGATGTCCTTGTTGTTTTCTTTCATTATTACAAGGCAAGCGGCGGAATGCTCCACCGGGTCGGCGGCATAGATCTGGAAGTTGGTCGGGCCTGCCGAAGCGGTTTCCCAGAGCCCTTTGCCTATGGG
>DATJPG010000175.1:0-2445 GCA_035506515.1 Acidobacteriota bacterium
GAAATGGGCGCTGCCGCGAAGACTGACGCTTTCTTTTGGGGGTGACCTGTCAAACAGTTGTTAGGTAAAGGGCCAGAATTTGAAAAATTACGGGTTGGATTCTGAACTTAAATCAAATATTATCAACGCGTGCGCCTGTAGCTCAGCTGGACTAGAGCGTCGGTCTCCGGAACCGAAGGTCGCAGGTTCGAACCCTGCCAGGCGTACCATTCCCACGTTCGCGTTTTTCGCATCATTCCGAAATACCCATCCTGCCCAATTGCCTCCAAGCAGATTTCTGCATCCTGCAATACTCTCTTTTGCTTATGACAATCTGGGGCGGGTTACGAGCGAAACAAATCCTGAGAACGGCACGACAACCTTCCAATATGACGCCAACTCAAATCTGGTTTCAAAAACAGATTCTCGCAACATTACGACCAGCTATGTTTATGATGAAGTGGATCGCGTCACTCAAAAGAGCTATAGCGACGGCACGCCTTCGGTGCAATATTATTACGACAGCCAGCCCGGAGATTCGCCTATAACGATCGCCAGTCCCGTAGGAAGATTAACGAAAACGGCGACTTTGACATCAGGCGTCGCGGTTTCGAGCTACTATAGCTATTGCAGCTGCTCCGTGTCCTTTCGGCAAGGGTGAATGACTCGGTTTGAGGCGATTTGATATTGTCTGGCTGTCGGCGCGAGGAATCGCCGGGAGGACAGACAATGACAATTACAAGAAAGCCCCAATCCACAAACTGCAGCGAACAGATCGACGGCATTCGAAAGCGTTTTGATTCTTGGCGCAAATCTCATAAACCGCGAATGCGCATTCCCGATCGATTATGGGATGCTGCCGTTCAGGCAGCGCAGCGATACGGCCTTCACCGGGTAGCCAGGGCCTTGCATTTGGACTATTACGCTCTCAAGAAGCGACTCGATGGCTGCGATGTCGTGAAAACAGACCTTCCCTTTATAGAACTAACCCCGGCAGTATCGGGATCCACTCCTGAATGCATTATCGAGCTTGAGAAACGAGACGGTGCCAAGATACGGTTTCACCTCAAAGGCATGGAAGCGCCGGATCTAAACGCTCTCAGCGACGCGTTCTGGAGGAATCGGCGATGATCCAGATCGCTCCTCAAATGCGAATCCTGGTGGCGATGGAAGCGATTGACTTCAGAAACGGGATAGATGGAATCCGTCGAATCTGTAAAGAAGTGCTGCAAAAGGATACTTTTTCCGGCTGTCTGTTTATTTTTCGGAACCGCCGTAGAACTGCGATCAAGTGCCTGGCGTATGATGGCCAGGGATTTTGGTTGATGCAAAAACGGTTGTCGGCGGGGAAATTTAAATTTTGGCCGGAGGACGGGGGTGTGGCCAAGCGCCTGGAAGCGCATGAGCTTCAAGTACTCCTTGCCGCAGGCAATCCGGAGAAATTGCAGGCGGCTCCCGCCTGGCGCCGAGTCAGTCCGGCAGAATAAAAATAGAACTTGCGTTCCGTTTCTGCTCCTGTTATGGTCAGGAGCATGGGAACCGTGCTTTCATATCGTGGCCGCAGCATCACCGATGACGACGTTGTCTTTATTCGCCGACTCATTGCAGACAATCCCGCCTGCAGCCGCCGGGCTCTTTCCGAAAAGCTTTGTGAAGCCTGGAACTGGCGCCAAGCCAATGGCGCTCAGCGTGCGATGGTATGCCGCAGCCTCATGCTGCTGCTTGATCGGGCCGGACATATCCAACTGCCGCCGGTTCGTTGGGTGAATCCCAATCCTCTGGCACAGCGTAATCCGGAGCGGAAGAGGCCGGTGCCGGTACTGGCAGACCAGACACCACTGCAATGCACGATAGCCGAAGTCCGGCCGCTTGAGTTTCAGCAGGTTCGCCGCACGGTTGAAGAACGGCTGTTTAACAGCTTGCTCGACCGGTACCATTACCTGGGTTATACGCAGCCTGTCGGCGAGCATTTGAAGTACATCGTATACGCTCTAGATCGTCCCATTGCGTGTCTGGGATGGTCTTCGGCGCCACGGCATCTCGGGCCGCGGGACCGGTTCATCGGATGGTCGGCCGAAGCCCGACGAAAGAACATCCGCTTTCTGGCCTACAACACCCGCTATCTGATTCTGCCATTCGTCAACGTCCCGCATCTTGCATCGCATATTCTGGCCTGCATGGCGCGCAGGCTATCGGCCGACTGGGAGCATCACTTCGGCCATCCCCTCTACTATCTGGAAACCTTCGTGGATCCTGGGCGATTCCGCGGCACCTGCTACCGTGCGGCGAACTGGACCCTGTTGGGGTTAACGACGGGACGGGGCAAGGACGACCACACGAATAGACCCAATCGCCCATTGAAGGAAGTCCTCGGATATCCTCTTACAAAAGACTTCCGGCGACTCCTGCAAGAGGTAAGATAATGCGGCCCGTCAAGCGGGTGGAGGTTTGCATGGAGGATCTGGA
>DATJPG010000176.1:0-33562 GCA_035506515.1 Acidobacteriota bacterium
GTCGACATCGATGCCCAGGGTTTCACAAGCCGTGATCAAATTAGTCAGCACTTCCCTGCAAACCGCGATGTCCATGCTGGCGTTGATCACCAACATTTCCGAAGGGCTCAAGTTCCCGGGGTTGTTCTCCGGCGAGAAGGATGGAACGAAGATGTAATTCCCATCTTTGTCCGTGACCGTCAGGAAATCCTCGTAGAAGAACGCCAGCTCTTTCAGGGCCGGCACCACGCGCTTGCGGAGGAATTCAAGGTCTCCGGTTACCAGATAGTGATCCCAGAACGGGCGCACACACCAACCTCCGGCGGAAAGCCAGTAGGGATGCGGCCACATTTCCCCGGTCGAGCCGGCGCTGGACCAATGGAACACGACGCCCATCTCTTTCTCCGGCCAGAGAGAATAATGTGTACCCCGCATTCCGAAGATGTTCTTTGCGTTAACTCGAAAATCCGGAGCTAAGCTCTCCATCCAGTTGAAATAGGCATCCATGCCTTCCCGCAGATCGCCCTGCGGACCGGGCGAAAGTTGCAGATTGATATTGGCATTGACCTCGGCCGATATACTGGGATACTTGCCGCTCGTGAGGATGAACCAGTGGCGCCCCATTTCAAAGATCTTCTCCAGCAAGGCGGGCGAATAGTCCGACCTCGACCTTTGATCGGCCAAAAGTTCCTCAGAAGACATCCCATATTGGGAAGCGCCGCCGAAATCTACGGTGACGCGGCTGACGGCCTCCGACTGGACCTTCCGGTGCCGCTCCAGCAGTGCCGGATAGTCCGGAGTGAGTCGCCCCACTGCCAGCCGCAGAGCTTCCACCTTGTCCTCGCTGTAGTCGGCAAACCATTCGATGCGAGTGAGAAGCATCACGGACGACGCATTCTCAATGACCAGAGTGCCCCCCTCCATCCAGGCCGAGCCTCCGTTGCGAACGACGCGGGTCACCCCAGCGTAGCCGCTGTTGTCCACGGAGGGATCCAGACGGCACTTGTAAATTAGCCGCTGTTCGTTGAAGTCTTGCTGCACTTCGCTTTGTACGCTGCTTGCCCCGAACACCCCTCCTCCGGACTTCTGCAGCGCGATTCGGATATTCGCCGACTGTCCTTCCGGCACGGTTAGCCATTGGACCACGACATTGTCAGGCCGGGAGGTGAAGGTCTGACGAAGCCACTCTCCGCGCTCATCGCGCCAGTGAACCTTCACCTCGCTGCACTCGAAATCGAGAGTGCGGAGATAGTCTTTGACCGACGCGGTTTTCGGAAAATCAAGGCGCATTGAGAATGCCGGAATTGTGGGGTGCGGATAGGTGTTCCGCTTTATGGGGCCTTTCTCCATTTCCTTAAAAGCGAATTCCACGGCTTCGCGATATTTCCCATCCAGCACCATTTGCCGCACCTGCGGGAATATATCCGCGACCTTGGGCGCCTCGTAGGGCCTCTTATACGGCAGCATCAGGCTTTCGTGGCGAAAAAGGATCTGCTCCGAGTACGGATCGCACGTCATCTCGATATTCATCGCCCCATTGCCGGAGGTGAGCCCTTCATTGAGTGTCGCGCCGGGCGCGATACTGCAAAAGCCCCGCCGCGGCACAATCTTCCGCTTGATCCGTTCCGCCAGCGGCATCGGCGAGATCTGTACGGCAGCCGACCGATACGACTCCGCAAAAACCGGCGGCTTAGGCAAGAATGCATCCCCCTGCACGCGGCGAAGATAGTCGGCAGAACGGATTTCATCCTGTATCGCCCCGGTTTGCCCTGAAATCCGGCTGGAAATCTGAGATGGCTTTTGGGGACTGCTTTCGTTTGCCGTGAGGGGCGCGATCAACTTTGGAGAACTCGCCAGGCCGACAGCGGCTGTGCCTTTCTTAAGAAAATCCCTGCGTCTCATAATTCCCTCCTCGGGCAATAGAAACCCCAAAATCGCCTATCATATTTTCTATAAGTTTCACTTGCCGGTGACCGGGTTCTTATAGTGGTAGGGTGGGATGAAAACGTCCGGAAACGTCTTATACTCGACGCTGGGTGGCTGATCCGGAGGAAATCCTTTAATCGGAGCCGGCGGAGCGTTGCCGCCTTTATCCCAGCCTTTATCGTAATCTACATAATAGGTCACGAAGAAGTGCAGCGACTTGAACTTCCACACGCCGTTCTCTTTGACATATTCGTTTTCATAAGTCCCTTCCCCCCACTGCGCAGACTTATGCAGCACACCGGCCTGGATGACGGCTCGCCAGCGAGCCTTGGCGGACTTCGCATCCGGCCCGATCGTGATCACCGGTTGAAGCTGCATATGATTGAATACCTGCCCGTACTGAAATTTTGGAAGGTGCTGCAGGTAAGCCCGCACTCGGTCCTGGCCTATGTACACGCCGCGGCCGGCAATTTCCAACTTGCAATCCTTGGCAAACAGGTCTGCGGCCTGATTCCATTGGCATTTGTCGACATAGTACCCGTAGGCATCTTCGAGATTGGACAGGTCGATGAAATCCTCAGCCCTGCCGACCCTGCGTTCGAGTTGTTCGACTTGTGTTTGCAGCTTCTCCAACTGCGCGCCAAGATTCTTCTCGGCCGGAATCGAGAACTCAGCCTTGGAGCATCCAAAGCTCATGCAACAGAGCGCAACTGCCAGCAAATAGGGGAACCATTGATTTCTCATATATGCACAACCTCCTGAGTTACCGAGGAATGCTCGAAACTGTCGGCTGGATGACATGAATAACTCTGTTTCGGGATTTTGCGGTCACGATTCGGTTATCTCCGCGTCACGGGATTTTTGTAGTGGACAGGAGCTACAAAGGTCGAGGGGTACGGCTCATACGAAACCGTCGGCGGGCGGTCTGGCAGCAGGCGCTTCTCCGGGCGAGCGCTCGGCACCGCACTCTTGCCCCACCCATCCGCGTAGGGAGTACAGAACCTGGAGTAGGCGTGCAGAGTTTTAATTTTCCAGGTCGCGCCCTCCTTGACGTATTCGTTTTCATAGATGCCTCCACCCCAGGTCGCTGATTTCTTATATTCACCAAGTTCAGCGAGGAAGCGCCAGCGACCCTTGGCGGTGTTGCCGCCGGAAGCCACATCAATGATGGGCTGCAGTTGAATGTGGTTGAACAGCTTGCCTCGCGTCAGGCCGTCCGGCGAAAGCTGAACAAGATACTCGAACACTCTTGACTTGCCAACGAACACACCCTGTCCGTCGATTTCGAGCGTGGCGTCATCCGCGAAGAGATCGGCCGATTCTTTCCAGAGCTGCTTGTCCACGTAGAACCCGTAGATCCGCTGCAGGTTTTCGATCGCGCTCTCGTCTTCGAGCTGTTGTATTTTATCGCTGACCCGCGCGAACGCAGCCTTCGCTTCTCCTGCCATCGGCAATGCTCCGCTTTCAGGTTTTGCTGCCGCTCTCTGATCTGCTACCGGATTCTTGTAGTGGAACGGCGGAATATAGATCTCCGGGAAGCTTTCATAGATTTCGCTGGGCGGCCGGTCGGGGGGAATCTTGTCGCTGGCTTTGGGTGCCGGACGTGCACCCATGGCCCAACCCGTATCATAGGGAGCAAAGAAAGTCGTGTAGAGGTGGTCCTTTTTAATTTTCCAGACGCCCGATTCCTTGACAAGCTCGTTCTCGTACACACTGTCGCCCCAGATCCCGGCGCCTCCGAATGTGCCCAACTGGCTTAGTGCGCGGCTGCGCACCCACGCGCGTTGTCCCTCCGGGTCTACATGGATAACGGGTTGCATCTGAATGTGATTGTGCAAGTGATTGCGCTCGATGTTCTGCGGACCAAACAATTCCCAGGCTCGCCTCAATCCTTTTTTGCCGACATAAATGCCGCGCTGGGAGATCTCCGTCGTCGAATCTTCAACAAACAGATCGGTAAGCAGGTCCCACTGCTGTTTGTCGAGGTAGTAGCCGTACATCGAAATGAGATTTTCGATCTCTTCTACGTCTTGAAGAAGTCTGATGCGGCGCTCGAGCGGCGCCAGTGCCGGATCGGTTTCTATGGATCTGCCCGAGGAGGCGGGCGCTGGATTTTTGTAGTGAAAAGGAGGCGTGTACACACCCGGCCACACTTCATAGCGTTCGCTGGGAGGCCGGTCAGGAGGAAGCCGCTTTGAGACGCAGATTCCGCCCGTGCTATCCGTATTCTTGGTCCATCCGCCTTCGTATGGCACCATGAAGGTTTGGTACCAATGCAGCTTGCTGATCTTCCAGATACCGTTCTGTTTGATGTACTCGTTCTCGTAAACACCTTCACCCCAAAAGGCGTTTTCGCCCAACTGCCCTGCCATGATGAGCGCGCGCCAGCGCCCCTTTGCAGTACGGCCGTCTTCCGCAATGTGAATCACCGGCTGGAGTATGAGATGCTCGTTGAGCTGGCCGTGTTTTAAGCCCTCGCGGCCATCGCCCAAAGCAAACAGGTATTGGCGAATCCGTTTCTGTCCCAAGTAGACGCCATCAAGGCCGATTTCCATTGTGCCCTGTAGAGCGAAGAGATCGGCAGCCTGGTTCCACATCCCCTGATCGATGTAATAGCCGTAGGCCCGCTGCAGGCGCTTGACGGCTCGTACATCTGCGGTGCGGTCCGCTTCAGTTTCGAGTTGCCCGAGCCGTCTCTGAAGGACGGCGCGTCTTTCGCGGCCTGCTGTTTCACTTCCAGCCCCCCCGTCATGTGGAGCTGCCAGTATGCACACGGCAGCAAATACGGCGATAGAGCTGCAAAGAAGCAGAGGCTTCATCGATAGCCCTCACCAGGCAAGCTAGCCCACCGGAGCACTTCAATCTTCAAATCCATGGAAATGCCCAGCCGAGCCGAATACGTTCGGGAACTGAAATGCCACCTGACGATCAAGACTCTAACACAATAGCTGTCACACTTCTGTGACATATTTCTTGACAACGCGAGAACACGTCCGCTAGTTTGGCAATCAGGTATTGTGGACTGGGGTCAGAACATGGCTAAGCTGAAATGTCGCATTACGTCGAGGTTGGTTGCCGCAATTCTGTGTGGATTTTGCATCCTGCTCTTCTCGCAATGTGCAAAGAAAAATAATCCCAAGTCCGCTGAAATTCACCTTCTGCTGAACCGGCATCCCTTTACGGAATCCATTTTGCGGTTCATTCCGGAGTACGAACGCACGACCGGAGTCAAGGTCAGCACGCTGCTTCTGTCCGAGGAAGAGTATTTTGAAAAGCTTATTACGGAGCTCTCCAGCCGCAGTTCATATTATGATCTGTTCATGCTGGGGTTTCCGCACTTGTGGCAATATGCCAAGGCCGGCTGGCTGGAACCGCTGGATCAATACATTGAGAATCCCAACCTTACGCCCGCTCACTGGGATCCAAATGATTTTTTCCCGGAGCTCATGACCTGTTCCAGGTGGAATCTTAAGCAAGGCGCAGGCATGGGTGAAGGACCCCTGTGGGCGCTTCCCGTAAACGAAGAAGCCTATGTAATCTTTTATCGCAAGGATCTGTTCGAGCGCTTTCAGGTCAAGCTGCCCGCTACTTATGAGGAAGTATACAAGGCGGCCAAGGCCTTGACCCGAAATGTTGACGGCCAGCAGGTCTATGGATTTGGCCATAGGGGCGTGCGGAGTTGGTCCACAATCCATCCCGGGTACCTGACCGCGTTTGCTTCATGGGGAGCAAAGGATTTCGACGAGTCCATGCATTGCGTGATCGATAGTCCCCAGGGCATCGAAATCACGGACCTGTTCATCCGGACATTGAGGGAAGGCGGTCCGCCCGGCTGGCCCAGCTACACCTGGTATGAAGGCAAAGAGGCGTTCCTGTCAGGCAGGTTCGCGATGTGGTTCGACGCGAACCACCAGGCTGCTGCCTTTGAGAATCCTGCCAAGTCCCAAGTAGCCGGTAAGGTGGGGTATCTGCTCCCGCCGGCGGGTCCGGACGGTCAGATCAGGTCCAGCACCTGGGTGTGGAGTCTGGCCATGAATGCTGCATCCAAGAACAAGGATGCGGCCTGGCGATTTCTCGCATGGGCTACGAGCAAAGAAATGCTTCAGCGGACCGTCCCCTATGAGAACATCAATCCCACGCGCAAGTCCGTATGGGAAGATCCCAAAACTGTGGAGGCCACAAACTGGGCCCAGGGTGAGTATCGTCGCACAGCCCAGTTGCTCCTCTCGAAGTATGCCAGGATCCGGTGGACTCCCTCGATTTATGTCACTCAGGCCGGAGACCGGTGGGCGGCGGCCCTGCAGGAAATCTACGAAGGAAAGCGGACTGCGGAGCAGGCTTTAAAAAGTGCAGCGGCGGACATTGATCAAACGGTGAGGAAATAATCCGCATGACCGATCACGCTTTGCGCACGCGGCGTCCGAATCCGCCGCACCGAAGCCTGCCCTATCTGCTGACCTTCCCTGCCCTCATCGCCCTGATTGGCATTCTGTATCCCTTTGTCCTGGGCGTCTACTATACCTTCACCAATTACACTCTGACCGAACCGGGTAATATCCGATTGGTCGGCCTGGCAAACTACGTCGAGATCTTCAAGAACATCGATTTCTGGAAAGCTTTCGGCCTGACATTTGTCTTCGCCGGATCCGTGGTAATGATCGAACTGGCTTTGGGCCTTGGAGTGGCCCTGCTGCTCAAGGACGCCTTCCCAGGTGTTCGCATTCTGCGGTCCTTTCTGATCATCCCCATGATGATTCCGCCCATCGTCAGTGCACTGATGTGGAAGGTCATTCTTCTCCCCACGAACCAAGGCGTGCTGAACCATATACTGGGTCTTGTGGGGATCAGCCCTATCGCATGGCTGGGCGACTCTGCCACGGCGCTGGTTTCCCTGATCCTCATCGATGTCTGGATTTACTCGCCTTTCGCGGTCCTGATCTTCCTGGCCGGGTTGCAGTCCATGCCCAGGGAACCCTATGAGGCCGCTCAGGTAGATGGGGCATCGCGCTGGTTCATGTTCCGCAAGCTCACGCTTCCTTTGCTCACGCCCAGCATCGTGCTGGTCACGCTCTTTCGCCTGATCGATTCGCTTAAGGTTTTCGATATTATCTATGCCACGACCAAGGGCGGTCCTGCCGGAGCCACCACGACGCTGCATATCCAGAGTTATTTTGAGGCCATCCGGTGGTTCAGAATGGGCAGGGGAATGGTGTACCTCTTTGTCCTTTGGTTCCTGTGTTTCGTTTTTTCCAAAGTCCTAAGTGGGCTCTGGACCAGGGTTCTGACGCGATGATGACCTCACGCCTCTTCAGACGCATTCTTAAAGCCTTGGGTCTTGGTGCCTATTTCACATTTGCGCTCGGACCAATCGTTTGGATAGCCATGATGTCCTTGAAAAACTCCAATGATGTCATAGCCAGCCCTCCGAAGTTTGTGTTCACCCCCACCCTGGAGAACTACAAAGCGATTACCGTGGGCCAGGATGCGCATAACGTGGAAATCGTGAGACCAGACTATCCAAAATACTTCATGAACACTCTGATCATCGCATCAGGCACAGTTGCGGTTTCGCTGCTGCTAGGGACCTTTGCCGCATACAGCCTGGCTCGATTTTCTTTCCGATTCAAGGAAGACATTGCTTTCACTTTTCTGAGTTTCCGGTTCGCGCCGGAACTTATGGTGATCCTTCCGCTCTATGTCGTCTTTCAAAAAACGGGCCTGATCGATTCATTTCTCGGCCTCACCGCAGCCTATCAATTGATCACCTTGCCGTTCCTGATCTGGGTCCTGCGAGGATTCTTTGAGGATATTCCCCGGGAGATTGAACAGGCCGCGCGGGTGGACGGATATACGTGGTGGGGAGTTTTCCGCAGGATCTCCCTTCCGCTGGCTAAACCGGGCATTGCTGCAGTAGTGATCCTATCCTTCATCTTCGCATGGAATAATTTCATATTTGCCATGATCCTCGGAGGTGAGCGGACTCAGACCGTTACTCTGGGCATTCTGGGATTCATCGGATACGAGCGTGTCCTTTGGGGACAAATGGCTGCCGCTACCATGATCTGCGTGATCCCGGAGCTTATCCTCGCATTTTTTGTGCAGAACTACATTGTGCGCGGACTGACCTTCGGCGCAGTAAAGGGATAATACGTGGCTGGAATTGTTCTCGAGCATGTTCGGAAGTGTTACGGCGACCACGAGGCTATCCGCGACCTGAGTCTGGAAATCCGAGAGCGGGAGTTTTTCGTAATCCTCGGCGAATCGGGTGCGGGCAAGACCACGACTCTCAAAATCATTGCCGGAGTCGAGCCCATCACTTCAGGGACGATCCTTCTCAATGGCCAGCCGATCCAGAACCTCACACCCGAGGAACGGGATTGCGCTATGGTTTTCGAGACCTATGCTTTGTATCCGCACCTGTCCGTGTATGAAAACATAGCTTTCCCGCTTCGCGTCCCTGGACGCAGGATGCCTAAGGACCAGATTGATCAGGCCGTGCTCAGAATAGCCCGCATCCTGGGAATCGATCCTTTTCTGGACCGCAGACCCGCGGCTCTCAGTGGAGGCCAGCGACAACGCGTTGCCTTGGGACGAGCCCTGGTCCGGCAACCTGCAGTCTTTCTTATGGACGAGCCGCTGTCTCATCTGGATGCGAGACTGCGCAACGAAATGAGAACCGAAATTAAAACAATGCGGGAGTCCTTCGGATCCACCATTGTTTATGTAACACACGACTATAGTGAAGCCCTGGCATTGGGGGATCGCATTGCAATCATGCATCGGGGCCACATCGAACAGGTGGGAACTCCATCCCAGGTATTTCGTCGGCCCGCAAATCGCCTGGTGGCCGAATCGTTGGGTGATCCGCCCATGAATTTCCTGGCGGGCACAATAACACTCGATCAAAACCGTTCTGTGTTTACGAAGGGAAATTGGCAAATTCCCCTGCCTTCACACCCTCGACTGCGAGGGTGCGTGGGAAAAGAAGTCTGCCTCGGACTCAGGCCGCAACACATCCGCCTGGAGCGTGCCCGGCCCGACACGCCATTCAGTCTGCCTGCGAACCTTTTTGTGCAAGAACTACTGGTGGACCACGCTGTAGCCTCGGTTGCTGTAGGAGACCGTCAGTTTATGGCCTTGTGTGAAGCTGATCAGGCCTACAGCATTGACGAACCGCTATACCTGAGCTGGGCTCCTGAGCACATGTATCTCTTTTTGAAGGATTCAGGCGAAACAGTTCTGGCGGAAGGCGACTAATGGCTGAGATCATCCTGGACCACGTGAGCAAGCGTTATGGCAGGGGATACGGCCCCTTTGCGGTGAAGGATCTTTCTCTCCGCATTCGCGACAAGGAGTTTATGGTATTCCTGGGGCCTTCGGGATGCGGCAAAACCTCCATTTTGCGAATGATTGCGGGGCTGGAGGAAATCACCGAAGGGAAACTCTCCTTTGACGACAAGCCCGTTAACGATCTGCCGCCACAGGCCCGGGATATCGCCATGGCTTTTGAGAACTATGCGCTGTATCCCACCCTTGCCGTGAGGGACAATATTGCGTTTCCCTTGAAAATCCGTCACTGGCCACAGCCCCGGATCGATGAAAGAGTTGCATGGGCGGCCAAAGCGGTACAGATCACCGACATTCTTCATCGCAGACCTTTCGAACTAAGCGGCGGTCAACAGCAACGGGTATCCCTGGCGCGGGCCATCGTGCGGGAACCGCAGGCATTCCTGTTCGACGAACCCCTTTCTCACTTGGACATGAAACAGAGACAGGGAATGCGTGCGGAGATAAAGAGGCTCTATTCGCAGCTCAAGAAGACCATGATTTATGTAACCCACGATCAGAATGAAGCCATGGCTCTGGCCGACAGGATAGCCGTCATGCACCGGGCAGAACTCCAGCAGGTGGGTACGCCCGAGGAGATTGTGAACGATCCGGCCAATGCTTTTGTAGCCGGGTTTGTAGGAGAGCCTGCAATGAATTTTCTTGATGTGGAAGTCAGAATAGAGGATGGCGGGACTGCATGGATAGCCTATGCCGGCTGCCCACTGGCAGACCTGCAAGGCACGCTTGATTCCGTATGCCGGCAGGTTTTGCTCACGCCTCTGCAGGTCGGAATTCGACCGCATCGCATTGAATTCTCCGAGACCAGGATACGCGCCACGGATCTGGCGGCAGAGGTCGGCACATACGAGTCCCTTGGAGAACGAGGCGTTTTAACCGTACGCCTCCAGTCTCAAGATCTCAAGATCCTGACACCTCCGGATCAGACGTTTCGCAAAGCCCAGCCTTTATGGATCCATTTTCCCTTGGAGCATTTGCACTTTTTCTCAAAAGAGACCGGTAAAAGACTCCGTCTGAATTCCCTCAACGGGAGACGGACGTTATGAAATCCATGGTACTTGCCGTAAATAGAAAAACCGAAATCGTGGAACAGCCCGACGCTGCGCTGCGTTTCCGTAAACCATAATCAGGAGGATGAATGATGAAATATTTGTTAGTTTCTATCTTGTTGATACCGGTGGTTCTGGGAATTTCGCGGGCAGTGCCTTCTCAGGCCAGATCCAACGCATTCTCGCCTGCTTCGGTTTCGAAAGAAATCATGGAGAGGAACAAGAAAGCGGCACTCGAGTTCTATGATTTGGCGATCAACAAAAAAGACTACCAGGCGGCATCCAAATACCTTGGCTCCGACTACAAACAGCATAATCCCCTGGTGGGGGACGGCAAAGAGGGATTCAAAGCATTTCTTGCCATGTTGAAAAAGGATTTTCCCCAGGCGCACAGCGAAGTGAAGCGCGTTTTTGCTGATGGGAATTATGTGATTATTCACGTGCATTCCATACGAGTACCAAACACGCCGGGTCGTGCGATTTTCGACTGTTTCCGGTTTGATGAAAACGGCAAAGTCGTGGAACATTGGGATGCGATTCAGGACATCCCGGTGAAAGCGGCGAACCCGAACGGCATGTTCTAGGAGCCGGGAAACAGATTGCACGGATTTCAAGCGAAGGAGATCAACAATGCTTAAGACAACACTGATTGCCTCCGTGTTGACCGTTGCCGTGGCTGTGGCCGTGGCTCAGTCCCCCGCGCCATCGCAGGGCGGGCGTGGCGCCGGCCGAGGAGGGGGAATGTCAACGCCATATACTGCCCTTCTTTCCCCGGAGGTCCACCCGGACCGGACCGTGACGCTGCGATTCCGTGCGCCCAACACGACGCAGGTGGAAGTGGTTGGGGAGATCCTGCAAGGCAAAGGCTCACTCCCCATGACAAAAGACGAAGACGGAGTTTGGACCGCCACTCTGGGGCCGCTCCCGCCCGAGATATGGATCTACAACTTCCGAGTTCAAGGAATTGACGTTGCAGACCCCTCGAACCCTGCCATCAAGCCGGTACCGCCCGGCTTCCCAATGTCCAGCTTCGTCGAGGTACCGGGTGACACGCCGGCTTTTTACGATTCCAGGCCTGTCCCGCACGGCGAAGTCCGGATGGTCCTTTATGAGTCGAAGACAATGGGCGTAACTCGCTGGATCTGGATTTATACGCCGCCGAATTATGGCAAGGGCAGCGCGAAATACCCGGTGCTCTACCTCCTGCATGGAAATGGCGAGGCGCAAAACGGCTGGGTCATGAACGGCCGCGCGAACATCATCCTGGATAATCTAATAGCGGACAAAAAGGCGCAGTCCATGGTTGTGGTTATGCCACAAGGGCACGCGCTTCAGGGAGCCAACGTGGGCCCGCTTGTTCGGCTTACCGGCGAGACGGATATGTTTTCGAAGCGGTTCCCTCCAGACCTGCTCCAGGAAGTCATTCCGCTGGTGGAACGAAATTACCGCGTATACACAGATGCGGATCACCGCGCTATTGCCGGACTTTCGATGGGCGGTGGGCAGGCGCTCTCGATCGGACTTGCCCGCACGGACTTGTTTCATTATGTATTGGGTTTCAGCGGCGCCGTCGGCGGCCCATTCATGAATGCCGAAACAGAATTCGGCGAAGCGCTCTCGGAACCCGCGGTCCTCAACTCCAGGATCCGTCTGCTTTGGGTTTCCTGCGGCAAACAGGACTTTCTCTACCAGGCGAATCGCCAGTTTGTGGATATGTTGAAGAGTAAAGGCGTGAACGTTTTGTTCCGCGAAACGGAAGGCAGCCACGTCTGGAGCGTCTGGCGCAACTATTTAAATGAGACGGCTCCAATGCTATTTACAGATCTTCACGGAAAGAAGTAAACACATCCCGCCACTTTAGGCCCTGCCCGTGTGAATCGATGGATGGCAAGATTCTCTCTTGCCTATACCATGACTCTCCTTTGTCGTGCGATGGGATATTAGCGACACACAGGAGCCTTTGGAGAGCGCAAGCTTGCGCTCTCCAAAGACGATCAATTTAGAAACTGAGCCCCACATTAATCTGGATCTGTCGGGAACCTTGAGTGGTTGTAATCTGTCCGAAAGTCGGAAGGCCAACTAGAGTTGAGGGGGTTCCCCAGCGCACGATATTAAAAGGATTGACAAAATCAGCGCCCAAGGTGAACTTGACCCGCTCGCTGATATCAATGGACTTTAAAAACGAGAGAGATTCGGATTTCGACCACGGTCCTCGAACCCAGTCCAGGTATCGGGCAGTGTTACCGAACGTGAATGGCGCGGGGCTCGCAAATGCCGCTGCATTCAGATAGCGGTCATTTACGTAATCCCAGTGGCTGAAATCCGTCTTACCATAAGGTGTCCCCCCAGTGTAATTGGCGTATTCAAACGGCAAGTTTAGGGGTGGAGAGGCATACCCAAGAGTAGTAGCAAAGAAATTAAACGCCATGATATTCAGCGCAGCACCCGACTGATAACGCATGAACCCGGAAACAGTCCAACCTCCCAGAACGCTGTCAACGAGCCTGGAAGATGATGTCAGGAAGCGCTTCCCCTTTCCGAATGGCAGATCGTAAGAGAAGTTTAATCCGAAAATCGCTGCCGGCACACCGGGATCAATTGAAGTTGGATTCTCCCCGGGGTATTGGCGGAATCCTTCTGCGAAATTGGCGTAGGTGGTACTTCCGCCGGAGGCATTGGTGAGACCCTTTGCCCAGGTGAAGAAGAACAAGCCGGACAAGCCTTGCGAAAAACGCTTTGTTGCCTTGACCTGAAGGGAATGGTAGCTCCCCTTCCCTTGGGGCAGCAGTGCAACGTCGCTAGTCACAGACGTGTACTGGGGATATGGCTTCAGTGACTGTGCAACCGTATTGGCCCCCTGTTGTTCGTTAAATCCCGGAAAGGGCTCTGGAAGCCCGGTCCCAGCGAGCGGCGCCAAAAGCAGAAAGCCAAGGCTCAGCTTATCCTTAGGCAAATAATTGATTTGAGTCGCGGCGCTACCCAAGGTGAGGTGCGTCGATCGACTTCCCAGATAGCTTGCCTCCAAAGAAAAGTTTGAGACCAATTCGCGTTGGATAACCAAGCTCCAGTTTACGATCTGCGGTAGCCTGGCAGCATCACGCGGGATATAGCTGATTGCCTGGCCATTGAGAAACGTGGGATCTATAAGCGGCGGTCTCTTGAAGTTCTGAGGGAACGCCGACTGATTCAAGAAATAGACCGGAGTGAAGCCGTCCGCAGAATTAAACGTAGGTGTGCTGCTGTATCCAAGAGCGCCCGTGGTTAAGAACGGCTGTATGTTTCCGCTGTTGGAAAAAACGATTCCAGAGGATGCGCGGATTATCGTTTTGGGATTCAGCTGGTATGCAATTCCGAGTCGAGGCCCAAATCCTTTGTGCCAGGGATCCTGAAATTGTCCACCAATCTTGCCGAGACCATTTCCCGCATAAGCCAAGGCGCCCGGCAGCCCGCCCGCAGCCGAATTGCTGATGTTGGGGTCGAAGCTCGTCATGTAATCATGCACCTCGTACATAGGCGAACTGTAGTCCCAGCGCAGACCATAGGAAATGGTCAGGTTCTTTGTGGCGTGCCACTCATCCTGCGCAAATATTGCGTATTGTCGGAAGCGTAGCTGGGTTTTAAGGCCAATGGTTGCGCTTGCTGAGTGAACGGCACCGAGCAGGAATGAGGCGAAAGAGCTCCCATCGGACGCATTCGGGGCCGACGCCGTTGAGGCATTCGAAAATGTAAAGGATCCGGATTGAGTTCCGAAACGACGGTCCTCGTTGTTCAGTTGAACGGAGAAGCCATACTTCATCGTATGTTTTCCGTGGATCCAGGTTAGGTTTTCGTTGAAACCATAACGATATTCTAACCAGTTCTCGTCATAATTTGTACCAAACCCAAGGGGCGCGCCGATTCCACCCGAAAAGCCGATGGCGGGGAAGGAACCATCGTCGGCCGGAATGCCTCGAATCCCCAGCTTCTGATCCCAGGCTTGGCCCATGGTTTTATTGGCTCCGCGGTTGAAATAATTATCTACAGAGAGAGTAAAATGGTTCACCAGCGCATTGGTGATGATATAGTCGTGATTCAGACGCAGCTTCCAACTGTTTGCCAATTGGTCCAAATTCTCATCAATGGGATTGGTTTGCGGTTCCCCCCATTCAGGCATAGGAATACGCCCCTGTCCTTGCCAAATTATTCGGTGATTGATTCGTTTCTCATACATTACCGACAATTTTTGCTTGTCCGTAAGAGCGTGGTCTACCTTGATCAAAGGCGTATACACATTGAGGTATGGCCATTTGGCGTTCGCCCTGCTGTGGTAGTTATTGGTGACCCCCTCCAGGCCGGGGTCAGGCGGCGGAACGTATGCCATAATCTCTTTTGCGGCATCGATGATTCGGTCGGGCGGGATAATGTTATTGAGAAACTGAGACCGGGTGATCGATCCATCTGGATTAACAACTTGAGTTGCCGGATCGTATATGGGCACTCCGAGTTCGCTGAAATCACCTTCTCTTTCCTTGAGCGACGGAACGGTGATTAAATCCCCATTGGCCCCCATCCTCGAATAAAAGAGCCCCAGGCTGCCAAAGAAGAAGGTCTTATCCTTTCCGTTATAAACCCCGGGAATTACCACAGGGCCGCCGAGCGTGAATCCAGCTTCATTTTGGCGGTAGGGCGTCACCGCTGTCGCAAAAAACTCTTTTGCGTTCAGCGCACTATTACCAAGGTGGTCGAAGACGCTCCCATGAAGCTTATTGGTACCTGATTTAATTGTGACGTTCGTAAACCAGTTGCCAAATCCTCCGTATTCGGCATTAAACCCATTTGCCACGACACTGAATTCACCGACTTGTTCGATAAGAGGAGATATCTCTGAATAACCGCCCCGGGCGATACCCCACTCGCTTGCAGGTCCTCCATCGAGAAAGACCTCCGTATCTCCTGCCGCACCACCGCTTGCGCGAGGCACGAACGAATCGCCCGACGTGAAGCCGGGCAAATTCTGCAAAAGATCCGTGATGGACCGTTGATAGACTGAAACGATTAAAGGCAACTTCTCAACGATTTCTGACTGAAGGCCAGTGGAATTACTGGTCGTCGAGATATCGAGCAGCGGTGCCTCCGCTGTTACAGTCGATATGGTTGTCATCGCTCCAACCTGAAGCACCGCATCCACCCTAACTTCTACGTGGGCCCGAACATCAATCGGTTCCCGGGAAAAAGTGGAAAAACCCGGCGCCTGAATTATGACCCTATAGGTGGCCACGGGAAGATTCGGCGCAATGTACAACCCCTCGCCGTTAGTGACCAGGCCGTAGGTGCTGTTTGTGGCAATCTGAATGATCTTTACACTTGCCCCCGGAATGACAGCGCCCGAGGGGTCTTTAACCAAGCCCTGGATACTCCCTCGATCGATTTGTGCGATCAACGGGGTCACCGAACAAAGGACTCCTGCAATGCAGAAAAACCACACATAACATCGGATGCTTCGAAGCATACCTGCCTCCCATTTCCTGTGGAGCTCATGTGTTGAGTTGCTCTTCACAACTCAATCTAAAAAACATTGCCAAAATTCAAGGGATACAAACCTGGAGTCATGCTATTTCTAAGATAATATAATTGTCAATCGAAATTATTTACATTTTAAACATATATGTAATAACATATTTCTGATGCGGCGTTGGTGGCTGCACAATTTTCCTCAGAAAACTTAAGATTGAGCGCTGTGGATTCGCCAAACTCTCATTTGCAGTCTTTGTGTTTGAATAATTAGGTTGGATCTTTGCAGAAAAAGCATTGACATAAGTTGATGCATCCTGATAGTGATTGGCATGTAAATATGTAATATTCAATTTACTACCAAAATGGGAATCTCTTCTGGAGAAATATCAACCGGAAATGTGCCTGGCTGGGGAAAAGGCAGATCATGAAAAACCTGGTGCAGCTGATCGCATACGTCGACCGCTTTTCTGGCGGAGGTTTCGGCGAGTTAAATAGTTTATTAAAAGGACCACTCGCCGGGGTCTTCGGCGGCGCGCATCTTTTGCCATTTTTCACGCCCATTGACGGCGCCGATGCCGGATTTGACCCGATCGATCACACGAAGGTGGACGCGCGCCTGGGAACATGGGAGGACGTGCGGTCTTTGAGCAGCACCGTGGAGCTCGTTGCCGACCTTATTGTGAACCATGTTTCCTCGTCCTCCCCGCAATTCCTTGATTTTTCGAAAAAGGGTCCGGCATCGGAATATGCGGCCATGTTTCTTTCGTTCGACCGGGTCTTCCCGCAGGGTGCGCGCGAATCGGATCTTTTGGCCATTTATCGGCCGCGGCCCTCACTTCCTTTCAGCCCCGTTACACTAATCTCGGGTGAGAGGAAATTATTGTGGACTACGTTCAATCCGGAGCAGGTGGATATCGATGTCCGTCATCCTCAAGCGGAAGCCTATTTGGATTCGATTCTCCGGCAGTTTCAGGCTGCCGGAATAAAAATGATACGGCTCGACGCCGTCGGGTATGCGATCAAGAAGCCGGGGACCAGCTGTTTCATGATTCCGGAAACCTTCGACTTTATCGCCGAACTGACCTCAAAGGCTCATAAGCTAGGCATCGAAGTCCTGGTCGAGATTCACAGCCATTATCTCAAGCAGACCGAAATCGCCCGCCAGGTCGATTGGGTATACGATTTCGCATTGCCGCCGCTTGTGCTGCATGCTCTTTTTAGCCGCGATTCGCGTCCGTTGGCGCGATGGCTTTCCATCAGTCCGCGCAATGCCGTGACTGTGCTGGACACGCATGACGGCATCGGGGTAATCGATGTGGGCGCCGATGCGATCGGTAATCGCGGTTTACTGTCGCCGGAAGAAATCGACAACCTCGTAGAAGCCATCCATCAGCGAAGCCGCGGCCAGAGCAAACAGGCAACCGGGGCGGCTGCCAACAATCTGGATTTGTATCAGGTGAATTGTACTTTCCTGGATGCCATGGGAGGACGGGAAACGGATTACCTGATCGCCCGAGCCCTTCAGTTTTTCGCGCCCGGAATTCCACAGGTTTATTATGTCGGCCTTCTGGGAGGAACCAACGATATGGAGCTCCTCGCGCGAACCGGCGTGGGACGTGACATCAACCGTCACTATTACGCGGCTGCGGAAATTGAAGCTGCACTCAAGCGCCCGATGGTGCAAAAGCAGATCGAGCTTATACGGCTCCGGAATACGCATCCCGCATTCGCAGGTGAAATCCAGGTGGACGTTCCGGCAGAAAACCAGATACAAATCCAATGGAGCCTTCAAGAGCACTGGGTAAAGCTTCACGTGGACTTATCTGTTTCGAGGGCTTCCATCACGGGCACAGGAATCCAAACTATTACCATACCGGATGCTGTGGATCACGGCGTTCACTTCTGAAAAGGTATCTGCATGAACACACCGGCTACCCAAAAGCACAACCTGACCGCGATCAAATGGCTCACGTTTCTGATGTTCATGATGTTTGCCATGACCACGGACTCGGTAGGCACCATCATCCCTGAGGTCATCAAAGAATTCCATCTGAGTATGGTGGCAGCCGGAGCTTTTCACTATGCCCCCATGGTGGCAATCGCGGTCGCGGCAATTTTTCTCGGGTATCTTGCGGACAAGCTTGGCCGCAAGAAGACCATCATTCTGGGACTCGTTCTGTTCGCGCTGAACTCCTACCTTTTTGCCGTGGGGAATTCTTTCCCGTTTTTCCTTACGCTGCTCGTTATTTCCGGCGCTTCAATCGGAATCTTCAAAACGGGGGCCCTGGCCCTGGTTGGCGATATCTCACGCTCTACTTCGGAACACACCACCACCATGAATACCGTCGAAGGATTCTTCGGGGTGGGGGCAATCATCGGGCCGGCAATCGTGGCAAGGCTCCTGACATCTGGATTTTCCTGGAAGTGGCTTTATGTGATAGCGGGAACGATCTGTGTTCTGCTGATCCTGACAGCCCTGCTGGTGAAATACCCGAAGACTGTGAAGACAATGGAAGAGCCGATCGACTTCAAGCGCACGATGCGCATGATGAAAAACCCTTACGCTTTGGGATTTTCCCTCGGGATCTTTCTTTATGTTGCCGCGGAGTGTGCCGTTTACGTTTGGATGCCCACGCTTCTGAAGGGATATTCAGGCTCGTTCGCTTTTATGGCGACCTATGCCCTCTCTGCTTTCTTTATTTTGCGCGCGATAGGCCGTTTCCTTGGAGCATGGGTACTGGCGCATTTCAACTGGACATCCGTGATGGTTCTTTTCAGTCTGGCGATTTTGATCTGTTTTGCGGGCGCAATAGCCGGCGGCCTCTCGGTTGCCATTTGGCTCATGCCTCTGTCGGGGCTCTTCATGTCCATGATTTATCCGACGCTCAATTCGAAGGGCATCAGCTGCTTTCCGAAGACGGAGCATGGTGCAGTTGCCGGCGTAATCCTATTTTTCACCTGCGCCGCTGCCGCCCTGGGGCCCTTGGCCATGGGTGCCGTCAGCGACGCATTTGGTCATCCCAAATATGGCTTTGTCCTTGCAACCGTATTCGCAGCGCTTCTGTTTGCGGGGATGTTTTTCAACTGGATATATAACCCGGCCAAAGAACGCCTGATCAAACTAGATTCGAGCGAATACCGTGCAGGAGCATTAGGACCGCAGAATGCAGATTGACGCAGTCTGCCGGGAGCGCCGGCGTCTCGCCGACAGCAGTCATACAGATTAAGGAGAGCAGAAACTCATTGACGAGCGTAGCGCTTCGCTTTCCAAGCTTGCGCTTTGGATTTTGTTAATCCGGGCCGGCGAGACGCCGGCGTTCCCGGCACCGGGTGCGGTTGTCGCCCGAACAAATGGAGGAAAAAATGAAAAAATCTCAACTCATCATTCTGGCAATTATGATCGCCGTGCTTCCATTCAGAGCTTTTGCACAAGCCCCTGTTTCTTCTTTCCGTGTGGGTGCCGCAAAAGTCGATATCACACCCACACAGCTGCCGAAAAACATCGAGGGAATCCTCGACCACATCTATGCCAGGGCGATCGTGATCGACAACGGCAACACCAGCGCTGCCTTGGTTTCTGTGGATACGGGCATGCTTGGGGAACAGGTTTGGAAAACGGTGTCGCAGAGAATCGAAAAAGAGTTGGGCATCCCCGCCCAAAATCTGATCATGAATCCGACGCACACCCACAGCGCGTTCGGGGGGACAGCCGATCAAATATTCAATGCCATAAAGACAGCCAAGGAAAAGCTCCAGCCTGCGCGTATTGGCTACGGGACGGGCGTTTCCTACATAAACGTGAACCGCAACATCATCGACCGCAAGACCAACAAGTGGTGGGAAGGTCCCAACTACGACGGTCCGTCGGACAAGACCGTGGCGGTGATCAAGTTCGAAACGACCGATGGCGAACCGATCGCGGTCTATTACAACTATGCCTGCCACGCGGTGGTCACGGGCAACACCGACCTGCTCAGCGGCGATTATCCCGGCGCGACCTCACGGTATATCGAGGACTCCTTTGACGACAAGATCGTGGCTCTTTTTTCCACCGGAGCTCAGGGCGACCAGAATCCAATCTACTTCCAGCAGACATTTGATTTGCGCGATATCCGCATCAAGGATTACGCCAAACGAGGCCAAGACATCAGCAACGCGATGCCTCCGGGCGGACAGGGCCTGAACAAGCAGGATCCCACGGTCAAGAAGCTGCTGGACCAGCAAAAGCAGATGATCCTCTCCATGGGCCAATTCCTGGGCGAGGAAGTCAAACGCGTGATGCGTGAGATGAATCGCACGTCTGCCGGCGGCAGCATAGCCGCCGTCCAAAAGACGATCAGCTTTCCCGGCCGTGACCGGATAGGCCAGGGGCGGGCAGGGGTCGAGGCTACGTACAAGGACGGACCCGACGTTCAACTTCGCTTGAGTCTTCTCATGATCGACGACATTGCGATTGGAGGCTGCAATGCGGAAATATTCAACCTGATCGCCCAGAGATTCAAGAGAGAGTCTCCGATCGGCAGGTCCATTTTTGTATCAATGGCAAATGGAAGCGGCAATTCCGGATATATTCCGAATGACGCGGCATTCGGCTATCAGACTTTCGAGGTGCTGTCGTCGCGATGCAAACCAGGCTATGCGGAGAGTGCGATCGTCAACGGCCTCCTCGACCTGATGGCAGACGTCAAGCGAATGCACTGACTTATCGTTTCAATATTGGGCTGCGTTGGAAAAAGCAATGCTCCATCAACGGATGAAAAGGCCGGACGATGTTCTATCAGGCTCCGCATGACTGCCGTACGATCAGGGTTGGCTGAGCGAGAATATCGCGGGGAGGAAATGCCGGATTTTCTATGCGCTCCAGCATTACCTGCATCGCAATGGTACCGATATCCGCGCATGGCTGGTGAATCGTGGTCAGAGACGGGCGGAGCAGTTCCGCATACCGGACGTCGTCAAACCCGACGACCCTTATTTTTTGCGGCACGGAGCAGCCTAACGTGTCGAGGGTCCGCATCAAATTGGCCGCAGTCAGATCATTGGCGCATATGACCGCTACAGCTCCCGCGGCCACAACCTGTTGAACAAATTTTTCATCGGTAGGTTCACCGCTGTGGACCCATTGAGGATCGGGCGTAATGCCGGCACTTAACAGAGCTTCGCGATATCCGGCGATGCGCAGCATTACGGTTGGCGCAGAGCCCGGTCGGGCCAGGAAGTCGATTCTCCTGCATCCAAGTCGTATCAAATGTTCCGCTATAAGAAAACCAGCGCGGCGATTGTCGATACCAACAAGGTCAAAACGACTCCGCTGCGGAAACGCTACAATATCCCGGTCCAGCAAGACAATGGGGATCGCGGCGGCTTCCAACGCGGTAATGACGGATTGGTTGATCCGATCCTTATCTTCTGCCAATTCCAGGGGTGCGAAAAATACTCCGGCCACAGTCTGCCGGACGTAACTCGCGCAAACCTGTTTTATCAATTCCGAATCCGCCACTCCGCGCTTGTCGCCAAAATCGCCCCACAGAAGGGTATGGTGCTGCCTCTGGGCCAATCGGGCGAGTTGGCCACAGATCGGCTCAAAAATCTCAGTGCTACCGAGCCCGGGTATCAATAGCCCAAAGCGCCACGAGTCCGCCGGCTTCTGGCTTCTGCGCACGTAAGTACCCGAACCCACTTTGCGTTCTACCAGTCCCAAATTTTGGAGATCACGCAAGGCGCGGGCGACTGTGGGGCGTGATGTCGCAAATTGCTCAACCAATTCGATCTCAGAAGGAAGGCGCTCTCCATCCTTGAACCGTCCCGAGTTAATATCCGCCAAGACATGTTCAAAAACCTGACGATGTTTGGTTGGTCGCGATGCCGGTTTTTCATTCTCCTCAGTCGATTTGGTACCGTGGTCGCTCACACTTCCTCCCTTATAAAAGCTGATATTACAAATTGGGAACGAATAATGTCAATACAACTTTTCCTCACCTGAACCATATAGTAGAATTGAAGCTCGTTCAGCGCCGACATGGCATATAAGATCATGTAATTAAATGATATAGATCATTTACGCACTATGCATATGGCAGATGAATCCATCAACCTTTTAACAAATCAACCAGAAATGGTTGATTCTTTTTATTGACATTATGTTCGCAGTTATAGCAAAAATGACCTGACATTATTCTGGCGATCTGATTGCCTTTTATCAGCGATCGTTGCTTGGCGGCGGAGCAGTTCGGATCAATTATTTAAATAGCCAGTGCCATGCATGTAGGAGCCTCTTCGCTCCCATGTATTTCGCCCGACTGGCAAAGGACGACCGGGATCGCTTCCCGAGAATGAGCTCTGCACAAGGTGTAATAATGAATCCTCTAATTTTCGTTGGGATTGGGGAAGCTCTCTACGATGTCTTCGAAAACGGGACCGAGACGTTGGGGGGAGCTCCTCTGAACTTTGCCGTCCATGCGCATCAGCTGGCAAGTCATCTCGGGGTCGGCTCTGGAATTATCGTGAGTTGTATCAACTCTGATCGAAGAGGGTCCGGAATCATTGACTTTCTTTTTCGGCAGGGGATGTCGACCTATTATGTCGGAAAGGATTCCGGTCATCCGACTGGTCTCGTATCGGTTATTATGCGGAATGGGGAACCTGGCTACCAGATAGAGTCCGGAGCAGCTTGGGATTACATAGCAGCCCGACCAGCACTCAACGACTTAGCCGGTCAATGCCGTGCTGTATGCTTTGGCAGTTTGGCGCAGCGATCCCCGGTATCCCGCGATACGATCCGGAATTTTTTGCAGAATGCACCAAAAGCAATCCGCCTCTACGACGCCAATCTGAGGCGAAATACGCTGACAGGCGAAGCCGGATATTCCCCGGAAATTATCGCCTACAGCTGCCAGGCGGCCACTGTCATCAAAGCGAACCAGTCCGAACTGTTCGCGCTTCTGGATCTGTTGGAGATCGCTTGTCCCTCCGACCGAACCCTTGATGGGATTCGGCGCAGGATGGAATTGCTTCTCGCACATTTTCCCGCTCAAGCAATCGTGGTCACACGAGGGGCTGAGGGAACCATTGTCCTAAGCCGGAACGGGGAATTTGATCTGAGCACGCCCGCTGCAACCGGGGGAACGCCTCATCCTGTGGGTGCCGGGGACGCTTGCTCGGCAGGTATCCTGTTTGGAATGACTCTTGGCTGGGATATTCATACGACAATGGAGTTGGCGAACCGGATGGGAGCCGATGTCGCGGCCCATCCATCGGCGACTCCGCCACTGTCCCATACGACACTGGAATTTGCCCGCGCGCGATTGCATGACTCACCGAGGTGATATAAATGAACCTCAAAATAAGACAACGGGACAAGCGCTAATAAAGGAGGATTTATGAGAGCCATCATCATATTGTTGCTCTTCGGCTGCCAATTGGGCTTTGGGCAGGTAACGGACGAATGCAAACCTTCAACACTAAACATCCCGAGCGCACAGTACCCCTGTGTTTATCCCGATCATCGTGCGACTTTCCGCGTGGTTGCACCCGATGCCCAAAAGGTGCAGGTCCGGGTTGGGCAGAATTTTGATATGGTCAAGGGGACTGACGGAGCGTGGACTGTGACCACGACGCCACTGGTAGTTGGGTTCCACTACTATTCACTGGTTATCGATGGTGCGACGGTGGCTGATCCGGCGACCCGGACATTTTTCGGCTCCGGGTGGGATAACAGCGGGATCGAGATCCCCGAATCATCCGATGTAGATTACTATCTCGCCCAAAATGTCCCGCACGGCCAGGTGAGCCAGCGATGGTATTACTCCAAAATCACCGGCAAATGGCGACGCTGCTATGTCTACACGCCGCCGGACTATGACACAGGCAAGACGCGCTATCCGGTTCTGTATCTGTTGCACGGATGGGGAGAGAATGAGCAGGGCTGGCACATCCAGGGGCACGCAGATTTTATTTTGGACAATCTGATCGCGGCAAAACGGGCGAAGCCGATGATTATCGTGATGGACAATCTCAACGCCGTTAAGCCGGGCGAGGATGCGTCGATATTTGCGGCGCGAGGGCTCGTGCCTCAGGCAAAGTCAGCCGTTCCGCCGGCTGTGGGGGGCCGGGGAGCAGGGCCTGCAGGACGGGGCGGCGGTCTGGCCGGTTTCATGGGTGGGACCTTTACCGAGATGATGTTCACCGACCTGATTCCTATGATTGAAAAAACGTACCGCGTGCTTCCCGGGCGGGAGAATCGCGCCATGGCAGGTCTGTCGATGGGCGGCATGCAGACCTTCCTGACGACTTTGGCCAACCTGGACAAGTTCGCTTACATCGGCGGATTCAGCGGCAGCACCGGCGGCTTTGGGGGCGCATTCGATCCGAAGACCTCCAATAACGGCGTGTTCGCGGATGCAGCCGCGTTTAACAAGAAGGTCAAGGTCCTCTTTCTGGGAATCGGGTCCACGGAAGGCCCCGGTACCAAGAACTTCAGCGATCAGTTGACCAAAGCCGGCATCAAGAACGTCTATTTCGAGTCGGCCGGCACTGCCCACGAGTGGCTGACGTGGCGCCGGTGTCTGAACGATTTCGCTCCCCGGCTCTTTAAATAAGCGGCTGCTTGTATCAACAGGCAAGAAGCTTTGGTGGATCTTTCGGCATCAGCATCCCACCCCTATATAGAGGCGGAAAAAATCTGTATGGGTTCTCTCAACAGGAAATTGCCCTTATGAAAGCTACGGTACTTACAGGAATTAGAAAAATTGAAATTGTGGAACAGCCCGATCCTACGCTGCAGCATCCGACAGACGTATTACTGAGGGTCATCCGGGCAGGAATCTGCGGATCCGATCTCCACTATTACACGCAAGGACGGATCGGGGATCAGATCGTGCGCTTCCCATTTTGCGTTGGACATGAGTGCAGTGCGGTCGTGGTGGATGTTGGGAAGGAGGTATTAAGTTTCAAGCCTGGAGACATGGTAGTTGTGGATCCGTCGGTATCCTGTGGCACCTGCGATCAATGCCGGATCGGTCATTTCCACACATGCCGCAAAGTGCGATTCTTAGGATGCCCAGGCCAGTTGGAGGGATGTCTGTGCGATTACATCGTGATGCCTGAGGACTGTTGTTATAGCGCCGAGGGATTGACTGCGGATCAGGCCGCGCTCGTGGAACCGCTGACCATCGGCCACTATGCGGTGCAGCTTTCCGGCAATCTGGAAGGCAAGAAAATCGGCATCCTCGGGAGCGGCCCCATCGGTCTGAGTGTGCTTCTGTCGGCCCGGGCTGCCGGCGCTTCAGCGATTTATGTAACGGACCGGCTGGACTACCGGTTGGAAGCGGCCCGGCAGCAGGGCGCTACATGGACCGGGAATCCTGACCGGACGGACATCGTCCTCGACATTACCCGGCGTGAACCCCTGGAATTGGACGCGGTATTCGAGTGCTGTGGACAGCAGGCCGCTTTTGACCAGGCCGTGGAACTGTGCAAGCCCATGGGCCGACTCGTCATCGTGGGCATCCCGGAGGCGGATCAGGTTTCCTTCCCGGTGCACGATGCCAGGCGCAAAGGACTCGCCTTTGTCAGCGTCCGGCGCCAGAATGAATGTGTCGATCCTGTCATTAATTTGATCCGCGAAGGCAGCATCAAGCCCGAATTTATGATCACGCACAGATTCGGTCTGGACCAGGTGGCCAAGGCTTTTGATCTGCTGGCAGACTATCGCGACGGCATCATCAAGGCCATGGTGGAGTGGTGAGCTGTGAAGGAATCGAGCTTTCAAGTCAAACAGCTTGTCCAGATAAGGCTCAAAACTTCCTGAAATCAGAAAGCGCTACCGTGTGTCCGGGAGGGGCCACCACAAAGTCGCCATCCCATGGCCCATTCAACAGGGCTTTCACCAACGTGTTATCGCCCTTGATCTCGTCGTAGCGCAATCCCAGCCGCTCTGCCATCTTTTGGCTGCGGGATCTGTATTGTCCAAGCTCATAATTGCCCGTGTCAATGAACACTAATCGCTTATAACCCTGTAGCATTTTTTTAAACAGGAATCCTGCTTTTTCCTCCCCATACTTCTTCGCCATAATCTCCCTCTGCTCGTCAAGGGGAGTTCCTGATTCGATCCATCCCTTGGTTAGATACAGCGTCCCTGGCTCGTGACGCTGCTGCTGATTGTACTGGGCTACCGAACCCAGGAAAATGGTAATGCAATCATCGGCTTTGGGAATAACCATGGTGCGATTTGCCGCCTTCAGTCCAACGGTTGCTTTAGCGCACATGCCGAATCCCAGCAAAATGGTCTCGATATTGGGAGAGACCGCATCAACTGCACTTTGAAGCGCCTTGTGCAATCGTTCAGGATTGGAATGAAGCCCGAAGTCCAATATTTCGTGGCTAAGCTGGGGCGGCATTAACGGCCGCATTTCTTCGATGACGGTAGCGCAAGCGATGAGTTTACAGGTATCGGGATTAATGCTCATGTTTTGATTATACGGAGTCGCAGGCAGTCAGACCAGCGTACATTCTTTGCCAAGGCATGAGTACGCGGAAGGGGGGACGTCCCACTCGTCCACCTGGGAAGGGGGGATGTCCCACTCGTCCACCTGCTTTTGTGCGTGATTCAACGGTGGCGATTTGCTCCTTTTTACAGACAAATGGCAGCAGATGACTTTCAATGTATTCTAAGATTCGGATGCTTTGGATTCCTCTCTGTGCATTGTGGTGCGGCAAACCCGGAATCACGTCTCGACGCCGTCCTGGCATTGCTGGCTCTCTTTGCGAATGAAAAACAAAGGTGGACGAGTGGGACGTCCCCTTCCCTCTTATTCAGACATGGACGAGAAAAACCGGACAGGTCCCGAACTGCAATATACGGTGGGTAGTCGAGCCAAACATGGCAAGGTCCAGGGATCCACGGCCACGCACTGCCATGACCACCAGATCTGTCTGCGTCTCCAAAGCGACTTGAAGAACCTGCCGGTATGCCGTACCGACACGCACCATGGTCGTGATTTTGCACTTGTCGTTTGTGTTTGTGTCCTGAGGAATCAGGTCTCGCAGCTGTTTGGCCGCTGTTGTTGCCAGCGCCTGCTCCAGCTTGGCAGAATCCCGCATGTCCTCCACGACATGCAACAAGGTGAGCTCCGCGTTGTACTCTGTTCTCAGTGAGAGAGCATGACTTAAAGCCTGCCGCGAGTTCTCCGAGAAATCGGTACAGAAAAGAATTCGGCTCAGGTGAATAGCGCTCGGCAGCTTGTCGGATTCGATGAGATCGTGCAACGGCTTATTTACTGCCAGCAGGGGACACGAGGCGTTTCTCATCACCCGTTCCGTCACCGAACCCAACACCAGCCGATCGAACCCGCGACGCCCATGAGTCCCCATGACGATCAGGTCCGCTTTTTGGGCTTCAGCAAATGCAAGAATGCAATCCGGGGCCATTCCCTGGTCCACAACATATTCGGGTTGAACTTCATCGTTCGCGGATGTCTTTAGAAATTGCTGTAACTGCTCCTCCCCCCCTTTACGGAGAATGCGACAGGTCTCATCGTAATCTCCGAGATATGCGGCAACATCAGCGTACGGGTATTTCCATAGCTCCACGACATGCTGCACAAATAACCTGGCACGGTAGCGATAAGCCACCGATAGTGCGTACCGATAAGCCCGGATTGAGAACTCGGAGAAGTCAATTGGACAAACAATGCGTTGAAGCTTCCTCATGGCCCCTCCCGGCAGAATTGGATGTGAGGATATCAGAAGATGAACCGCTTGTCCAAATTGCCGCAACAAGCAATATGTGCGCCGTACCCGGAGAGCCGAAATCTTCGCTGGCTCCCCCAAATTCACGTTCGAGGAAACAGATATCCCCATCGCCATTTTGATCGAGGCGCGTTTCCGGAGAGTCTTAATCCATTCCTTGCCCGGGTCGAATGCATTCCTATTATCATCGCATCGCCCGCGTTTCCCTCGGCGACTGCGGGCGATCTCCACGGAAAAATCCTAAAACTTCGCAAAAACGATCAAGACTCGCTCGCGAAATATCGCTTATAGTACGGGATAACGGAAGAGATCAGCGATGAGCTACATCCCGAATGTACTGCGCGCCGTCAATTATATGGAACGGAATCTTACCTGCCCCGTTTCGGTTTCCGATGTCGCGTCGGAAGCGGCATATTCGACTTTTCATTTTGTGCGATTGTTCAAAGCGCTTACCGGAGATACTCCGGGCAGCTATTTGCGAAGGCGCAGATTAACGGAGGCTGCCGGAGAACTGGCGGGCAGTAGAAAGCGTATCGTAGAAATCGCGTTGGATTACCAGTTCCAGTCTCAGGAAGCCTTCACACGGGCGTTCAAAGACTGCTTCGGCATTAATCCCGGCGCATTCAGGAAAAGGGGAGGCGCTCATTTGCTGGGAGCGGCGAGGCGGATTGACGAATTATTTCTCATTCATTGCATGGAGGTGACAGCCATGGAACCCAGGATTGTGAAGCGGGAAGCGATCAAGCTGATCGGAATCATGTATTACGGCGACAACAAGAATTGGGAGATCCCGATCATCTGGGAAGAATTCATTCCGCTGATGAAGAAAATTCCCAACCGTCTTCCCGTGCATGAGTCGTACGGCCTGTGTTTTTATACGGAGAGGTTTTCGAAGACGGGACTCTTCTATTATCTGGCAGGGCTGCCGGTATCCAGCCTTGAGGAGATACCGATCGAACTTGTGGGCAAGACTCTTCCCGCGTCTGAGTATGCGGTATTTACGCATAAGGGGCTGCCCGTCGGCAATACCAACACGGTCAAGGATACCTACGCCTACGCCTACGGCACCTGGCTGCCCAAGTCGCCCTATGTGAATCCCCATGCTTATGACTTCGAGTATTATGACGAGCGATTTAAAAGCAACAAGGATCCGGAATCCGAAATAGACATTTGCATACCGATCAGGAAACGATAGGGACACATGGAATGTCCGAGTTTTGCATTTCCATGCCTTTCCGTAAAAGTGAGATCCAGAAATACGCTAGAAGTCCGGAAACGGGAATTGCAATATGATCGTGAGTGCTCCTGATATCGACCGGAACCCGGGAAGAGGCAAGAATGCAACGTCTTGTTTAAAAAGAGGCCGGGGATATGTACTTTGAAAAGCGGGAAGGACGGCCGTTCTATGAAAAGTATGCCTGGGCCTACGACCTTATCATTTCACGCAATCAAAGGGAGGAATGCGCCTTTATCGAAAAGGTGCTTGCCGATTTCGGCATTGGCCGCGGTGCGGCAATTCTGGATGCCGGGTGCGGTACCGGGTATTACTCAGTAGAACTGATGCAAAGAGGTTTCCGGGTCACCGGTGTTGACCGTGCATCGCAACTCCTGACGCTTGCTCGAAAGAAAGCGGCGGCGGCTGGGCTTGAGATACCGTTCGACGATGGCGACATATTGACCCTCAATGTCGATCGCCGGTATGACGCAGTTCTGTGCCGAGGAGTTCTGAATGATCTTGTCGAGGAACATGATCGCATACAGGTCTTTCGTTCCTTCGCCGCAGTCTTGCGGATCGGTGGCGCGCTGATCCTTGACGTCAGAGACTGGGAGAAAACGGTCAAGACCAAAAGTTCGGAACCGGTATTCCGCAAAAAGGTCGATGTTGATGGCAACATTTTGGAATTTACAGCTACAAGTGAACTCGACCCGACGAACAGGCTTCTGCGCGTCCACGAGATGCACAAGTACCGGGATGACGAAAGCCGCTACGACTTTACAATGAAATGCTGGACGAAACAGGAGCTGGCCGCAAACATGAATGCCGCGGGATTCGGTGAAATAGGATTTTTCGATTCATACACTCCCCAATCGGCGCCTGAAAAAACGGATAGGATCGTTGCAATGGGAGTATTGGTGAGAGCGTAAGTCCCGCAAGTCCGAGTCGCGGAAGCAATGTTGCGCACGGGGGCATTTATCGCATATAGAATAATCTGAACGCAACCAGGAGCAGCCCCAGGACAAACAGCGATGTAAAAATGGAAAAAGTTCGACGGGACAGCCACTCTGGACAGAATAGATCTCCGACGTAGCCCTTCGGATCGCCGTATCGTTTGGCCAAAGCGGTGAGCGGGCATTTCCGTCCGTTCACAAAGAACACCACTCCCTCCAGCCCGACGAGCCCGATCGATAGCGCCAACAGGACGTTTCGAGTTCCGGTTATACCGCAGTAAAGAACATAGAAGATCGCCGCAATCATTACGGCGTAGATGGCAGTGTGTACAGCCTTAATGGTCGTAAGCATGATGAGCCGATGCTATCACCGGATTAGTAACCAAGTCCATAGATCCTGGAGATCTTCATTCATTCCTCAGAAGTCCGGTCAAGGAAATCAACCGCCGGAAATTCGCTCTCGCCTCGAATGGACGTTGACTGCGTGAAGTCGCTGCGGCCCGTACGACGAAGTGCCCGAGCGAAAAAATCGAGGACTGTCGGCTGACGAATGGTTTACAATAGGACGCAATCTTGGACTGGATCTTTCAAACCCGCGGGGGATTTTCTATGTGTGAATTCTGTCTTGAACATGGGGAAGGCCGGAAATGGTACCTGGAAGCAAAGAATTACGGGCTGGATCTTGCGAGCGATATCAATCGGCAGCAGGCTTTCCAAAAGTTCTCCAAAAAGCTGACGGGATCTGGGAAAGACTTCCACCAGCAAATGGAACAGCTCGAGAACGCCCCCAGTTTTGTGAGGCGATTGATGACGTGGAAAACCGTCCGCACAATGAAGAAATTCCACTACGGGCAGATTGTGCCGATTGAAGATGTGGAGCGCATCTTCGGATTAGTCAACCAGATCATTCGGACGTCCTGCCTGTGTCGCAAGGCATTGACCGGAGAGGAAAAGCGATATTGCTATGGAGTCAGCATGGGTCCCGGTGACGGAAAATTGAAGGAAATATTTCACGAAATAGCGCCCGGCTTTTCCGGCAGTCCCGATCCGAAAGGAAATGAAGTCGTCACGAAAGAAGAAGCTCTCGCAAGTTTCAGGGAACTTGAAAAAGAGGGTCTCTGCCATAGTGTGTGGACATTCGTGAGTCCATTCATAGGCGGCATGTGCAACTGTGACCGGCCGGACTGTTTTGCAATGCAGATGACCGTGGCCCATGGCACTCCGGTCATGTTTCGAGCCGAGTATGTTGCCGAAACGGACGTTGAATCCTGCGACGGCTGCAGACAGTGCATGCGAGTCTGTCAATTCGGAGCGATCGGCTATTCTGCAACCCGCAAGAAATCACTGATCGATCCACGGCACTGTTATGGCTGCGGAATCTGCCGCTCCGTCTGCAAGAAAAATGCAATCCATCTGAAGGATCGGGCCCGGGTCCCTGCCGCTGCCGGAATATGGTGACCGGCGTTCCCCGTTTGGAATATGGATATGGCAGCCTGACACTTTTCTCAGCGTTCGAAATCGACACCCATCGCGTCCTACAGCAAAACACCGCCATGGATTACACGGATTTTTTGTTGAATTGTCTGTCCAAATTGCCGCAACAAGCAGTAGGTGCGCCATACCCGGAGAGATGAAATCTCCGCTGGCTCCCAATGCCCCGTTCGAGGAAACTATTCCAATCTGATTTTCCGAAGATGAACGGTACCATTCCACGACTGGCCGAGTAAGTCTACGTAGATGGACATGGCGGATGCGCTTGATGGTGATCTGCTTGAACGGTTTGTAAAAGGTGATCAGGAGGCGTTCGAGGCGCTCTTCCGACGGTTCGAGTTCGAGGCGTATCGCTGGATCCTGCGGATAATCCGAAACCCCGGCGCCGATGAAGATCGACTTAAACGATTATTGCGTTCACCGTTTCCGCCGGGGGACGCCTCCGAGCCCGCGCGTGATCTCTGGCCGCTGATCAAGAATCGCAGCCATGCGACCACATCCCTATTTGCGTGCCTACATGGCCGGGATCGGAGGTGCCGAGTCAGTTTGTGATTGGGTTGCCGGCCAGGCCGCTTGAGCGCGCGGTCTTGTTCTCAATGGCCAGGGGAGGGGCCCCTCCTACTACTCGGACAGGCTCCTAGCCAAGGCGGATTCAAAAGCCCTCTTTTGATACGACACGAAGATCTTCAGCAATTCGAATTGTCAAATTGCCAACGATCCATTCAGGTGACGCAAACCGCAAAGCCGGAAACTGCAGCTGCGGCATCTACTGTTTGATCACTATAAACCACGAAGCGACAATCGGACCCTGGGGACCGCGGCCACGGAAGCCCTGCGCCGGCGGCGTTGCGTCGGCGGGCGGTGCTGGAGCAGGACCGCGCTCAGGTTGGAAAAGGTACACATTGTGCGTCACTGGATCAACCGCTATCGTTTTTGCGCCGCGGAACGTGTCTACCGTGGCAATCGTCGTATACGTGTTGGGCGAATCCTGGTGGACTACGGTGACGTTGCCCTCCCCCCCATTCGGGATGTAAATCAGCTTTTTCGACGGATCCCATCCCAGAGCATCCACGCGCGTGCCGTTCTTGATGGAGGCCACGATTTTGCCGGTGTCTGGATCTACGACCACAGATGTATTGTTGCAGCCTGAGAAAATGCGGTTCGAAGCTTTGTCGTACGCGATGCCCGTTGGCCCTTCACACGGCGCGAGCGGCCACGAGGCGATCGCCTTCCAGGTCTTGACGTCGATCACCTGGATCGTGTTCTTGCTTTCGTTATTGACGAAGATGTGTCCTTTACCATCTGCGGCAGCGCCTTCGGGTGCCGTATCTTCGAGCTCGACCGTCGCGACGATGTCACCACTCGCTGGATCGAGCGCGGTGAGAGTGCCGATCGGGCGGCTGTGATTCGTCAGGATGATCTTGTCATCGGGCTCATCGTACATGATGCCGTCGAGGCCGGGCCCGACCTTGATTTGTTTGATCACTGCCAGGGTCTTCAAATCAAACATGGTGACGGTCTGATCTCCGCCATTCGTCGTAAAGCCGTGACCGGCTTTGGTGACAATGCCGGCACCATGAACGCCCGGCGTGTTCGGGATATCGGCGAGCACTCTGCCGGTAGCGCCTTCGACCACCATCACGTGCGTGGAACGCGATACGAACACGCGCCCCGTGGCGGATTCGACGGCGACATAATCCGTACCTCCGTCTCCCTTGATATCATACTTTTCAACCTTGAACGTTTGCGCGTGCCCGATGCTGGGAGCGGCAAGGATGCTTGCGAAGAGAACCGCAAGTAAAGTCAGTAATCGTCTGGTCATATGGTCTCCGTTGTGGCGGTGCAGGTATCTGCCAGAAGGTCACCCAGGATTTCAATGATGTCCTCTCGGGTTAAAGTAGTATACCGGAATCGCCTGAGCTGCGTCCAAAGTTCTTAGAAGCGCATCGCCGGTCTGAACGGTGCTATCGGGGTCGGAATCGCTATCGGTATCGAATATCGCAATCGGGTTTGGGCGTTCCGTTTTTTGCGCGAAAGAGTTATCTGCTTTCACAATCTCTGCAATATCTTATGCAATATCTTATTGCAGACAAAGTCCATTCGATCTAGTGTAGTCGTCAAAAGAACGGTGCTTTTCAGGTTCAGCAGGGCTAATACGCGAGCGGAGAAATAAAACTGCACGCGAGTATATTGTGTACAGGCTTGCAAGCTCTCGCTGTGATTCGCAATGAACGAGTTTCGGCGGAGGTTTTGCTATGGCCTGGAATTATCGGGAAATGCAGGACATGAACCGGGGAACGGTTTTGCGCTTGATTGTCATGACCGTAATAATGCTGAGTTGGGAATCCGCAGTGGAAGCA
>DATJPG010000177.1:0-26077 GCA_035506515.1 Acidobacteriota bacterium
GTCCTCCACCCTGGGCTATACTGCATCGCGCTTTCAGCGCTGGTTGCCCTTGGCTTGACGCGCATGCTTTCGGGGGCTTAAACAAAAGGTCAGGCAGTATTTCGGAGTGATTGCTGTCACTCTTAACTAAGTGCCATTCGACCCCGACCCCGATGGCGATAGTTTTCCTTCACGTTCTTGGGCAGAGTCTTGCCGGGAACAACAGCTTGCCGGAATGGCTTGGCCTGCCAGGGTCGCACGGCCAGAGGCTGTGGTTACTTTTCTTTCACCCCTCTTCCCGCCCATGCTTGGCAAAGTACTCTACTATCTGGCCGGCTGCCTTGGGCCCCACATAAGGCGCAAGTTCATCAAAGGCCGCCTGCTTGACCCGTTCCAGGCTGCCGAATGCGCGCAGCAGGACCTTTTTGCGCACCTCCCCGATGCCGGGGATGTCCATTAATTCCGAGTCGAAATCGCGCAATTCCCGGCGTTTGCGGTGGTATGCCACGGCAAAACGGTGCGCTTCGTCCCGCATCATCTGGATCAAGTGCAGAGCCGGCGAATCTTTCGGCAATTCTATCGGGCGACCTTCCTGCCCCTTGACGAAAAGTATCTCCTCTTTCTTTGCGATGGCGGCTACGGCCTGATTCTCCAATCCCAGGTCGTCAAGAGCCGAAATTGCCGCCGATAGTTGGCCCTTGCCGCCATCGATAAGCACGAGATCCGGCAGGTTCCCTTCATCCTCCTCGAGGACGTTTTCATAGTGCCGGTGCACGACTTCGCGCATCGCGGCAAAATCGTCGGGCCCTTTCACGCTTTCTATCTTGAATTTGCGGTACCCGCCCCGCTTCATCTCGCCGTTGACGCAGGAAACCATGCTGGCGACGGTATCGGTTCCCTGCACATGGGAAATGTCGAACGTCTCAATTCGGCGCGGCAGAGATTCGAGCCCAAGGATTTCCTGCAACGTTTTCAGCAGTTCTTCTCCTTTGGCTTTGAGAATGCGGAAACGCGTGTCGAAGGACAAATGCGCATTGCGCATGACGAGATCCAGCATCTCCGACTTCAGTCCCCGGCGCGGCGACCGGACATACACTCTGCTTCCCTTCCGTTCCGACAGCCAGGATTCGAGCACCTCCGCATCGTCGATATCCGTGGGTATGTAAATCTCCTTCGGAGTGAACGTGTCCTGCAGGTAATACTGGTTCAACGCCTGTGAAAAGAATTCGGCCGGGTCGACCGAAATCAAATCTTCCCAGTAGAACTCCCGCCGGCCCACCATTCGCCCCCCGCGCATGGCAAACACTTCCAGGGCCAGCTGCGACCCTTCCTGGTAATATCCGAACAAGTCACAATCGTCCTGGCCTTCCATCACCATCTTCTGGCGCTCCGACATGTCCCGCACCATCGCGATCCAATCCCGGTACATGGCGGCAGCTTCATAGCGCGTATCTTCCGCCGCTTCATTCATGCGCGATTCCAGACGGCGGACGAGATCGTCGGTTTTGCCCGACAAAAGCAGTTTCACGTCTTCCACGGCCCGGTCGTATTCCTCTTTGCTGCAGAGTCCGGCCACGCACGGCCCAAGGCAGCGCTTCATCTGGTAATCGAGACACGGGCGCGACGCATTGCCGTCGATCGGCAAATTGCATGTCCGCAACTTGAAATACCTGTTGATTAGCTTGATTGTCCTGCGAGCGTAGCTGGCGGGCAGAAACGGACCATAGTAAAGCGAACCGTCCTTCGTGATGCGGCGCGTTATAAAAATGCGCGGAAATGGTTCGTTCACCGTAAGCTTCAGATAGGGAAAGCTCTTGTCGTCTTTGAGGTGGATGTTGTATCTGGGCTGGTGCTTCTTGACGAGGGTCGATTCGAGAATCAAGGCCTCGACCTCGTTGTCGGTCACGATGTATTCGAGGTCGGCGGCTTCCTCAACCAGACGTTGCGTTTTAGGATCGAGCGGGCGGCTTTCCTGAAAATAGGATCGCACCCGGCTGCGAAGTGAGCGCGCCTTTCCTATATAGATAATTTTGCCCTGGGAGTCCTTGTAGAGATAAACGCCGGGCTCAGCCGGCAGATGCTCGATTTTTTCCTGCAACATAAACAAAATTACGAATTACGAACGACGAATTACGAATTGAAACACACCGCCTGGTTTTGGCTTCGCTAATCCCAAAAACGATGGAGTTCTGTTTTGATTTTCGTCATTCGTAATTCGTCATTCGCAATTCAGCTCAATTTTGATTTTACCAGCTCGCTGACCTTGCCGCCATCGACCGGCCTGCCGGTGAAGCGCGCCATGCAGGCCTTCATGACTTTTCCCATGTCCTTGATCGACGCCGCACCCAATTCTGCGATTGCGGCATCAACGGCGGACGCGACCTCTTCGTCGGTTGCCGCGGAAGGCAGATACTCTTCAATCACTTTGATTTCGGCGGTTTCCTTGTCAACCAGGTCCTGGCGGCCACCTCTGGCAAACTGCTCGATAGAGTCCTTCCGCTGCTTGATCAGGCCAAGGAAAACCTGAACGGCCTGCGCGTCGTCCAGCTTCTGGCGGATCTCGACTTCCTTATTCATTACGGCCGCCTTCATCATCCGCAGGACGCTCAGGCGCTCCGCCTGCTTCGCCTTCATGGCAGCCATTAAGTCTTCGCTGATCTTGTCTCTTAGTCCCATAAATCCTCGATTTCAGATTCCAGATTCCAGATTTCAGAGTTTAGACTTATTGTTTCCATCTGGAATCGGGAATTTGGAATCTGGAATTTGTTTTTATTGTTTCCAACACCATAAGCATTTCCTGGTGGATCAGTCCATTGGACGCCACTACTTCCCGGTCATAGATTGTGCCGAGCCGACCGCGAAAATTCGTTACGGTGCCGCCAGATTCGCGCACAATCAGGTATCCTGCAGCACAGTCCCACGGATTCAGCTTGAGTTCCCAGAAGCCATCGAGACGGCCGGCGGCGACGCTGCAAAAATCCAGCGCTGCGGACCCGCTGCGCCGCAAGCCCTGAGTCCGCACTGCAAAGGCGCAGAAATTGTCCAGGTTGGTTTGACTGTCGGTCCGAATGTCGTATGGGAACCCGGTAGCGAGCAGGCCGGCATCGAGCGAAGAAACCTTCGAAACCCGCTGCGGTATTCCGTTGCAAAAGGCACCGCCTCCCTTCCGCGCTGTATAGAGCTCATCACGAACAGGATCGAACACCGCGCCCCACTCCAGTTCTCCGCGGACCTCGAGCCCGATGGACACGGAAAACGCCGGATATCCGTGGGCATAGTTTGTAGTCCCGTCCAGCGGATCGATGACCCAGCTGATCTCTCCCTCCGGCGTATTGCTGTGCTTCTCTTCGGCCAGAATAGAATGGGAAGGAAAAGCCTTCCGAATCCTCGAAACGATCCACTCCTCGGCGGCCAGATCCACTTCTGTCACGAGGTTCACCGTCCCTTTGTGCTCCACGGCGAAATCGGTGCGGTAGTGTTTTAGCAGGATGCGCCCGGCTTCCCGCGCAACAGACTCCCCAAGTTCGGCGCATTCGTCGATGTTCAACATAATTCTCGATTACCGATTCCAAATTCCAGATGCCAGATCAGGCTGTCGCTTTTATTCTGGAATCTGGAATTGCGAATCTGGAATCCGAAGATCTATTTTCCTTCTTCCATGCGGATGATTTCCGTACCCTTGGGCGGCTTGAATTGAAATTCCCTGTTATCGATCTTCGCATTTGCAGTCATGTTCGACAGAATGAACTCCGATGTATTCCCTCCGTGCTCGTGTATGGTGATGCGGCGGAGGTCATAATTCTTCGGGTCAAGCTCCAGGACCAGAAATGCGTATTCGCTCTGGCCGCGGCGGGGCGTCAGCCGGATCAGAAGCACCTGCTCCGAGACAGGCTTGAAACTGTTCTCCCACGAAACGACAAAACTATTCAGGATATCCGCTCCGCCCAGCAGAAATTCGAGCGGCGTGCCGCGCAGATCGGAGGCACTGAAGGGCTGGACGGTGACCTGGCGGTCCTGGGGAACGTAGAGGTGAGCTTCGCGTCCGTCGGCGATGAAGAGCTTTTCTTCCGGCTGGCGATATTCCCAGCGCATCAGGCCGGGACGCTTCATACGGAAAACTCCCGATTCGATCTGCTCAATTCCGGGCGCACGAAAAATCTGCCTGAAACTCCCCGTCATTGTGGTCACCGATGCATACCGCTGCTGCAGTCCAGCCACAACCGCATCCAAATCCGCAGAGAAGGAATTCATCGTGGTGCACCGGAGACACAAGGTGAACACCAATAAACCGAAGACCGATTTTGCAAGCACCGCTGCACCCAGCCGCATTCTGTCTCCTGTCTTCTGTCTCCTGTTTTCTGCCGAATGCCGACGGGTCATGGCTGTCCGCTGGGATCCGTCTCCGCACCCTCTTCTTTGACCGCCGGATTTTTCACCGTGTCGATCAGGAGAAGCGCGATGCCGATCGTGATGGCCGAATCCGCCGCATTGAAATTCGGCCAATGAAAAGAGTCGTAGATGTGAAATTCGATGAAATCGATGACGCTTCCGCGCGCAACGCGATCCACAAGATTGCCGAGAATCCCGCCGATGACGATCGCGAGCGAAAGCTGCATAAGCTTTCTGTCGGGCGGCATGTGTGCGCTGTAGACGAGGATGACAATGACAGCCGCGACTCCCATCGCCACGAGTATGTACGGCTTCCAGGTGGACGTGAGTGCGTCGAACAAGCCGAATGCCACGCCCGTGTTTTCCCAGTACGAGAGCCGCAGGAATCCCGGCAGGAGTTCGAAAGGCTGATTCGGATCCAGTTTCACCCGAACAACCCATTTCGTCAGGTAGTCGATCAGGAGTATGAGGACGGAAACCGTATAGTATTTGTATCTCATGGAAATCGTATTCCAAATCACGAATGACGATTTACGAATGACGAACGTAAAGCAATTTCGAGGTATAACATCATTCGTAATTCGTTATTCGTAATTCGTAATTTCTTGTATTGCCGGGATGCAGCGCTCGCACAATGTTGGCCAGGCGCTGTCTTCGCCGATTTTGACGGAATAGTTCCAGCACCGTTCGCACTTGGATCCGTCCGCTTTTAAGACCTCGATTTGCGGCCCGTCTTCTGTCCCGGGCGCATCCACAACAGAAACCTGGGAAACGATGAAAATAAACCGCAGATCGTTTTCGTGGCGCCGCAGAAGAGCGGCGGTTTCTCCGGAGGCGCGAATCACAATTTTGGCCTCGAGCGAGTTGCCGATCGCCCCGCTCTGCCGGACGCCCTCCAGCGATTTCAGGACCGCATCGCGCACGGCTCGCAGTTTTTCCCATTCCGCGAGAAGAGACTCCTCATCCTTCAAGGTCTCACACTTCGGGAACAGCAGTTCGTGAACCGAGGCAGACCGGGCTTCCGGCGGGCGGCCTTCGTACATGGCGTGATACACCTCTTCGCTCGTGAACGAAAGGATCGGGGCGAGCAGGCGCGTAAAGGCGTCGAGGATTTCCCACAGCGCCGTCTGTGCCGAGCGCCTGGCCTGCGCATGTGTCGCGCAGGTGTAGAGCCGGTCTTTCAGAATATCGAGATAGAAGGCCGACATGTCCACGGTGCAGAAATTGTACAGGGCGTTGTAGACCTGGTGGAACTGATAGTCTTCGTATCCCTTGAGACACTTCTGGACAAGCGCTCCCTTGCGCGCCAGCGCCCAGCGGTCGATCTCGAGCATCTGATCATACGACAGGCGATCGGTTTCCGGATTGAAATGCGGGTGCCCGGCATCCTGCTGATTGCTGAGGTTTCCCAACATGAACCGGCAGGTATTGCGGATCTTTCTGTATGCTTCGCCGAGACGGTCGAGCAGTTCGTCGAAAATGCGTATATCCTCAACGTAGCTGACGGAGCTCACCAGAAGACGCGCGATTTCGGCTCCGCGCGCTTTGACCAGATCGTTCGGATCGATTCCGATTCCTTTGGATTTCGACATCGTCCGGCCTTCTTCGTCCAGGGTCCAGCCGTGCGTGATTGCCGTGTGGTAGGGAGATTCGCCGCGCAATGCCACCGCGATGAGCAGCGAACTCTGGAACCATCCGCGGTACTGGTCTCCTCCCTCGATATACACATCCGAGGGCCAGGGAAGATCTTTCCGATTTCCCAGCGTTGCCAGATGGCTGCTGCCGGAATCGAACCAGACGTCGAGGATATCGTATTCCTGGCTGAATTCTTTGCCGCCGCACGGACACACGGTCCCATCCGGCAACAACTCGTTCGGCGGATGGGCGTACCAGGCGTCCGCGCCTTCTCTGGAAAAAATGGATGCGACATGATCGACGATCTTTTTGCTCAGCAGCACCTGGCCGCAGTCTTTGCAGTAGAATGCGATGATCGGCACGCCCCAGGCGCGCTGACGCGAGATGCACCAGTCGGGCCGCTCGCGCACCATGTTGCTGATGCGCTCTTCGCCCCACGCGGGGATCCAGCGGACTTTTTTGATCGCTTCGAGCGCCTCTTCGCGAAAGCCATTCTTATCCATCGCGATGAACCACTGCGGGGTGGCACGAAAGATGATCGGGTTGTGGCAGCGCCAGCAGTGGGGATAGCTGTGACTGAAGTTTTCGGTGTGAAGCAGGACCCCGGCTTCCTTCATGTGCTCGACGATCTGCGGATTCGCATCGAAAACGGCCTGTCCGCCAAATCGCTGCACGCTTTTCAGAAAGCGGCCGTTGTCGTCGACGGGACACAGAATATCGAGCCCGTAGTTTATGCCGGTCACATAATCGTCCTGTCCGTGTCCCGGCGCCGTGTGAACGCAGCCGGTGCCCGCATCCAGGGTGACATACGGGGCAAGCACGAGAAGCGATTCGCGATCGATGAAGGGATGCCGTGCTTTTCGCCTGTCGAGCAGCTTGCCTGAAAATCGGGCAACTTCCTGCGGCTCGTTCCAGCCGCACTTCTCCGCCACGGCCTTGAGCAGTTCCGCGGCAACAATGTATCCCTTGCCATTGACGCGCACTGCCGAATACAGATAGTCGGGATGGAATGCAATCGCAAGGTTGGCGGGAAGCGTCCAAGGGGTCGTCGTCCATATCACCACGGCCCAGTCTTTGCCGGCAAGGATCGGATCGATATCCGAGAGATCCGATTCCACAGGAAACGCCACATAGACCGACGGGCTCAGGTGATCTTCGTATTCAACCTCTGCCTCTGCCAGCGCGGTTTTGCAGGAGAAGCACCAGTGGACAGGCTTGAGACCCTTGTAAACCAATCCCTTGTCCACGAAGTCGCCGAACGCCCGGGCGATCTCCGCTTCATACTGATGGCTCATGGTCAGATAGGGCTGGGACCATTCGCCCAGGACTTCCAGGCGCTTGAATCCCTGGCGTTGATCTTCAATGCACTTATCCGCGTATTTGCGGCATTCCCGACGGATGACGGCCTTGCTCAAATCGGCCTTCTTGCCGCCGAGCCGTTCCTCAACCTTGATTTCGATCGGGAGACCGTGACAATCCCACCCCGGCACGTAGGGCGCATCGAAGCCCATCATGTTGCGCGACTTGACGATGATGTCCTTAAGAATCTTATTAAGGGCGTGCCCCATGTGAATCGCCCCGTTGGCATACGGAGGACCATCGTGAAGGACAAAACCGGGACCGCCGGTGCGCGCCTTGCGGATTCTGGAGTACACATCGATTTTTTCCCAGTGCCGCAGCATTTCCGGTTCGCGTTGTGGAAGATTCGCCTTCATGCTGAAGGACGTTTTTGGCAGATTAAGAGTATTCTTTATGTCGAGTGTCACAGCCTGAATGTCTCCCGAAAAGATATTACTATATCATAGTCGATTCTCCGCCTGAATGCTCCAGTCCGGCGTTTCAGCAGGAAATTTGGTTTGTCTTCCTGATTGGTGACCTTAAAACAGCAGATATGCCGCGGCACGGTTGTCTTCCTGCTTGTATCGCGAGGCGCGATTCTTGTATCCTGCTCGCTGTGTCCGTCCACCACATGGCTGGTTCCAAGGAGGGCCTTATATGCCGAACGCCGATGAGAAACCGAAATTCCGACCCTACGTGCCGGCAGATTTGCAGATGGGTGAATTTACCGTCAGAGCCGTAGTTCTCGGTCTGCTGATGACCGGGATCCTGGGCGCTGCAAATGCTTATCTCGGGCTCAAAGCCGGAATGACCATCGCAGCGACGTATCCTGCCGCCGTTCTCAGCATGTCTATCCTGCGGCTGATGAAGGGCTCGCTGCTGGAGGAAAATATCGCCCGTACCATCGGATCCATTGGAGAATCCGTAGCCGCCGGAGCCTGCTTCACCATTCCGGCCTTCGTCCTCGCAGGACTGTGGTCGGGACTGGGCATGGAGCACTACTGGCAATCGGTTGCGTTGATGGTCATCGGGGGTCTCCTTGGTATACTCTTCGTGACCCTGCTCCGCCGCGTCATGGTCGAAGACGCGGAGCTTCCCTTCCCGGAATCCGTCGCCGCAGCGGAAATTCACAAGGCCGGGCAACAGGGATCCAAAGCAGCAAAAATCCTATTCGCCAATATGGGCTTCGGTGCATTGTTGAATGCCCTCGCTCAATTCAACGTATTTGAGCAAGTGAAAACATTCACCGTAACGATCGGGTCCATGGGAAAAGGCCTTTTGCTGCGTACAAAAGGCATTTCCAATGTCGCCACTCTAACCACCGGCGGCGTCAGCACCTTCAATTCACCAGCCGTGAGCCCGGCATATCTGGGCGTCGGCTATATCATTGGCCCCGATCTGGCCGCGCTCAACTTCGCCGGCGGTGTGCTTGCATGGGGACTGCTGGTTCCACTGCTCACGTATCTGCTTGGGCCGCAAATTCAGGGATCGGCACAGGGACAGAATTTGGGATGGGATACAATCGCAGGTGCCGTTTATTTTTCCATTGTCCGGCCGATCGCTGTCGGCGGCATGCTGGTTGGCGCGGGTTATACGCTCTTCCGTATGCGCAAACAGCTCGGAGTCGGAATGGCACGCGCGATCAGCGACCTTAAGAAATCGGCTGCCGCCCACCAGGCGGCCGATCGGACGGAACGCGACTTGAGCGCGAAGGCAGTATTCCTCAGCATTGGCCTGGTACTCCTGGCGATGATCGGTCTCTATTACTACTTCATTGCGGGCGCCGGCTCCCTGGTCGGGTCGAAGATCTGGGCGGGGGCCATCACTGCCGCTTTCGTCATGCTGATCCTCGGATTCTTCTTCGCAGCAGTATCCGGAAACCTGGTCGGAATGATAGGCTCATCCAACAATCCCGTTTCCGGGTTGACCCTGTGCACCCTGGTAGTCGCGGCGCTGTTAATGGTCGCCATGGGTGTCGCCGGGGTGAGCGGAGTGGCAGCGGTCCTGGGAGTGGCCGCCATCGTATGCGTTTCATCGGCCGTCGCAGGCGAAATGCTGCAGGATTTGAAAGTGGGACATATCCTGGGCGGCACCCCTTCCAAGATGCAGGTTGGCGATATTTTCGGCATTATCGTTGCATCCCTGGTGCTCTTTTTCCCCATCATGTGGCTCGATAAGGCTTATCATTTCGGCAGTGCAAAATTGCCTGCTCCCCAGGCAGGGCTAATGGCCATGCTGGCCCAAGGCATCGTGGGCGGAAATATGGCGTGGCCTCTGGTCGTAGTCGGGATCCTGATGGGATTCGCCATGATCATGGTCAAGGTGCGCAGCCCTATGCTGTTTTCTGTCGGCATGTACCTGCCGCTCGAAACGACTTTTGCAATATTCGTCGGAGGCATCATCCGGTGGATCACCGACAAAATCCGCGATCGACGCGGACTGAACGAAGCACAAAAGGCTCGCGTGGATAACGCGGGAGTGCTGACCGCTTCCGGCCTAATTGCCGGCGAAGCACTGTGCGGTCTGGTGATTGCTGCCATCTGGCGGGGCGATACTCCCACTTTCAAATCTCCCCACTGGATCGGCATGCTGATCGCGTTCCTCGCCCTGTTCCTGGTGATGATCCGGGTACCGCTGGCCAACGCCGGCAAGCCGGACGAGCCTGCCCCGCCAACCGCGATTATGTAATTTCTGATTCCAGATTCTCGATTCCAGATTCCAGATTGAAGACCAACATCTGGAATCTGGGCTCGCACATACGGAATGCCCCTCCTGCCGGTCCATGATCCGCAGACCCTAATCGAGCCAGTGCCAGTTGTTGCCACGCATTACGGATTCCCGATTCCAGATTTTCGATTCCCCATCAACAGCTCGTAACCTGCTATCTGAAATCGAGAATCTGGAATCGAGAATCTGAAATCTGCAATTGCATTATTTGACAATAACGCACTCAGATATTATGAAGTGATCGTACTAAATTAGTTGGAGGTTAGAAAAAATGAGACTGATACCCTATTTCAGACGGAATGAATTTCCGGTGACCAATCGCTTGCTTGAAGATTTTTTTGAGGATTTGCCCTTCTTCTCCTCTCCGGAAACCAAAAGCCAATGGAGTCCGGCGGTGGATATCCTGGAAAAAGACGGGAATCTCGTTCTCCGCGCAGAGCTTCCGGGAATGACGGAAAAGCAGATTGAGTTGAAGATCGAGGGCGATACTCTGGTTCTGAAAGGCGAACGAAAGATGGATTCCGAAGATAAAAGGGAAAATTACCATCGAGTTGAGAGCTTCTACGGCTCGTTTACCCGCACTTTCAGGCTCCCGGAGACCGTGGACGCCGACAAGATCAGCGCCGACTATAAGAACGGCGTCCTGACTGTGACCCTCCCCCAAAAGCCCGAAGTTAAGCCGCGGGAGATCCCAGTCACAATTAATTAATGAGATCCCAGGATGCAGGAATCCGGCCATTTGCACGCGTATCCTGCATCCTGTATTCTGAACATCCGGTTCATCCAGCATTTACAAATAAAAAGAGTGAGGAGCGCAGACGATGCGGTTAGAAAAATTTACTCTGAAGGTCCAGGAAGCGTTGCAGGTCGCCCAGCGCAGGGCGGAAACGCTGAAAAGCGCCCAGATGGAACCCGAACATCTGCTTGAAGCACTGCTCTGGCAGGAGGATGGCATTGTCGAGCCTCTGTTAAAGAAGCTCGGTGTCTCGATCGATTCCCTGCGCACCGAACTTGACCGGCATTTTTCCTCGCAGCCCAAAGTCGATGGCAGGCAGCTCGCTCTTTCGCCGAAACTGGACGCGATCCTTCAGCAGGCCGAAAAAGAAGCCGATCAATTCAAGGATGAATATATCTCTACCGAGCATCTTCTGCTGGCCCTTGCCGCTTACGACGGTGCTGCAGGCGTACTCCTGCGCAGGTTTGGGGCAAACAGAGACAGTATCCTCAAAGTGCTCGCTTCTATCCGTGGCGGCCAGCGTGTTACCGATCCGAACGCCGAAGAGAAATACCAGGCGTTAAAGCGATACGCGCGCGACCTGACCGACCTTGCCCGCCGCGGCAAACTCGATCCGGTCATCGGGCGCGACGACGAAATTCGGCGGGTTATCCAGGTCCTGTCGCGCAGGACCAAGAACAATCCCGTGCTGATCGGCGAACCGGGCGTGGGCAAAACCGCCATCGTCGAAGGGCTGGCGCAGCGCATCGTTGCCGGGGACGTGCCGGAAACGCTCAAGAAGAAACAAATGGTTGCCCTCGATCTCGGCGGAATGCTGGCCGGTGCCAAATACCGCGGCGAATTCGAAGACAGGCTGAAGGCCGTCCTCCGGGAAATTGAGGAATCTGCCGGAGCCGTCGTGCTCTTCATCGATGAGCTTCACACCCTGGTTGGAGCGGGCGCCGCCGAAGGCGCGATTGACGCATCCAACATGCTTAAGCCGGCTCTGGCTCGCGGGGAGTTGCGCTGCATCGGCGCCACGACTCTCAACGAGTATAAAAAATACATCGAAAAAGACGCCGCTCTGGAGCGCCGTTTCCAGCCGGTATATGTCGGAGAACCTTCCGTGGAGGACACGATCGCCATCCTGCGCGGGCTGAAGGAAAAATACGAGGTGCACCATGGAGTGCGCATTACCGATTCTGCAATCGTCGCCGCGGCCGTCTTGTCGCACCGGTACATCGCCGACCGTTTTCTGCCGGACAAAGCCGTGGACCTGGTGGATGAAGCCGCATCGCGCCTGCGCATCGAAATCGACAGCATGCCCGTTGAAATAGATGAAGTCGAGCGGCGGATCACACAGCTGGAAATTGAGCGCCAGGCTCTCTCCAAGGAAACCGACAAGGCTTCGATCGAGAGGCTGGATGCGCTGAACGGCGAGCTCGCGGAATTGAGGGAAAAAAGCGCCGGAATGAAGCTGCATTGGCAGCAGGAGCGCGAAATCATCGGATCGATCCAGTCGATCAAGGAAAAGATCGAACATGTGAGGGCGCAGGAACAGAATGCGGAGCGACTCGGCGATCTCGGCAAGGCCGCGGAGCTGCGCTATGGGACGCTGGTGCAGCTGGAGAAAGAGCTTTCTCAGCAAAACGCCGGGCTCACCAAGCTCCAATCGAGCAGGAAGTTCCTCAAAGAAGAAGTGGACGAGGAGGACATTGCCGAAGTCGTAGCCAAGTGGACCGGAATCCCGGTCCGCAAAATGCTGGAGGGAGAGGTTCAGAAACTGGTGCATATGGAAGACCGTCTGCGCGAGCGTGTCCTCGGGCAGGATGCCGCCCTGGCTGCCGTGTCTAACGCGATCCGGCGTGCGCGGGCCGGCCTGCAGGACTCCAAGCGACCGATGGGTTCGTTCATATTTCTCGGCCCCACTGGAGTCGGGAAGACGGAATTGGCGCGGGCACTGGCCGAGTTTCTTTTCGACGACGAACACGCCATGGTGCGAATCGACATGTCGGAGTACATGGAAAAACACTCGGTGGCCCGCCTGATCGGCGCTCCTCCGGGATATGTCGGCTACGAAGAAGGGGGATACCTGACGGAATCGGTCCGCCGGCGGCCCTACGCCGTCCTGTTATTCGACGAGATCGAAAAAGCGCACCCCGATGTCTTCAACATCATGCTCCAGGTTCTGGATGACGGGCGGCTCACGGACGGCAAAGGCCGCACAGTCGATTTTAAAAACACCGTGATCATCATGACCTCCAATATCGGCAGCCAGGCAATCAGCGCATCTTCCGGAGACCTGGACAATGCGATGCCGCAGCTCATGGAAGCTCTGCGAAGCACGTTCCGGCCGGAGTTCCTCAACCGGATCGACGATGTCATCGTATTCCGCCGGCTGACGCAGGACCTGATCAAAGGCATCGTTGAATTGCAGCTCAAGCAGCTGGAAAAAATCCTGGCGCAGAAGGAACTCTCGCTGACGGTTGCGCCCGCGGCCGTCGAGGCTCTCGCCCGCGAAGGGTACGACCCGGTGTACGGCGCACGTCCGCTCAAGCGCCTCATCCAGAAGAAGATTCAGGACCGCCTGGCCATGCTGCTCCTGAATGGCGACGTGCGGCCCGGAGATAAAATAAAGCTGGATCTCGATAAGCGGACAGGCGATTTCAAATTCGGAACATCGCAGTAATTCAATTTACGATTGACGATTTACGATTGACGATTGAAAACCAGGACGTTTGTTTTCTATCGTCAATCGTCGATCGCAAATTAGACGTGATATCATTTGGTTTTAGTTTGTTGAGAAAGCATATGGCCAATAATCTGAAAACTGTATTGTTACTCGGTTTGCTGACCGGGATCATTCTTTTCATCGGCGGCTTCTGGGGACAACAAGGGCTCACGATCGCGCTCGTAGCGTGCATCCTGATGAATTTCACGAGCTACTTCTTCTCCGACAAGATTGCGTTGAGCATGTACCGGGCGCAACCGGTGACCAGGGAACAAGCCCCGCAGATCTACCGAATCCTGGATTTTCTTTGTGCCCGGGACGGCATTCCGATGCCCAAGGTGTATATCATCCCCGATGAATCCCCGAATGCCTTTGCCACGGGACGCAACCCGCAACACGCATCGGTTGCGATAACCCAGGGCGCCTTGCGGTTGTTGAACGAGGACGAAATCACGGGCGTATTGGGTCACGAGATGTCTCATGTGAAAAACCGCGACATCCTGATCAGCAGCGTTGCTGCGACTCTGGCCGGCGTTATCATGTGGATCGCAAACATGGCCCGCTTTGCCGCTTTCTTCGGCGGCGGACGGGACCGCGACGACGAAGGCGGGGGCGCTCTGGGCGGGCTTGTAACGATTATCGTGGCTCCGATCGCCGCCATGCTGATCCAGATGTGGATTTCGCGCACGCGCGAATATCAGGCCGATGCGAGCGCAGCAGAAACGGTGGGCAGCCCCTACGGCCTGGCGTCTGCTCTTCAGAAACTCGAAAATTATTCCAAGCAGATCCCCATGGATGCGTCCCCCGGCACGGCCCACATGTTCATCATGCATCCGTTCTCCGGCGGATCTCTGATGAGCCTGTTCAGCACGCATCCACCGACGCAAAAGCGCATCGAGCGTCTTTTGGGAAAAAGCAGCTAGCCCTATTCATCTCAAATCACGGAATCATTTATGGCAGACCGGGACAATAAAACCGAAGAAACTGACACCCTGGAGTTCCAGGTCGTCGACAAAAGGAAGTTTTTGGATTTGAACGCAATCGATAAAACAACGATCCCCGAAGAAAAACCCCGATATCCTTCGTATGTGGAAGAACTGATATCGCGGATGGCGGAAACCGAACGCAAGTTTCAGGAAAAGAAAAAACAGATTGACGAGGAGATCGGCCGCACAAAGGCCAGGCTCGAAAACGATTTCGAGCGCAAGCTTGCGTTAGAGAAGCAGAAGATCATTCTTCAGTTCCTCGAAGTCATGGACAACCTCGAGCGGGCGCTCGATTCCGCGGCGCAGGCCGGAACGGTCGAGCATCTGCTCGAAGGCGTGCACATGACGGCCAGTCTTTTCCGCTCCAAGCTGCAGACAATGGGCGTAGAAGTCATTCCGGCATTGAATCAGCCGTTCGACCCAAACCTCGAGCAGGCCATCGGTACCGTCAAAGTCAAAGATCCCGCCAAAGACGGAATCGTCGTCGAGGAAGCGCAATCCGGATACTGCATGAACGGCCGGCTTCTCCGCCCCGCCCAGGTCCGTGTCGGCCGTTGTTAGCTTTCGGCTTTCGGCTATCAGCTGTCAGCTGTCCGCTGAGGCTGACGGCTTTCTTTATTCCTGTTAGCCTACTCCGGCGCCATCCTGTGGTAATATAGTGCCAATTGACGAGGATGAATTTTCCCCATGTCGACAAAAATACTGACTAAGAACATGCACGTGGAAAATCTCCGGCAGATCGGAGTTTACGAATCACTCGGCGGATACACAGGGCTGGCCAAGGCTCTCCGGGAATACCAACCTGCCGAGATCACGGACATCGTGAAAAAATCCGGCTTGCGGGGCCGTGGAGGAGCAGGATTCCCCACAGGGATGAAGTGGGGCTTCGTTCCCAAGAACACGGGCAAGCCCGTATACCTTTGCGTCAATGCGGACGAAAGCGAGCCGGGAACTTTCAAAGACCGTCTGATTATCGAAAAAGATCCGCACCAGCTGATCGAAGGCGCGATCATCTCCGCCTACGCCCTCGGCTGTCATCAGGCTTTTATTTATATTCGCGGCGAATTTGTCTATGGCGCAGGGGTTCTGAACCGAGCCGTTCAGGAAGCCTATGACAAAGGATACCTGGGCAAAAACATCCTGGGCTCGGGATTCGATTTGGATCTGGTCGTCCACCGCGGTGCGGGCGCGTACATCTGCGGAGAGGAAACGGCGCTGTTGGAATCCATCGAGGGGAAGAGAGGGCACCCTCGCTTAAAGCCTCCGTTCCCAGCCGTCGTCGGGCTTTACGAGGCTCCGACGGTCATCAATAACGTTGAGACCCTGGCCAACATTTCTCACATCATCAACAACGGCGCGGATTGGTATGCATCGATCGGCGTGGAACGCAACGCGGGGACGCGTCTGTTTGGCGTCAGCGGTCACGTCAAAAAGCGGGGCGTTTACGAATTTCCGATGGGCATTTCTCTGCGCGAGCTGATTTACGACCACTGCGGCGGTATTCGGGATGACCGCAAGCTCAAAGCGATCGTTCCGGGCGGGTCTTCCGTGCCGGTCATGACGCCTGATCAGCTAGACGTTTCCCTGGACTTTGATTCCGTCGCAAAGGCCGGCAGCATGCTGGGATCGGCGGGCGTGATCGTCATGGACGATTCCACCTGCATGGTGAAGGCAGCCACGAGAATTTCCAAGTTCTATGCCGAGGAATCCTGCGGCCAGTGCACGCAGTGTCGGGAAGGGACGGAGTGGATGTATCGCATCCTGACGCGCCTGGAGAACGGCAAGGGCAGAAATGGCGACCTGGAACTTCTGCTCGATATCTGCGCCAATATGAAAGCCCTGACGATATGCCCGCTCTCGGATGCGGCAGCCATGCCGATCGAGAGCTATATCCGCAAGTTTTACGACGAGTTTGCCGCGCACATCGAGCAGCAGCAATGCGTCGTCGCGTGAAGGCGGCATCATGAATAGGGACGCTGTCGTCGCAGGACAGTTTTATCCGGGCGACGCGGATGAGTTGCGCGAAACGATCGCGTCTTTCATCCGCAAACCGAACTCACCGCTCGACGCCAAAGCCGTCGTCGTGCCTCACGCCGGATATGTCTACTCGGGCGCGGTGGCAGGAGAGGTTTTCTCTTCCGTGCGCCTTCCCCGTCGCATGATCCTCCTGGGCCCCAATCACTCGGGGCGCGGCGCGTATCTCGCGCTCGCGCCGGCCGGAACCTGGCACACGCCCCTGGGCACTGTGCCGGTGGACGGCGACATCAACCGGAGACTGATGGCGGAATATCCCGAGCTCGAGGAGGATGCGGCAGCGCACAGGCATGAACACGCCCTGGAAGTCCAAATTCCTTTCCTTCAGATCCTGCAGCCGGATTTCACATTCAGCGCGATTTGCATCCGGCGGATAGACTTTGCCTCCCTCGAGGAGCTCGGACATGCCATGGCGAGAGTGATTGCTTCGCTGAATGAGCCGGTACTGCTGGTCGCAAGCTCCGACATGACACACTACGAATCGAAGGAAGATGCGGCGCGCCAGGACAAGTTTGCCATCGATCAAGTCCTCGCCGTCGATCCTGCCGGCCTTTACAGGGTCGTATTGGATCGGGACATCACCATGTGCGGGTTCGCCCCGGCCGTCGCCGTCCTCACGGCGTGCCGCGATGCCGGAGCCTCCTCCGGTCACCTGATCCGCTACACCAATTCCGGCGAAACCAGCGGCGACTTTGAACGAGTCGTCGCATATGCCGGGATCGCCATCACATAATTACGAAATACGAATTACGAATTACGAAATAAAACATACGTCCTAATTCTGAACCTCTGCTGCGGAAAAGGACAGCTACCCTGGAGCAAACAACGCAACTTGGATTGGCAGGCATGTCTTATTTCGTAATTCGTAATTCGTAATTCGTCATTCGATGCGCGTGGCATATGGCGACGGCCAAAGCATCCGCGGCATCATCCGGGGTAGGCACTTGCGGAAGATTTAGAAGCAGGCGGACCATTGTTTGGATTTGCGTTTTTTCCGCCCGGCCATATCCGACGACGGCGCTTTTGATTTCCAGGGGCGAGTACTCGAAGACACCGATTCCCTTCTCCGCGGCGACCAGTAAAGCGATCCCTCTTGCGTGTCCCAGGCGAAGGGCCGATTGCACATTGGTAGCGTGAAACACTTCCTCGATCGCCATGAGGTCGGCCTTCTCGCGCATGACAATAGCGCTCAGATCGCGATAGATCTTCAGGAGGCGTTCGTGGAATGGCTGCCGTGGATTCGTTTTTATTGCGCCGTAAAGGATGGCGGAATGCCGGGAACCGTCGGTATCGATGATACCGTACCCGGTGGTTCCGCTTCCGGGATCAACGCCCAGTATCCGCATCACCGGCTGCCTTAGGAGGCTTCTTCGTTTAACTCTGATTCGTCGATGTCAAAGTTCGACCAGACATTCTGGATGTCCTCATGGTCTTCCAAAATCTCCATGAGTTTCAGCATCGTCTGCGCATTTTTGCCTTCCAGCTTGATGTAATTCTGGGGCATCATCGAGATTTCTGCCGCGGCGGTAGGGATCGCTGCCGAATCCATGGCCGCACGCACGGCATCGAAATTTTCCGGAGCCGTAAAAATTTCGAAATTGCCTGCATCTTCGCGCATGTCGTCGGCACCGGCACCCAGCGCCAATTCGAGCAGCTTTTCTTCATCGGCCGCAGACTTTTCCACGACGAAGTAGCCTTTTCTATCGAACATCCAGCCGACGCATCCCGACTCTCCGAGGTTCCCGCCATGTTTGGAAAGGATGTGCCGAATTTCCGCGACCGTGCGGTTCTTGTTGTCGGTAAGCGCGTGCATGAAAATGGCGACTCCGCCCGGGCCATAACCCTCGTAATTCACATCCTCGTAAGACACTCCGGGCAGTTCCCCGGTGCCGCGCATGATGGCCCGCTTGATATTGTCCGCAGGCATGTTCGCAGCCTTAGCGGTAGAGACTGCAAGGCGCAACCTCGGGTTGGCTTCCACATCGCCGCCGCCATTCCGCGCCGCAGCCGTCATTTCCTTGATGAGACGCGTAAATATCCGGCCACGTTTGGAATCGGTCGCCGCTTTCTTATGCTTGATAGAATGCCACTTTGAGTGACCTGACATAAAATGACTCCTTTGCCAATGAAAAGATTCATTTTATCATAGTTCGCGGAATCGAGCAGAAACTTGTGAACAGAAGATTCGGAGAATATTGCCCAGCCTGGATTGGGGCATAAACTGCCCTTCTCCATCTAACCTTTAGGATAGGGATTGATATGACTCAAGATGAAGTGCTCAAGATGTTCAAGCAGTCGGGGGCATTATTGGAAGGACATTTCCGGCTGACTTCCGGCCTGCACAGCGACCGGTATCTGCAGTGCGCCCTGGTGCTCCAGAATCCTCAACAGGCCGAGGCGCTGGGCGCTGCCCTGGCGGCCCGCATGCAAGCCCTGGGCGGCAAGCCTGATTTCGTGATCGCTCCGGCGCTGGGAGGCATCCTCGTGGCCCACGAGGTGGCGCGTGCACTGGGTGTGCGCGGCCTCTTTGCGGAACGCCAGGAAGGCGTCCTGACGCTGCGCCGCGGGTTCAGCATTGAGCCGGGCCAAAAGGCATTTGTCGTCGAGGACGTTGTAACGACTGGCGGTTCGACCAGGGAAACCATGGATGTGGTTCTCAAAGCGGGAGGCGTTGTCCTCGCCGCCGGATCCCTCATTGACAGGAGCGGCGGAAGAACCGACCTGGGAGTCCCCCGCGTCGCCCTGGCCGTGCTGGATGTTCCTGCTTTCCCACCGCAAGAGTGCCCATTATGCAAGACCGGAAGCCAGGCAATAAAACCAGGCAGTCGATAGACAAAAAAAATATCCGACTGACGCTTGCCTTCGACGGCACCGCCTATCACGGCTGGCAAATCCAGAATAATTCCAGGACCGTTCAGGGGCTGCTGTCGGATGCGATCGCCAAAATTACCGGCGAACGTGTCTCACCGACGGGCAGCGGAAGAACGGATGCGGGAACGCACGCCCGCGGCCTGGTAGCTAATTTTTATACCGGATCGCGGCTTTCTCCGGGACAGCTCTTGCGCGCGCTGAACAGCCTGCTTCCCAGGGATATTCGGGTTTTATCGGCACGCCGGGTTTCGCAGAGTTTTCACGCCCGGAAAAGCGCTTTAGCCAAGACATACCGATATCAGATCTATCTGGGCTCGATCCTTCCTCCCCATCTGATGCGTGAATATTTCCACTACCCTCTTCCCGTCGACCTGGGGAAAATGGACCAGGCCGCACGGCAGTTCAAAGGGGAGCACGATTTCGCAAGTTTCGCGAAAACGGGCGCTGCCACTTCCAGCACAATCCGGCGTATATTTCGATGCGAATTACAGAAGCGAGGCTATCGCCTGTTTTTAACGGTTGAGGGAAACGGCTTTCTGCACCATATGGTTCGCAACATGGCAGGGACTTTGCTGGAAGTGGGGAGAGGGATCATTGAATTGAAAGATTTTGAGGAGCTATTTTCGAAAAGGGACCGGAAATTTGCCGGATTTACGGCTCCCGCCAACGGCCTCGTTCTCCTCAAAGTAAAATACTGAGCCCTTAAAGAATTCTGCTATCATAGCGGTTTGGAGATGATCCTTATGGAGCTGGAAGGCTTCGCCGAGCCTGGGAGTCAGGAAGCCGATCTGCTGAAAAAGGTCGACCGGAAACGCCTGCCCAAGCATATTGCGGTAATCATGGATGGGAACGGCCGGTGGGCGGGTATGCGCAAACTCCCTCGTGTCGCCGGGCACCGTGCCGGAATCGAATCTGTCCGCGAAATAGTAAGGAGCTCCGCCCAGCTGGGGTTGGAAGTACTGACGCTGTACGCGTTCTCCGTCGAAAACTGGAAGCGACCGCGCGGCGAAGTCCGCACGCTGATGAAGCTGCTGAAGGGATATATCCGCCTGGAGCTGAATGCCGTCCACCAACACAATATCAAGTTCCAGGCAATCGGAAGAATCCAGGAACTCGACGAATCCGTGCGGACGGAATTGGAGCATGCCATGCATACCACCGAGAATAATACGGGCATGCTACTCAACGTCGCCCTGAATTACAGCGGCCGCGCGGAGATCGTCGATACATTCTCCCGGCTGCTCCGCGACTTCAAACAGAACGGGCACAAACCTGAGGTCAGCGAAGAACTGATTTCGCAATCTTTATATACTTCCGGCATCCCGGATCCCGACCTGCTGATTCGAACCAGCGGGGAAATGCGCATCAGCAATTTTCTTCTGTGGCAAATTGCTTATTCTGAAATCTATATCACACCAACCTACTGGCCGGATTTCCGCCGCAAACATCTGCTCGAAGCAATCCTGGAATACCAGCGGCGAGACCGGCGTTACGGGGGTATTTAGCAGGCAGTAGGTAGTCGGCAATAGAGCGAACGGTTTGAGTGCTCATTACAAAATTCAATTAGTGTAATGCGTCCAATAGGTCTTTACATATTTCAGGAAAAAAAAGCCACGGATTCCACGGATTACACAGATTCAAATAACGGTTGCATGGGCGGGCCTCCGGCCTTGCCTTAATCCGTGAAATCCGTGGCAATTTTTGTCTTTGAGGCCTTTGGGTGGATTTAGTTCACACCGATCAAACGCCAAGGGATCAATGACGCACCACACTGGCACTAGCTGAAAACTTTTGGACCAATTCATTTTTATCGACGACTGGTGTTTATGGCTCGAATATTTTCCGCACTTGTACTTATTCCGGTGGCAATCCTGACTGTTATTTACGCGCCGCCCGTTCTGTTCCTGACCGGGATCGGGCTGATCGGAACTGCGTGCCTCTATGAGTATTTTGGACTGATGCGCGCGATGGGAATTCATGTTCAGCCGCTCTTCGGGCATCTGGTGTTCTGGGTGCTGCTGCTCGCATTCCGCCAGGGGAGATTCCCGTCTGTTGCTCTTTTCGCGCTCGTGCTGATCGCGGCATTTCTTTCCGCGCTCTGGAGGAGGAGAACCGTCCGGGAACGCGCGCTGGCCCTTATGGCGGAAGTGCTGGGGATATTCTACTTCGTACTGTTTCTCCTCCCGGCGATCCCGATACGGTATGATTTTGGCGCCAGCATCGGCATGCAGTGGACTCTGCTTTTGCTGGTCGTGGTCTGGGCCGGGGATACGTTTGCGCTCCTCGCGGGTAAGGCTTTCGGAAAGCATCTGCTGGCTTCGGTCCTGAGCCCAAAGAAAACCTATGAAGGAGCTGTCGCGGGACTGTTGGGAGGCGCTGCAGTTGCAGTTGCGGCCCGATATCTCTTCTTGCCGGATCTGCCGGTGCGCCATGTCATCATTCTCTCCTTCCTTCTGGGAATATTCGGCCAGCTCGGCGACCTGGCGGAATCCCTGCTGAAAAGGGCAGCGGAAATAAAAGATAGTTCCCATCTCATCCCTGGACACGGCGGAGCGCTCGACCGCATGGACAGCCTGCTGTTTGCCATCCCCGTGCTCTATTTCTACCTGCTTCAGCTTTATTAGCTGCCTGCTTAAATACATGCTACAATGACGCTTCCTTAGGCTGGCTTTGATGAAAACAATCTCCGTACTCGGCTCCACCGGATCTATCGGCACCAATACACTCAAGGTCACTTCCAGTTTCCCGAAGGATTTCCGCGTCGCGGGTCTGACAGGGGGCAAAAATGTGACGCTGCTGGCAAAGCAGATAGAAGAAGTCTGCCCCGATATCGCATCGTGCGGAGACGAACACGCTTGCGCCGAACTGCAAAGCCTGCTGCGGCAGCGCGGTTACCCGATGGCACGCACCCGTTTCGTGCATGGGATGCAAGGACATATCGAAGTTTCCTGCCATCCCGAATCCACCATCGTGCTCTCTGCCATCTCCGGCGCGGCGGGTCTTATGCCAACGTATCGCGCATTGGAACTCGGGAAGAGCATCGCGCTGGCCAACAAGGAAACCATGGTGGTGGCGGGCGAGCTGATGATGCGTAAATCGCGCGAGAAGGGCGTCGAGATTGTGCCGGTGGACAGCGAGCACAATGCCATTCACCAATGCCTGAGAGGCGGGCGACGGAAAGAAGTTTCGCGCCTTATCCTGACGGCATCCGGGGGACCCTTCCGCGAGACGCCCCGGGAAAAGATGGCATCTGTCACTCTCGACCAGGCACTGAACCATCCGACCTGGAGCATGGGCAAAAAAATTACGATCGATTCAGCCACGCTGATGAATAAAGGGCTCGAAGTAATCGAGGCATCCCGCCTGTTTGAAGTGTCGGCCGACGAGATCCACGTTGTCGTGCATCCTCAGAGCGTCGTTCACTCCATGGTGGAGTACGTAGACGGGTCCGTCCTGGCCCAGCTCGGATTGACGGATATGCGAATCGCCATCCAGTACGCCCTGACATACCCCGAACGATGGAACACGCCGCTTCCATCTCTCGATATCTACAAATTGCCCAAGCTCGAGTTCTTCAAGCCTGACTTCGAAAAGTTTCCCTGCCTGAATCTGGCTTATCGGGCGCTGCGGGCCGGCGGCACGGCCCCGGCTGTTCTCAATGCCGCGAATGAAGTGGCGGTAGAGGCATTCCTCAACAACGGGATTGCCTATAAGGAAATCCCGCAAATCATCGAATCCGTCCTCGATGCGCATACACCCCAAAATGCCACCGATCTGGAGACGGTGCTCAAAGCCGATAACTGGGCCCGGGATGAAGCCAGAATCTACTGTCAATCCCCGGATCGCGCCGCTTTCAGGGGATAAGGGCTGATTCCAGATTTTCGATTCCAGATTCCAGATTCCAGATTCTCGATTCCAGATTCCAGATTCTCGATTCCAGAAAATGCAGGGTGGGCGCTATAGGTTAAGGCGATTTTGGGCGATGTGGAAATAGATGTGGGCTTTGTCCTGATCCTGGATTTGGTCATGGACCAGAATTCGAGAATTTGAAATCGAGAATCTGGAATCCAAGATTGTTGAGCCTTGCGATTATTTAGGGCATCATATTGTAGGAAGGCGGAGGGATTATCGCATTGATCATTAACATTCTTACTCACATTTGGCCTATCGTGGTAGTGCTGGGCGTCACGATCACGGTTCATGAGTTTGGCCACTTTGCCATGGCGAAGCTCCTGAAAATTCGCGTCCTCACATTTTCTTTGGGATTTGGCCCTAAGATTTTTGGATTTACCTACGGCGGCACCGAGTATCGCATCAGTCCATTTCCGATAGGCGGTTATGTGAAAATGGCCGGGGAAACCTACGACGATGATCGCAAGGAGTCTCCGGACGAATTCCTATCCCATCCGAAATGGCACCGGCTTCTGGTAGCCGTTTCGGGGCCCTTTATGAACATCCTTCTGGCGGTGTTCATTCTGACTTTCTCCTACATCGATGGAGTCAATGTAGCCAGATATCCAAAAGAAGCGGCAATTGTCGGGCCGGTGGCGGCAAATACTATCGCTAAGCGGGCCGGGCTGCAAACGGGCGACCGAATCGTTGGCGTCCACGGCAATCAGGTTAAGACGTGGGAAGATGTGGAAATTGCGCTGGGAACGGCTCCAAGGGACGCCTTGAATATTGAAGTTTTGCGCGGCAACCAGACCTTGCAGCTGCACTTCGACGCACCCGACTCGAAAGAACAGATCGATCCGGCCTTGCTGGGTTTCAGATACTCGTTGCCGAAGGCGATTGTGTATGCAGTGGACGAAGGCTCCCCCGCTCAGAAAGCAGGGTTAAAGCCGGGAGACGAGTTGCTTTCCGCCGCAGGCAATAATAGAACCGCGCATGGATACAACGAGATACTGAATCTCATCTCCGAGAGTAAGGGAATTCCCCTTGATTTCAAGATCCGCAGGCCGAATAAGGAACCGCAGAGAGATCGGCTATGGGAATCATCCGACAATACCGATAGCAAGATCATTCATCTCAGCATCACGCCGATTGAGGATAAGGGGCGCGTGATTATCGGGTTCGTGCACGACTATCCATCCGACCTGCAGAAGTTCGGAATCATGGGCGCCATCAGTCAATCCATTCAGCGCAACTATGAGCTGTCTTCTCTGACCTTCAAGGTTATCGGAAGGATTATCAGGGGATCCGCATCTGTGCGAACACTATCCGGCCCAATCGAGATCGCCCGGTTTTCCGATAGCGCTGCCAGAACCGGCAGCGCTAGCATATATTTTGGGTGGCTGGGACTGGTAAGCCTTCAGCTCGGCGTATTCAACTTGCTCCCAATCCCGATCCTGGATGGAGGAGTGATTATGCTTCTCCTGATTGAAGGACTGATTGGAAGGGATCTCAGCCTTAATCTCAAGGAAAGGATCGTTCAGGTCGGCTTTGTATTCCTCATTCTCCTGATGGGCTTTGTCGTGTTCAACGATCTCTCGAAACACATCGACTTCGACCGCATCTTTCGATGAACCAGCCTTAGGAGAAGCTGGCTAAGGCCGCCGATTCGCTTTCATATACCTGGAAAACGGTCAACAGCTTGGTGATCTGAAGGAGTTCCTGGATCTTCTTCGTCAAATTCAACAGCTTCAGCTGGCCGCCGCCGCTCGATACGGTAATGTAAGTCCTTACCAGTTCGCCGATCCCGGAACTGTCGATATAGTTCACATCCGCCAGGTTGAGGATTATCTTCTTTTCTCCTGCTTTCAAGATATCCATCACCGTGTTGCGTACAGCCATCGTGCCCTCTCCCAGGGTAATCTTGCCGCTGCAATCCAATACTTGGATATCCCCAACAGTGCGCTTTTCGATCTTCATAACAGTCTCCTTAATTAGCAGAAATCTTCTTCACCATGTGCACTTCCATTCCCCCTTGGGAGAGAGGCCGGAATTCGACCTCGTCCATGAAAGTACGGATATAAAATATCCCGCGGCCGCTCGGCTTCAGCAGGTTTTCGGCATCCAAAGGATTCGGCACATCCTCCGCCTTGAACCCGTTGCCCTGATCCCTGACGAAGATGGATAGTCTATCCGTCCCGACCTCAAAGCGGATATCGACCTTTTTCTTCAGATCCAGCTTGTTGCCGTGCTGGATTGCGTTTGTCACGGATTCACGCACAGACATTCCGATCCAATGCGCGGAATCCTCATCAAAGCTCATATAATGCGTGATGCAATCCGTAACTGCTTGGATAAGGTCGAGGTTTTCCAGGGCGCTGCTGATAATTATCTCGATATCGTTGGCTATTTTTGTCATCGGGCAGCGTGAACAAAACTGTCGATCATTATCAAAACAACGCTCAGCGAAAATCACCCGCAATCTTAATCATCAACGTTCACACCTGTCAAGGTCGAAGAGGATTCCAATTGCCAGATCCCTGGGGTCTGATTCCAAATTCCTGATTCCAGATAAAAACCGATGATCTATACAAAGCGTCGCAAATAGATGCGCATATTGAGGCCCGAAGGGCCGGCAGGAAATCACTGCTGTCCAAATTAACCCTGAAAAGCGCAATTTGGACAAGCTAAATCATTGATAACAAAGGACCGTCAAAACTCGCAAAAATTGAGGTCTCCTATTTGAAAATATGCTGTCCAAATTGAAGCCATCCGGAAACT
>DATJPG010000178.1:0-44955 GCA_035506515.1 Acidobacteriota bacterium
ATCTGGAATCGGGAATCTGGAATCGGAGCGGATAGGCGATAACAGGAAAGGCCGGTTATAGTTCAATATTCTTTAAATCACCAGCGACAATGAGCGGCGCTTCGGTCAGGGCTTGCACTTCTTCCGCAGTCCAGCCGGGGGCCACTTCTCTGAGGATGAGACCGTCTTGCGTGATATCCATGACGGCGATGTCGGTAAATACTCTACTGACGCAGCACTTCGCGGTCAGCGGGAAGCTGCACCGATTAACAATGCGCGGAGCGCCATCTTTGGTCGTGTGGAGCATCATCACAATTACCCGCCGGCACCCGGCGGCCAGGTCCATCCCTCCTCCCATGCCCGTAGCGGGACGGCCCGGCCGGCCCCAATTGGCAAGATCGCCGTTCTGCGACACCTGGTATGCGCCCAAAACCACGAGGTCCACGCGTCCGCCCCGAATCATGTCGAATGAGGCCGCACTGTCGAAAAAACACATTCCGGGCACCCGGGTAACGGGCTGATCGGAAGCATTAATCAACTCATAATCCTTTTCCTCGTCCGTACCCAGTCCGCCGTATCCCAGCACCCCGTTTTCGCTGTGGAAATAGACGGTCCTGTCCTCGGGTATGAAATCGGCGCACAATCCTGGCATCCCATATCCCAGATTGATCACCATGCCATCTTGAAATTCTCTGGCCACCCTCAGAGCGATGGTTTGTTCATCCAGACGCGTTTTCATCTCGGCACCTCCACGATACGGCTTACATACAGGTGAGGAGTGACAACCACCTCCGGATCCAGCACTCCCGGCTGCACGATCTCATCCACCTCGACGATCGTGGTTTTGGCAGCCATTGCCATGACAGGATTGAAGCATCGCGCCGTTCCCCTGTAGACGAGATTTCCCAGGGTATCCGCTTTGTGAGCCTTGATAATGGCGAAATCCGCCGTCAGCGGCAATTCCAGCAGATACTCCTTTCCGTTGATCACTTTCTTCTCCTTTCCTGTCTCGACGGCAGTGCCGACGCCGGTTAGAGTGTAAAACCCCCCGAGCCCGCTGGCCCCTGCGCGGATCCTTTCCGCGAGCGTCCCCTGAGGAACCATCTCTATCTCGACTTTTCCCTCTTTGTGCGCTGTTTCGATCGGGGACGTGGGCGGCATGCCTCCGAGAGCCGGCACAGACCCGATAAACTTCTTCACCTGGCCCTTGGCATATAAAGCGCCGATATCCTGATAGCCTCCGGGCTTAATTCTTTTGCTCAACTCGAAACCGACGCCTCCCTGGTTCGATATCACAGTCAGATTTTTCGCGCCCTGTTTTGCCAGGGCAACAATCAGGTTAATCGGCAATCCTCCCCAGGAACCGAATCCGCCAATCATGACGACGGCTCCGTCAAAAATATCCGCAACGGCGCTGTCGCAATCCGCAAAAACCTTGTGAACGGCCATCTTTTCATCCTCCAGCCTGAACCGGGAAAATTGGCAGACTTCCTCAGAAATTCCGGGCGCAAACAAGCCTACAAGGTAATTCGATATCTGTCATCGGTTTTCTCTGCTACAATCGCAATTTCGGTGACAGGCTACTAAACCTCGAAATTGCGCACAGGCGGAACCCAGTTTCATCTAGCGGTAATTTCGAGGTTTGGTAGCCTGTCACCGAAATTCGAGGGGAACATGAATAAGATCTATCGGACCTATAGTGAGGCGGTGGCCGACATCCCGGATGCCGCTTCCGTCATGATTGGCGGATTTGGGCATGCGGCCGACAAACCGCAAAATCTCATCAAAGCCCTGAGAGACCAGGGGGCCAAAGATCTCACGATCATCGGAAACAGCTCCGGCAACGCAGGCAAGCTCGGCATCGGGTCCCTGGGTGGCGTTCCGTTTGTTGATGAGGAAATCCTGGTCGAAAACCGGCAAGTCAAAAAAGCCATCTGCAGCGTTCCCGCCTCTCTCGTTATGTCCAAGCCCAGCGCGTTTGAAAAACAATACCTCGCGCGCGAAGTGGAACTGGAATACGTGCCCCAGGGAACCCTCGCGGAAAGAATTCGCGCCGGCGGCGCCGGTCTAGGAGCATTTTTTACGCCCACCGGTGTCGGCACGCTCATCGAGGAAGGAAAGGAAAAGAAAATCATCGACGGACGCGAGATGCTGTTGGAATATGCCTTGCGGGCCGACTATGCGCTGATCAAAGCCTATTGGGCAGATACGATCGGAAATCTCATCTACCGCGGCATCATGCGATCCTTCAATGCAATCATGGCAATGGCGGCGAAAGTCACCATTGTCGAAGTGGAAAGGATTGTCCCCGCCGGCGAACTGGATCCCGAAATCGTCGTTACGCCGGGGATATTCGTCCATCGGGTCGTTGGATCGGAAGGGGGCGCGCGATGAAAGAACGACTGGACAGGCAAACGATCGCTCTCCGGGTGGCCAAGGAATTTGAAGACGGGGCGATTGTGAATTTGGGCGGCGGCATTCCGGCACTGGCCGCCAATTACGTACCCGAAGGCAGGACGGTCATCTTCCACGCCGAGAATGGCGCCCTCGGCTTCGGCGGCGTCCCTGGTTCAAAGGAAGAAGAAAGGCCCTTCTACCTGGGAGCGAACGGGATTCCGTTCCTGCCTCTTCCCGGAGCGAGCTTCTTTCACCACGCCGATTCGTTCGCGATGATCCGCGGGGGACACATTGACGTCACCGTCCTGGGCGCCCTGCAGGTATCCGAGAAGGGGGATTTGGCCAACTGGACGTTCCCTGAGAGAGGACTCGGGAACATCGGCGGAGCCATGGATCTTGCCGCAGGCTGCAATAAGGTCATCGTGGCCATGGAACACGTCACGCCCAAGGGGCAGCTGAAAATTCTGAAGACGTGCAGCTATCCTTTGACCGCCGCGCGCTGCGTGAAAATGATCGTCACGGACATCGCCGTCATCGAGATTAAGCCAGAAGGTCTTGTTTTAACGGAAACCGCACCGGGATGGACCGCGGAAGAGGTACAGGCCCTCACGGAACCTGCATTATTGATATCACCCGATCTAAAGGAAATTGAATTGTAGCTTTCCTCCAGAGGACTTACGGATTCAGGGTCCGGAGGCGGACGAAAGGAGAGTGTGGGGAAATGGCAGGAATCACATCCATCGGAGCTTATATTCCTATGTACCGGCTCAGCCTGGAGGAAGTCACCAGGTTCTGGCGCACAAAGGGGGCAAGCGGTGAAAAGGCCGTCTCAGGATACGACGAAGACAGCATCACCATGGCGGTGGCCGCCGCCATGGACTGCATGAAAGGCATTGAAGAACTGCCGCAGGGGTTGTATTTCGCGACAACCACCAGTCCATACAGAGAAAAACAGGCTGCCGCTGTGATCGCCGGCGCCATCGACCTCGGGAAGGAATGCCTCACGGTCGATTTTATGAATTCGCTTCGAGCGGGAACCATCGCGCTGCGCTCCGCCCTGGACACCGTCAAGAGCGGCTCGGCCGGGAGCGTCCTGATCACCGCGGCGGATTGCCGCATGGGCGGGCCGCAGGGAAGAAACGAGCAGCTCCTCGGCGACGGAGCCGCCGCGATTGCGGTCGGATCCGACCAGACGATTGCGGACATAGAAGCCTCCTATTCCATTTTTAGCGACTTTACCGACTATTGGAGGAACAGCGGCGATGAGTTCGTCCAATCGGCCGAAGGACGATTCATCGACGTAAACGGTTACACGCCGACGATGATGGAAACCATTTCGGCGCTGATGAAAAATAATTCGGTCGCGCCGCGGGATTTCTCCAAGGTCGTATTCTATGCAACCGACCTCAGGTCACAGGGAGAGCTGGCCAGGAAGCTGGGTTTCGAGAAGGCGCAAATCCAGGATCCGCTCTTCGCGCAAATCGGCAATTCCGGCGCCGCCGCGACGTTTCTGATGCTGGCGGCCGCGCTGGAAGACGCTAAAGCCGGCGACCGGATTCTTTTCGCGGGCTACGGGGACGGCTGCGACGCGTTCATCCTTCGCGTCACAAAAAACATAGAGAAAATACGAAACGGAAAGGGAATGAAAGACAGGCTGGCCCGCAAGGCGCCGCTCGATTACAGCAAATATCTGAACTGGAAAAACCTCATCCAGGTCGAAGGCGTGAATCTCCCTGCCCGTTCCGAGCCGTCGCTGGCTACACGGTGGAGGGACCGCAAAATCGTCCGCGCATTGTACGGAGTTCGCTGCAAAAAGTGCGGAACGCCCCAGGTTCACCCGATCGGGCAGACAATCCGGATCTGCAACGCATGCCAGGCCAAGGACGATTTTGAGGAATACAAATTCTCCGACAAAAAGGGGAAGCTTTTCAGCTATGCGATCGACCAGCTGCAGCCGACAAAGAATCCTCCCGGCCTGAACGGCGTCGTCGATTTTGATGGGGGCGGGCGGCTCATTTGCGAACTGACGGATTACGATCTGACCAAGGTCAAAATCGGGATGCCGGTGGAGATGAGCTATCGAAAAATGCTGCAGGGCGAAGGAATCATAAACTATTTCTGGAAGGCGAAACCGGTGGCGTAGGCGAGCCCATTTGGAGGGAATACGATGGAAAGCATGAAGGACAAAATCGCAATCATAGGCATGGGTTGCACCAAGTTCGGCGAGCGCTGGGAACTTGGCGTGGAAGACCTTCTCGTGGAGGCCGCTTACGAAGCCTTCGAAGATGCGGGCATCGGGCCAAAAGAGATTCAGGCGGCCTGGATCGGAACTGTGTTTTCAGGCTTGAGCGCTATTACACTGTCGCCTCTCGGGCTCCAGTACATTCCGATGACGCGCGTGGAAAACATGTGCGCAACGGGGACCGAGGCTCTCCGGGCCGCGAGCTACGCCATCGCTGCGGGCGCCTGCGATATCGCCCTTGCGATCGGCGTCGAGAAGCTAAAGGACGCCGGAACCACCGGAGTCAAAGGGCCTGCCATCGTCGGCGACAACCCGGACGGCACGGCCGGCATCGGCCCCGGCTACAGCGCTCCCGCGTCTTTTGCCTATATGGCAACGCGATATTTCAACAATTACAAACTGGATCCCGAAGAGGGAAAGTCGCTATTGGCCAAAATTGCCGTGAAAAATCACCACAACGGCAGCCTGAATCCCAAGGCGCATTTTAAAAACGAGCTGACGGTAGAACAGGTCGTAAAAGCCCCGATCGTCGCATGGCCGCTTGGGCTGTACGACTGCTGCGGCGTCAGCGACGGAGCGGCGTGTGCCATCGTCACACGCGCAGACCTGGCCAAGAAATTCCGGGCCGATCCCATCTACGTCAAGGCATTGAACATCTGTGTCGGAGCCCGCCAAGGCGCCATCCGGCAGGACTACGATTTTGTGCACATCGAGGAAAACTTCCTCGCGTCCAGGAAGTCCTACCAGGAAGCAGGCGTCAAGGATCCGCGGAAAGAGATCAGCATCGCCGAAGTCCATGACTGCTTCACGATCCATGAAATGATCGTGTACGAGGATATGGGATTCAGTCCCAGGGGAAGGGCTGGCGACGATGTCAAAGCCGGGACCTTCGAATTGAACGGAGATCTGCCGGTAAACACCGATGGCGGGCTCAAGTGTTTCGGCCATCCGCTCGGCGCCAGCGGTCTTCGGATGCTGTACGAAGTCTACAAACAGCTGCAGCAGAAAGCCGGCCCCAGGCAGGTAAAGAATCCTCGCCTCGGTCTGACGCACAATCTCGGCGGTAACGCCGGAACAGGCATCGGCAGCGTCTGCATCGTCGGAAACGAAAAGGGGTAGGCTTCGCTAACAAAACTCTTAACAGCGGCAAAAGAGAGCCTTCAGGTTTCAAGTTACAGGTTGCAGGTGTTCTAACTTGGAACCTGAAACCTCGAACCTGCAGCTTGGAGCCAGTCCAAACGCCGCCGCGAGACGAATTTGCGCAGGGAGTACGAGCAACGGAGGAATACAATGCTTAGGAAGTTGCGGCATATCGGCATCATGGTGGATGATTTTCAGGAGGCGCTCGAAAAATTCAAAGGGTTTGGCCTCACCTGCTCGGAGACGAGAGAAGATAAGCCGTTGGATCTCCTGATTGGCTTCCTGTCTATCGGGGACACTTCGATCGAGCTTTTGCATCACACAAAACCTTACACGGGCGGGGATCCGATCTCGGGCGTCGTCCGGGGACAAAATGGTCCGATCAACCATCTCTGCTTCGAAGTCGACGACCTGGATGCGTCGATTCGCGATTTCGAAAAAAATGGAGCAAAAATGATCGAGGGATGCCCGAGAAAAGGCGCTCACGGGCGCATTGCATTTTTCTATCCGGAGACGACGGCGGGTGTTCTAATTGAGCTATGCGAATTGTAAGGGTGGGACGGAATTATGCTTAAAAAAATTGACCATATAGCACTGGCGGTTCAGGATGCGGGCGAAACCTCCGCCCTATTGTCGAAGCTTTTCGGATTTAAAGTGGGCAGGACGCGGGAAGATCCAAAGGCCGGGTTTATCTCAACGATGATCTCCGATGCGGATGTGCGCGTGGAATTACTTCAGCCGGCCGGCCAGCAGGGGATGGTACAGAAATTCATCGAGAAGCGTGGCGAAGGCCTGCACCATGTTTCCATCCAGGTGGACAATCTTGACGAGGAAATGAAACGCCTGAAGGGCCTCGGAGTCCAGTTCGCGAGCGACAAACCGATGGAGCTGGATGATGCGACGCTGATCTTTGTTCACCCCAAGTCCACGGGTGGATTGCTCATCGAGCTCACTCAAAAGAAATAACAGGGAGTTTCGAGCATTCGGAATCGGTTGGCTGCAGTTTATTTCCCTTATATGAACGATTCCATCAATTCCGAGATCACCGGATCGAGACCTCCGGGATTTTCCTTCTCGATGCGCTGCATGATGGAATTTACGCGGGTGCGAAGCTCGGGATTCAGCATGTCGTCCTGAATACGATAGTATCCGGCTCTTCGGCCAAGGCGAAAATTGTTCCTCTCCTCCAGACTCATCCCCAGGTACCGGTCGATCGTCGACAGCATTTTTTCTTTCGCTTCGGGAAACTTCCCGTCCAGCTCTTCGAGGAGATTGAGGATGTGGTCGCTGGCGAAATAGCTCGTGATTCCCTGCAGGTTTTCGATCAGCAATCTTTCTTCGGCGATAATTTCGTCGTCGCCCATGAGTTCCAGCTCGCCCGCCACGATCTTGCGATAAATCGGCATGATCTCAAGCGCCTTGAACGTGCGGACCCGGATGAAGTCAGGATTGATCTGACTGAGCACGCGCGCCGTTTCGACGGCATGCTCCCGCCACATCTTCTTCCCGCCAAGCCCGGGCATGATGTATTCCGAAAGGGAGATTCCCGACTGTTTGACCTTCTGTCCCGCGTCAATCAGCTCTTTTGCCGTCACGCCCTTCTCAACCAGTTTGAGAAGCGGATCGTATCCCGACTCCAGCCCAACGTGGACGCGCGAGAGGCCCGCGTCATGCAATGCCCGAAGCTCTTCGAGCGATTTGCGCGCGATGGTTCGCGCCCTGGAGTATGTTGTGATCCGCTGAATGGTGGGAAATGTCTCTTTCAAATACGTCAGTATTTCGACCAGATCATTCGTGCGGTGCGCCAGGTTGTTCGCATCCTGTAGAAAGACGTTTTCCCCGCCCCGGTGCAGCCATAGGAGAATACTCCGGTACCCTTCGGGGCACGGACGCGGGCCGTGCAAGACAGCCCGGACGACAGACCCATTGATTTCCCCCCCGAATCCCATGTTCCAGGAAATGGACTCGACTTCGGCGACAGTTGCTTTGATCGCATCGATGTCCTTTTTGACTTCCTCAACCGTGCGCAGGCTGAATCGCTTGCCTTTATAAATGTGGCAAAACTCGCAGTTGTTCCACGAGCAGTTCCTGGTAACACGCAGCAGCAGGCTCTGTGCTTCGCTCGGCGGACGAATCGGCCCTTGTTCAATTTCAAGCATAACGCACTCCAGAATCGATTTTAGCATATACCAGGGCTGTAATACCGGATCGAGATATGCCTGGATTCGAGATTCGAGATTTTCAATTTGCATCTCTTTGGTTTTATAACCTGCAACCTGTAACCTGGAACAGGCCGGATCAGTCTCAACGGGAATTTGGCGGGAATGTCATCAGACTTGTCCATGCTTTTTGTGCGGCGGCCATGCGTTGGGGTTCTCGGACAAGACGCGCGCGCCAGAGCAGGTTGTGCGGCGTAACGGTTGGCGCGACGAACTCCACGACTTCGGTTTCGTATCCGGCGGCTTCGAGACGCCATGTGCGTTCTGCATCTATGATTGACTGGATGAAGCGGCGGCGGACGGGGGCCTGTCGGGGGATTCCAAGGGCATCCGCGTGAGCCAAAGCTCGAGCAGACGCAGCGACGGCGTCGCTTGTGCAGCAGGGGACAAGGAGCAGGGTGCGCGTTCCACACGCGATGGCCCGGTCGATGATCGCGTCGGCTGCGTCTCCGCAGGCGTGTAGTGCCGTGATGATCGAAGGCTTCAGTGGCCATGCGGCCTCTTCTTCGACTCGTGCACGGCGGCATTCGACGGGAACGTTCGAGTCAAGCCGTTTTGCCGCAAGGCGGCTTGCGTCGACGCGCTGAGGATCACGCTCGATCGTGATGACGGAAGCGCGGCGACCGGAAGCCGCGAAAACGAGTTTTGCCGCCAGCAGGCCGACATAAGACTTTCCTGCGGCGGCATCCACAAGCACAAGCAGGGATCGGCTCGATAAGCGGGAGGAGGTGCGCCGCACCTCCTCCAGGATGGCTGCCACCTCGATCGCCTTGCGCCTGTCTTCCTCGCGCAATCCGGCCCCATCCGCGGCAATATAAAGCCGATCCAGCAAGTCTTCTACATCGGCCAGATATTTTTGCGTTGCAGTCAAAGCAGAGAACCTCACCGCGCTATTGGAAATTCAGGCGGATGTTGACAATCTCGGGCCGGTTTCCGATGCGAACCGGCGGCCCCCAGGTCCCGACGCCGTCGGAAACATAGAAATGGGTGCCGCCGATCTTCCTGTAACCCCAAGGTAATTCATAGATCCTATCAACGATGAAGTTCACCGGCCACAGCTGTCCATCGTGCGTATGTCCGGAGATCTGCAGATCAACGCCTGCGGCGACAGCATCATTCAGGCCGAAGGGTTGATGATCCATCAGGATAACGGGGTACTTTTTGTCGACGGTTGCCATTAGTTCCGGCAGCGCTTTTCGCAGATGATCGGTGCGGCGTCCGATCATCCGATCTTCACGGCCCACGAGGTAGAATGCATCGTTGACTTTGATGCTTCGGTCCCGGAGCATCACGATATTGTGCTCGGTCAGGTATTTGCAGGCCCGCTCCACGCCGCCGATATATTCGTGGTTTCCCGTAACGGCAAAGATTCCGAGAGGCGCCTTGATGTTTCGCAATGACTCGCCCAGGTTCTGCCTGATCACCGGAGCGAGGTCTTCGTCAACGATGTCCCCCACCAGAAGTACCACGTCCGGATTCAGGCGGTTGATGCGTTCCACAATCTGATCGATGCGGGACCGGCCCACAATTGTGCCCAGATGAATATCCGAGACTGCAACGATATTCAGACATTTCATCGTGCCGGCCTGTTTGGCAATCGAGAGATCGAGATTTCGGATCCGCGGCATCAGCGAATTGATGTGTCCCGCCAGCAGCACCAGGCCGACGAGCCCCGTCACGCATGCGGCCGTGATGTATTTGGCCTGCGTATAATTTCTGGTAATTGCGGATGGGAAGAACGGCAGGAAATGATTCACGATACGCAGCGAATCACAGCAAACGACAGCGATGAGGAAATAGATCATCGCGGCGATCCAGAACGATCCCATCCAGACAAAAAGGTGAGAGAGGGCCGAAGGCAGATAGCTTTCCATCAAACGGCCGAAGAGAAAGGAAAACGCGATGATCCAGAAGACAATGGCAAAGGCGTGCCTGAGACTGGAACCGGGCGGAATGGATTGCCAGCCCCGGATGAAAATATAGGAACTGATTAGTCCCGTGATCAGGAAAAAGGTCGAGATGAGAATAATTACGCTTCCAGGTTTCATTTTGGAAGTCTACATTGGAATTTCGGTGACAGTCACCGAAATTCTGCGATATCTCTACCGGCCGTGAACGCACACGTAAACCCGATTGAAGAGAAAATCCTCAGAATAAATCATGGACACCCATTTGCTTTGCCAGTTCATTCCGGCCAAAAAGTGGGTGTCCAAATACTTTAGTTGCCCGCTGGCAAATGTCTACTGACGACTGATACAAATCTTGCCGAAATGCCCGCCGCTTTCCATCAAACGGAAGGCTTCGGGCACCTCGTCGAATCCGAAGGTTTGGTGGATAACGGGGTGCAGGTGATGGAGGACGATGGCGGTGTTCATCGCAGAGAACATCTCGCGGGAGCCGACAAAAATACCCTGCACGCAAATACCATTCATCAGAACGGGGACGACGTTGGCCTCGCCTCCCTGCGCGAGGACCCCGATCAGGCTCATTCGCCCGCCGCGCCTTAGGGCGGCAACAGATTGGTTGAATGTACCGGTTCCTCCCAGTTCAACTACCAGATCCACGCCGCGTCCTTCGGTAAGCTGACGGATACTTTTGCTCCAGTCCGGCTTCTGTTTATAGTTAATTGTATGCCTCGCCCCCAGTTGCCGGGCCTTTGCCAGTTTTTCGTCATTGCCGGATGTGATTATCACCTCGGCTCCATGCAGCAATGCGAACTGCAGAGCGAAAATAGAAACGCCTCCGGTCCCTAACGTGAGAACGATATCCCCAGCTTTGACCTTCCCTTCTACAACGAGGGCATGCCAGGCGGTCAATGCGGCACATGGCAGCGTGGCCGCTTCCGCATAGGTTAGGTGCTTTGGGACTGGGATAACGCCATCTTCGTGAAGCACAACATATTCGGCCAGAACGCCGTCGCGTCCAGCACCGAGAGCTGTCTTCGCAGCTTCATCGGTCGCAATACCGGACACCCACCGTTCGAAAAAGGTATTGGTAACCCGGTCTCCAGGCTTGACACTCTTCACGTCCGGCCCGACGGCAACAACCTCCCCAGCTCCATCCGACAGCGGGATCTGCGGAAGCCTCAGCCGCGGATTATAGCGCCCGGTCACCGTCATCAGGTCCCGGTAGTTCAGGGACCAAGCATGCATTCGAACCAGGACTTGATTTGCACGGGGCTCAGGCTCTGGGCGCTCTACTGCGCTCAAACCTTCCAATCCAAATTTCTGAATCTCGTATGCTTTCACTTCTTTCTCCTGCCTGGGCTCAGGCTTCTGTTTGAACCGATCCTATCACATAATTTCGGTGACAGGCTACTCAACCTCGAAATTCCACCCTGCGGCAATTTCGAGGTTGAGTAGCCTGTCACCGAAATTATGGCCTTGAACCAACGTGGATAATGACTTATAAAAAACATTCCCATGGATTGAATCTAAAGCCATTACGCGACGGCTTACTATAAAAGGGAGGAAAAGCAATCATGGCGCTTATCGATTTTGGAGGAGTTAAAGAAGACGTTGTCACACGGAAAGAGTTCCCAATGGCCAGAGCGCGCAAGGTGCTCAAGGGCGAGACGATCGCGGTGATCGGCTATGGCGTCCAGGGACCTGCGCAGGCCTTGAACATGAAGGACAATGGATTCAACGTAATCATCGGGCAGTCCAAAAAATACATGAAGGACTGGAACCGGGCCAAAAAGGACGGCTGGGTGCCCGGCAAGAATTTGTTCGAAATTGAAGAAGCCTGCGAACGGGGAACGATCATAGAAATGCTTGTTTCCGACGCAGCCCAGCGAGCTATCTGGCCAACCGTCAAGCAACGATTGACTCCGGGCAAAGCGCTGTACTTTTCGCATGGTTTCTCCATCGTCTACAAAGACCAGACCAAGGTTATCCCGCCGAAATACGTCGACGTGATTATGGTGGCCCCCAAAGGCTCCGGCACATCCTTGCGCCGAAATTTCCTCTCGGGAGCCGGGATCAATTCGAGCTTTGCGATAGAACAGGATGCCACCGGACATGCCCGCGAACGCTGCCTGGCGCTGGGTATCGCCGTCGGCTCCGGATACCTCTTTCACACAACCTTCAAAAACGAGGTCTACAGCGACCTGACCGGCGAACGCGGCGTGCTCATGGGCGCGATCGCCGGAGTCATGGAAGCACAGTATGACGTGCTCCGCAGACACGGCCACAGCCCGAGCGAGGCGTTCAACGAAACCGTCGAGGAATTCACCGAAAGCCTGATTCGCCTTGTCGGTGAAAACGGAATGGACTGGATGTACGCCAATTGCTCTGCCACAGCCCAGCGCGGCGCCCTCGACTGGAAGCCGAAATTCCGCAAAGCCGTGAAGCCCGTATTCGACATACTCTACAGCAGAGTCGCATCGGGAAAAGAGACAAGGCGCGTCCTTCAATCCTGCGGCAAACCGGACTACCAGCAACAGCTCACCAAAGAGTTGAACGTCATCGCGAATTCGGAAATGTGGCAGGCGGGAAAAGCCACCCGCACGCTGCGCCCGAAGGAACCGGCGAAGAAAAATATCGCAACTGCCAAGGGAATAGTCGGCAGAGCTTCCAATTGACGATTGACGGTTGACGACCGACGATTGAATGCACGAAGATACTATTCGTGTATTCAATCGTCGATTCATTGGGGGTGTGTCATGAAAACCGGAGCTCGGAACAGCATCAGTGGCAAGGTCACATCGATCCAGGAAGGCGACATCATGTCGCTCGTGAAATTTGAGGTCACAGCCCCCCACGGGATGGCTTCCGTTCTGACTACAGAATCCGTGAAGGAAATGGGCTTGAAAGTCGGCGACCAAGTCAACCTTGTTGTCAAAGCCATTCACGTCCTCCCAATTAAGGATTAGGCGGAATTCAAATGTCCGGACTGGAAGACCTCAAGGCAAACAGCGTGTCCACAATCATCATTATTAATAGCGACGGCATGGGTGCGGCCGAAGAAACGCTGCGGCACAAGCTATTGCGCGTGTACCTGACCATGCTCAAGGAGAATGGTCTTTATCCGGGCGCCATTTGTTTCTATGCCAGCGGCGTCAAAATGGTTGTGGAAGGCTCTCCGGTGCTCGATTTGTTAAAGGAACTCGAGGCAAAAGGCGTGAAGCTCATCCTCTGCAGCACCTGTCTCCAGTACTTCGGTCTGACTGACAAAGTCGCCGCTGGGATTGTCGGAGGCATGAGCGACATCCTGCTTGCGCAGTGGATGGCAAGCAAAGTAATCACGATCTACCTGATTCCAGATTCTCGATTTTCAATTCTCGATTCCAGGCAACCTGGGGTCTGAAATTGACAATCTGGAATCAATTGCGGAGTTGCCGATGTCGGAGCATGAAATGTTTCAGACACCGTGGAATTTTCTTGGCTTGCCGCAGGACCTATCCGATCCGGGGCGAGCGCGGGGATGGCTCCTCTCCATTCCATACGAATCCACGACTTCCTATGGAGCGGGGACGAGGGAAGGACCAGCGGCAATCCTGGCTGCATCGCGCCAGGTGGAGCTGTACGATCGCGAATTCGGCAATGAACCCGCCGCGGAATACGGAGTCCACACAACTCTTCCATTGAACCTGGTGCACCGCTCTCCCGAGGCGATGATTCAATCGGTTGAAGATGCAGTCGCGGAAATGCTCTCCGGCAAGCCGCGCCCCGAAGTACTGGGCGTATTAGGCGGCGAGCATTCTATTTCGGCCGGAGTCGTGCGCGGCCTGGCGCGTGCGCTGAAACCGGATTCGCTTGTCGTCGTACACATTGACGCGCACGCGGACCTTCGGGAGGAGTACGAGGGCTCTCCGTACAGCCACGCCTGTGCGGCAAAACGCATCCAGGAAACGTGCCCGGTATTTCAGATCGGCATCCGGAATTATTCCAGCGAAGAGGCTGTCTTCATGCGGCGCAGCCGAAACGTCCAAACGGTTTTTTCTGAGGAAGCCACAGATCCCCGAGGCGGTTTCCTCAAAGATCTGGCGAGGTTCGTAAAAAACAAGCAGGTCTTCCTGACCGTTGACCTCGACGGTCTCGACCCATCGATCATGCCGGCGGTAGGAACTCCGGAGCCCGGCGGTATTTCCTGGGACCGGATGCTCGAGATTGCCCGAGTCGTGGTTGTGAACGCAGCGCGTGTGCCTGTTTTCGACGTAGTGGAACTGGCACCGATTCCCGGCTTCCGTGCGCCTGATTTTCTAGCGGCCAAACTGGTATACAAGCTTTTTTCATACACACTGATCGGGAGCGGGAAGTCAAAAAAAAGGAGAAGCAGGCATGAGTAACATCAAACTGCCCAAGAGATTCGTCAGCAAATATCCGCACAAATTTTCAAAAGGCAAACAGCAGTTTTTACGCGGCAAGCGCATTCTGCCGAAGCCGATCACGGGCAAGGAATCGGTGCCGGAGCTGATCGACAACACATTCCTGGCATATAACGGCGGCCGACTGCAGGAAGCGTGCCGGCTGTTTTCGGAAAAGATGCTGCAGCCGAAAGTAACTGTCGGCATGAGCTTAGCCGGAGCGATGACGCCCGCAGGGATCGGGTCGGCGGCAATCATTCCGCTCATCAAAGCCGGCTTCGTGGACTGGATCGTGTCGACCGGAGCCAATCTCTATCACGACATGCACCATGCGATGAACATGCCTCTCTTCCGCGGGTCTCCATTCTCTCCCGACCCCGAACTCCGGAAACTGGGAGTCGTTCGGATCTATGACATCCTGCTCGACTACAACGACGTGCTGATGGCCACGGATCACGTGCTCCGGCAAATTCTCATGCAGCCCGAGTTCCAGCATGAAATGGGTACTGCCGAGCTGCACTATCTTCTTGGGAAATACTGCGCGGAATTCGAAGAACAGACGGGACGCAAAGACAGCTCCGTCCTCGCAGCGGCGCATCGCGCCGGCGTGCCCTGCTTCTGCCCATCTCCCGGCGATTCCACCATCGGAATGAACATCGCGGGATTGGAACTGCGCAAGAACGAGCTGCGCATCAATTCCTCCCGAGATGTCAACGAATCGACAGGGATTGTCCTGGCGGCAAAACGCGCCGGATTGAAGACCGGAACGCTTCTGATTGGCGGCGGGTCGCCCAAAAACTTCACGCTTCAGACGGAGCCGCAGATTCAGGAGGTTCTTCGCGTCAAAGAGGAGGGGCACGATTACTTCATTCAGTTTACGGATGCCCGTCCGGACACAGGCGGACTCTCCGGAGCCACGCCGCACGAGGCCGTAACCTGGGGCAAAGTCGATCCGCTCCAGCTCCCCGACGCCGTAGTCTGCTATCTCGATTCTACGGTCGCGTTTCCGCTGCTGGCGCATTACGCCCTGGCGAAATGCAGGCCGAGAAAACTCAAACGCTTGTACGACAGGCTTCCGGAAATCATGGAGCTGGTGACGACCGAATACTGGAAACACAACAAACAACTATAGCGGATCACGAATTACGCATCAGTAGCGATAAACTCCTTTCGTAATTCGTCATTTGTAATTATGATCAAAACCGGTCAACTCAAAGAGCTTGCGAAAAAGCACGGGACGCCGCTATTTGTCGTGGATCACGACGCCCTGCGCAGCAACTATGCCGCGTTCAAGCGCTATCTGCCGCGGGTGCAGGCGTATTATGCGGTAAAAGCCAATCCGGATCCGGCAATCATCAAAACGCTCTACGATGCAGGCGCGAGCTTCGACGTCGCGTCCATCGCAGAATTCAACCTGGTGTACAAGAATATCCGATATCTGCCCGCAACGGTGCGCCAGGATTTCATCTGGGATAAAGTCGTCTATTCCAATCCAATCAAGGATCGGGATACATTGGAAGAGCTGGACCAGTACAAACCGCTGGTGGCTTTCGACAATGCAGAAGAGATAGGCAAAATCCGAAAGCACGCGCCGCATGCCGGACTATTTCTGCGCATCCGCGTCCCTAATACGGGCTCAATGGTGGAACTGTCCAGCAAATTCGGCGCCGCGCCGGGCGAGGCGGTGGATCTGATTGCCGCGGCATCGGACGCGGAGCTGACCGTCGAAGGCATGGGATTTCACGTCGGAAGCCAGTGTACCAATTTCGAAAACTATGTGCAGGCGCTCTCGATCTCGGCCACGATCATGGAGGAGGCGGAGGCGCGCGGATTTTCACTCAAGTTGCTTGATATCGGCGGCGGATTCCCCGCGCGATATGACCGCCACGTGAGGCCTTTTCGGGAACTGGCGCGAATCCTCACCATGGAGCTGAGCCGCCTGTTTCCCAGGAGCCTGGAGATCCTGGCGGAACCCGGCAGATTCATGGTGGGCACGACGGCGTCATTAGTCGCGGAGGTCATCGGGAAATCGGAACGCGACGGCAAGCGCTGCTATTACATCAATGACGGCATCTATCACACTTTCTCCGGCATCCTGTTTGATCATTGCCAATATCATCTGAAGGCGTTTAAAAAAGGCCCCAAGCGCATCTCGGCTGTGTTCGGCCCTACCTGCGATGCCCTGGACACGATTTCCCAGGCGGAGGAGCTTCCAGAACTCAAGCTGGGGGACCTTGTCTACAGCGAGAACATCGGCGCGTATACGCACGCCTCCTCGACGTACTTCAACGGGTTCCCTCCGGCAAAAGTCGTCCACGTAAACAGATTGACGAATGACGAATGAGGATTGGGAACATACCTCTCCCCCCAATAACCCGTTCCATTAGGTGAAATTTCGGTGACAGGCTACTCAACCTCGAAATTGCCGTCGGACGCAAATTGATCGGACAACCAAATCTGAATTCCGCTATTTGGTTTATTTTGTTTGGATTACAGCGTGGTTACTGCGTTGCATCCGAATCCAGCCAAGTCCATTGTAGATTCACAGAAATGGCATGCTGGGTCAACAGAGTGTGATTGCCGCGGTTGATGGCCTTATGAAATCTCGACCGAAAATCCGTCTAAGCCATTGAAGATTCTACTAGATTCGAGCGACCAGAACTAACAATCTTAGGGTGATTCCATCAGAGAAGGATTTCGAGGTTATGGCGCCTGTCACCGAAATTAAAATCCAGGACGTTGAGTTTCTCGGCTTTCATTTCGATCCGGCCGTTGAACTCACCGCCTTCAACAACTACGAGACTATTTGTAAAAATATCGCCTTTTACTTTGCCCTTCGACCCGATCTCCACGAGAACGCTGGCTTTCAGACTTCCTTCCACTCTTCCCTCAACGATGATCTTTTTGGCAACGACTTCACCGTTCATCACACCCGTTGCACTTATAATCACCTGATCCGCCTGTAATTTCCCATGAGCGGCGCCGTCCAGGCGCAGGATTCCTTTGACGGTCAGATCCCCCTGCAGCTCGGACTGTGTTCCCAAAAAGGACTTCAGTTTTTCCATCTCCATGCCAAACATCATGATCTCCCGGAGAGATATTTCTCGGCGTCGACGGTTTTGCCATCCTTCCAAACTTCGTAGTGGACGTGGGGCCCGGTGGATCTTCCCGTAGTGCCCACGTACCCAACGATATCGCCTCTTTTCACTCTGCTGCCGACCTTCACCGAATTACTGCGGTTGTGAGCATAGACCGTTGAGAAACCGCACCCATGCTCCAGGATCACCACGTTGCCGCTGTTTCCAATCCATCCGGAGTGGCTTACAACTCCGTCCGCCGTAGCACGGACCGGAGTACTTGCGTCACACGATATATCCACACCGGTGTGAAATTCAGTTGCATTGCCGAAAGGATCCTCTCTTTTGCCATAATGCGACGTAATTTCCCCCGTCGCCGGATAACCTCTTGGTGTCGCGACATAGATATCCTTCTGTGCCGCAAGGTAATCTTTGATTGCGTCGACCCTCAAGGCCGTCTTCCTTAATTCCCGGATGAGTTCGGGGATCTCAATGGACCCTACAGATGATGCCTCAACCTTTTCCAAAACTTCTTCTTTTGATCCCAGAGAAAAGAGCTGGCGAAATTTGCCCTCAGCCGATTTTAGGGCATTGACTGTCGAATCCCACTGATTGAACTGCCCCGCATAGAACTTCAGCTTCTGGTCCATCGCGCTGTGTTGGGCTTTATATTCTAGCCCGTTTATGGCAAGGCCAAGAACGCACCCTCCGCCAATCGTCGCCAGCAGGATTATGACCAGCAATCCAACCATGGGGAATTTGAGGTTGAGCGCCGACAGACCGTCGTGCGGTATCACCATGATCGTTACAGACGTGAATGCTTTCTTAAGCAAATTGCGCAATTTTTTCATGTTAGCTCCCAGTGATCCGCGTCTTCCAGTCAGGACGCGAATCGGGCCCTTCACTGGTGTTCAGCATGAATATGCAAAGCGATTCGGCAAGTCTATCACTCTGTGAATTTAGCGCCAGCAAAAAATTGTTAAATCTGCCAACTCTGCCGGAGTCCAAGCAAGGCTCGGCATGTTGGTTTTACGTCAATACTATCTCTATAGTTGCAAATAATCATGTTTGCTCAGTACCGGCCAAACGTAAAAAAAGGCCCTCGAAAATTCAACCTCGGGGCCTTATCTGCAAGGGATTTTTACTTCATCCCCTTCTCTGCGTTGGATATATCGTGGCTTAGCCTTGTTGCTGTTCAAAATGTTTCATGAATGAAGCGAGGGCGTCGACAGATTCCATGGGAACTGCATTATAAATGCTCGCTCGAATTCCTCCGACCGACCGGTGTCCTTTCAAACCGACGAACCCTTCTTTCTTGGCGCCGGCAAGAAACCGCTCTTCCAGGGCCTCACTCTGGAGCCGCCAGACGATATTCATGATGGAGCGGCTTTCTTTTTCCACCGGAGAGCGCCAGAAATCGCTCGAATCGATGACCTCGTAGAGTCTGCGGGCCTTCGTTTCGTTGATTTTCTGTATAGCCTCAACCCCGCCCTGGGATTCCACCCATTCGCAGGTGAGCTTGATCATGTAGATACCCCAGGTGTTCGGAGTGTTGTACATGCTCCCCTCGCCGATATGCGTGGAGTATCGCAGAAAAAACGGCACCGTGTCCGGCGTCCGCTCCGCCATGTCTTTCCGGATTATGACGATCGCAAGACCCGACGGCCCCAGGTTCTTCTGCGCACCGGCATAGATCAGTGCGAACCTGTTGACGTCCACCGGCCTCGACAGAATCTCGCTGGACATATCCGCGACGAGCGGCGCGCTCGATTCCGGGAAATGCATCCAGCGGATCCCGCCAATGGTTTCATTCGTGCAAATGTGGAGATACTCCGCATCGGGCAGCAGCTTCAACTCATTCTGTCTGGGAACTCTGCAATAGTTTTCCGATTTCCCGCTCCAGGCCATATTCATGGCGCCGGTGATCTTGGCTTCTTTGATCGCCTTCGATGCCCAGCTTCCCGTATCCACATAATCGGCGCTCTTCCCGGGACGCCGCAGGTTCATCGGCAGCATGGCGAATTGCAGGCTTGCTCCTCCCTGAAGGAACAGGACTGCATAGTCGTCCGACACACCCATCAACCGCCTGATTCCCGCTTCCGCCGCATCGATGATTGCCTGAAACTCTTTCGATCGATGAGACATTTCCATAACAGACATGCCGGATCCGCCCAGATCGAGCAGTTCCGATTGCGCCCGCTCGAGGACGGATAATGGCATTGCAGCGGGGCCCGCGTTGAAATTATGAATTCGCGCCATAGATTTACTCCTGATTTTGTAATGGAACCAATTATACTCAGGCTGCTATCTTATCTGTTCAGTGGTTCTCTATTCAAGGGTTCCCGGTTTCCCATTCGGGCTTCCGATTGAAACGCACGTGGAAACCAAACGTAGGCTTAGACGGGAATGCCTTTTCAAACGCCTCCTGAATCACAAAGGGGGGCTCCAAACCTTTTCGGAGGATTTCGTATGCCAGACCATCCCGACAAAAAAGATCCGGCCTCGCACGAGGGCTTAAGCCGCCGAGGCTTCCTGAGCTCAGTCAGCGCCGGGGCCGTGGTGGCCGTTTCACTCAAAAGCGCGCCAGAAGCTCCCGCCCAGGAGATCAATGCAACCGGCAAGCCGGTTACCATTAGCCTGCTAGTCAATAGTTCGACTAGAAAAGTCCTGGTCGAGCCCCGTTGGACGCTTGCCTACGTTTTACGCGAAGTTCTGGGACTGACCGGGACCAAAATCGGATGCGAGCGGGGCGAATGCGGCGCCTGCACGGTATTGATCGACGGCAAGCCGCGCTACTCCTGCATGACTCTTGCGGTCGAGGCCGAGGGGCACGCAATCACGACCGTCGAGGGCCTGCTGGTCAACGATCAGCTCGGCCCGGTCCAACAGGCGTTTGCCGAGGAAGATGCATTTCAGTGCGGATTCTGCACTCCCGGCCAGATCATGGCCGTCGAAGGCCTGCTGCGCACCAACCCCAATCCCACGTTCGACCAGATACGGACCGGCGTTAGCGGAAACCTCTGCCGTTGCGGCACCTACAAAAACATCTTCAATGCCGCAGCCAAAGCAGCTGAACTTCGCAAGCAGAAAGGAGGCGCGTTATGACAGAATTCTACGACAAGCTGGAAGAGGATTTCCGCAACAGTTTCGAGCCTCCGTCGCCCCCGGATGAAAAAATACAGCCCTGGACCGACACGAAAATCGTCGGAAAGCCTCTGCAACGAGTGGATGCATACGAACGCGTATCGGGAAAAGCGGAATACACATATGACGTCATCCTGCCCGACATGGTCTATGGCGCAATCCTGCGCTGCCCACACGCACACGCGATCGTGAAGAACATCGACACCAGCGCCGCCGAGAAGATGCCCGGCGTCGTGGGACTCATTACGGGCAAGTCCAATGGAGCAGACATCCCGTGGTACAGCGTCGGCTATGGCGGCGGCCCCATGCAAAGCAAGCTGTTCGACCCGCATTGCAGATACCAGGGGGAAGAAGTTGCGGCTGTCGCCGCGATGACTCCCTACCAGGCTTACGACGCTCTGAAAGCCATCAAACCCGAATATGAAGTGCTTCCCTTCGTCATCGAACCGGACGAGGCCCTCAAACCCGACGCCCCCAAGATTTTCGAGGCCGGCAACTCCACCGGCAAGCCGATGCCAAGCCAGCGCGGGAGCGTGGAGAAGGGATTCGCCGAAGCGGACGTAGTGCTGGAAGAAACCTTCACCACAAGCGTTCAGATGCATGCCGCCCTGGAAGCCCACGGCTCAGTCGTGAAATGGGATGGAGACAAGATCACCATCTGGGATTCCACGCAGGGAGTCTACGACGCCTGCATGCTCTCCTTTGCACGCACAATGAAAATGCCCAACAACAACGTGCGCGTGATCTGCCGTTACGTCGGGGGCGCATTCGGAGCCAAACTGGAGCTTGGCAAGTACACGGTCATGGCGGCCCTGCTGGCCCGCAAATCCGGCCGGCCTGTCAAACTGATGCTGCCCCGCGAGGACACGATGCTGGCAGTCGGAAATCGTCCAATCACCCGGATGACCGTAAAAGCCGGAGTAAAAAAAGACGGAACGCTGACGGCCCTGCAGCTCACGAGCGTTTATTCTCCGGGCGCCTACTCTTCAGGCGCTATGACCGGGTTCCTGTTCCAGGAACTCTATAAATGCCCCAATGTTATGGTCACGGAAAGCGGCGTTTATACGAATGTCGGCCGCGCCCGCGCATTCCGCGCGCCAGGATTTCCGACCGCGGCATGGGCGCTCGAGCAGATGATGGATATGCTCGCCGGGAAGATCAACATGGACCCGGTCGAACTCCGTCTCAAGAATTTCACGGAGGTCAGCCAGTCCAGAGGCATGCCTTACACCAGTGCAGGCTTGAAAGACTGCCTGACCGAAGGCGCAAAGAGGTTCGGTTGGAAGAAATCCCAGGCTGCGAAAAAGGAAGCCGGCCACATCAAGCGTGGCGTGGGCATGGCAGCCGGCTTGTGGATGATGGGTTCCGGAGGCCCTCCCTACACCGCCGAAGTCCGGATGTTTGCGGACGGAGGAGTCACACTGAAAACCGGCGCAATGGACCTCGGCACGGGAACCAAAACCGTAGCCTGCATGGTCGCGGCCGAGGAACTCGGCGTGCCTCTCGAGAATATCCGTATTCTTAACGCCGACACCGCGATCACTCCCTATGCATCGAGCAGCGGCGGCAGCATGACGCTGGCAAGCCTCGTTCCGGCGGTTCGCCGCGGGGCGTGGATTGTCAGGCGCCAGATCATGGATTGGGCGGCGGAAGCTCTCGGCGTTTCCGCAGACGACCTGGAGATCCGGAAAGACACAGTTGTCAGCCGGAGCAATCCGGACAAGAAGCGCACGCTCGAACAGTTGTTCCGCGCTAAGGGCGTCATGGATGTCATTGCGATCGGCAACCGGGAACCCAACCCCGCGAACAAAGTCGTCATGCCCTTCAGCGCCCAGTTCGCCGAGGTCGAGGTCAATACGAAGACCGGCGCAGTAAAAGTGCTGCGGCTGCTAAGCGCGGACGACAGCGGACGCGTAGGAAATCTTAAAACCTATGAAAACCAGGTATATGGCGGCATGCTGCAGTGCCTTGGATACGGCCTCTTCGAAAAGAGGGTGATGGACCGGAAGACCGGGAAAATGTGCAACCCCAATCTGAACGACTATAAGGTTCCCGGAGCCCTCGATATCCCCGTAAATCTAGACGTCGCGCCTGTTGACCTTAAGGATAGCGAGTGCAACAACGTAGGCTGCAAGGGAATAGGCGAGCCGTGTCACGTTCCAACGGCTGCAGCCATTGCCAACGCCATCCACGATGCGATTGGCGTTCGGCTTACAAACAGCCCGATGGACAACCGGATAATTCTTGAACTGCTCAGCAAACAGAAAAGGGGATGAGCCATGATGAAAAATTTCGCATATTTCAAAGCCGGCTCGCTCACGGAAGCAATCGCTGCGCTGAGTACACCGGGCGCCTGGCTGCACGCGGGCGGCACCGATCTGCTGGGATGCGCACGCAGTGAAATCTTCCCGGTGGAAAAAGTCGTCAGCATCACCAATCTCAAACAGTTGAGAGGGATATCCGCGCTGCCGGATGGCGGGGTGAAAATCGGCGCGCTCACCACGCTGGCCGAGATAGGCGCAAGCGCGGCTGTCGCGGAGAAGCATGCCGCGCTGGCGCAGGCAGCCGCTGCGGTCGGCACGCCTCAAATCAGGGAGCAGGGAACCGTTGGAGGAACCCTTTGTCAGCGCCCGCGCTGCTGGTATTTCCGCAGCGACATTCAGTGCCTGAAAAAAGGGGGCGCCAGCTGTTACGCTGCGACCGGCGAGAACCAGTACCACGCCATATTCGGCGGCGGTCCGTGCTTCTTCGTGCACCCGTCCGATGTCGCGGTTGCGCTCGTCGCCCTGCAGGCACAGATCTCGATTGCCGGACCTGCCGGAAACAAGGTGGTGAAGATCGACAGCTTCTTCGTCAGCCCGAAAACGGCCGTTGGCAAAGAGAACACGCTCTCGCGCGGCGAGCTCATAACGGATGTAAGAGTTCCGCCCGTGGCCGGGACCGTGAAAAGTTCGTTCCGGAAAATTGCGGCGCGCGGATCGTGGGATTTCGCATTGGCCAGCGTTGCGGCTGCGCTTCAGGTGGAAAGCGACGGCGTGCGTTCGGCGCGGATCGTGCTCGGCGGCGTGGGACCCTACCCGTGGAGAGCGGAAACCGCCGAAAAGCTGCTTGTGGGAAAAAAGCTCAGCGCCGCGGTGGTGACGGCGGCTGCCGAAGCGTCGGTCTCCGGCGCCAGGGCGCTCCGGGACAACGCCTACAAACTGGACATGGTACAAGGCGCCGTCGAGGAATCCCTGACTGCCTTTATCTGATTCGATTCTGAGGAGCGCCGCCATTTCTTTTTCAGGCAATTTGTGAGCACGGCTCTCCCGAGCCGTCCGGTCGCTTATTTCCCTTCATCGGACGGCTCGGGAGCCGTCCTCACAGATATCAAAGCGAGCGTAAAAACTGTTCAATTTCGGCAGCGACGCACATGCTTCCCCCTTCTTGCTTTTTGCCACTGTCAAAAAGATAGTGTAGAATATCCGGTTATCTGTATGGGAGGCAGCATTCCAAGTGCCGGTTTGCTCCTTCTCGTTTTCCCTCAACTTATTAGTTCTACGTGCGAATCGGCAGTCCTTGCTGCAGCAGGATCCATGTGGGAGAGGCTAAATGTCATTACTAACTGAACGGGTAGAATGCAAGGAATTGCTGGACAAGTTGATGCCGGTCGAAGAGGCTGTTAAATTTGTCTCGGACCGCAGCAAAATCGCCATCAGCGGATTCACGAAGTCAGGCGAACCGAAGGTGTTCATCCCGGCGCTTGCGCGCTATCTCAAGCAATACCATCCCGAGGCGAAAATCGGTCTCTTCAGCGGCGCGTCCCTTTCGGAAGACGTGGAGAATCCCATCGCTTCGTTCGTAGGAAAACGTGGCCCCTACATGTCCTCCAGCGCATCCCGCAAACTGATCAATGCCGGAGAAATGGATTTTGCGGACATTCACCTCTCCACCTTTGCCCGCAACCTCATGTACGGTTTCTACGGAGACATCGATCTTGCGGTCGTGGAAGTCTCGCGGATTCGCCCGGACGGAAGCGTGATCCTCTCTTCGTCGGTGGGCGTGTCGGCAGAAGCGCTTGCCAAAGCCAATAAAATCATCCTGGAGGTAAACCCGACGATTCCCGACTACACGGGATTTCACGACATCGCGACACCTCCCGTTCACCCGAATGTCGGCTGGCCGATTCCTATCGTCAACGTTTCCGACCGCGTAGGCAGTCCCTATGTCGAGATCGACAAGCGCAAAATCGTCGCCATCGTCGAATCGAACAAGCCGGATTACCCGGTCAGTTTCAAAGCGACGTCGAATACGGATCGCAGGATTGCGGAAAACGTCATCGACTTCCTCATGTACTGCCACAAAACCTTCAACTGGGGTAAGCGCCTGCCGCCCATTCAGTCGGGAGTCGGCAACGTGGCCAACGCCATCGTCGGAGAGCTGTACAGGTCGCCATTCCAGAAAATCCGGTTCTGGACCGAGGTGTTCCAGGACGGGATGATGCGCTACGTGGAAGACGACGACAAATTCGAAAGCGCATCGGCGACGGCGCTCTCTTTCTCCGAATCCGGCCGCAACGAATTCATGCGCCTGTTCAAACGCTGCCGCGAAAAAGTCGTTCTCCGACCGATGTGGCTTTCGAATAACGCCGAGATGATTACGCGGCTTTTTGTGATCGCGATGAATACGCCGATCGAGGTCGACATTTACGGGCACGTCAACTCCACCCACGTGGACGGGTCCAGGGTGGTCAACGGATTGGGCGGCAGCGGCGATTTTTTCCGTCACGCATACCTGAGCATTGTCCACACACCGTCAGTCCGCCGCCTCTCGAACGGCAAGATTGTCAGTTGCGTCATGCCGTATGTTCGCCACATCGATCACACCGAGCACGACATCAATTGCGTCGTCACGGAACACGGATTCGCTTTGAACACCGAGATCCGGTCCGCACGGCACCGTGCGGAAGACATCATCGACAAATGCGCACACCCGCACTTCCGGCCGGTGCTTCGCGACTACCTGCGGCTTGCAGGCGGAGGAGACGAACCGCGGCCGACCAGCATCAATATATTGAACAGCTGGTGGAAAGACTACGACGCGGCGTGCCAGAATTTCCCCAGCAGCTCAACGCCCGCACCCGCTCAGCCACCCGTCCGCGAACTGCACGATTGGGAATCCGAAACGCTGCAGTATTGGTGGTAGGAAAGCAGTCGGGAAAAGGGGACAGAATAACCAGGTACGCTTTCTATAAGAAGGTGTGGATGGAGCGGGCGGCGGCACGGCCTTCGGCGATGGCCCAAACCACGAGCGATTGGCCGCGGCGCATATCGCCGGCAGCAAATACGCCGGGAGCCGATGTCATGAAGTTGTCTCTGACCGCGATGTTGCCGCGCGCGTCCAGCGTAACGCCCAACTGCTCTACCAGCGGTCCCGGAACGGGGCCGGTGAATCCCAGAGCCAACAAAACCAGATCTACTTCAACGGTAAATTCGGAATTCGGGACCGGCTCGAATTTCGGCGGCGGGCCCACGCGAACGGCGTGAAGTTGTGTCACGCGTCCCTGGGCGTCGCCCGTGAATCGCACGGTGGACGCGCCCCATTCGCGCTGGCCGCCTTCTTCGTGGGAACTCTCCGTCCGCAGCATGAGCGGCCAGAGCGGCCAGGGCGTCTGCGGCGAACGCGTCGCCGGAGGAAGCGGCATGATCTCGAGCTGGTGCACCGACAGGGCCCGCTGCCGGTGCGACGTGCCCAGGCAATCCGCCCCGGTATCTCCGCCGCCGAGGATCGCCACGCGCTTTCCAGTCGCCAGGATCTCTTCCTTCGAATCGACGCGGTCCCCGGCGCAGCGGCGATTCTGCTGCTTCAAAAACTCCATGGCAAAGTGGATCCCCTGCAGTTCCCTGCCCGGGACCATCAGATCCCTCGGCTGCTCCGCCCCGCCGGTTAACAAAATCGCATCAAATTTCCTGCGCATGTTTTGCACCGGCAGATCCGTACCGACATGCACGCCGGCCTGAAATTCGATTCCTTCCTTCGCCAGTTGCTCGAGCCTGCGGTCCAGCACCGCCTTGTCGAGCTTGAAATCCGGGATTCCGTAGCGGAGCAGGCCCCCGATCCGATCGGCTTTTTCGAAAACCACCACCGAATGCCCGGCGCGGTTCAGCTGCTGCGCCGCCGCCAGGCCCGATGGACCCGAGCCGATGACGGCCACACGTTTGCCCGTCCGGTATTCCGGAGGCTCTGGACGGATCCAGCCTTCGTTGAAGGCGCGCTCAATAATCGTGCTTTCGATCTGCTTGATCGTGACGGGCGGATCCGTGATCCCCAGCACGCAGGCGGCTTCGCAAGGCGCAGGACACAGCAAGCCGGTAAATTCAGGAAAGTTATTCGTGGAATGCAGAATCCGGATGGCTTCGGGCCAGCGGTTGCGATACACAAGGTCGTTCCATTCCGGAATTATGTTGTTCAACGGGCATCCCCAATTGCAGAAAGGAACGCCACAGTCCATGCAGCGCGCGCCCTGCATCCGCAGCTTCTCTTCGGGAAACGGCTGATAGACCGGAAAGAAATCCTGGACACGCTCTTCTACGGGTCTTCGTTCCGGCGTTTGTCGTTCATACTCCATAAATCCTGTGGCTTTACCCATGGACAGCCTGCCTCTCTTTCTTCCCTGCTTCTGCCTTTTCCCTCAGGACGCGCTTGAATTCATGCGGGAACACCTTGACGAATTTCGGCAATAGCGAATCCCAGTTGTCCAGGATGTATTGCGCCCGCGGACTCCCCGTCAAAGCCTTGTGGCGGCGCGTCAGATCCCGGACCAACGCAATATCCTCTGCGTCCAGAGGATCGAGGTCGACGGAGGCACGGTTGCAGCCTGCGGCGCAGAACTCCCCTGACTCGTCGAGCACATATGCGACGCCTCCGGTCATGCCCGCTGCGAAATTCCGTCCCGCCGGCCCCAGCACGACGACGGTCCCCCGCGTCATATATTCGCATCCGTGGTCGCCGACGCCTTCTACGACGGCCGTTGCGCCTGAATTGCGCACGGCAAACCGTTCGCCCCCCATACCATTGAAAAAGGCCTCTCCGCTCGTTGCCCCGTACAGCACAACATTGCCTACGATGATGCTTTCCTCCGGCTTGAATCGCGAGCCCTGCGGCGGATACACGACGATCCTTCCGCCCGAGAGTCCTTTCCCGACGTAATCGTTTGCTTCCCCTTCGAGCGTCAGCGTGACCCCTTTCGCCAGGAAGGCGCCGAAGCTCTGTCCGGCGGAACCGCTGAACTGGAAGCGCACGGTATCATCGGGAAGTCCGGCGGAACCGGCGCGACGTGTGATCTCGCCGCTCAGCATGGCACCGACGGTGCGGTGCGTGTTGCGGATCGGCAGCTTCAGCTCGATCGACGTTCCTCTTTCCAGCGCTTCGCGTGCATAATCGATCAGCTTGTAGTCCAGCGCTTGGTCCAGCCCGTGATTTTGCGGCGTCGTGTAGCGGCGGCCGACGCGGCCGGGAACAGGAGGGCTGTGAAGAATGGCGGAAAGATCGATTCCCTTCGCTTTCCAGTGCTCGATCGAATCGCGCACGTCCAGCATATCCACGCGCCCGATCATTTCATCCATCGTCGCAAAACCCATCTCGGCCATCAACGCCCGCACTTCCTCGGCCACGAAGAAGAAGTAGTTGATGACGTGCTCCGGCTGGCCGTCGAACTTGCGGCGCAGCGCGGGATCCTGCGTGGCGATGCCGACCGGGCAGGTGTTCAAATGGCACTTGCGCATCATGATGCACCCGAGCGTGACGAGCGGCGCGGTAGAAAAACCGAATTCCTCGGCGCCGAGCAGCGCGGCAATGACGACGTCGCGGCCGGTCTGCATCTTGCCGTCGGTCTGCACCCGGACGCGGCTGCGCAGGTCATTGATCACGAGCACCTGCTGCGTCTCCGCCAGGCCAAGCTCCCATGGAATTCCGGAATGCTTGATCGCCGTCAGCGGCGACGCGCCCGTGCCGCCGTCGTGGCCGCTGATGAGGATGACGTCGGCGTGCGCTTTGGCGACGCCGGCCGCGACGATGCCCACTCCGACTTCCGCAACCAGCTTCACGGATATCCGCGCCTGCGGATTCACGTTTTTCAGGTCATAGATCAGCTGCGCCAGATCCTCGATCGAGTAGATGTCGTGGTGCGGCGGCGGCGAAATCAGCTGCACTCCCGGAGTAGAGTAGCGCACCCGTGCGATCTCCTCGTCAACCTTGTGCCCCGGCAGTTGCCCGCCCTCGCCCGGTTTCGCACCCTGGGCGACTTTGATCTGCAGTTCTTCCGCGTTGACCAGGTAATTCGTCGTGACACCGAAACGTCCCGAGGCCACTTGCTTAATCGCGCTGCGCCGCCAGTCCCCGTTGGCATCGCGGGCAAAGCGTGCTTCGTCCTCGCCGCCTTCGCCCGTGTTGGACCGGGCCCCGATGCGGTTCATGGCAATCGCGAGAGTCTCGTGAACCTCCTTGCTGATCGAACCGAACGACATTGCACCCGTGGCAAAGCGCTTGACGATTTCGCCGGACGATTCGACCTTGTCCAGAGGGAGCGGTCTCGCGGCTTTTTTAAGCTTCATGAGCCCGCGCAGCGTGCACAACTGCGTGCTCTGATCGTCTACCAGCTTTGAATATTCCCGATAGGTTTCGTAGCTGGACGAGCGCACGGCGTGCTGCAGCTTGCTGATGGTCGCCGGATTGAACAGATGGTACTCCCCGTCGGTCCGGTAGTGGTACTGGCCGCCCGTTTCGAGCTCCGTATCGAAGTCCGCAACCGGCTGAAACGCGTAATCGTGTCGCAGGCCCACTTCTTTCGCCAGCACATCCAAATCGACGCCCTCGATGCGCGACGGCGTTCCGGTAAAATACTGTTCGACTAAAGATTTGTTCAATCCGATCGCTTCGAATGCCTGCGCGCCCTGGTAGCTCTGAAGGGTGGAAATGCCCATTTTGGAAAAAACCTTCAGCATGCCTTTGTTGATCGATTTCTTGTAGTTTTCCAGCGCGTCATCAAAGCGGAGCCCTTCGGGCAGCCAGTTCTTCCGGTGCAGATCCTCGATCGTCTCGATGGCGAGGTATGGATTGACGGCGCTCGCGCCGTAACCCAGCAGCAGGGCGAAGTGCATCACTTCGCGCGGCTCCCCCGACTCGACGATCAGCGCCACCTGGGTGCGCGTTTTTTCACGGATCAGATGGTTGTGCACAGCGGTCAGGGCCAGCAGGCTGGGGATCGGGGCATATTCTTTTTCAATGCCGCGGTCGGACAGAATCAGGACCGTATACCCCGACTTGATTGCCAGCGAAGCCCGGCGGCACAATCCCACGAGAGCCCTCTCCAACTCTTTCCCTCCGCCTTCCACGCGGAAAAACATCGGCAGCGTCGTCGCGAGAAAATCGCCCCAGGACAGGCGGCGCAGTTTCTCCAGATCGTGATTCGTCAGGATGGGGTGCTTCAGCTTCAGCGTATGGCAATGCTGCGGCGTTTCGTCCAGCAGGTTGCGTTCGCATCCGATGAAACTCGTGAGCGACATGACCAGTTCTTCGCGAATCGGGTCGATGGCCGGGTTTGTGACCTGCGCGAAAAGCTGCTTAAAATAATTGAACAGCAGCTGCGGTTTGTCGGACAGGCATGCCAGGGGAGTGTCGGTTCCCATCGAGCCGACCGGCTCCTGTCCCTGCGAAGCCATCGGAATAAGAATGAACTGCAGATCTTCGCGCGTGTAGCCGAAAGAGCGCTGTCTTTGCAGCACAGACTCGAAGTCCGTGGGGATCCAGCGCGGAGGCTCCGGCAGCTCTTCGAGCGTCGCCTGGTTTTCCTTCAGCCAGGTTCCATAGGGCTGGCGCGAAGACAGTTTTGCTTTGATCTCCTTGTCGGGGATGATCCTGCCCGCTTCCAGGTCGACGAGAAACATGCGGCCGGGCTGCAGGCGGCCCTTATAGCGGATTTCTTCGGGCTTGACGGGCAGGACTCCTGCCTCGGAAGCCATGACTGCCAGGTTATCGTGCGTGACGAAATATCGCGCGGGGCGCAGTCCGTTGCGGTCGAGCGTTGCGCCGATGACGCGGCCGTCGGTGAATGCGATCGCGGCCGGACCGTCCCACGGCTCCATCAGCGAGGCGTGATATTCGTAAAAAGCCTTTCGCTCCGCATGCATTGTGGGATCGCCGTCCCAGGCTTCGGGAATGAGCATCGCCATGGAATGCGGCAAGCTGCGGCCGGACATGTAAAGCAGCTCGACGACATTATCCAGGATGGCGGAATCGCTGCCTTCCGGCATTGCGATGGGATAGAGTTTCTCTATCTCTTCACCGAACAGCGGCGATGCCAGAATGGACTGGCGCGCGTCCATCCACGCTTTATTGCCTCGCAGCGTATTGATCTCACCGTTGTGACAGATGAAGTGGAACGGGTGAGCCAGTTTCCAGGTCGGGAACGTGTTGGTCGAAAATCGCTGGTGCACCAGGCACAAGGCGCTTTCGGTCAACGGGTCGGAAAGCTCTTTATAGAAATTTGCAATCTGGGTCGCCAGCAGCAGGCCTTTGTAAACGATGGTCCGCGACGAAAGCGAGGGGATGGCGAAAAAGCCTTTGTCGCGCACATCCGATAGCTCCACTTCCGATTCCGCGCGTTTCCGGATGATATACAGCTTGCGCTCAAGCGTATCCTGATCCATGCCGGGAGCGTGCCGGATGAAGATCTGCTCGATGTAGGGCTGGGACACGCGCGCAATGCGGCCGATGGCATCCGCGGCGATGGGTGTGTCGCGCCAGCCGAGAGTGGTCAGGCCCTCCTCGCGCACGATCCGCTCGAGAATCCCCTCACAGGTCAGCCGCTGGTTGCGCTCGACTGGCAGGAACACCATGCCGATTCCGTATTCGCCCGGAAGTGGCAGGGTGAATCCAAGGCGCGAGCACTCGCGCTCGAAAAAAGCGTGCGGGATCTGTATCAGCACGCCGGCGCCGTCTCCCGTGATCGGATCGCTTCCACTGGCACCACGGTGCTGCAGGTTCACGAGTATCTGAATTCCCTTGAGAATGATATCGTGCGACCGCTCTCCTTTGATGTCGGCGATGAAACCGATTCCGCAGGCGTCCCGCTCGAAACTCGGGTCATACAAGCCCCGGCCGGCCGTGTACCTGCTCTGACTAATCCGCTCTTCCATCAAGCCACACCCTTCCCCGCGGGGGCACATTCCATCCTGCCCCTGAATGCGTCTCTGGGCTTAGAATACGGCATCCCGCGTTCAAAAAACGGTAATTGCTTTCCGCTCAAAATTCAATAACTTCCTTTGCCTTAAGCAGTTGATTCTCTTAGAATCCGAATTTTCCTGAAACCAATTTAAAAGCTGTGGTATTTGTTAAAGAAATGTAAAGTTACAGAACATGCAGATGCGCTGGTGCTGAACCGCGGATGGTTTCGCACGTTCGATCACGAGTACGTCACGAGCTACGATCGGGAAACGATCAAGCTTCCATATACATTCCGTCTTTAGAGGGCACCCTGACAGGAGTAGCGCGGGAGGAATCCGGCTGAAAGCACGGGGTTGTGTTTCCCATTCCCGCTCACGACGAGAGCTTGCTGCCAGTGTTGAAAACCAGCGACAGAAAATCAAACTGAATTTCGGTGGCAGGCTACTAAACCTCGAAACTGTGCCGGCCACTGTTTGCTGTTTTCCTCCTTCGAGTTTCGAGGTTTAGTAGCCTGCCACCGAAATTGGGCAACTCCAAAAAACCTGCTCTAAATTCAACTAATTGAATTTAGGATGGGTTTCAGACGAGGCAGTTTCCGAGCTGGGAAATTTTAAGTGTTTTATATACAACCATTTGTGGGACAACCGGGAATTCCCAGCCTCTGGCATAAAACATGCTTGATCATTTACAGCAGAAAAATCCAAGCTTGGGTCCTGAAATGTGGCTCAAGTGCTTGAGAGTTATCGCGGACCCTTTCCGTGATGCCAGGGACCTCTTAAGCAGTTGAACTGCGGCTCGGGACCAAGCTTGGTAACTTCTGCCACAAAGGCCGCTTTCTCTTAAGCTCCCCATTCGGACACACCATCACCCTCTCCGTCATCAGGATTATGTTCCTGCCGGATGAAGCACGATTCCCAGGTTATTTCATTTCGGGAAGAATATTGATGTAGGCTTCCTGTTTGAGCTGATTGACGAAGCGTTCCAGTTCCGGTCCTCTTTTCCCGCCGGCGATCCGGTTTCTGATATCGCTTCTCACCTGTTCCAGAGGGAAAACCGCACTGACTTTGCGCGTGTCGACGCGGTAGATGATGACTCCCTCCTTAATTTTCTGCGGTTTGGACACATCTCCGTCTTTGAGACCGGCGATTGCCTTGACAGTATCCGCATTAAGCTTGGAAAGGAGATAGGTCCCGATGCTGCCTCCTTTGTTCGCCGTCGATCCTTTGGAGTATTGAGTGGCGAGATCCGTGAAGGATTCCCCTTTCTGCAGGCGAGCATAAATGTCGTTTGCCCGCGCCTCCGCTTCCGCAGAATTCCCGTCGCCCGTGATGAGTATCTCGCTCAAAGCCACTTCTTCCGGACTGGAATACTCCGCCTGATGCTCCTTGTAGTATTTCTCGACCTCGGGCGTGAGCACGGTGATCCGGGAATCAACAAATGCATAGATCAGGTCATGAATGATGATCTGTTTCTTGACCTCGTCGCGGTATTGTTTGAGGCTGCGCCCTTCCTGATCGAAATATTTTTCCAGCTCATCCGTATCCTTGAAATTCAGCTCCTTCACCATTCTTTGAATTTCGGAGGAGACTTTGCTATCGACATCGGAATTAAAACCCAGCTCCACACCCTTTTGATACATCAGCTTTTCGTTGATCAGGTTGTCGAGGGCCTGCTGCTCCGCTTTCTGCATCAGTTGTTCCAGCTGCTGCCCCGTATACTTGGATTCAAGGTCCTTGCGGTATTCGGCCACTTCCTTGTTAAGGTCGGATAGCGTAATGATGTCCTCATTTACCTGAGCCACGATACGGTCGACCGTCTTGGCAGGCGCATTGGAAAATACGCAGAAGACAACCGGGATTGCCCATAGCAGACTTTTCATCGAAATCTCCTCTGTTGCGAAGCCCTTTCCGGCCCCATCAATATCGATAGCCTTTAATGATACCGGAAACTGTGTTTGCTGTCAGCAAACGTAATTACAATTGACGACCTGAAGCATACCCCCCTAGAATGTCTCGCCGCTCCGAATGGGCCGTGTATTGGCGCACATTTCAACCCGTCATTCGCAATTTGTCACAGTCGTATTTCCGCGAGGATCCTACTGATGGTGCTGAAAAGCTGAGGAGGCGGAAGCTCCGGGACATCGAGCGTCAACAGGCCCTGGGGAGAAAACGTCGCTTTTTTATTTCGGGTCACGAGTTTCATCAGCTTCTCGGCGCTGACTTTCGAGTGATCCGCAAAACGGAAAAATACCTGGTTTTTGTTTTTCTCGACCGACGGAATTTGCAGCGCAAGGGTCTCCTGCCTCAAGCGCGCATAGTGGAAAAGGTTTTCTACCGGCTCGGGGAACGCGCCGAAGCGGTCCACCATTTCCTGGCACAGCGCATCCAGCTCCTCATTCGTTGTCGCCGACGAAATGCGTTTGTACATGCGAAGACGCTGGCCGGAATCGGCGATATAATCCTCCGGGATCCGTATGTCGAGATTGAGGTTGATGCTGGTCGAGATCTCCTCTTCGGATTTTTCTCCGCGCAGCTCTTCGACCGTGTTCTCCAGCAGCTGGCAATACAGGTCAAAACCCACGGTATCGATATGACCGTGTTGTTCCCCGCCAAGCAGATTGCCTGCGCCCCGAATTTCGAGGTCCAGCGCCGCAACGCGGAATCCCGTGCCCAGGTCGCTGAACTCGCGAATCGCGGCCAGCCGCTTGCGCGCCACGTCGGTAAGAGTCTCGTCGGAAGGGATCAGCAGATAGGCATAGGCGCGACGGTCGCTGCGGCCTACTCGCCCGCGCAGCTGGTACAGTTGGGACAACCCGTATAAGTCCGCGCGGTCCACGATCAGAGTGTTCGCTCTCGGGATATCCAGCCCGTTTTCAATGATTGTGGTAGATACCAGGACATCGAGTTCGTCCTGCACGAACTGCAGCATGATCTTTTCGAGTTCCCGTTCGTTCATCTGGCCGTGTGCGACCCCGATTCTCGCTTGCGGGACGAGCTGCTGCACTTTGGCTGCGATCGTGTGAATGGTTTCCACGCGATTGTGAACAAAATACACCTGGCCATTTCGCGCCAGTTCCATTTCAATTGCGGATCGAATCACGTCGGGACTGTATCTGAGAACGGAAGTTTGGATGGCCAGCCGGTTTTTGGGAGGCGTCTCGATCGTCGACATATCCCTCAGGCCGAGCAATGCCATATTCAGGGTCCGCGGAATCGGCGTCGCCGTCAGCGTCAGCACATCCACGCGGGTTTTCAACGCCTTGAGCCGCTCCTTGTGCGTCACCCCGAACCGTTGTTCCTCGTCCACAACCACGAGTCCGAGGTCCTTGAACGCGACATCCTTGGACAGAAGCCGGTGCGTACCCACGACGATATCGACGCGGCCCATTTCGAGATCCTCGATCACCTGTTTTTGCTCTTTCGGCGTCCGGAAGCGTGAAAGGAGCTGAATGCGCACCGGGAACGAGGTGAAGCGCTGCCGCAGCGTGTTGTAATGCTGGAACGCCAATACCGTGGTCGGGGCAAGCACCGCCGCCTGCTTGCCGTCCATCACGGCTTTGAACGCCGCGCGCATCGCCACTTCCGTTTTGCCGTAGCCAACGTCGCCGCACAGCAGCCGATCCATCGGGCGAGGCATTTCCATATCGCTCTTGACTGCGGCGAGCGCATCCTCCTGGTCCCGGGTCAGCTCGAATTCAAAAGCGTCGTCAAACTCCTGCTGCCACGCAGTGTCGGAGGAAAAGGAGAACCCCGGAACCATTTTGCGTTGGGCGTAAAGCTTCAGCAGCTCTTCCGCCATATCCCGCATGGACTTTTTGATTCGCGATTTGGTCCGTGCCCAGCTCGTGCCGCCCAGTCGGTCCAGGGACGGCCGCGTGCCGCCCATGCTGCTGTACTTCTGAATCAAATCCAGCCTCTCCACCGGGACGTAGAGCCTGGCGTCGTCCTGGTACGTCAGGAGAACGAATTCCTTGGATCCTTCCTGGAAGCCAATCGTCTTCAGCCCGTTGAACAGCCCGATGCCGTGGTCGACGTGGACGACATAATCACCCGGCTTGAGGTCGCGGAAATCGGAGATGAAAAGGTGCCGCTGGCTGGACTTCGTTTTTTTCGGCCCTAATCCGACGTCGGATTCATCGAAGGCATCCTGGCCGGTCAGAACGCGCAGGTTGATCGCAGGCAGGTAATACCCTGCGTGAAGGTCGCCGACTCCCAGCAGGATCACTCCGCCTGTGCGCAAGCCGTCGGCCGGAGCCTGCTCGCCGCCGCGGCAGAGATGCGCAGGGATTTCGTACTCCTTCAAAATATCGTTCATGCGTTCCGCCCTGCCGAGATTGGAAAGCACAAACGCGATCTTTTCCCCCGATTCGCGAAACTTGCCGATGTCGGCGATCAGTTCCCGGATATTGCCGTGGTATTTCCTGGTGGATTGCGATGACAGATAGATCGCCGATGCGTCCGATTCGGAAACATTGAGCTCCTCGATTTCGAGCCGCGGGAAACGATCCAGGGAATCGCGGAACTCGTCGGCCGTCACATAGATTTGAGCCGGCGCGAGGACGGGCTTGTGCGCTTCCACGCGATCCAGGAATCGCTCATATTGCTCCGCGTGCTGCCGCGTCAGTGTGTTTTCCAGAATCTCGCGTTCCAGCACAATAATCCGGTACCCTCGAAGATAGTCGAAGATCGTTTTGTCCAGCGGATCGACGGCCGGGAGAAGAAATTCGAAAGCCGGAAAGATTTCGCCCTGGCGAGCGAGCGCCAGCTCTTCCTCGAGGTGCGGCAGGAAAGGAGCGCTCCACAACGAAGGAGCTTTCTCTGCCCACTGACGGAGCAGATCGCGTCTGAAGCAATATTCCCGCATCGGAATGACTTCGACCGAGGTTGCGGATTCCACGGAGCGTTGGGAATCGACGTCGAAGATCCGGATGGATTCGATCTGATCTCCGAAAAACTCCATCCGAACGGGCCTTTCCATGTGCGGCGGGAAAACATCCAGGATGCCGCCGCGCAGCGAAAATTCTCCGGGATCCGTTACGGGATCATCTTCCTTGTATCCGGATTCGAACAGATACTCGCGGATCATCTCCGGCGACATCTCTTCCCCGACCTTCAGCATCAGGCAGTAATTCAGGAGACGCTCCGGCCCGTGCAAACGCACGGCCGCGGATTGGACGGAGGCGATCAGAATCCGGGGTTTATCCTGCAGCAGCTGCCAGATTGCTTTCGCGCGGCCCGCGGCGATTTCCGGATGCGGCGACAATCCGCGATACGGGTCCACTTCGAGTGCGGGAAGATGCGTGATCTCGATCGGGTTTTGAGAAAGCAGATCCAGATAAAATCGCAATTCCTGTGCGAGATTGAGGGCTTCAGCATTCGAAGGAACGATTACAAACGTGGAGCGGTTTTCGGTCAGGATGGCCTTCGCAATCGTCAAGGCTTTGGCGCCGCCGGCCGTACCGGATACGGCAACGACACGACTCCCCTCTTCGAGGCGCGTCGCGAGCTGGCGTAGCGCGCCGCTACCCATTGCTTCTTCAAAGGTCCGTTTAAGCTGAATCACCGCTATAAACCGTTTCCAAATTCAACTATGCGCTCATGATCGCGTCGGTGACATCGGCGACTTCTCGAATTGCCGCTACGTCGTGGACACGGACGATATGAGCGCCAAACACAATGGACGCGGCCACGGACGCGCCCGTTCCCAGGACAAGATCCTTGGAGGGCTTTTTCACGATCGCGCCGATAAACGATTTCCTCGACGTCCCCACCAGGATGGGGGAACCCGCTGCCGCCAGGCGACGCAAATTTTTAAGAATTTGCATATTCTGGGCCGCCGTTTTCCCGAATCCGACTCCCGGATCCAGCACGATCCTGTCCCGGGTTACGCCGGCGCTTTGCGCGCGCGCGACCGCGTCCAGCGCCCAGGCGTCGATGTCGGCAAGGATGTCGGCGCTGGGAGGGATCTTCTGCATGTTCCCCGGCTCGCCCCGCATATGCATGAGGACCAGGGCGGCTCCGTGCCTGGCCGCTTCCGGACCGATCTCCGGGCTCCTTTGCAGAGACGTAATGTCATTGATGATAGCAGCGCCGCATTCCAGCGCTGCTTTGGCAACCTCGCATTTCGTCGTGTCCACGGAAATCGGAATGGGATATTTTTTGCCCGCAGCCAGTGACTCGATCACGGGCATCACGCGCCGCAGCTCTTCCTCCGCGGTAATTCCCTCCGATCCCGGCCGTGTGGATTCCCCTCCGATGTCGAGAATATCCGCCCCTTCTTCCGCAATCTGCCAGGCCCTGTCCACCGCCTCCAGAGGATCATAATAACGGCCCCTGTCGGAAAAAGAATCGGGCGTCGTATTCAGAATGCCCATGACGAGAGTCCGTGCCCCCAGGTTCAGGGTCCAGTTTCCTGCACGGAGCGTGTACGCTTTCCTGGAGTATAGGTCTGTCATGGCCGGCGATCCCTCATTTAAAAACAAAACAACCACAAGATACACGAATCACATCGATAAAGGTTCAATAGAAATTTCGTGTGATCCGTGTATCCGGTGGTTGTTTCAGAATTCTATGCCGGTGCCGGCTTGCCCTTGGGATTGATCAGTTGGGGCAGCGTGGTGTGACCCGGCGCCTTTTCCCGGGCAGGTTCTCCTTGAGAATCTGTATCTGAAGGGGCGGATTCTTTAGGTTTGATAGGCAACCCTTTCATGATCGCCTCAATCCCCCAATTGTCCAGAGTTTCGTATTCCAGCAGAGCTTCCGCCAGCCGGACCAGGCTGTCACGATTCTCTTCGAGTGTCTTCCAGGCCCGCGCGTAGCACTCCTCGACGATTCGCTTTACTTCCTTATCGATCTGGATAGCCGTATCCTCGCTGAAATCACGATGCTGCGCGATTTCCCTTCCGAGGAATATCTGTTCTTCCTTTTTCCCGAAGGTCAGGGGCCCCATGATAGGGCTCATCCCCCACTCGGTGACCATTTTGCGGGCCTGATCCGTGGCGACTTCGATATCGTGAGCCGCGCCCGTGGTCTCGGTATTCAGAAAGATCTTTTCCGCGCAGCGCCCACCCATCAGGATGGCTATTTCGCCTTCGAAATATTCCTTGGGGTAGTTGTGCTTGTCGGCTTCCGGCAACTGCTGGGTCAGCCCTAACGCCATGCCTCGAGGAATAATCGTGACTTTGTGCAAAGGATCGCTGCCCGGAATCATATAGGCAACCAGCGCGTGTCCCGCTTCATGGTAGGCGATGACTTTTTTCTCGCTTTCCGTGATGACCATGGACCTGCGTTCTTTCCCCATCAGGACCTTGTCCTTGGCACCTTCAAAATCGTTCATCGCGACGACTTTCCTGCTGTAACGGGCTGCGTTCAGAGCGGCTTCATTGACGAGGTTCGCCAGCGCCGCACCGGAAAATCCCGGGGTGCCCCGCGCAATCACGGATACATCGACATCATCCGCCACGGGGATTTTGCGCGTGTGGACTTTCAGGATGCCTTCGCGTCCACGGATGTCCGGCAGCGGAACCACAACCTGCCGATCGAACCGGCCGGGCCTGAGAAGCGCCGGATCGAGGACATCCGGACGGTTGCTGGCGGCAATCAGGATCACGCCGTCGTTGGACTCGAACCCGTCCATTTCGACCAGCAACTGATTTAACGTCTGTTCTCTCTCATCATGGCCGCCGCCGAGACCGGCTCCGCGATGCCGGCCGACAGCATCGATCTCATCTATGAAAATAATGCACGGTGCGTTTTTCTTGCCCTGTTCAAAGAGATCGCGCACGCGGCTGGCTCCCACGCCGACAAACATCTCTACGAAGTCCGAACCGCTGATGGAGAAAAACGGGACGTTGGCCTCGCCCGCGATAGCCCGCGCGAGAAGCGTCTTGCCGGTTCCCGGAGACCCCATGAGCAGAACGCCTTTGGGAATCCGTCCGCCGAGCTTTTGAAATTTTTGCGGCTCTTTGAGGAATTCGATGATCTCGGTAAGTTCCTCTTTCGCTTCTTCCACTCCCGCTACGTCTTTAAAAGTAACCTTTTTCTGTTGGCTGGACAGTAGCCGGGCGCGGCTCTTCCCGAACGAGAGGGCTTTGTTTCCTCCACTCTGCATCTGCCGGATCATGAAAATCCAGAATGCGAACAAGAGAATAAATGGCAGCCACGAGGACAAAAACACGTACATGACCGAGGAATTGGAGGATTTCTCAAATTTTACGGTAACGTTATTCTGCCTCAGGTCCTTCGCAAGGTCCCCGATCGCTTCGGGAGAAATGACGGTTTTGAATTTCTTGCCGCCGGTGTCTTCGCCTTCCAGGTCTTCTCCCACGATTTTGACGGATTTGATCCTTTTGGCCGTCATATCCTGGTAGAAAGTCGTAAAATCTTTCTCTTCAACGTTGACGTCGCGGATGTTGTAGAACAGCTGCCACAACAGGACCAGCGTAACCAAAATCGCCAACCAGACGAGAATAGTCTTTAAATTAGTGCTCAAAAGAGAGACCTCCCATTAGGACATCGCAATGGCACAACTTGACGTATCGGCTCCCGCCAAGCAACTCCTTACGAAGTCCGCACTGGCTATTATACCAGAGCTATCTACATAAGTATAAGATGCGGCCTGAAGAATACCAGTCTCACGACCGGGCAAAAGAGATTATTTTACAGATGCCACTTCGCGGACTAACTCGACGAGGATGCACTCCCGGGAATCAGTCCGGGCCGCAAAGGCTCGCGCCGGCTTGAATCCCGGGACCCAAATTACGGTACTTCCGGCCGCTACCATGGGCAGATCGAGGCGCTGCAAAAGGGGGACCCTGCCGCCAATCAGCAGCTTTTTTACCTTCCGGTGGCCTGCCCCCCCGTAGCGGTCACCGGGCTCCTTCGAACGGACGGTGAGAAACTGCGGCAGGGCGCGCGGGTCTAGAAAGGCTTTTGTCCCTTGCTTAGTCTGGATCGTTTTCGGATCAGGGGTGCTACAGATTCCGGATCGGAAAACGACTCCTGCTTCCGGAACTCGGCATTCACCGGGTATCTCGAGACGATAGGCAAAGGATTGTTTTTGCCTGGGCGGCCGTTTCGCCAGCAAAAGCGTATCGAACTGCCGGATCGCAACAATCTGCCCGGGAAACAGGATTAGATCGCCGCTGCGCCCCGGTCCGCATAGCGATAATAGACCGTCTAAGTGTTTGGCCGTAATCCCTCTTAGCGTTCCGATGCATTCCCTCAACGCCTGCCGCAAAACCTGCTTCTGCAGCGCGGAATGAAGCATTTTGAAACCGTGCAGCTCAATCGAGACCCCATTTTCGGCTCTGCTGCACAGCCTTTCCAGCGCCTCTTTCGCCTGCTCCTCGACGAACGCCCACGTTTCGCGCGACAGCGAAGCTTCCCGCGCCAGGGTCTCAATCAACCTTGGATTGATGCCTTCCAGATAAGGTACAAGCTCCATCCGGATCCGGTTCCGCGTGTGCGCCATGCTTTTGTTCGTAGAATCGTCCCGATAGTCCGCGCCCTTCTGTTTCAGGTATTCGACGATGTCTTTCCGGGAACAGTCCAGCAGCGGCCGGATCATAACTCCATCGACGACGGGGTGAATCGCGGAAAGCCCCTCGATGCCGCTCCCGCGGATGAACCGGAAAAGAATCGTTTCTGCCTGATCATTCAAACTATGCCCGACCGCGATTTTCTGCGCTCCAATTCGCCGCGCAATCCGGCCGAGGAATTCGTATCGTTTCTCACGGGCAAGTTCTTCGAGGTTTCGCTTTTCCTCGATCGCCCGCTTTTTCACTTCAATCGCCTCCGAATAAAAAGGAAGCCCTAGTCCGGCGCTCAGGCTACGCACAAATTCCTCGTCGTCGTCTCCTTCCCGTCCTCGAATGCGGTGGTTCAAGTGGGCAATGGCCAGCGAAAGATCAAGTCTGGAAGCAAGTTCGTGGAGACAAAGCAGCAATGCAACCGAATCCGCGCCGCCGGAAACGGCGACGAGCACCCGGTCGCCCGGATTCAGCATCCGATGCTTTTGTATCGTCTTCCGGACGCAAATCTCAAACGCACACAGCCTGTTGGTATGCTCTTTTGCGGACATTTGATCACTTCTACCACAAACGAAGGCCAATTAACATCCCCGCTGACTGCAAATACCGGATTCCAGATTGTCAATTCTCGATTCTCAATTCTCGATTCCCAATTCACAATTCTCGATTATCAATTCTCAATTCTCGATTTCAGATTCCAGATTGGCTGCTATGAGACGTTTGCTCAAGGTCGAGAATCTGGAATTGAGAATCGGGAATCGGAACTGCATCGCAATACTGTGCTATAATTTCTCGTTTTTACAGGATTTCCGCGTCTTTTGCGCTCGAAAAGGAGGAACCTATGGCCTTCCCGACGACTCGACCCCGACGGCTTCGCATGAATGAGCCCATTCGGAATATGGTGCGCGAGAATCGTCTCTCGCCGGAACAGTTTGTCCTTCCTCTGTTTGTCTGCCCCGGCGAGGGAGTGAAAAAGGAAATTTCCTCCATGCCCGACAATTACAACTGGTCGGTAGACACATTGGTTGATGAAGTCCGTTCCGCAAAGTCTCTTGGAATCGGCGGCGTGATGCTGTTCGGTATTCCCGCAAAGAAAGACGATCTTGCCAGTGGCGCGTACGATGACAACGGCATCGTGCAGCAGGCCGTGCGCGCGCTGAAACGGGAAGTCCCGGGAATCCTCGTCATCACGGATGTCTGCCTGTGCGAATACACGGCCAACGGGCACTGCGGCCTTATTTCGGGCGATGAGATCCTCAACGACGAAAGCCTTGCGCTAATCGCAAAAACGGCCTTGTCACAGGCCAAAGCGGGGGCGGACATAGTGGCTCCGTCGGATATGATGGACGGTCGGGTCGGCGCGATTCGAAAGCTGCTGGATGAGAATCATCTGCACAATGTGCCCATTTTGTCCTATGCCGTGAAATATGCCTCGGGCTACTACGGTCCGTTCCGCGAAGCGGCGGGATCGGCTCCGGCATTTGGAGATCGCCGCAGCCACCAGATGGATCCCGCGAATGCACGGGAGGCCCTGAGAGAAGTGGAGCTCGATATCGAAGAAGGCGCCGACATTTTGATGGTAAAGCCGGCGGGTCCGTACCTCGACATCATTCGCATGCTGCGTGACCGGTACACGCTGCCTCTGGCTGCGTATCAGGTCAGCGGTGAATATTCCGCACTGGTGGCGGCAGGACAGATGGGGTGGCTGGACCTCCCCAGAGTCATGATCGAATCCCTCATCGGGATTCGCCGTGCCGGCGCGGAAATGATCCTTACGTACTTTGCCAAGGAGGCGTCAAAGCTTTTGCAGTAAATCGGGAGTCGCGTCATTTTTTTGGCCTTGTCATGAAGGGCATTTCCATTCACGCGATTTCGTCTTGAGATTGGAGTTGATCTGGTGAATCGACGATCGAAAGTCTTGTTTGCGCGCGCTCAAAAGTGGATCCCCGGCGGAGTCAACAGTCCGGTGAGGGCTTTCCGAAGTGTCGGCGGAAATCCCCGCTTTATCCGGTCAGGCAAAGGAAGCCGCGTGGTGGACGTGGATGGCGAATCCTACATAGATTACCTGGGATCCTGGGGCCCTCTGATTCTCGGCCACTGCCCGCCGCCGGTGCAGGCGGCTCTTCGCAGCCAGATCCAGTTAGGGACCAGTTTCGGCGCATCCACGGAGAATGAGGTCATCCTGGCTGAAATGATTGCCGGCGCGGTTCCGTCCATCGAAAAAGTTCGTCTGGTCAATTCCGGGACCGAAGCGACCATGAGTGCCATCCGCCTGGCGCGCGCCTTCACGAACCGCTCCAAGATCATCAAGTTCGACGGGTGCTATCACGGGCACGTGGACAGCCTCCTGGTCAAGGCCGGATCGGGAGTCGCGACGCTGGGCTTGCCGGACAGCGCCGGCGTGCAGCCGCAGGATTGCGGCTCCACGATCTCGATCCCATACAACGACTGCGATACCGTGCAGCAAGTGCTCGATCGCAATCGCGCGGAAGTTGCCGCCGTCATCGTCGAGCCGGTCGCCGGAAATATGGGCACCGTGCTTCCCGCCCGCGGATTCCTGCAACGGTTGCGCAAGCTCACACGCGAGCACGGCGCCCTCTTGATTTTTGACGAAGTGATCACCGGTTTCCGCCTGTCGTACGGCGGCGCGCAAAAGATCCTTAACGTCAAACCTGACCTGACATGTCTCGGAAAGATCATTGGTGGAGGGCTGCCGGTCGGAGCTTACGGGGGCCACCATGAAATTATGAAGTGGATCGCCCCGGAAGGCCCCGTATACCAGGCAGGGACGCTCTCCGGAAATCCCCTGGCGGTCGCGGCCGGGATCGCGGCGTTGAATGCTTTGAAAAAACCGGGAACCTACGCGAAGCTTGAACAGATGACGGCCGAGCTGGTCACAGGATTGGCGATTGCCGCGGAGCGTGCCGGCAGCCGGGTGCAGATCAATTGCATCGGCTCGATGTTCACGGTCTTTTTTGCCGATTCCCCCGTCACGGATTTCGAAAAAGCGAAGACCTGCGACACAGCGCGATATGCAAAGTTCTTCCATGCAATGCTGGAGAGAGGCGTTTACTTTCCGCCTTCGCAGTTTGAAACCTGCTTCGTGTCGCTGGCCCACACGCACAACGACATCAAGGCCACGATCCTTGCCGCCCGCGAAGCGTTCAAAGCAGCCGGCAGTCGGTAGTACCTGATTTGACCGAATTAGTATCCACATTTTTCACCGGATACTCCGATCTGGCCCGGCATTAATCAGCATTTTGTGAATTGACACCAAAAAACTAAACCGCGAAGATCGCGAAGACCGCAAAGAAGATATTTTTATGGGCTTCGTGCTTATCGTTCGCGCCAGATCATGCGCTGGATTCCATCCCTGATGCGTGGGACCTTCCAGTTAATTAGGAAGCCGATGGAACGTCCGTTCAGCTTGAGACAGGTAAGCAACTGGGCTCGGTGGACGGGATGGATCACATCGACAGTTTTGTTTTCGACGAGTATGCATTCATCAACCAAGAGATCGTCCCGACATCCACAATCGAGTACGACCTCATCTAATTGCCCGGCAGCTAAAAGAGCCCAAATTTTGTTCTTTGCGGTCTTCGCGGTCTTCGCGGTTCAAAATACAATAAACTAATCAACGCCATTTATTCATAGAACCTGATTTGACCGAATTAGTATCCACATTTTTCACCGGATACTCCGATCTGGCCCGGCATTTA